>CBFHPU010000024.1:0-18481 GCA_965657845.1 Pontimonas sp.
AGCCCTATCACTGCTTAGGGTATGTAAGTGAGCGATTTTCAACCGGAGTACTGCCCACGGTGTCGAACACCTTGGGTGTGGGGTAATGACTTCTGTGTGGGAGGCTGTGGGTGGACGCGTGAGTCAGAGGGAGAGGACTAGGCCATGGGTGCACCTAAAAAGAGTCAGCAAAAGGGCTCTCGGTATTCGATTGCCTCACACAACTCCTTCATGTCAATCGGTTCTATTGGCTCTTCGTTTTCGATCGGGTCCATCGGGTCGTTTGGCAGCCTGTTCTCGATTGGGTCGTTTCTGAGCGTGTTTGGTGTGCTCTCGAGCCTGTCGTTCCTGGCCATCATGTCCCACCGGGTCATTCGGGGCATCATGCGAAGTGGCCGCTAGACCGCGGATATATTCGACCCATTTGTCATGTCTTTTGGGGCATGTGGGGCAATACCTGATTTTTTCTCTCGCCAGAGTCCCATGTGACGACTAGCCTCGGTGGTGATGGTTCCCACCCATTCGGGGCCCGCAGCTAATAAGGAGAAGACTGATGAGCGATAGTTCCGACACCACGGGAGCTCCTGCGCAGCAGAAGGGCTTTTTTGCTGCCCTGTTTGACCTGAAATTTGAAGAGTGGGTGACCCTCCGGGTTGCCGGTGTGCTCTATGTCATCATTTTGGCGCTTGTAGGCCTCTTTGGCGTAGTGGCTTTTTTCTCCCTGCTGTTTGAGGGAGGCATTTCGATTCTTATCGCCCTCGTCGGTGTCCCACTGGGTCTATTCATTGCCGTGTTGCTCATCAGGCTCAGTTTTGAGGCGACCGTGGCGCTCATTGCTGTGGCTCGCAACACCGAGTCCTTGAAAGACAAGAGCTAGCTTCAGCCAACCACTCGAGGTGGCCGGAGCTGTGGATAAAAAGCATCATCGTCACGTTGGCCAGTAGATGCTGACTGAGTGTCTACAGCTCAACCTCAGTGTCGAATCGAACCGCTACCCGCTGGCCTCAATCGCGCACACTTTCATTCCGGTGTGGCCAGTGTGGACGACTGGTTCCATTTTTTCGCAGGTCAAAATGAACGAAGAGACGTTACGCGCAGTTTCGTTGCGTTTGACGATTCAGCCTCGGCGGACTCAGCGGAGACCGTGCTGGGCTTCTACTGCCTCACTGTCATCACCGTTGCCGCGCCCGGCCGCGATTCGGGCTTGGCTGTTGGGGGTAATCGCTATCCCGTCGCGGCGGCACTGATTGGGCAGCTTGGGGTTGATCATCGCGCTCAGGGGGAGGGTGTGGGATCTTTCCTTGTGAAGGATGCGCTCGCACGAATCACTCGGACCAGCCAGAACATAGGAATTGCACTCGTCGTGGTGGAGGCAGTTTCTCCCGAGGTGATCCCCTTCTATCAACGGGCAGGTTTTCAGCCCTTTGCTGAATGTCCATCACGGTTTTTTCTCTCTCTAAAAACTTTGCGTGCGTCACCCGTGGAAATGTAGTACGCTCATTGTACGTACAAGAGGAGTACAGATGTCCGCAACAACAAATCGAGCTGAGCGTTTGAATGTTCGCCTGAGCACGCAAGCTCGGGAGGAAATCACCCAGGCAGCCCACGCAAGTGGCCAGGATTTGACGTCTTTTGTAATCGGTGCCGCATTGGACCGGGCTCGACGGGTGCTCCTTGAAGAAAGGATTCTTTACTTAAGCACCGCCGACGCAGAACAGTTGGATGCAGTGCTTGATAATCCACCGGAGCCGACTGAGTTTCTTCGGCGCCTTATGAAGGATTCCTAAACAACCCTTCTGGCCGGTAGGGGCCAAAAAAACAGTGCCGGTGTGGGAAACCCACACCGGCACTGAGATGTTTTTTCTAGAACTGAATCCCTCGGGTGAGGGCTCCATCGATCAGCAGGTTTGCCCCGCTGGTGCGACTGGAGATGGGGCTGGAGATAAACACCACACCGGAGGCAATTTCTTCCGCGGTACCCATCCGGCCGGAGGGGTTGAGCCCCAGAGCCATGTTGTACAGGTCGGGGTTTCCCTCCTCGATGCTGTTCCACACACCACCAGGGAAGTAGGTGTTTCCTGGCGAGACAGTGTTCGCCCGGATTCCCTTTTCTGCCAGTGACAGCGCGAGTCCCGCCATGTAGCCGATGATGGCGGTCTTGAAGGTGCCGTAGGGGCCTGAGGCAAAGTCTGCCTCACGTCCGGAGACACTCGAGATGGCCAGCAGCGACTTCACATCCGACTTTTCCAGGTGGGGGATGACCGCTTTACAGAGGTTCACCGTTCCCATCAGGTCCACCTTGTAGGAGGTGTCCCAGTTTTCGTCCTCATCGGGGATGGCCAAAGCAGACACGTTGGCGACCGCCATGTCGATACCGCCAAATTCTTTGGCGGTATCTTCCACCCAGGCGCGAAGCGCACTGGCGTCACCGACATCCAACGCTGTGCCTTTGGCTTTTACCCCTTTGGCAAGCAGCGACTTTTCGGTTTCTGCCACTTCGTCGGCGTTTCTGGCGCAGAAGGCGACATTGGCGCCCTCATCGGCGAAGGTTTCGACGATTGCTCGACCGATACCTTTCGTGCCACCAGTGACGATGGCAACTTTGTTCTTGAGTCCGAGATCCATAGTGTTCCTTTCTTACTGTGGTTGGGAAACGGTTGCTTTACGGAAGGGTGTGCCCAGGGGCAGAACTTCTTTGCCCCACATTTCGTTGAGCAGGAGGGCAAAGGCCATATACATTGCCAATGCTCCCGTCAGGATGCCCTCGTAGCCACCAAACAGGCTAAGCGCTGCATTGCCGGTCAGGGCACCAAAGCCCAAAGAGCCGAGCAGGATGATGGTGAGGAACAAAATCATCGTCAACACGCGCGGTGCCACCGTGGAGGCAATCGTGAGGAAGATGGTGAAGATCATCCAGATAATCAGGTACCAGCCCACGGAGCTGGCATCTGCGGTCCACCACTCACGCACCACACCGACGTTCATCAGGCCAAATGACAGCCACAGGAACGAATAGCCGCCAAAGGCCACGACACCGAAGGTGTCGCCCTGTTTGAACAGCATTGAGGCGACGAGGGTTTGCGCGGCACCACCAAAGAACAGCGCCATCGCGAGAATCATCCCGTCAAACGGGATGATGCCGCTGTTGATGAGGCTCAACAGAACCGTTGACATTCCATATCCGAGCAGTCCCAGAACTGCGGGGTTTGCTTGCTTTTCCATACCAGTGGACCTCCTTGTCCCATGAAAAGGGCCAGCCGGCGGCTGGCCCCACCGCTTACATCACCGTCTTGGCGAGCTCACGGAGCCTGTCGTGCATTCCATCGAATGCGAGAGATGTGGGCAAAATGGCTTTCGGAATTTTGGTGACCACCGAATAGTTGGTGTCGACACAGTTGGCGATGGGGGAGAGCGACACTTGGGTCACCAGTTGGTAGGCGTCCATGTAGTGCAAGCCCAGGATGTCGCCCAACCAGTGGATCATCTCTGTTTGGGCAATACGCCACGCGTCCTCCATGGGCCTAGAAGACCCCACGACCATCCAGTAGTCGTCGTTTTCTAGACGCGGCCACAGCGGTGCACCGCCCTTAATCAGTTCGACCAGGATGACCGAATTCATGGCACCCTCGACCGCGGTTCCACAGGACTCGCCTTCGCCTTGGCGGTAGTGGCCATCACCGATGGAGAACATGGCACCCTCCACGTTGACACCCAAATAGACGGTGGTGCCCACCTTCATTTCGGGGGTGTCCATGTTTCCGCCAAAGCGCTCCGGCACCAAGCTGGTGCGCACTTCACCGGCCGGGGGAGCGACACCCACCGTTCCGAGCATGGTCTCAATGGGCAGGGCAAATTCTTGGTTGCCAAAACGGGATTGGAAGCCGACCTGGTTCTTGGCACGGTCGACGTGGTAAATCCAGGTCGCCTCGGGTAGTGAGTCGTGGAGCATGGCGGTGCGATCGGTCGCGGAGAGGCCTCCGAAGAAGGGGATGGTCGACGATGCGCCAAAGTCCCGGGCGGGCTCTAGGTCCACAATGTGGAGCGCCAGGGTGTCGCCCGGTTCAGCCCCTTCGACATAAAAGGGACCTGTTTGGGGGTTGACGTAGCGAATGTCGATTTTTTGGCTGGGCAGGTCATCGACACTTGTGAGGGCGAAGTTGAAGGCATCTTCTGACCACAGTCGCATCACACTGCCGGGTTTTACGTTGCGAATGGGTTTGGCCCCACCAAAGGTGTAGGTGTATTCGGACCGTTCGGGGCTGAACACTACTTCGTGCATCATTTTTTCCTTCCGGTACTGACAGGCGTCAAAGCCTGCATGTGGTCAAGTTGGGTGACGTGCTTGGGTGATAGTTCATCAAGATGCGTGACTCCAAGCAACCGCATGGTGCGAGTCATTTCGCCGGTGAGGATTTCCAGGGCACGAAGGACGCCCGCTTCGCCGCCTGCCATCAGGCCGTAGAGGTAGGCCCGACCGATCATGGTCGAGCGTGCCCCCATGGCGACGGCGGCGATGATGTCCGCTCCGGACATGATCCCGGTGTCGACCATGAGTTCCACATCGGAGCCGATTTCTTTGTGGACGGTGGGTAGCAGGTGGAACGGCACGGGGGCACGGTCTAATTGGCGCCCGCCGTGGTTCGAGAGCACAATGCCATCCACGCCGTACCCGGTGAGGACCTTTGCGTCTTCTAGGGACTGGACCCCTTTGATGACGAGTTTTCCGGGCCACTCTTTTCTAATCCACGTGAGGTCCTCGAAAGTGATGGTGGGGTCAAACATTTTGTCGATCAGTTCACCGACAGTCCCACTCCAATGGTTGAGCGACGCAAATTCCAGTGGTGGGGTGGTGAGGAAGTTAATCCACCATTCGGGCCGGGGGATGGCGTTGATGATGGTTTTTGCCGTCAGGGCAGGTGGAATAGACATCCCGTTTCGCACATCGCGCAGTCTGGCTCCCGCAACAGGGACATCGACGGTGACAATGAGCGTGTCATATCCGGCGTCTCTGGCTCGGTGGACCAGCTCGAGGGAAGCCTCGCGGTCAGTCCACAAATACAGTTGGAACCATTTGCGTTGCAGGTGCGAAATGGCGGCGACATCTTCAACCGACACTGTCCCCATCGTGGAGAGGGTGAAGGGGATCCCGAATTTTCCTGCGGCAGACCCTCCGGCCCATTCGCCTTCGGTGTGCATCATCCGGGTAAAGCCGGTGGGGGCAATCGAGAGGGGGTAGGCACTCGGGGCACCCAGTACGTCCCTGGATGTCTCCACGCGGGAGACATCACGCAGGATGTTCGGGTGAAATTCGATGTTGCGGTAGGCCTCGCGCGCCCTCGTGATGGAGAGTTCTTCCTCGGCCGCACCATCGGTGTAGTCAAAGGGCGCTTGTGGTGTGCGCTTTTTCGCGATGGCCCGCAAATCCCACAGCGTGAGGGCTTTATCGAGGCGCCGTTTGGTGGCGTTGGGTTCAAAGCGTTTGAACTTCAGCAGGGGTGCGAGGTCTTTGGGTCGGGGGATACGACGCTGAACCATTCGAACTCCTCATGGAAACCTGTGGGGCTTAGGGGTGCGCTGACGACGACGTCAGACGAATTCCCCAAATGGTACACACTTTCAACGAATTGTGTAACACTTTGGACAATTATTCCCAGTAGAAAGGACTGATGGCGGTGGCAGACAACACACTCACCAGTTCCGAGGTCTACGACGCGTTGCGCCGGCGCATCCTGGAGCACACCCTGCCGCCCGCCACGAAAGTCAACATTCGACGGGTTGCCGGCGAACTCGGTGTCTCCACCACACCCGTGCGAGAAGCATTGCGCCAACTCCAAGGCGACAACCTTCTGGTGGGCACCTCGCACAAGGGCTACGCCACCACCGACGTGCTCGACGTCAAGGGTGTGAAAGCTCTCTTTGAATTCCGACTCTTAGTCGAACCGTGGGCGGCAGCATCCGCAGCCGTCAACACGCTCAACAACCCCGCCCACCAGTTACGAGAAGAACTCTCGCGGTTTGACGCCCAGGCCGGACCGGTGAACCTCATGATGATCAGGCACGACAGTGCCTTCCATCAGGCCATCCTCGCCTCCACAGACAACGACGTCGTCATCGACTCTTATGCCCGCTCGCACTGTCACCTGCACCTCTTTCGCGCATTTCGAGGTGATTGGGCCTGGCAACAAAGCCTCGCCCAACACGAGGAGATCACCACGGCCATTGAACAGGCCGATCCTGACGCGGCCGAAAAAGCCATGCGAGACCACCTGCAACAGGCCTACCTGGGCTTTATCAAAGGCCTCACCAGTGGAGAAGCACAGGACTTAGCAATCCCCGCCCCCGCGGGGATGGTGATTGGCTCTCACAGCTAGCCCCCATGCCCCGAGGTGCTCCGGCGGGGAGTCAGCGCACCGTGGGGTCTTAGCTCTGTAGGGGACCCCTGCCCAGCGAGTTGCCACGTGCCCCCTGAAGATTCACTCCTGGCCCGGAATCACCACTTCGCAGTAACGCGTGGCGACCCCTGCGAGCTTCCGATCTAAGGTGACCAGGGGGATGTCTAGTGCGATCGCCAGTGCGACATAGCAGGCCTCATAGAAGGTGATGTCCTGGCGCAGTGGCCAGGCAATGGGGGCGTATTCGCTGACGTGATACTCACTCCAGGGGGAACTGGTGAAGGATTTGAACTGGTGCGTGAGATCCACACCTCTGAGCCGTTCCTGAGTGCGAAACACGTGACCGACTTCAGAGAAGACGAGGTCGGGGACGCACGATTCAGACGAGGACAAGATCTCTCGGCACTGTGAGGCGAGTGGCGAGTCGTTGATCCACGCCTCCACAACAACCGAGGCATCGGCAACAATTCTCACGCGTCGCGGACCGCGCGAATTGTTGCCACGATGTCTTCGGTATTCATTGCGGGGTTGGGCGTGGTCTTTAGACCCGACTCAATCTCCGCCATGACTTCGGCCATGGTGGGCTTGTCGGCTGATGCCTGGAGAAGGCCCAGGACATATTCCTGCAGTGACTTGCCCTCGCTCGCTGCCCGACGAACCAAGGTTGCATGCGTTTCAGCGGGGACACTTCTGACCAGAAGATTGGGGCTCATACCGACACGGTAAGTGCTGTGCTTACGTATTGCAAGCATCAGGTGACTCGGTGGGCATATGCCTGAACGGTAGCTCCCACAGGCATACGGTGGGTCAGGGCGTCCATCAGGGACTATGGAACACGGGGGTTAATGCCAGCGCTCTCAACACCCTAAACACCCCAACCAATGAGGTGACCTGAACAGACTCGACGTCACCCAGCGGAGGATTAGATGCCGGGGGATTGAGTGTTTCGCCACCTCGACCAGATGGCGGTCGCGATCACCAAGAAGACGATAACGCCGAACAGCCCCGCAACCCACCACAGCAGGGTTGACGCCGAAGAAGCAGTGGACAGGTCGGTCGAATCCTGGATGACCACACCGATGTTGAACGAGCGAATGAAACCATCCGTTCCCACCGCCTGAATTTGGAGCGTGTGGTTACCCGGTTCAATGAACTGGGGGTCAAGCAGGACATCGGCGGTGATCCCACCGGAGGCATCCACCTGGACGGTTGCCAACTGAGTGGGGGTGGAAAACATCCACACCGAGGCAGTCGTTTCCGACATTAGACCACTACCGGTGATGGAAACCGTTGAGGAGGCCTCGAGAGACACCCGCGCGGATGTGGGAGTGTCCTCCACTTGGGCCCCACCATCGGATCGGATGACAAAACCAAAGTCGCCACCATCGATCGTGACGGTCTTGGTCTCCGGAATTCCCGTGACCGCGACGTCAATGGGATCTCCACCCGAAGTGGCAGTACTCGTTCCCAGCGGGAGGTTTGGAAGCTCACCCGAAGCCCGATCTGCCTCTGGAGTAGCGGGCCCTTGTGCAATGTTGATGGGCACCTCCACTACGGTTTGGTTGCCCTCAGCGTCGTAACCAATGGCCTGAACCACGTGGGTGCCAATCGGTAGTGGCCTTTCGCCGCGGGGAGTGCCGAACTGAACTTCTCCGTCAAATTCACCCGTGGGGGAGACGGGAATCCGGCCCAGCTCCCTTTGGCTTCCTCCTGTGAGGAAGACCTGCAACTGAGAGCCGGGGAGAAGGCCGCCACCTTTGAACTCGGTCGAACCACCCTGGGGTACGGGCATACCCATCCCGCCCGTTCCCGGAAGACCAGGTTCGCCCGGAATGGGGACCGGGCGCAGCCCCAGTCGAAGTGTGCCGGTGGTGACGGTGACACCGCCATCGTCGTCTTCAGAGGTCTCCGTGGGGACGGGTTGGCCGCCCACAAAGCCCCGCGGTGTCGTCAACGGACCATTCGGGTTGCCCGGGGTTTCGGTGGGTCCGTTGAGAATAATCGGTCCGTTTTGGCCAGGTGAAGGACGAGGGAAAAGTCCCGGAGCGCGCGGGGGTGCTCCGGGGAGGGTGCGCGGTATTTGGGGTAGCTCTGACACGCCAGGGTCCTCGTCATCAGAGCCGCCCGATGTTCCACCCGAACTGGTGGCTTCCCACTGTGCGTAAAGGGTGAGGTTGCCGGTCAAGGTGACGTCTGCCTCATTGGCGTAGTCGGTACCGGAACCGTTAGCCAGTGTTGACCAGCCCTGGAAGCTGTACCCACTGCGAACAAACGGGGTGGAATCGAGAGCTTCAGTGACTCCCGATGGCACCACTTGGAATGCGCGGTTGCTTTGACCATCGTTGGAGTTGAAGGTGACGACGGGATCTGAGCTGTATTGGGCATAGAGCGTCACTGAGGCTGCGGTGGAATAGCTCGCCCCTGATGGGTAGGACGTTCCGGAGCCGTCAGCTTTTGTGTTCCAACCCGCGAAGGTTTCGCCGGTAGGGGGTGTGATGTTGGTGCCATCTGCGATCGTGTAGGCACTCCCACCCTGGGTGTAGGTGCCCGGATCGGGAATCGAACCAGTGCCCCCGTTGACGTCATAAGCCAACGTGTAGGAGTAGGAGCCTCCAGGAACCACCAGACGTGGGCCGTGGTAGCCGGTAGTGGTGTTTTCCACCGAAGCAAAAGAGAGGTTGCCCTGGTTATCGGTGTCGCTTCGACGGAAGAACAGCGTGACTTCCCCGTCAGTGTCTCCATTGAGAAAGGTCACCAGATCGGCGTTAGATAACGAAAATGTGTCGCCGATGGTGTCAGGGTCAGTGGGGACTGAAAACGCCCCCAGGTAGGTCCCACCCTCTGGCTCCCAAGGCCACTGTGAGGTGTCGATTCCCCAGTCCTCCGTCGAGGCATTAGCCGAAGTAAACGTGATGGTGTCGTCCCACTCCGCATTCGACATTCCCCACACATCGACGTTGAACGTGGTGTAGCTCGTGCCGTAACCGTTGGGAGTGACCCCGTCCTCGTTGCTGGACACCAGCATTTCGAAAGCGGCCGACGTCCATGAATAGTTGGGATCGTATTCAAACCGGGCGTAGCCAACCCTGTTGTAGATGCTGGTCTCGTTGTCGAAAGCATTTTTCAGGATAAGAACACTGGCGGTGCCACCAGTGGTAGATCCCGGTTGGACAAACGCATCATTAGCGGCGATGTGGGGAGGGAGAGTCTTCTTCCACTGTGCGTAGAGGGTGAGGTCACTGTCGAAGGCGTACGTGGCACCATCGGCGTAGTCGGTGCCCGACCCGTCAGCTTCCGTATTCCAACCCACAAAACTGAAGTTTGCACGCTCAAACGTGTTGGCAGTCAGCGCGGTTGCGGTGTTGCCCACTTGGTCAGACATGGTGCCGGTGCCGGTGTTTGAGTCAAAGTCCACGACCGGGTCGGCGGGTATCGTCTGGCTGGTCGCGGTACTGGCGGCGCTGGTGCCCATTGCGTTCGTGGCCGTGACAGTGAAGCTGTAACTGGTTGACGCGGTGAGACCAGTGATGACACAGGATGTTGTCGCCGTTGTACAGGTTTCGCTGCTGCCCCCACCAGTAGGGCTTGCCGTTGCGGTGTAACCGGTGATGGTCGAGTAATTACTATCTGGTGCAGTCCATGACACGGTGGCCTGGCCGGGTGCCACGGTCACGCTCGGAGCGCCAGGGGCATCTGGTGCCGAAGCGACAGTGGCGGTCGTCGTTGCCACATCAGAGGCGAGGGTGGTCATCTCGTGAGCGTTGTACTCGACGACATACCCTGTGATTCGGGTTGCGCCTCCACCCGGGTCGGCGTCGTCCCGGAAATCATTCCATAGCGCCTTCTCATCGTCATCCAGCACACCGTCATTGTCATCGTCGTAGTTGGTTGAACCATAGAACTCAACGGCATTGTTTGTCCCGTTAGGTTCGGCCTCGGACCAGGGAGTGACGAATGTGCCATCGGGATTGTTCCAAAGTGTGGAATCGACAAATCCTGACTTTGATTGGTCTGATGTCCAGGTGCCTGACCAGTTTTCATCGTAAAACTTGACGCCGTTTTCTGAAGAACTGGGACCGTTAGTGCCGGTATGAGTAATCCAGAACCAGTCGTCAGCTGTGGAGGTGCCTGTAGCGGTGCCACGGCGGGCTGCGATCCAGATGTTTCGAGCATCGATTTTGTCCGATATGAACTGGTTTTCTTCATACGTCGAGGGCCTCAGCAGGTACCCGGAAATACCGCCAAGCCGATTATCGGGACTCGATGTTGATCGGGCGCTGGCTTCCGCGTTTGTCCACGTGACGTTGGCGTCGGCAACATAGCGGTAGTAGCGAGCACTGTCCGCACTGTCATCTCCCGGCCAATAGTAAATATTGGCACCGTCAGGCTTTTCCGCAACGGACACCGACAGGTCTGGTTCGCCGAGGGTCCCACTGGCGGTGAACACAACAGAGCCCAACATTGTGGTGATCTCCGAGTGACTTCCCTCAAAACCGATTTCATCGCTTGTGACGCTGGATGGGTCGCCTGCGAATGCGTCGTATCCAAAGAGTGCGGTGGCGGAACCTGATTGCGCGACCGTGAGAGTGCCATCTGACACCGTGAGGACGACGATGTAGTTGGCGGTGTTGTCGAAACCGCTGAGGGAAACAGAAAATGTGTCGCTGGCATTTGCCGCGACCGGGTCGAGGCCCGAAATGGTGACGGTCTCTCCTCCAGAAGCGTGAGAAATGGACGCCGGGACAAAAGGCGACAACATCACAGTCGCAAGGGCGAGCACACCAAAACGGCGGATTCCACGCATATTTCGCAGTGTAGACAGAGAGCTAAGCGGTTAACCGAAATATCGGGCCATATCGCCAAAAGTGATTAGCTAGCTAAACACTTGTGGCACCTGGGCGTCACACAATTGGCCCCGCAGCAATCCTTAACGCCTAGCTCAGCACGTCCTTGGTGCTAAACCTGCCGTAGGCGAGGGCGCCAAATAGGGCGATGTAGCCGAGTTGTAGCAGGGCGTTGGAGCCAAAGCTGGAGAGTTCAATCGGCTGCCTCAAGATATCCGCGAAGTCCAACCAGTAGTGGGTGAATAGCCATTCGTGGATGACCGACAGCTGGGGCAGGTTGTCAAGAATTTGACTGACACCGCTTGCGATCAATACCCCCGTCATGGCACCCACCGGAATGGTGGTCAGGGTGGAGATAAAGAGCCCGATGGCGAGCATTCCCGTCATCGACACCGTCGTATACAGCGCGACGAGTGCCATTCGGCCTAACGCTTCGCCAATACCGATCACATCGCCGCTGAGCAGCGTGATGGGGCCTGTGGGGAACAGGATCCAGCCGATTAGTGCACCCGCCAGCATCAGAGTGAATGTTCCCGCCAAGACAAAGGCCAGTGTCCCCAGGTATTTCACCACCAGCAGGCGAAGCCTGCCGACTGGGGCAATGAGGAGGTAGCGAAGCGTGCCTAGGCCGGCTTCGCCGGCAATGGTGTCACCGGCGACCACGGACACGGTCAGGGGAAGAAACAGCGGCATCGCCAGCAACATGGCGGCAAAACCGGTGAAGAGGCCGTTTTGGGTGACCCGGTCCACAAACGGAGGCCCCTCACCGGGGGCAAGGCGATCAGAGGACAAATACACGGCCACGGCCAACAGGATGGGAATGAGGGCGATGGCGGCGAGCATCGCCCAGGTGCGACGCCTGGTGAACATCACCAGGAGCTCGGAGAGCATCAGATCGAGGCTGAGTGCAGCGGTGAGGGTTTTGTTAGCGGGCAACGTCAAACCCCTCTCCAGTGAGCTCGACGAAATATTCTTCGAGGCTTGGTCGCTCAATCCGGAAACCACTGACACCAATACCTGCCGCGACCAATTCTTGGTTAATGGACGCAGCATTCGTGTCCCCGCTCACGGTGGCAACCAGTGTGGTGACCATGCCCGCGGTAGTCGCACGGGGGTGTCCTGACGTGTTGGCCTCGTTGCGGGTGAGGTTTTTTGTGGTGGCGATGATGTGGTGCTGGGATAAGACACTCTTTGCACGGGCAACATCGTCGACTTCGATGACGAGTCGCGGTTCCGCGTGAGAGCGCAGTTCATCCAAGGAACCCTGGGCCAACAGGGACCCCAGGTTCATCACCGCGACATGGCTACACAGTTGCTCGATTTCCACCAGAAGGTGGCTGGAGAGAAAAATGGTGATGCCCTCATCGGCCAGGCTTCGAATGAGGTGTCTTACCTCCCTGGTGCCCTGAGGGTCTAACCCGTTCGTGGGCTCATCCAAAATGAGCAGATCGCGGGGTTTCAGAAGGGCGTTAGCCAGGCCCAGTCGCTGTTTCATTCCCAGTGAGTAGGCGCCCGCTTTTTTCTCCGCCGCAGCAGTAAGACCCACCCGTGCCAGTGCGTAGTCGACTCGCTCCGCGCGGGTCTGGGCATCAGAAAACCGATCAGCGGCATCCATTCGGATGAGATTTTTTCGCCCCGATAAATACGGATAGAAGGCGGGGCCTTCCACCAAGGCTCCCACTTTCGGCAGGGCGTGTTCTAAATGGCGGGGAATATCGTGACCGAGCACGCTTATCGTGCCAGAGCTTGCCTCCGCAAGGCCTAGCAGCATCCGAATCGTGGTGGTTTTCCCGGAGCCGTTGGGCCCCAGAAAACCAAACACGGAACCGCGAGGCACTTGGAGGGATAGGGCATCGACGGCGGCCTGAGAGCCAAACTTTTTGGTTAACCCCTCGGTCTGGATCGCAAAAGGTCCGTCGGTGGCGCGCTCAGATTCCACCGCACGAGGCGCGGTGGAATCTGTTGTGCTCGCTACCACCTAGTTGGAGGCGAGCTCGAGCAAATACTCGACACTCACCGCACCGGTGTAGACCTCACCGGTGTCGGTCAGAAGTGTGTTGCTGAGCGGAGTGCTCAATACCGTTCCGCCATCGACTTCGGTACTGAAGTCCGCGAGGAGTTCGTTTTCCAGCATTTCCAGCGGGAATGCCTCTGGCAGCTGGTTCATGGTGAGGACCGTGTCGAAGCCTTCACCGAGGGTGTCTGTGGTCACCCCGGGGGCGAATTCTGCTTCCATGTCAGCTCTCAGCGACTCCAGCAATGCTTCTTTTTCGGCGTCGCTCAGGTCTTCTCGCTGCAACTCGGTGAGAGTACTTTCCACCTCGGCAGGCAACTCCAGGGTTTCTACGGTCGCTCCTGGTGGGGGGCTAAAGGAAAAAATTGACGCTTCTGGGGTGTCGTAAGAAATGGTGTCAAAGGCGACCGAGAACGCGACGTCTGACTGTTCGGTGGAATACACCTGAACACCAAGACCCAAACCGGTGTTGGCATCGACCGAAATGTCGATGCGCTCGACCAAGCTGACGCTTGATTCCGGCGTTACGACCAGGCGGTAGGCATCTTGTCCGGCCACACGGTGATCGGCACCCACGGTAATCGTGGCTTTACCCTCTGCTTCTTCTAGCAGTGCACTGGCCAGTTCGTCGGGGTTGGTGAGGTCGAGTTCCACCTCGCTGTTTAGCTCATCGAGGGTGGGCTTGTCGAAGTCCCCATCGATGCTTCTGGTCAGCACAGTGTTGGTCTTGGCGTTGTAGGAGTAGAAGGCGTCTTTGTTGACAATGACGTCGCGCTGGCTCATGGGGTTCAGGATTTGTGCCCGGAAGCCTTCTTCTGAGGCGTAGACGCGGATGGTGTCGGTACCGGCGAGGAAAGAAATGGCGTCGGTTAGTGGGTTTTGTTCCACCAGTTGCGGCACGAAGTCTTCGAAGCCTTCTGGCATCCGCTCTTCCATGTCCGCGACCATCTCTTCACTCATCATTTGAGACATTTCCAACTCGGGAAGGCCCATGTTGGAGGTTTTGGTGACGCTGCCCGAAAAACCCTCCACGCTCTCGTCCATTGCGGCCAACAATTCGGCGACACTGCGCTCGGGCAGGTCCACCGCACTGGCTTGCATCGGCAGGGCAATGGCCCCGGCGGCGATTACGCCGGCGACGGTTACTGAGGGAACCCATTTGGTGAACATGTCACTCCCGACCTTTCAAAGACTGTGTGTCCCTCACGATACGAGCAGTGGCTAAATGTCGGCTGAGTGCGGGTGTGGAGCACGGCGGGTGTGGAGTGGTACAGGTGTGGTGTGTTGTCCCGAAAGGGGCAACACCATGTCCTAATTCACAGACGGCATCACATCGACGGAAGTCGCCCAGCCATGGGCCAGAGTGGGCCCATGGCAGGTATTCTGATAAGTATGAAGATTAGTGTGAACATTCCCGACGATGAAGTGGCCTTTGTCGATCGGAGAGTGGCCGAGGGCCACTACCCCTCTAGATCCCAGGCGATGAGTGCCGCAATCAAGCTGTGGCGAAAAAACGAGCTTGAAGCGAGTTACGAGCGCGCCTTTAGTGAAAGTGACCCGGCCTGGGACGCCGTTGTCTCCGATGGTCTAGCCGATGAACAGCAATCGTGGTAGACATCGTCCGCGGTGGCATTGCCTGGGTTGATCTGGGTGCACCCACAGGCTCTGAAGCCAGCACCCGGCGGCCTTGTGTGGTGATCTCGAACAATTCGGCAAATCGTGTGGCGTCGTCGCTCGGCCGTGGGGTCATCACGGTGATTCCACTGACGACTAATTTGCAACGGGCCGTCCATTCCCACTTGGTGCTGACCTCCACACAGTCCGGGTTACCGCGCGATAGCGCCGTCCAAGTCGAACAACTGCGCGCGGTGGACATTTCACGACTCCAGCCCACCTCCGCTCGAGTGCCCGCAGGGTTACTGGAGCACATCGAATGGGAAGTTCGGGTTCACCTGGACCTTCTGTAATCGACAGACACCCACTCAGGGCTCACTACTGGTCCGCGCTTTATTGAACCGCCCATGTATTTTCTGGCCTCAACGCGGTGCGCAGGTCTGAGCGCGGTAGAAGTCACCGTGCCGGAAAGACCACAGTGTCCTACACTGTAGAACTGTGGATCACAATCACGTTGGACTGCGTCAACTGGGTCAAAATGTCTCCCGGGTCATGGAACGAATCAAGCGGGGGGAAGTCCTGGTGGTCACTGAATTTGGTAAACCGATTGCAAAGATCTCTCCGGTGCGTGAGCCCCAAACCCTTGAAGAAGCCGTTCAAATGGGTCAGGTCACTCAGCCGACGGCAAACCTGGCAGATTTTTTCGCTCGGGAGCGCCTACCCGCGAGCGGTGGCCAATCGCTGTCCGAGGTTCTGGAGCGCATGCGACGCGATGAAAGATAACGAGTTTTTGTCTCGGCGTGTGTGTGGCGGTGAAGTTGATCATCAGCGGGCGGAACCTTCTCCTGCGCACCGTTTCCCGAGCTAGGCAGTGTCCTACACTGTAGAACTGTGGATAACAATCACGTTGGACTGCGTCAACTAGGTCAAAATGTCTCCCGCGTCATGGAACGAATCAAGCGGGGGGAAGTCCTGGTGGTCACTGAATTTGGTAAACCGATAGCGCGCATTTCACCTATGGGTGAGGCACGTTCCTTGGAGGAGGCCATTGCGGTGGGCGCCGTCACTCCCGCCAAGAAAGACTGGCGGGACCTTCTGACCAGTGATTTGGTCCCACAGGGAGATGGCGAGAGTGCCTCCGAGACCCTTCAGCGCTTGCGGCACGACGAGAGATGAGCCTGGTCTACCTCGACACGTCGGCGGCAGTGAAGTTGGCCATGAGCGAGCCGGAATCGGATGCGCTTCGCGGCTGGATGAGCGCCACAGAGGGCGATTTACTGTCGAGTTCTCTCATGGTCGCCGAAATTATTCGCGCGTGTCACCCGCACGGACCCGATGCAACCATTGCGGCCCGCAGTGTGATTGACAGAATCAACTTCGTTGACGTCGACCGATCGATACTTGAGAGAGCGGCATATCTTGCACCTGCCGCGATGCGCACTCTCGATGCGATTCATCTCGCTACCGCACTGGGAAAGTTGCCTTTCCTCACAGCGTTGGTCACCTACGACAAGCGACTGGCCGTCGCGTGTCGGGAACACGGTGTGCCGGTCGTGAGCCCCGGCGCGGACTTGTAGCTGTGGGTAAAGGACGCGCCCGCTGCCGATAGGACTCAGTCAGTACTTGCCGGGGAAAGGGCCCCGCTCGTCACGCTCTCTGGTCGATTCCTTAATCACGCTGCGGATGTCGTCTGCCTTTGGCCGGGGGGTGCCTGTGTTCGAGTAATGGTCACGAACAAATCGTTGGTGCTCGGCCAAAATTTCCGCGTTGTTACGACCTCGCGCCTGCTCGTTTAACACCATGACAATGTAGCGCTTAATTGATAGTCCTCCCGCCTCAACTTTGATGAGTAGAGAAGAGAGGCGTGTATCTCCGCCGGGCTATCCCCACACTAATTTTGGCCCCGGCCCCAGCCCCAGCCCCAGCCCCAGCCCCAGCCCCAGCCCCAGCCCCAGCGCAGGGAGCCAGCCCCAGCCCCAGCGCAGGGAGCCTGCATGAACATTGGGCCAATTTCTCCGATGTTGATTGGGGTTTGCTCTTAGCGAGACGATCGTGAAGCCAGGAGCCCCTCGGGGGCAAGAAGCGACCGTCTGTGGAAAACCCAGCACGCCGAGACGTGCTGGGTTTCTTGGAAGCTTTCGTTAGGCCGGGGGCAGGGTGGGCATGTCCCCTTCAGGGGTGTTGTCCATCCGCACGACCACTTTGCCTGCGACGCCCACCTCTTCCAGGTCGATGTAGGCCTTCTTGAGTTCATCGAAGGGCTGTGTGCGAATGGGGATCACGAGCGAACCATCCGCAATTTTGGTTGCGAGGGCGGCAATTATCCGGGGGTTTAGACCCACGCGGCCGATCGTGGGAACACCGAATTTGGGTCCATCACCAGAGATTGAGTTGATGTTCTCCCGTGGAACGCCCAGCTGCAGTGCGGCTTCGATCATCTGGTGACCGGAATTATCAAACACGTGGTGGAGCCCCTTGGGCGTGAATTCTTCCAAAGTGGCCGCCAGGTCACCGTGGTAGTCGACGGGGATTGCCCCCATCCCTTCAAGGAACACGTGGTTGCGGGGGCTGGCCGTGCCAATCACGATCGCTCCGAGGTCTCGCAGTAACTGACACATCACCACACCCACGCCTCCGGCCGCTGCGCTGACCGCGACGACTTCTCCCGGTTGGACACGCTGTGATTCCACAGCAGCCCACGCTGTTTGGGCGGCGACGGGTAATACTGCGGCGTGATCGAAGGTGATGCCGTCTGGTTTTGGCATCACGAGGTCGCCGGGGGACACAACGATGTCGGCCATGACCCCTTGGCCGGTGCCTAAGACTTCCCCTCCGACCGTGATGTGGCTCACGTTGTCACCCACCGCGATCGCGATGCCAGAAAATTCGCGCCCAATGCGAGCCGGTAAATCAACAATCGGTGTGTGTCCTCGCCGCATTTTGCTATCGGCGGGGTTCAGGCCAGCGGCAATGACGCGGACTGACACCTCATCAGGGCCCGGGTCACCGGGGTCTGGTTCATTCACCAGGGTGATGACATCGGGGGGACCGTAACGGTCGTATTGCGCTACTCGCATGCTGGGGCCTTCTTTCTGGGCGCCTGCGCTTGTGGAGGGCAAATCGAGACGTCTTCGCGTGGTTTTTCGCCAGTGTAGTAGGGGCCTCCGACACCCCGGCAGGGGCGTGCCAGGATATCTTCCTCCCTCACACCGGGCAAAAAGCGGGCTACCCGGGCAACCTCGCGGGGCCTTCAGCCGCGGGATCGGCGTCTTTATCGGAAAAACCACAGAAAAAAAGTCTTGAACTTTTTTCGAGTGTCTACTTAACTGTGCGCCATGTTGACCCGATGGCGAGTCACGACAGGTGCAGGACACCCTAAGAGTGTGCGTGGGACACACCACACTGCTTCTTGCTGCACCCATCGCGCCCGAGGTTGGCGCAGACTCCACAACGCTCGGCTCCTCGCAATTACTCCGGGCATGGTCCTTGCTGCAGGAATGACTCTTGCCATGGCCCACACTGCGTTGCCTGTCTACGCCACAGGAAGTGAACTCGCAGACGACTCCGCGGTGATGATCGGCTCAGACGGAGTGATCTACTCCCTGGCGCTGGATACCGCCGTGGCCACAGCCGTGGAC
>CBFHPU010000025.1:0-17605 GCA_965657845.1 Pontimonas sp.
GACCAGAGTGGACCGTGGTGGCAATATCTGGGTGGTCGCTCTCTGGAGGCAGTGGCAACGGTGAGTGCGTAACCACTGTGCCGGCACGCCGCGGCAGAGTGAGTCGAAAACAGCTTCCCTCTCCCGCTACCGACCAGAGGTCAATAAACCCACCGTGGGCGATGGCATCCTCCTGGGCAATCGCCAGACCCAAACCGGTACCCCCTGTGGTGCGTTGGCGGGACGGGTCAGCCCGCCAAAAACGATCAAATACTCGGGCTGCTTCCTCCGTCGTCATTCCCACACCCCAGTCTCGAACAGCAACCGACACGGTGTCTTGATCCGAATCGACAAACGCCACAATCGGCTTGCCTTCGCCATGGTCGATGGCGTTACCGACAAAGTTCAACAACACTCGTCGCACCCGCCTCGAGTCTGCCTCCACATCGCCGTAACCACCGAGTACTTCCAGCACGAGGGAGGAACCACGTTGGTTCGCCAGCGGGGCCAACTGTTCGAGACAGTCCTCCAGCAGTTCCACCAGGTTGACCTGGTCACGATCAAGCGTCACCGCGCCGGCGTCGTAGCGACTGATTTCTAACAGGTCGGTGAGCATCAGCTCGAAGCGTTCAATTTGGGCGACCAACAATTCGATACTGCGGCGCGATTGGGGTTCCCATTCGTCTCGTTTATCGTGAAGAACATCGGCAGCCAACCGGATGGTCGTCAAGGGTGTGCGCAGTTCGTGGGACACATCGGAGACGAAGTGTTGTTGGAGTTGGGACAGTTTCGCCAGTCGAACAATCTGGGACTGCATACTGTCAGCCATTTTGTTGAACGACCGGGCGAGAGTGGCAATCACATCTTCACCGCGCTCTTCAATGCGCTCCTCCAAATACCCTTCCGCGAGCCGCTCCGCGGTGCGGGCAGCGATGCGCACCGGGCCGATTGCCAAGCGCACCACCAGCCAGGTCACCCCGGTAATGAGCACCACAAGGAGGATGGAGCCCACAATGAGGGTTTGTTGCACCAACGTCAGCGTCGCCTGCACACCGGAAAGGTCGTAGACCATGTAGAGCTCGTATTGTCCGGCACTGGGAACCTGGATAGCCGAACCGGTCACTAACGCCGGAATCACCCCCACCCCGTTGCTCAGTGCCACCGACTGGTAGTGCACCCGGGTGGGGTCTTGGACGACGGCCTGTCGAATCTGACTGGACACGACGGAAATATCTAAACCGGCAGTCGACGTCGACGTCATCGTTTGGTCGGTGATCTGTCCAGGTGTTCGCAAAATGGCAAAACCTCCCGCACCGGGCGATGACTGTGTGGTGCGAATGGCGGTTTGTGCTGACGAGTTCGCCGTTTCGACGTCGATGGTGCCGGCTTGGGTGACTGAATTGTCAAACAGTGACTGGACTTGTGTGCCTGTTCGCACACTTTCCACCACAATTTGATCGCGGCGGGACTCAAAAAGGCTGTCTTGGATGGTGAGCGACATGTAACCACCGATGACGGTCACTGCCAGGCCGGAGAGTAACCCCGCGACCACGACAGTCCTGGTGAGTAGTGACACCCGCCAGAGCCGGAGGGGACTGGCCAGTGCTCGGCGGAGCCAACGAAGGCTGCCCCACATCATTCGGCCTGGGTCAACCCCTCAGCGCTGTGAAGCGCCCCCGAGCGATACCCCACACCGCGCACCGTTTCAATCACGACCGGATGATCCGGATCGGTTTCAATTTTTGAGCGCAACCTTTGAACGTGCACGTTCACCAGCCGGGTATCTGCCTTGTAGCGATAGCCCCACACTTCCTCTAACAGTGCCTCGCGGGTAAACACCTGTTGGGGCTTCAGCGCCAACGTAAGCAAGAGTTGGAACTCCAGCGGTGTCAAACTGACCCGCTCACCCGCTCGCCGCACTTCGTGGGCGGGTACGTCAATGACCACATCCGCAATTCGAAGTTCCGTGTGATGGGTTTCTTGCGCGGGTCGAAGCCTCGTGCGAATTCTGGCGACAAGTTCTTTCGGGTTAAACGGTTTGACGACATAATCGTCGGCACCCGATTCCAAACCGCGCACCACATCGGACGAATCCGATTTTGCGGTCAACATAATGATGGGAATTCCGCTGGCTTCACGAATCTTTTGACAGACGTCGACGCCGTTCATCCCTGGCAGCATCACATCCAGCAGCACCAAATCAGGCGCACCCGTGGCTAACTGGTCGAGCGCGGTTTGGCCATCAGGGGCTAAGAAGGTGTCGAAGCCTTCACCGCGCAGCATGATGCTGATCATCTCCGACAGCGCGAGATCGTCATCGACGACCAAAATGTTCGCCACGTCTCTCACCTCCGGCCACTGCGGGTCAACCTAATGGAGCATGAGCCTACACCGGTTATCCCCCGGGTTCCCGGGGGATAACGCTTAGTAGCGGTAGTGGTCGACCTTGTAGGGGCCTTCCTTTGCCACACCAATGTAGGCGGCCTGCTCGTCAGATAACTCGGTCAGTTCCACACCGAGAGCATCGAGGTGGAGCCTGGCAACCTTCTCGTCCAGTTTCTTCGGCAGCAGGTGCACACCAATGGGGTACGCATCCGGGAACTGGAAGAGTTCGATTTGTGCGAGGACCTGGTTGGCAAACGAAGTACTCATCACGAAGCTCGGGTGGCCGGTGGCGTTACCGAGGTTCATCAGACGTCCCTCGCTCAGCATCAACACGCTGCGACCGTTAGGAAGCTGCCATTCGTGCACTTGGGGCTTGATTTCGATGCTGGTTGCGCCTTTGAGTTCTTCCAAACCGGCAATATCGATTTCGTTGTCGAAGTGTCCCACGTTGGCGACAATCGCTTGGTGCTTCATCGCGAGTAGGTGATCGAGCGTGAACACGTCCTTGTTGCCGGTCGAGGTCACGAAAATGTCCACCTGGTCGATGACACTTTCCAACTTGGCGACCTGGTAGCCATCCATCGCGGCCTGCAGCGCACAAATGGGGTCAATTTCGGTAACAATCACACGCGCGCCTTGACCGCGAAGCGACTCAGCCGAACCTTTACCCACATCGCCGTAGCCGGCAACGAGAGCGACCTTGCCGCCAATGAGGGTGTCGGTGGCACGGTTTAAGCCATCGATCAAGGAGTGGCGGATGCCGTATTTGTTGTCAAACTTCGTCTTGGTGACCGAATCGTTGACGTTAATCGCCGGGAACAACAGCGACCCGGCTTTGAAAAATTCGTATAAGCGGTGCACACCCGTGGTGGTCTCTTCCGAGACACCGATGATGTCGCCCGAGATTTCGGTCCACTTACCGGGCGCCTCAGCGAGGTTCTTTGCCAACACACCCAACACCACACGCCATTCGGCAGGGTCAGACGCTTGGGGTTCGGGAACCGCACCAGCGGCCTCAAATTCGACACCCTTGTGCACGAGCATGGTGGCGTCGCCACCATCGTCCAAGATCATGTTCGGGCCGTTGTGGCCGTGAGCCGACCAGTCAAAAATCTGTTCGGTGCACCACCAGTATTCGTCGAGGGTTTCACCCTTCCAGGCAAACACGGGGCTACCTTGAGGGTCGTCGACGGTGCCGTTTCCGACCACTACGGCCGCAGCGGCTTCGTCTTGGGTGGAGAAAATGTTGCACGACGCCCAACGCACCTCAGCACCGAGTGCGACGAGGGTTTCGATGAGGACCGCGGTCTGCACGGTCATGTGCAGCGAACCGGTAATCCGGGCACCCTTTAAGGGCTGGTGGGGACCAAACTCTTCACGAAGAGCCATCAGGCCGGGCATTTCGTGCTCGGCGAGGCGAATTTGGTGGCGACCTGACTCAGCAAGAGAAAGGTCGGCGACGCGGTATTGGAGTGGGGTAGCAGTCAACATGTTTCTTATTGTGTCACCAGAAAGCTGACAGAGTCGTCACTGAAGGTAAACACTTTGCCCAGATGTGGAATGCGCTACCCCGAGTTGGCCCGATTTACCCAGGGTTACCCCTATCTCCACAGAGTGACCCATCGTTACTCGGCAGAGCTACCGTGACTCTGCAGAGCTACTCTGCAGCAATGAGTGCCCGAACTTCTGAGGTGACCGCGTCCAACGTGTCGGGTGAGCCTGCTTCCACATTGAGCCGAAGTAAGGGTTCGGTGTTGGATGCTCGAACATTGAACCACCACATTGCGGGGCCTTCACCGGGTCCTGTGACACTCAACCCGTCAAGCCGGTCGGTGGTGGCCCGCTGATCAAAAGCCTGTTCAATGCGTTGGACCACAGCGTGAACGTCACTCACCCTGGTGTTAATTTCCCCCGACTGGACGTAGGGCATGTAGTCCCTGGCAATTTCACTCAGCGGCACATCCGCAGCACCGCGCTCAGCCAATACGTGCAGGGCCGCCAACATGCCAGAGTCGGCGCCAAAAAAGTCCCGAAAGTAGTAGTGGGCGCTGTGTTCAGCACCAAACACTGCATTAGTTCTGGCCATCACGTCTTTAATCAACGAGTGGCCCACGGAAGTCCGCACGGGGATGCCGCCTTCGGCGGCAATCGTTTCAGCCACCACACGAGAACAAATCAGGTTGTGTAACACGGTGGGGGTGTCCTCACCGGAGGTTTCTCGCACCCTCCGGATTTCTCGTTTGGCGACAATCGACCCGACCACGCTGGGGCTCACCGGCTCACCCCGCTCATCAACGACGAAACACCGATCCGCATCGCCATCGAACGCCAAACCACCATCCGCGCCATGGGCCAGGACCGCCTTTTGTAAATCGACGAGGTTTTTTGGCTCCAGGGGGTTTGCTTCGTGATTGGGGAAGGTGCCATCAAGCTCGAAATACAGCGGAACAATGTCGAGGGGAAGCTCGTCCAAACCCACGCCAGTGCCCAACACTGCCGGCACCGTGTAACCGGCCATACCGTTTGCGGCATCAACAACCACCTTCAGGCGACGACCACCCGAAATGTCCACCAGGCTGCGCAAAAACTCTGCGTAGCCGACCAACACGTCAGTCACCCCTGAAGGCTCTGCGGGGATGGTGACCTCGATGTCATTGCCCAACCAGGCTTTGGCGCGATCGCGAATACCCGATAACCCGTTATCAAAACTGACGCCTTTGGCGCCCGCCTTGGCAAACTTGATGCCGTTGTATTCGGGAGGGTTGTGACTGGCGGTAATCATCGCGGCGGCTTCATCGAAGCGACCCGAGGCGAAATAGACCATGTCGGTCGAGGCCAAACCCACCGAGCGAACCGTCGCCCCGGCGTCTCGAGCACCCGCTTCCAACGCCCTGGCCAACTCCGGCGAGCTGGGTCGCATGTCGTGTCCCACAATGAAACCTTTGCTCTGAAGGCCCAACTCCGCTACCGCGGCCACCCCTAAGGCGTAGGCAACGTGTGGGGTGAGTTGGTTTTCCACCAGACCGCGAACGTCATAACTCTTGACGATTGCGTCTAGGGCAGAAATGGCCCGGGAGTTGGTCCCATCCGGTAGTGACTCGTGGCTTGACACCCAGCCAGCCTACTCAGTAGAAATCGGGCTCCGGGCGGTAGCGCACCACCTGCCAGCCTTGTGGGGCAGTCAACGCTGTCGCGTGTGGGGCACACAGGTCGTAGGAGTGTGGTTCGGCTTGCACCGCCAGCGGCCCAATCACGACCTCTTGGTCGGCATACACATAGGTCAGGGTGTGCTCTGCGGTGTGCTCGCAACTGATTTTGCTGCACCGACGCTCGATGGGTCGTCGCTCACGCATGATGCTCCAGGCTAGCGCCGCGGCCACTAGCGTGGAGGGATGACGCGCAGCCAATCTTCACCGCCTCGTGTCGACCACGGTCGAAGCCGCCGACCGGGCCGTTCGCTGGTGGTGGGACCACTCTTGGCTCCGAAGAGACGCCGATCAGATGCGTTCATCGACATCGTGGAAGCAATGATGGAACACCTGAAAAAGGTGGCCCCAGAACAGCTTCGAGAAACGATTCTCGTCATTCACGCCATGCCCGACCAGCCCTCCACACTGCCGGGTGTCGCCCGTTGGAGGGTGGATAAAGCCGCCAACACCGTCCACCTTTTTCGTTTACCCATTGAACGCCTCGGTCACCACCATCCAGAAGACCGCTGGTTTGAACGCATGGTGGTCGAATCGGTGGTGATTAGGGCGGTAGCGGAACTTACCGGCATGGACCCCTGGCAGCTCGCACCGGGGCGCGAGCGCTAACGGGCGTAGACGAGGATTTCCGGCGACGCAGCCGGTGGTGGCGTGGCGACCAGGTTGGCCAATTCGCCGTCTTCACGCAGGACCACACCGATCGCGACTTCGACATCGGATTCAACAATGTAGGCGCCGCCACCACCGCCGAGGCTGCGCACACTGAGCCCCTGTGCGGGAAGATCAATCTCACCCGCCGCGAGCACCTGCTCGCCATCTTCCGCGACTCGGGCAAACTTCAACGTTCCGGGTTGGTCCGAATTGTTGACCACGTGCAACGTGGCGTCGGGCCCGCCCGGCACGACCACGCTGCCCGGTCCGTTAATCAGTGGAGCAGAGGGCAACCAGGCGAGGTCGGTCCGAGGATCACCCACGCTGGAATGTTTCACGCCCGCAACAATGGGTTGGTCCGATTCGACAACAACGGCCGCGTGGCCCTCACCGAGAGTGTCCAAAGCGATATCAAATACTCGTCCCGCCTCGAGCGACACTTCGCTGACCACATCACCGGCGATCGGGCGAATCACCCGCACCACAGCCTGAGCATCACCCTCCGGTGCCAACAACCTCAACACGGGGCCAATATCGCTGTAGCCGTCTTGACCACTCACCCGGGCGAGAGCATTTTCGGATTCCAACCACACACCGGGTAACACCCGGAGAGTGGAGGGTGCACCTTGAAGCCCCACCAGGTCCGCACCATCAGGATCGAGCCCTCGAATGAGTGCCGTGTGCAGGGTCACACTGACCGGTGTTCCTGCACTGCGCATCGAAATCACGGGTGATGCTTCTGCGGGAGCGAGGCCTGCGAGGCTAAACACCCGACGCTCACCAGGCTGGAGCAAAATTCCTCGCCCAGCCGGCGCAGTGACCGGGCCCGATTGGCCATACACGCCAAGATCCACGGTGGCCGGTACCGCGCCAGGGTTGGACAGAGAAATGACTCCCTGGCGACCGGTTGAGGTGGACCCTGCCACTAACCATCCCTCCGAGACGGGAGTTTGGCAGGTCTGGGCGGCGAGACCCCACGCAAAAATACTGTCAATTCGGGCGCTACTGGCTGCTCCCAAAAACCCTGCTTCTGCGGGTTGCTGAAGAAAGACGGGTGCAGGCGCGAGGTCACCGTCAGTACCCGCGAATTCCTGCAAAAAGTCTTCAGACTCCAGGGTCACTTCAGTGCTCTGTGAACCCAGTCGGGTCAGCTCGGGGTCGGAAAAACCTCGGGGGGTGGTTTCTTGGGCGACGAATGTTAGGAAGGGGCCGGGACAAATCACCTGCTGGTTGGGTGCCTCCGCGGTAGCCGCAATGGGCTGAAGGGTGGCGGCTGGGCCGGGTAGCGCTGACACCACCGATTGGGGGATGTTTTGGCTCACAGCCCCAAGCGAACCCGCCAACAGGACAAGCCCCAAGGCTGCTGAGCCAATACGGGCCACTGAAGGCGCCTGGCTACCCCCAAGACCCCGCGAACCGATCGGCCCGTGTTGCCCCTGACCGTCTGCGGCATCGGAAGGCCCATCGGACGCCTGATTGGTCGTATCGGGGTTAGTCATATTCGGGTTAGTCGTATTCGGATCAGTCATCGGTGTCCTCATCTAACACTCGCTGAAGGGAGGACGCGTCGTCGCCCTCCTCTGAGCGACGACGCGGTGTGCGCTCGGTGGGCAGTGCCAACACACCCCACAGCAGCCAGGTCACCAGCCACAGGCCATCCGCTCGGGCCTGACTCGGAGTGGGGGTGATGTCTTCGGGGACCACTGGCTCGCCGAGGTCCACTTGAAAGAGAACTGATTCGTCGGTCGCGCCGGATTGGATGAAGTAGGAACGCTGTCCGATTGTTAACGCCGCATCGCTATCGGGGTCACCTCGAAACAGGATGAAGCGAATGCCGAGGTCTTGAAGACTGGCACGCGGGTCAGCGCTAGTGGGTTGAACGATGGCCGCGACCAGCGCAGCGCGCTGCGCTGCGAAGTTGTCGGTGCCGACTGGTCGCTGACGATAAAGGGAACTTTGTCGCTCGAGAGTGTTGCCTACCCCGCGCACAATGGCGGCCTCAAAAACTTCCGGTGTGGCTCCCTGGGTGATGATCAACGTGCCTTGCGCGGGATGTGAACGCGCCTCGGCCGCCACGATGGCCGGCACGGTGCGCGCTTCCGCCCGAGCCTGCACGACTGACTGCTCGCCCCAGATTCCACCGGCGAGGGGGGTGATGGTGGCGAAGGCTGTCAGCACCACAGCAACCGAGAGGACCCCGGCGGATACTCGCCGTGCACCCACACCCGCACCCCACGCAAACGATTCGGGTTGAAGCTCGTCCACAGTGGACGCCGCGGCAGCAGCCAGCCCTAAGACAATGACAAACACGGCACTGCCCGGCCAGATCGACACCAGTTGCGTACCCAAATACCCCTGCGAAATCCCCGTCGCGCTCACTGCGGTCACAAGACCGACGAGGATAAAAGCACCCAAGGCAACCTGGATATCACCCCGTCGCGTCGAGAAGACGGCGAGCGCTAGGGCCACCAGAGGGATGGCCAACCATAGGGCGATCGTGCTGAGTTCAAAGCTCACCCCACCAAGCTGGGCAGTAGTGGGGGTTACCGGCCAGCCCAGCAGGTACCACCACCAGTGAGCCCCTCCCGCAGCGTGTGCCACTCCAGGGTCGGCGAGAAATCGCCCTAATCCTTCAACTAAGCCGATTTCTCCGGGCGCGGCCCAGCGGGGAATCCACCACACGAGACCGGGGACAAGCGCCAAGGGCAGCGTTCCCAACAGTGCACGTCCGGGCTGCTTCCATCCCTTCGCGAGAATCACGACAAGCCAGCCAAACAACACTGCCGGCCACAGCACGGGGGCTAGCGCAGTGACTATTGCGGTCGCAAAACCGCCTGCTGCTGCGCGCTGCCACGAGGTGTGCGCGGTCAACATCGTGGCAAACAGCCACGGCAGGGCCATGTGAAGCACAACGGCCTGCCAGCGCCCTTCAGTGAGGGCCAGAATGAATGTCGGCTGCAGGACCCATACGAGGGCAAACACGGTGGTGGCCAGTTGGCGTTGCAGAAATTGGGAACCCGCCCACCAGGCGATTAACCCGGAAATCAGTGGTGCGGCAAACCACACACCAACCAATGCCAGTGAGGGTGACCACCAGGTGAGCGACCCGATGAGGGCCAGCACCAGAGTCGCCGGATCAGCGGGCACCAGCTGTTGACCCCACACTTCACCGACTGTGTAGGGCTGTAACCACCGGACCTCAGCCCATAGCGATTCGATGGAGGTCGCGAGAGGCAACAGTCCACCCCCCACGAGGGCGCGAGCGCCCACCAGCGGGCCGGAAATGAACGCCCCCAACGCTGCTAAGCCCACAATCAGCCAGGCGCCGGCAGGCCAGAAGGCGGGCCGGGTAAGAGCCCTGGCTGATTCCTCTGCGGAAGCAAAGCGCGCTTCGGCGCGCAGTTGCCGGCGGCGGCGATGGTCACCGGGCGACATTCGAAGCGGGGCGATGGCCGCCCAACTGACCGTTTTTGATTGACCCAAGCGCATTTTGGCAACAATCGCTTGGGGTAGGCGCCACAGGGCAAAAAGGGTGGCGACGATTTCGGATACGGCCAAATCGGGTCGTTTCGCAGCAAATTGCCACGCTGAGCGCACCAACGCGCCAGGCAGAGCCACCACAACGAGCGGAATGAGTGCCCACCAGGCGCTGTAGGCAAAGCGGCGGTAGAGCCAGGTCGCCCGATCTAAGCGGAACATTGTCGCACTGCCAAGGTCTTTGCCGGCACGCCAATCGGCGGGCCCGCGTTCCACAAATACGACCGCTTGGGGTACCGCCATGACGCGGTGTCCGGCGAGTCGGGCGCGGATGCCTAAATCCAGGGGCGCATCGAGTGGGTCTAGTGCGGGATCTGCTCCCCCTAACGCGTCGAACACTCCCAATTGGATCAGCAGGCCGGCGTCTCCGACCGCCATCACGTCGCTCATCCGGTCGTACTGACCCTGGTCGAGTTCACGGTCGACGATCGCTTGACGCTCACCCCACACGGTGATGGTTTCGCCAAATTCGCGCAACCATCCAGGGTGGTCTGTCATGCGCTGTTTGGGTCCCGCCATCACGACAGACGGCGCCCCGTCCACCGCGGAATGTAAATGCATGAGCGCGTCGTCTTGAGGTGTGGTGTCATCGCGCAACACCCACATCCAGCCGTCTTCGGGAAGTGTCGTGCGGGCGACATTGAGCGCTTCCGACCAGCCCATTGCGGGGCGGCCGGAGATGATGGTGACCGTACTGTCTCGCCCGAGTTGTTCGCGGAACATTTCCTCGGAGGAGGCATCCCCGGTGAGGTCCACCACGACAGTGGTGTCGGGGCTTAACCGTTGGGCGCGCAGAGCTTCAAGGGTCTGGATGAGCCGATCGCCGCGCCTGCGGGCGATGACGACGGCGTGGACCCGGCGGCGCATCTCCCCGCTAGGCGCGCCGACGCAGGCGACGACGCTCGCGCTCGGAGAGCCCACCCCAAATGCCGAAACGCTCGTCGTTAGACAGGGCGTACTCCAAGCATTCGGAGCTCACTTCGCACTGTTGGCAAATCTTTTTTGCTTCCCGGGTGGAGCCACCTTTTTCGGGAAAAAATGCTTCTGGGTCGGTCTGGGAACACAGGGCATCTGCCTGCCACGCCAACGCGCCATTGTCGTCGTCGCGAACTCCTGGGATGCCCAGTTGAACCGGGTCGACAAACCAGTTGTCTGGGACTGAGTTGCGAAATTCCGCCACTCTCTACTCCTTTACTAGGTACCGCCACAGGCCACGGTACTGCCAGTATTACATCGGTGTAATTACCTCCGCGTCAAGTCCGAAAACGCCCGTCTTTTCAGGCTTCACTGGAAGGTGAGAGAGGTTATCCCCAATTAGAACCCGGTAAATAGCGGGTTGGCCCGGCGCCTGTGGGGTAAACCCTATGGCGAAATTATTTCTGCGACACGCCGTGAGCGGCGGAATATTCTCGCCAGGCGGAGCTGACCATCTCCGCCACCGACTGCTGCATGGTCCATCCCACATCACGCGCTGCGGCCTCACCAGAGGCGACAACCTTCATCGGATCGCCTGCCCGGCGGGGCCGCGCTTCGGGTTCAAAGTCAATGCCGGTCACTCTCGCCACTTCGGTCATCATCTGCGCCACACTTGAACCGGTGCCGCTGCCCAGGTTGTAGGCGCTCTGGAGGGGCTGACCGGAGACAAGCTTTTCAGCCACCTGGACGTGGGCGTCAGCGAGCGCTTGTACGTGAATGTAGTCGCGGATGCAGGTGCCGTCCGGGGTGTCATAGTCGGTGCCAAACACTCCAGGGGTTTCACCCCTGCCTAACGCGGCGAACACCATCGACAGCAACGAGTAGGGGCTGGTGTCATAAATACCTGGCACCCCGGATCCCACCACGTTGAAGTACCGAAGCGAACAGTGTTTCAAGCCTGTGGCAACACCTTGGTCGCGCAAAATCCACTCGCCCACCAGTTTGGATTCACCGTAAGGCGAGGCCGGGTTTTTGGGCGCATCTTCATGAATAACCGGTGCATCTACATCGCCATAGACGGCGGAGGTGGAAGAAAACACGATGTGTCCGACACCGGCGCGCTCCATGGCTTCCAAGAGTCGAAGCATCCCGACAACGTTTTGGTCGTACGTCAGGAGAGGTTTTTCGACACTTACCCCTGCATGTTTAAACCCGGCGAAGTGAATCACCCCGTCTACGTGGTGACTAAAGGCTTCATCGAGTGCCCCCGGGTTCGTCACCGACCCGCGAACAAGGGCGACCCCTTCGGGGAGGACCTCTGCCCGGCCCGAGGAGAGGTCGTCGATGACGACGACGTCATGTCCGGCATTAACCAGTGAGTACACGGTGTGCCCACCGATATATCCGGCGCCTCCGGTGACGAGAAATTTCATGATGCCGAGCCTACCCAGGAGACTGTGCCAGAGGGCACCAGGCAAGGCCGATTGAACCAGCCCGGCGAGCAACACCCCGGCACCGGCACCACTCACTTGTTCGGGCCAAAGTGTGTGGTTCTCCTACTGCAACACCTGCTGTGAGACCTGCTGTCGGACCTCACTGGGGCTGGCCCACCACAGTTCGCCGGATCCTTCCAAAGTGAGTGGTGATTCTGATTGGCTGACCGCCCAGGCTTCACCGCGGCTCGCGGTAATCGATCCACGGGGTCCGCGCACCTGCCAACTTCCCGCAGTGCATAAGACGATGCTGGGGCCGCTTAGCGTGATGCGCTCTTGTAGCCCACTGCCGTGCAACCTGGACAACTGAAAACCGTGACCGGCCGGTCGATAAGTACTCACCCCGGAATCATCCACCTCTGGGGTCAGGCGTGGCGCATCGCCTGGCTGCAAGACGACAACGTCCAGAAACGCTTCCACATCGACGTGTTTTGTGGTGAGACCACCACGGAGGACATTGTCGCTGGGGGCCATTAATTCCACGGCGTAGCCCTCGAGGTAAGCGTGTGGGACTCCCGCATCGACAAAAAGTGCCTCTCCGGGTTCGAGGTCTACCCGGTGGAGCAACATGGCCACGGCAATGCCCGCATCGCCGGGGAAATGTTTCTGCAAGCGCAGGATGGTGTCAGCCGCGAGGCGTGCGGGGTTGTGCGGTGTCATGCCCTCTGCACGGTCACCTTGGGTCACTGATGCGTCAGCGAGTTGACCCAATTGACCTACCAATTCCAGGACATCGTCACCACCGCGCAATAACCACGACGTGGTCTGCGCAATACCGGCCTGCTCGAGTCGAGAAATGTAGTCATCGACGGCGGGCGCATCGCGGGTGCCTCGAAGCTCCGTGAGTGCGTCAATCGTCTCGGCCACCGGGCGCACGCCCGCTAAGGCGTGGAAGCCACCCTCTAAGGCAACAACGAGTTCTGGTTTTGCGAAACGGTCTTTGAATAACCGGTTACTGGCATCAAGTGATACCCCCTGTTGAACTTCACGGTCATAGCCTTCGTGGGCCTGCTCGGTGCTGGGGTGCACCTGCAGTGACAGCGGCATGGTGGGGGCTAAGACTTTGAACAGGTAGGGCAAATCGGAACGGGCGTCGTAACGCTGCAACCACTGCGCCAATGGCCCCCCGTCAGCAGCCAGGGTGCTGGGGCGGACCGGGTGGACACCCAGCCACCATTCGGCTTCGGGTTTGTCTGAAGCACTCCACCCAAAAAGCTCCGAAATGGCGCCGCTTCCGCCCCACGGGTAGTGGGCGAGGGTTCGGCTCAGTTTCGCTATTGCCATGTGGTCCCCGCCTGGTGGTGCCAGCCGTGTCGGCTGAGCAAATTAAGCGCGCCACGGTTGTGTTGGTAGGTCTGACCGACCACGGCCACTCGACCAATGGCGTCTCGAAGGGATTGTTCAAACTCTGCCGCGACGACGTCCCTGGCAGTCGAGGTCTTCTTAATGCGCTCCAACTGGTGGTGCGCTAAGCGCAACCGCACCACCTCGAGTGAACCTTCACGAAGCTCTGTCCTGGCCGGTTGGCGTTTACTGGCCTTTTCGTGCCACGGAATGTCGCGCATGATGCGCTCCAATTCGCTCACCTCGACTTGGGGTAGCGACACTGACCATTCTCGAACCACTTTCATGCCCGCGGGAAGCAGTGGTGCCAACCATGAACGGGTGGGTTGGGACGTACTGGGTGTGACCACAATGGTGTCGACCCCGGTGTGGGCCATAGCCCGGTCAAGCTCGGCATCCATTGCCGAGAGGGCTTGATCGGGCAAGCCCGCGTCAACAAACCAGCGCCGCTCGAAGGGCCGAAGCCTTTTCGACATACGCACATCAATCGCGATCGTCGCTTCATTGCGGGCTAGAGCGATGGCGAAACGGTGGGCGCCATCCAGCAAGCTGCCTCGGGGTGATATCCCGATGGGAAAATCGGGATCCAACCCGACGTCCTTGACCGCTCGGGCTAAGTCTTTAAAGGCCACCAGGGTGTCTTTATTGGCCCGCAGTGATTGCATGGTGTGGTACCAGGAGATTTCTTTGGTGGCGCGGGTGGGGGGTTTATCCCGCAGAAGTTGCTGAGCCACAAGGCTTCGAAGGAGCACGTCGTAGCGACCAAAGACGCCGCCTTTCCACTGGGCGTGCAATAGCGCGCCCAACGGCAGTCGGGTCTGTAGAACAGGCCCCAGATTGGCTGAAAGCCAGGGAGCCACACCGGTCAGGCTCATGATGATTTAGCCTAGCCCGGCCACTCCCTCCCACCCGGCCAGGCTGGCGGGGTGATTTTTGGGGCCCGTCACAGTGGTGCCGATAGTCTTACCGGATGAGTACAGTCGCCATCATTCCCGCCCGTGGCGGCTCGAAAGGTATTGCAGATAAAAACCTGCAGCCTGTCCACGGGGTGCCACTTGTCGCGAGAGCAATTAGGAGCGCGCTAGCGACAACGGGCATCGACCGGGTTTACGTGTCGACTGACACGGAGCGCATTGCGTCTGTCGCCCAATCCAATGGCGCCACCGTAATCAACCGTCCACCAGAAATTTCCGGTGACGAAGCCAGCAGCGAATCTGCTGTCCTGCACGCCCTCGAATCCATTCCCGATGCCGACATTGTGGTGTTCATCCAAGCCACCAGCCCTTTTATTGACCCCAAGCATTTGGCTGAAGCGGTGACGATGATGAAATCGGGTCACTTCGACGCCGTGTTTTCGGCAACAGAAGATCACGGTTTTCGTTGGGAAGAGCGCGGCGAGGAATTTGTGCCCGTAGGTCACGAAGCAAGCTCCAGACCTCGACGCCAAGATTTACCCCACCGGGTCATAGAAACGGGAGCGTTTTACCTGTTCCGCGCCCAGGGAATCCGCGCAGCCGGCTCTCGTTTTCACGGCCGAATTGGGTGTGTTGAAGTGGGGCGGCGGGAATCTCTGGAAATTGACACCCAAGAAGACCTACAACTCGCCCGTGAATTAGCCATGTCAGGCGAATCCAGCACCCGCATTGGACCCATCGACGCTGTCGTGTTCGATTTTGACGGTGTTCACACCGACGACCACGTCTTCGTCACACAAGACGGTGTGGAAAGCGTGCGGGTGAGTCGCCGAGACGGCTATGGAATCACTCTTTTGAAGAAAGCCGAAATTCCTCTGCTGATTCTCTCCACGGAGAAAAACCCGGTCGTGACCACCAGGGCCAAAAAATTGGGAGTCGACGTCCTCCAAGGTCAAGACGACAAAGCCGCAGCACTCACCCAGTGGGCCAAAACACACGATATTGATTTACAACGCGTCGCCTACCTCGGCAACGACGTCAATGACGCACCCGCATTGGGCGTGGTGGGGTGGCCGGTGGTCACCGGAGATGCCCACCCCGATGTGAAACCGCTCGCCCGGGTGGTCCTGGAGTCACACGGCGGACGTGGAGCCGTGCGAGAATTAGCCGATTTGATCCTAAAGAAACGATGAGGGTGGTCATGAGTGAACTCGCGGTAGCAATTGGGAACCACATGGTGGGTCCCGGCCACCCCAGCTATGTCATTGCCGAAATTGGCATCAACCACAACGGTGAACTCGATAACGCCAAGGCTCTGATTGATGTCGCCGCTGAGGCTGGCTGCCAGGCGGTCAAATTCCAAAAACGCACCCCCGACATTTCCACACCCGAAGCGCAGAAGAACGTCCAACGGGAAACCCCCTGGGGCACGATGACGTACCTGGAGTACAAGCACCGCGTGGAATTTGGTGACGATGAGTACACCGAAATTGCCCGCTACAGCAAAGAAAAGGGCTTGGACTGGTTCGCCTCACCGTGGGATGTCCCCTCCGTGGAGTTCCTTGAACGACACAACGTCATTGCCCACAAAATCGCCAGCGCATCCGTCACTGACATTCCGCTGCTCGAAGCACTCAAAGCAACCGGTAAACCGCTGATCCTGTCGACAGGAATGTCCACCATGGACGAAATTGACACCGCGGTGGAAACCGTTGGAACAGACAATTTGGTGTTGATGCACGCCACGTCCACCTATCCTCTGGATCCGGCAGAAGCAAACCTCCGCATGATTCACACACTGCGTGAACGCTTCGGTGTCCCGGTGGGCTATTCGGGTCACGAAACGGGCCTTCAGGTCTCACTTGCTGCCGTCGGTTTAGGGGCAAACGCCCTCGAGCGTCACATCACACTCGATCGCGCCATGTGGGGAACAGATCACGGTGCCTCCTTGGAGCCCACCGGTCTCACCCGCCTGGTGCGCGACGTTCGGGTCATCGAATCGGCCCTCGGTGATGGCATCAAACGCGTCTACGAATCAGAAGAAGGCCCCCGCCAGAAACTTCGACGAGCCGTCTAAGTCAGCTAATCCCCCCAACACCAGGCTTTCTGGGAGAATAGGCGCGTGCCCACCGGTAGGACTGGATCCAAGCCAGCGCTCACAGAGCCGCGCTGTGTTGTTGTCGTCCCCCTCTTTAATGAGGCGTCGGTGATTGAGGGTGTCGTCACCGAATTGCGTGAACACTTTGACCGAGTGGTCTGCGTCGATGACGGCTCGCACGATGACGGTCCCGATATTGCTCGCAGGGCCGGCGCGACAGTGATTTCCCACCCCATGAATTTGGGGCAGGGCGCGGCACTGCAAACCGGAATCACCTGGGCTCGCAATAAGGGTGACCTGGATTACCTAATTACGTTCGACGGTGACGGCCAACACCGAGTAGCTGATGTGGTCGACATGTTGGCTTTTGCGAGAAGAAAAGACCTCGCCGTTGTGTTTGGGTCACGCTTTCTTGACAAACGCACCAAGCCGGGGTTTGCCAAAAAAGTGGTGTTGAAAGTCGCTGTCCTCATCACCAGAGTGGTCACCGGCCTGCAACTCACCGACGCCCACAATGGCTTGCGAGTGATCAGGGCTGATGCTCTAGAACACGTCAACCTGATCCAAGACCGGATGAGCCACGCCACCGAAATTGTCCACCAGTTGGCAAAAACCAAAATGAAGTGGAAGGAATACCCGGTCGAGGTCCTCTACACCGAGTATTCGAAGCGCAAAGGACAGTCGCTTTTGAACTCCATCAACATACTTTTTGACCTGATTGTCCGCTAGAACAGGAAACGCTCATGCCTTCACAGTGGTTACTGCTCATCGCCCTGATCCTCATCAGCTTTTATCTGCTCAAATCCAAACCCACCGCAAAAACTCAAGCAGTGCGGCGTTTGGTGTTAATCCTGGCCCTCATCGGTGGGGCAATCTTGGTCATTGTTCCCGACCTCCTGTTCACCACAGCGTCACTGTTGGGTGTGAAAGAAGGCTCCGACCTGCTGCTGTATTTGTTCATCGTCGCGATGATGTTTTACATCGTTCACCAATACCGACGGATGCTCTCCATGGATAAAACCAACACGGACCTGGCCCGCGAAATTGCTCTGCTGCGGGCCGAAATGGACGAAAAGACCTCAA
>CBFHPU010000026.1:0-17596 GCA_965657845.1 Pontimonas sp.
ACAACTTCCAAAGAACCAGCGCCTGTAACTGCGAGCGTCGTCAGATCATCATCAGAACCACCAGCATCGGTGAGATCCAGCGTTAGGATGCTATCCGACGAAGCGGCGATATTGGCGGTGGTGAAGACATCAGTGCCAGCTGTTGTCACGTTCACCGTCACACCAGTACCGGCAGTCGTGCCGCTATCCGCAACAGCCATATTCAATGTACCGGTTGCCGAACCAATCGCGCCGGACGCAAAGTCCACGTCATAGGTTGTGGCGTCAGTAACACGGTCGAGACCGATCGTTACATTTGACTGCACATCGCTAACCGACAGATCTTGCGTCGAACGCAGGTTCCAGAGCTGCTCAACGCCAGTCCAGCCAGAAGCGTTGGCGTCAGATGGATTGTCGTCAACACTACGGATGAAAACTTGTTCAATATCGGTCAGATCAACCAAACCGGTTAGATCAGCGGCAGCGGCATCCGTATTGGCAACCACGATGTTGATCTTATCGGTGCCAGCGCCACCGTTCAGATTATCGCCAGTCGTGAACGTAGTATCTGTAGCAACAAAAGTGTCATTGGCAGCAGTACCTGCAAAGGGAGTACCAGCATCAACACCTGTAGTGAGCGTGAAGGTCTCGCCAACGTTGGCTCCATCTGACACAGCGGTGTCAGTTGCAGCTTTAGCTGTGGTCACTGTAGCTGCATCGTCGGTAACACCATCGATAGCGGCTTTTGCGTCTGCGATCTCGTAAGCGTAGCCGGTTGTCGTCGCAGCCGTTTGCGCAAAGTAGAGGCCAGCCTCAATTTTGTTGTCGAGGATCGTTTGGTCGCTGCCCTGTGCGCCACCAATGATCTCCAAAATCATTTCTTCTGGCGAAATCGTGCCGTTGTCCAGCCGCTCAACCCAGTAGTCCCGGCCAGCCGTATCGGCTGTGCGGTTGAACAGGTTCAGGTAGATGGATTCAACGAAAGCAGTCGGTGTGACAAGCCCAGGTGTCTCCAGGTAAGGATAAAGCGCTGTTGCTTCGGCAGATGTCGCAAAATTACCAGCGATCGTCTTAATATCGACGCCGGCGTCAATCGCATCGATCCAACCCTGCAGACCTGCGGGATCAGGTGCGCGGTCAAAATACCCTACGTACAGAGACGTAAGCGAATTGATTTGAGCTGATGTAGCCATGATTTGTTTCTTTCCTGCTGTGTACGGTAGACTCAGTTGCCTCGTTTTTGCCCACATCACTGCCGAAAAACAGTCGACGAAACGATGCAGGTCAAAAGACCCCATAGAGCCCTGAGGCGAAAGCTACTACGTCTAAAAATACTACGCAAGGAAAGATATACAGTAAATCACACACCTCTCATTAGCGCTTTTGAGCGTCAGGAGCCGTGAAAGCCCCTTTTATATAGCGCTTAAACCCCGAACATTAGATGGCCAGAAAGCTCGGCGCGCCGTCGATTGGCGCCACTATATGATGCATACAAGCAACAGCGAGAAGACGAGCATTTGCCATCTGCTGCTCAGCACTCCTCAGCATGCGGAGAGAAGCAGTTGGGAATCCGGCTGTTTGCATTCGCAAGAGAATGCGGTCTGGACGAAGGCGTATGAGTTTCACTATACTGGGAGGTGCTGCTAGTAAAACTTGTCTCCAGCTTACAAGAAATATCAAACGTCAGGATCAAAACATGCTCGCTTCACAACGCAAGGCAAGCCCGGAGCACTCCAAGGAGCAACGACTGGTCCTTGGGGCGTGGCTGCGGGAGCTACGAGAGGCGCAGGGTCTCTCACAGCGCGATCTTTCCGACGCGCTAGGACTGGAATACTATACGTTCATCTCGCAGCTCGAGAACGGGCGCGGAAAAATCCCGTCCGGCAGATATACCGACTGGTCCATAGCCCTTGGACAAGACCCCAAGGTGTTTGTCCGCAAGCTTCTGATGCATTACGATCCTGAGACGTACAACGTTTTGTTCTCCGAAAGCACATCCCAGTAAACGTGAACCAGGTAGGTCGCATCTGATGGCAAAGATATTTGCATTTCCTCAGGTCTCTGGGGCGGCTGCTCAAGCTGCTCAAGACGACCTTGAAATGTTTGTCGACGATGGAGAACTCTTGGAGTTTGCACCGTCAGATGACGAGCAAGGAAAGCGGCCCTTCCGTCAAAATTTTGGCTGGACCAATCAGGAGTGCGCGGACCTGTATCGGGCCCACGCTCTGATTCAAGCGGCCCGGCCTGGACTGGAATGTGATCAAGGTGTCTCGGACGAAGGAGACCCTTGGTTTCTGATCGGTGATCAACAGGGTGATGTGTTCATTCACATCTGCCGTATTAATGGGCTGTATGTCGTCGATAGCGTGACGCTACCGCAGGTTCTGACCGGGAAGGATTTCAAATCCCTTATTGATAATTTTCTTCTTACTGCAGCCGACAAAGACCAGAAGGCAGCAGAGCCGGCCAATGTTATTCGCCTGACTCGTGGTGGCACCGTCTGCCTGCATCCCTCGATGATGATTGCTGCGCTTATCTGGACAATTTTGCTAGAAATTGATGAATTGGCACTGCCTGTTGCTAGCTCGCTGAATGATCAAAACGAAGGCGAGAGCTCCGCTCAGGACATAAATCTCGAACCTGACCTCGCAGCCACCATCAGCATGATTGATTCCCAAATCATCCTTAATCCGGAGGATAGCGCTAAGCTCACGACGGGCTGGAATGACGAATTGGGTCAGACTCAACGAGATGAAAAAGCGGTACATGCGTCAACTTCCAGTGCTGCTTATGCGCTTACCACAGTTGCCACTGCAGCAGGCCTCTATACAGGCGCACAAGCGTTAAACGTTCTTTGGGGTTTAACAGAAACCGAAGAGAGCCCTTCTGGCATTGCAGATACAACAGAAAAAACAGCTGCTCACAGCGGTGCTGTTACTCTCAACCCATTAGCGGACGCCTTGGCAATCTTGAGCGACGTCGGCGAGTTTGATTTTGTTGAGCGTGTAGATAAAAATATATCCGAGATGCTCACCACTTTGGACGCAACTTTGACGCTGCCGGATACCGAAACCCTGCAAGCCAACAGCAACTCAGAGGCTTTCACCGACGCGAGCGTACTTCTCTACAGATTAGACCTAGAAACGTCGTTGAACCATGCAGATGCTATGAACAGAACCATCGAGGCTTCAGGTGCAGACGTTGTAATGACAAAGAGCGCCGAACACGAGGGTATTAAGACGCAGAACTTAATCGAGGTTAAGGCAAATAGAGAGCAGAGTACCTCCTCGGCGGAGGTGACGATACAAAACATCTCAAAGACGTTTATATCTGCAGATTTTGATGTCACCAAATACAAAGCGGCGTCCCTAAAAGACTGGGCTACCACTGCAAACGCTAAGACAGTGGATACAAAAGATACTGTAGGGCCTGAAGCCACAGCGAGCGATGTTCTACAGCCCGATCTTGTGGACACCTTAGAGACTGCGTCAAGCGGCCAAAGCGCCGCGAACAGCCCGCAGAAGTACAGTCAGATCACAGACGATGCACGCGATTTTATCCAACACAAACTCGAAACGTCTGACATGGAAATTCATCTTTTTAGGAACGAGATTCTCATTGTCGACAAAGCAACTTATACGGGAGACGTCTCAGCAATAAGCTGGCAACTTGACGATGGTAACGTTATTTCCTTGATTGGGCTCACCGCCGAGTTTTCGGAGGTTTTTGTGGCCTGAAAGGCATACACTCCGCGTACCTTGCTTGTCTTTCAGGGCAATCGGGCAGGGTAATGGACCATTTTTCTAAATCTTCAGATGAGCATATAATTTTAACCATTCACCGCAGCTTGATGCTGTCTGCATGATGCTCACCGGGCCCCTGCCCTATCCGTATAGAAGCGCCCCCGGCTGGATTTATGTTTGCCGGAGGTGCCCTTCCTGAACCATCGCGTCACATTGCACTTCAGTCCATTTGACTGCTGACGCTTAAGCCCATCTATCAAAAGTTATCGTAGTCCGATTTTGCCATCATTTCGGCCAGCTCACGAATATTGATCTTGGGCGTCCATCCCAACTTTTCACGTGCCTTAGATGCGTCGCCGATCAGTAGATCAACCTCAGCAGGGCGGTAAAACTCCGGGGCAACCTGCATAAGCAGTTTGCCGCTCTTCCGGTCAGTGGCTGTTTCGCTTTTTCCTTCGCCGTCCCACTCAACATCCATTCCCAGTGCTTCAGCGGCATAGGTAAAGAAGTCACGGATCGTTGTCGTGACGTTTGTGGCCAAGACATAATCGTCTGCTTCATCTTGCTGAAGCATCTGCCACATGCCCTCAACGTAATCACCCGCAAAGCCCCAATCCCGCTTTGCGTCCATGTTACCCAATTGCACAGGAGCAGTTCCGCCGTGGGCTAGCTCTGCCAAGCCCAGGGTGATCTTGCGTGTCACAAACTCTTTCCCTCGGAGTGGGCTTTCGTGGTTGAAAAGGATTCCCGAGGAGGCATGTAGGCCAAAGCTTTCACGATAGTTCCTTGTAATGAAATGGCCGTAGACCTTGGCCACCCCATATGGGGAACGAGGGTAAAGACTCGTCGTCTCGGATTGGGGCACTTCTTGTACTAGGCCGAACATCTCGGAGGTAGAGGCCTGATAGAAACGCGTCTCAGGCGACGCGGTACGCAGTGCGTCCAATATGCGCACGACGCCCATTGCGTCGGTATCGGCGGTATATATTGGCGTAGTCCAGGATGCGCCAACGAAGCTCTGAGCTGCTAGATTGTAAAGTTCGTCAGGCTTCAGAGAATCCAGGATACGAAATATCGAGTAAGGCTCGCTGAGGTCAAAGTCGTGAAGATGAACATCAGCATTGACGCCCAACTGTTCCAAACGAGACAATTTGGGCTGGGATGCACTACGGCGCACCCCACCATGCACCTCGTAACCCTTCTCCAGCAGGAGCTTTGCCAGGTATGCTCCATCTTGTCCGGTTATACCGGTTATGAACGCCTTCTTCATGAGATGTTCTATCCCTCTATTTACCTTTTGAACCTTATATACAGCTGTGTCTCAAGTGAAAGCCTCCGTGATTATTTGACTGAAACGCCCCGCCCAATGGTCGGATTTCACTCCGCCGTTGACAGATTTCACCCAAACACCTGCAACAACCGGCCCAAACACCACATTAGCCTTACTTCTTAACCAAGCTTCATGCTGCTTGCTTGCAGCGGCTCTTTTGATAGGAATAACAGCAAGAGCGCAGATAGGCTGATGGCAAAATTGAGTAAATTCGACCGATATGTCTTCAGCCAACTGGTCACGTTCTGCGGCTTCTTTGCACTGATACTGGTGGCTATTTTTTGGTTCGACAAAGCCTTGCGTATGTTCGAGCGGTTGTTGGGCAAAGGTCAATCAACATGGCTCTTGGTTGAACTGACCTTGCTAACCTTACCGCCAATAATTGCGTCCATTCTGCCAATTGCAAGCTTTGCGGCAGCTGTCTTTGTCATCAATCGCCTCAGCTCAGACAGCGAGTTAATCGTAATGAAAGCGGCGGGACGATCAACACTAAGGATCATCCGCTCTGTATTTGCTTTTGGAACGCTAATTGCGCTGCTCATGTCATTGCTGACACATTTTATCATCCCAAGCAGCAGCGAACGGCTCAACACGATGCGTGCCCAAATTGGCAAGGACATAACAAGCAGCTTTTTGACGGCAGGTGAGTTTCTGCACCCAACGCCGGGTGTGACACTTTACATAGGCGAGGTGACACCAAACGCAGAACTGAAGCGTGTGTTCCTTTCTGACCGACGAGACAAACGCAACACAGTGACGTTCAGCTCACAAAAAGCTTACATTGTTCAAAACGAAGACAGCGTTCAGCTGCTAATGGTCGATGGGCTGACGCAAAACATACAGGAAAACGCAAACAAGCTGCTCACAGCACGCTTTGATGACTTTTCATTGGACATCACTCAATTGGCGCGCAGAACTTACAGCGCGAGGCAGACTGTAACCCACGCACAGACCGCCGCACTCATTCAGCAACCAAGCGAAGTCGCCGCTGCAACAAAAGCAACACTGGGTGAAGTTGCGTTTGAACTTCACAATCGCTTCGCGCAGCCACTGTTATGTATAATCGCAGCAGTGTTAGGAGCTGCAACGCTGTTGGCCGGGGCATACAGTCGCTTTGGTGTGTGGCGACAAATCGGAATAGCGTTTTTCTTATTGATCGGCCTCAAGCTCATTGAAGGCGCGGTTTCCGCCAACGTGCTCGACAACGCAAAACTGTGGTTTTTAATGTATGCACCAAGCCTTGCCGGTGCGATCTTAATATGGGCAATAACCTTCTTTACCGACAACCCCGCGCTGATCACACACCTTAAAAAGCGCCCCTTCACATCATGAGCTAAGACACACTACACCAAAACATGAATGCATGCTTTGGTGCTTTGCTGCTTACATGTTTTGCGCCTTGTAGGCTTTCCACATCCTAAGAAAGAGCTGCTTCTTTGCTCCGTGAGTGAAGCCGAATTCACGTCCTGCCTGCTCACTAAATTCAGCAAAAACCGTCTCTGGGATACGTACCTGAAGGGGGCGCTGAGGCGTTTTTTCATCAGGCCGAGGGTTCGCCTCGATCACATCTTCGACGTCGTCCGCCGGAGGAGGTGCCCCCTTACCGCTTTTGAGTTTTGAAAGATTGGTCGCCATCACACCACACTCCTGTCTTGTAGCTCTGCCATACGGTCGATCACACTTTGAGCGAGCCTTGAGGCCCGCACATTGAGTGTGCTGAATGAGGTTTCTGTAATGGCCTTGCCCTGATCAGAGGCTGAGCCATAGGCGGTCGAAACGCTGACGTCCCCGTCCAGCACCATGTATCCCGCCTCATCAATGTAATCCCGCGCAGCCAATCTCTCACGTTCACTCCCAGTGGTTTGGAACAGCGCGAAAGCGATCTTGTCCGAGGCGATCCCTTTCTTGCGAAGACTGTGCGCCAGAAGAATCCCCGGATGAAGGTCATCGAGAGTTTGGCCAGTTGGTATGATCACCAGATCAGAGGCCTTGGCGATCTCGATCGTCTGGTCTGAGGCATTCGGCTTACCATCGAGAATAAGGGCATCAAATCGATCTGCATCTTCCACCGCACTCTTCACGCGCGCGAAACTTTGAACCTGAATCTCTGGGGTAACCCCGTTTTCCGCTCGGCGTCCGGCCCAATTCGTACAGGTCTGCTGCTGTGTATCCAGATCAGCGATCTTCGTTAAGAAGCCGCCAGCGACAAGCTCTCTCGCCATCATCCGCGCCAAAGTGGATTTTCCGACCCCTCCCTTCTGAGAGACCATTCCCACGATATATGTCATACACATGCTCCAAGGTTGCCTGCCTGATTATCGACCATGCTAGCACGAAATCATATTTCGCGCCAAGCATGCATGCGCTCAAACACCGTTAGCGCTTTCCATGCTTGCCTTTAAGCGTGCATACATTCAAGCATGCATTCATCTATACATGCTTCGCGCTTTGCCTTTTGGCGTCTTGAAGGTTGCGGGCAAACGCGTCTTAGCGCGAATGTGGACCACGCGTCTTGCAAAAACTCAGGAAATTGGCATCAGGATTGTGAACCGTGATCCCCTTTGTCCTAACCCATTCTCGCCAATCATCGAGCAACACCCGAACGTCCCATCCCGGCGCCAGACGGCGTGCAGCTTCGAACGTCTCACCCTCATCGACCTGCAGGACAGAGCAGGGCAGGGGCGTAACCACCTCGTCGCGCTTGGGACGCACCAGGACATTCTCGTCCTCGAAGCCAAAGTAATAATCCGGCATATGGTCATGCCGGATATCGTCCTCGACGATCTTGCCGAGCAGGCGTCGAAACTCTTTCACGGTCGAGCCGGAGCCGCATTTGTCGCGCAACGTATCCAGACCGACGACCCACTTGGGCTGTGCCCCGCAATGCTTCCGCGCGAGCTCATAAAGCCGCCGCTCCAGAGGTTTGCGCAGAAAGAAATAATCGCGTGACAAGGTCAGAACGTGGTTGTTCTCGATCGCGTCAAAGACCCAGTCGGACAGGGTGATCTCGACATCGAGCATGCGTCCGCCGCGTGTTTCCTTCACGATCTCGGCTGAATCAATCAGCCCAAAAACCTTGAAATACTCCTTGCCCCCCTGGCGCAAGTTGGTCTCGATCTGGGTGCCCTGGAGACGACGCAGCGCATCGCGCAACAGCTCGTACCCCCGGCCCGAGGTTTGCCTATTGGTTGCCACCAGCAAATCATAGGCCTTGAACCGCATCGATCGATGTACCTGACGCCCCCCGTTCAAAGCGGTCATGCACTGGCTAATGCAGTAAATCAGAACATCACGATCATGCACCGTGGCAAGCCCGTACCGTGATGGCGAAATCTCGATCCAGTTGCCGCCGCGATTGTACCGGCGCGGACGCATGTCGGGCTTCGTTGACAGCGAAAACACCGGATGCTCCATCGACGACATATCGCCCTTGGGAACCGCATCGACGATATCGCAGACGAACAGGTCCTTCTGGGGGTGACGATCGGGAAGAAGAGGGGACCGACTTGTTGCCACTTTGCTGAACTCCCGAGCCATATGGCACCAGCACGATTCGTCACTTCACACACCAACGCCACACCGGAGTATTGTCACTTCACACACCGCAAATCAAGCTTCGTCACTTCACACACCAGACCCGAGTCCGAAAGTCGGATTTAGAGGCCATCTTTCGTCACTTTACACACCATCTTTCGTCACTTTACACACCATCTTTCGTCACTTCACACACCGGGCCTTTCAGAAATCCCTTTGAAACCAATAGCCTGCAAGACAAATTCTGACCCGTAACTCTACTCTAACTATATTTAACTCTCCACAAACCGGAAAACGGGACGAGATTGCCTGTGGATAACTCGTTCAGGTCAGCGCCATAGTAGGTTCACGCGAAGCGATGCAGGGCCTTCACAAGACGCCGGAGCTCAACTGAGAACGGCAGGAATTTGCTTAGAGCAAACACCCCCTGAAAAGATGCCGTGACGCCAGTCACAGCCATACCGAAGCTGATCAAAGGGTACCAAAGAGAACTGAGGAGTGCCTGGCACCTGGCAGACACCTATCTATTAGGGTTTTCAAACTGGAGCGGCAACTGACTTGGATCAGCCCCGTTCTCTGGTCTTGAAACCACAGTAATAACCAGAAAAACAAGGCCTACTTCACAAGTGGCGCATATCGATTTAAAAGGCGGCCAATAGCGAGCCGTGAATGGTTGTGATACGGTAGCGTGCAAGTCATACGTCTGAGCTTTGGAGGCCGACTAAATTATGCGTCAAAAAAACTCGCTTGAGCTCGCTTATGGTAGGTTCCGCTCCACGTTCATTGCGACGATCGTTTTCAGTTTTTTCACCAACTTGCTGATGTTTGTTGGCCCGCTTTACATGCTGCAAATTTATGATCGTGTGCTTTCAAGTCGCAATGAGATGACTCTGGTCATGATGACAGCCATCGCTATCGCATTGCTATTAAGCTACGGGCTCCTGGAGTTCACGCGCTCGCGCCTCCTGGTTCGTGCCGGCATGCAGTTCGATGAGGTGCTCGCAAACCCTGTCTTTCACCGCGTAGTCAAACAGCAAACAGCCATGCCTGGGGGCAATGCTCAGATCGCCTTAAGCGACATTGATAAAGTCCGGGAATTTATGACAGGGCAGGGGATCTTAGCCTTTTTCGATGCGCCTTGGGTCCCATTGTTTCTTGCCCTCTGCTTTGCGTTTCACCCATGGCTCGGGATTGTAGCGACCATAGGCGCGTTGATTATTTTTGCACTGGCAATCACCAACGAGTTTGCGACACGCGCCTCTTTGCAAGACGCGAGCAAAGCAGCCCGAGGAGCCAATCATTTCATAAGCACAACCATGCAAAACGCCGAAGTCATTCGTGCTCTTGGCATGGAAAAGCAGCTGACAAAGCGTTGGTTGACACAGCATGATGACATGCTGGTACACCAGGCCAAAGCGAGTGATCGTGCAGGCTCTATCATGGCCTCGTCGAAATTCATTCGCATGAGCCTGCAAGTCGCAATTCTGGGCACCGGTGCCTACCTCGCAATCCAGCAACTGATCTCACCGGGCATCATGATCGCCGCATCGATCGTGATGGGACGGGCCTTGGCTCCAGTTGAGCAAGCTGTTGGCCAGTGGAAGCAATTCGTGGCGGCGCGTTCATCACACCAACGGCTAAAGGAGCTTTTCAACAAGGTCCGCGAGGAAGAAGAACGCACTGAACTTCCCGATCCAAAAGGCAATCTGAAAGTTGAGCAGCTATTTGCCACTGTTCCTGGCACACGTGATGCGTTGCTCAGAGGCATCAGCTTTTCTGTTGAAGCCGGAGAGGTGCTTGCAATCATCGGACCGAGCGGGTCTGGTAAATCCTCCCTGGTCAGACACCTTGTCGGCGCGATGACACCAGCGGCCGGCACAGTGCGACTGGACGGGACGGAAATGAAACACTGGGATGCTGACCAGGTTGGACGTTTCATGGGGTATCTGCCGCAAGATGTGAAACTTTTTGGTGGCTCTGTTGCCGAAAACATTTCACGCTTCGAGGAGGAGCCAAAAGATGCCGACATCGTTGAGGCCGCAACGATGTCGGGCGCACATGAAATGGTTCAAACGCTTGCCAATGGTTATGAAACCAATGTTGGGGATGGGGGCATGTTTCTCTCCGGAGGCCAGCGCCAGCGCGTCGGCCTGGCACGTGCGGTCTACCGCTCGCCCAGCTTGATCATTCTGGATGAGCCAAACTCCAACCTAGACAGTGATGGTGAAAAAGCCCTCATGGCTTGCATTCAACACCTTAAAGCCATGGGCAAGACAGTGGTTCTTGTCACGCACAAGACCAATCTGCTTGCTCTGACAGACAAGATTTTGATGCTGAGAAATGGCACGGCTGAAAAGTTTGGCCCAACACAGGATTTCTTCCAAAAACCACAAGCTGCCCCCCAAGGTCAGGCTGACGAGCAGGGCTCCAAGACAGCAGCTGGCAACTCGCCTGGCGTCGTGCCGCTGACACCCACTGGGCAATCAAGCTAGTCCAAGTGAGACGAAATCGACAAAGCGAAGCAATCAGGTAAAGACTGATTTCTTGCGCAACACCCATGACGACAACACATGGGGATCAACAAAACGATAGTAGGACCTGCCAAAGATGGCCAAGAAACCCAGTCCAAGACCAGTTGCAATCATGGGATATGCAATCGTAATCCTTACGTTTGGCGTGTTTGGAAGCTGGGCCGCGGTGGCCAAGCTCGACAGTGCTGTATTTGCACCTGGAACAATCGCTTTGGAAGGCAACCGTAAGGTCGTACAGCACTTTGAAGGCGGCATCGTTCAAGAGATTTTCGTGGATGAAGCTGACGTCGTTGAGGAAGGTGAAGTCCTGCTGCGTCTGAACGATATTGAGGCCCGCTCAAATCTACAAATCGCAAATACGCGACTGGATGTGGCCAGAATTACCGAAGCGCGTCTTCTGGCCGAGCGTAGGCTAGAGGACACTCTCGAGCTTCCTGACATGAACGTTGGGACATCCTCTCCTATCGTCCAGTCCACGATCGAGGATCAAAGGGAGCAATTCGAAGATCGCCGCGCCATTCTGAAATCACGCACAGACATTCTCGAAAGCCGAATTGAACAGCTCGGAGAGCAGGTTCAAGGTCTTGAGATGCAGAAATCGGCACTGGAGCGCCGTGTGAAAAATTACAAAATCATGATTGACCGCATGACCAGTGGCGTCGGGAAAGGCCTAATACAAAAGAACCTTATGTCTCAACAACAAGACGAAATGATCCAGATTGAGGCCTCTCTTGGACAGATTATGTCAGAGATTGCTCAAGCCAAGAACGTCATTAATGAAACGAAGTTCGAGCGTCTCCAGATCAGCCAAGAATACCAACAGCGTGCAAACCAAGAGCTAGAAGAAGTTCGTGCTGAGATCTCAGAGCTTGAACAACGCAAGAATGTCAGCGTGGATGTTCTGAACCGAACAGAAATACGGTCGCCAGGCGTCGGCTCCATCCAAAATCTGAAAGTGCATACGATTGGGGCCGTGATCCGCCCCGGCGATGTTCTGATGGAGCTTGTTCCAGAAGATGAAAACCTCATCATCAATGCACGTGTCTCGCCACGTGACATCGATAGCATATCACCTGGCCTCGAAACAGAAGTCCGCTTTACCGCTTTCAAGCTGAACCGGACACCAATTATGCTGGGTAATGTCAGGACAATATCGAACGACATCATTACCCCTGAAAATCCGCAAGAGGCGCCCTATTACCTTGCGCGTGTCGACGTGGAAGACAAAGACATCCCCCCAGAAATTCAAGGACGTCTCTCAGCTGGCATGCCGGCTGATGTCATCATTACGACAGGGGAAAGAACCGCGCTGAATTACATTACATCGCCACTGGTTGATGCGGTTCGAAAGAGCCTTATTGAAGAGTGAGGCACGGGCTCTGGACAAGCACGCCCACCTCACTTTTGTAAAACATCTCGCCTCCCACCCGACCTTTTAGGCCTTGATACAGGAATAAGATGGCATGCTGTTCAGCAAGTTACGTCGAACCAAACCTCTGTTTTCTGCACAGGATCGCATAAATCTACGCTGGTTTTGGGATAACTACCTAAAAAGCAAATCCCCATGGCTCTTAGTTGTTTTGGGGACTGTCCTGATCCAAGGTGTTGCTTACCAGCAGTTTCTGGCTCTGACCGAGAGCGGCTTGCGGGTCATATTTGAAAGTGGCAGCGCTTGGGAGCTTGCTCGAGTTTGCGCCATCGTCTTCATGCTATTCGCTGTACGTGGTCTCATGTCTTATCTCACGCCACGGCTATCAGTCTGGCTCGCCAGTAATGCTGTTTTGCAAATGCGTGAGGACATGATCGACCACTTGATGCGCCTGGATCTGTCTTACTTCGAGAGGACAAAGTCCGGTGAGATCATTTTGCGAATGGTCAACCAGGCACAGGATCTGAGCCAGTTTGTTGGTCAGGCCACAGTGAATGCTCTCAGAGATGCCGTGACCGTGGTCATGGTGGCGGGCTACCTCATCTACCTTTCCCCACAGCTTTTCGTAGCAGCTGTGATTGTCATTCCGGGTATCATCTTTCTGATGCTCATGGTCGCAGAACGCATCAAGGTGATCCAAGCAAGTGCCGAGAACGCCTTGGGCAACTACATGAGCGGCATCGAGGAAATGACGGGTGGGATGCGCACCGTGAAGATTTCCAACCAAGAACCAAGCGAACGCTCGCGTATGCTTCAGGCGACCCAGGAGATCCGGAACCTCTCAATCCGATTGCAGGCGGCAGAGGCCATGATCCTGCCCTCCATCGATCTTTCCTCGGCAGTTGCTTATGTGCTCGTCATCGGTGGCGGCGGCTATATGGCACTGAGCCCAGCCTATGATCTCGATGGCGCCGGGGTAATTACTTTCCTGCTCGGCTTGGTTCTGTTGTTTGATCCAGCCCGGTTGGTGGCGCAGTTTTTCACCAAACTACAGGCCAACCTTATTCTGCTTGACGGTGTCCACTCTCTTTTCCGGGAAACGCCAACGATCACGGATGCTCCGGATGCAAAGGAAGAGTTTGACACCAGGGGTGACATTGTTCTGAAAGATGTTGCTTTCGGGTACTCAGAGAATGTGCCGCTTTTTGATGGCATCAACATGACCTTCAAGGGTGGCAAGACAACGGCCATCGTTGGGTCTACAGGGTCAGGGAAAACTACTGTTTTGAGCCTAGTGGCAAGGCTTTACAATGTTGGAAGCGGCCAGGTCACGATTGGCGAGCACCCCATCGAAAAACTCAAGATCAGATCCTTGCGTCAATCTTTTTCCGTGGTCGCCCAGGATATTGTCATCTTCAATAATTCCATCTGGGAAAACATTCGTTATGTCCGCCCCGACGCCTCCGATGAAGCCATCTGGGACGCCGCGGAGCAAGCTTCTATTGCTGATCTGATCCGACAGCGTGGTGATACCCCCGTTGGTCCGAAAGGCGCTCAACTGTCAGGAGGTCAAAAGCAAAGGATCGCCATCGCTCGGGCCTTTTTGAGATCCGCACCGATCCTAATGCTGGACGAAGCAACGTCTGCGCTGGATCAACGCACAGAGCAACGTATCCGAGACACTTTGGCAAAACTTGGGGAGAACAAGACGACGATCGTTGTCACCCACCGCCTGAGTTCCGTTGCCCATGCTGACTGGATCTATGTCATGGAAAGCGGACAAGTTGTTGAGGAAGGCACGCACGGGGATCTTATGAAATCCAACGGGCTCTATGCCTCAATGTATGTTGCACAAAAGGAAGGGTATCACTGAGCAGGTGTCTCCGCAGAAGGAGCAGAGAGGTGATCGCGGAAATTCGAACCAGTTGTTAAGGTGGATCACATGACAAATTCCTTTGCAGATGATCTCGTCCAGTCGCTTTCTGAGGCTGTAGCACACTCGAAAGGTGAAGGCGCAGCAATCGTGCATGAACCTGTTGATCCCCGTGCTGTGCGTATACACGCGAAACTGACACAGGCGCAGATGGCTGTAGCGCGTCAATCAGGATGAGAGTCCTTGGTCGCAACGTGGACGACGATGGCGTGCTACAAGTTACAACATCAAACTTGGCGTAAGCGCAGTATACCGGTTTTCAACCTCACGGCCTTCCACGTTTTTCGAACCACTTCCGGCAAAACCCGACAAAAGCTCGATCAACACTGCGAGGGGGCTCTACGCACCAGCTACGCCATTCCTGTTCAAGAAAACGCACATCCCATCCAGGAGCAGCATGGCGCGCTTCTTCGTAGGTATCAGACCGCAGAGGCGGAATGCTGCCCTCCACGAGCGAGGTGGGTGACATCGTGCCACGATTGGTGAAAACCACCATGTCGGATTCATCCTCGAAGGTGACGTGGTAGTCCGGCAAGTGGTCATGCTCTACAAGCTGCCGGACCATCTGCCGGAAGCGCTTCTCAGGGCTTTGAGAGCCAGTTTTGAGAAGCAGTTTAGCCAGTGTGATGCGCCAGTATTTCTGTTGGCCACAGTGTTTGCGAGCAATTTCGTACACCCGCCGTTCAATGGGCTTACGCAGGCGAAAGTAGTCTCTATGCAGAGTCAGAACTTCTTCGTTGCGGATCGCGTTGAAGACCCAATCCGACAGCTTCACCTCACACCAGAGCAGGCGACCATCGAGACCATGTTTGCGGCGGATTGAGGAAGCGTCGATCAGGCCGAAGCCATCGACCTGTTCTTCGTCCCCGGTCACAATGTTCGTCCTGATACGGGTTCCTTCAAGACGGTCCAGGGCATCGAGAAGGGACTGATACTCCCGGCCACTGGTACCGCGATTGGTGAAAATAAGCAGCTCTCTGGAATTGATCCGAACACGCGGCGAAACTGGAAGGCCCTCTTTCAGTTTCGCCATTATCTGGCTGATGCAGTAGATCAAAATATCTTTGTCGTAGATCGTTGCGAGACCCTTCACACTAGGCGTGATCTGCAGCCAATTATTACCATTCTCATATCGCTTGACCGTTGTTTCCGGCTTCTTTGAAAGTGAGTAGAACGGATGCTCCATATGTTGCATCACGTCCTTCAACACAGCGTCAGCGACATCGCAGATGAAGAGATCATGCTGCGGGTGACGATCCGGAAGGAGCGGGGCGAGGGAATTCGTGTTATCAGTTACCATGGGGCCACATTCGTGGTTTTAGTTACCACAGTCAAGATTCGTGTTATCAGTTACCGAAAGCAGGATTTCAGTTACCAAGATTCGTGTTATCAGTTACCAGTCATCAAAATAAGTCGTTAAACTTCAAGCATCTACGTGTAATTTACTCACCCTTAACACATATTTTAACACATATATAACACCCAGCTTGTCGGCCTGAGCTGATCATCGACACAACATCACCACTCACCTCTGATAGAAGACACAGGCATCAACGCCCGTGGTTGTCGTGGTCCAGGATGCCCCGAGAACAGCACATGTGGACGCGTTGCTGGCCAAGAAACGAGGAAGCGTCACTGCCATCACCAAAGCCAGAGCGACAGCACCCAGACCAAACCAGGGCAGGCGGCTTTTGAGGCGATCCGCTTTCTGTTCCCGCTCGAACACTTCTCGATAGGCTCTAGACCTGTCATCTTCCGATTTGGCCAAGGCCCCGATGGTTTTGTCTGTCTGGACGCCAAGGCGTCTGACAATCTCGGTCATCGCATCTGCGGTTGCCCCCAGATGACTATCGAGGGTCTGGCCCAGAAGATCCCCGTATTTTTTCGGATTGGTTTGATCCCTTGCGGCGAAGGCCGCGATCCGCGCTTCCGTCGCAACCTTGATTTGCTTGTCCGCCACGGCGGTCAGATCGTCGATCCTATCAGACATGCTGGCAACAGCCGTGGCCATGAGATCGAGCGTTTCGCGCAGATCATCGTCGGAGAGGGCAGGGAGGTCGGGTTGGTCTGGCATCGTGAGGCGTCCTTGGGGTTACTGGTCCTGCGGGACGAACAGCCCCTTGAACTCTGGATCGGTGTAGTAGCGCAGCTTCTGCGCGATGGCGGTGGCTTGACCCTGCACGCGTAGGAGCTGGTTTTCTGGGCGAAGCTGCATGATTTCATCTGGGGTCAGCAAATCGCGGCCCGTGAGATTGTTACTGAAGCTGGGGCCGTCACCAGGCTTGAAGCTGTCGGTCTGAAATCCAGCCGTTTCCTGACCCATCATCTGGCTCAGCCACTTGGCCGTCTCGAAATCATTCACCCCAAATACCTGCTGTACCCCGGCATTGGCAATGAAGGTGCCCGCGCGCTCACCGTAGAGGTCCTTGAGTTGGCTCATGTCCTGCAGGATTGGCCAGAGCTGGAGGCCATAGCCTGCCATCAGCCCCATGGCGCGTTCCACGGCCTCCAGACGACCCAGGGAGGCAAACTCGTCCAAGAGGAACAGCGTGGGCGTCCTGAGGCGCTGTGTGCCCCCCTGAGCGCCTGCAGGGCCGCTCAGGGGCCTCACGGACGCCTCAGCGTCCCGTGCGATGTCCTGCAGGGCCTGAGAGACCAGAAGGCGCAGCCAGCGGCTGTAGGCGTCCATCCGGTTCGGTGGCAGCACCAGAAACACCGAAGCGATCCGGTGGCGCAGATCGGAGAAGTGGAAGTCCGACCGTGACAGGACCTTGGCAATGCGCGGACTGTCGAGGAAATGGGTGTGGCGCTGTGCGTTCGACAGGACCGAGGCGGCTTCGCGATCCGCCTTGCCGAGGAAACGGTTGGCAGCGCGGGCGATTAGCCCGCCCGCCGCATCGCTGTCCTGCATCAGTTCCAGCAGCGCGCGCAGTTTTTCCGGGGGCAGGGTGAGATATTCCCGGACGGTGGCAAGTGTCCGACGGTTGCGATCCTCGTGGCAGACGCAGAACATGATCAGACCGCCGAGGATGGCCTTGGCCTCCTCGTTCCAATGCGCTTCCGTGACCTGTCCCGGCGGGTCCACGACCAGCGCCTCTGTCAGGGAGGCGGCATCTTCGCCCAGATCGAGGCTGTCTGCTATCAGCCGGCCGAGCGGGTTGTAGGCAACAGATGGCA
>CBFHPU010000027.1:0-17515 GCA_965657845.1 Pontimonas sp.
TGGTCAGAAAATTCCACCCCGTACCAGGGCGAATCATCTGGGCCGAATCGGAATTGGCCAAGCTCCGCTGCTTCACGCAACAACTGGGCCGCGTCCTCGCGGCCCGTTGCGAAACGGGTGAGGGCTTCGGTGGAAAGGCGTGCCTTTGTCTGTGGGGGGTTGTCCTGGAGGCTCAAACGAGACAGCCAGTGGATGGCTTCCAACACGCTGACACCCAGTTGGGGGTCCTCGTGGGAGAGAGCACCCCGGTAGCGGATGATGACGTCTCGAACACGCTCCAATGCCCCATCGACATCACGAGAGTCGATGTGTGTGGCTTTTTCATTCCGGCCAATGGAGCGAATCAGGTCACGGGGCACGTCGTTAACTTTTAGGGCCATGCCGGGTAGCGCGGTACGCGCCAAACGGTCACTAATCGCCCCGAGGGTGGCCCGCCTGGGGCTCACCACCAGGACACGTTTATTGTTGGCAACCAGAGCACCCAACGCGTTCACCAGCGTTTGAGTGCTCCCGGTGCCCGGCAGTGTGCGCACGGTCATCGAGTTACCGGCCAAAATGTGGGTCACGATGAGGTCCTGCTCAGTATCCGCATCGACAATCAGTCGGTCCACGTCGGGGCTTCGCCGATCGGCATCGGGCACTTCCACGGGAGCTCTGGACTGCCGCACTTCTTCTTGTGCCGCGGGATTACCGCCAATGGCATCCAGCAAGGGGTGCGACAACTGACTGGCGTCACTCAGTAGTGGCGCAGCTACTTCGGCAAAGGAGCTGACTACGAGTTGGGCTTTAACACTCACATCGTCACGGTGGGCGGTGAGGTCCCTCAGACGATCGAGCGCGAAGTTGGGCCGGAAGGCACCCTCATCTTCGGTGAGGCGCACAAACGCTTCGGCGTCCAGCTGCAGCTCCAGATGTTTGGCAAATTCACGTTGCAAAGCTGGGTTTAACCGCACACCGGTTCGTTGCAGGGTGAATTCGATGTCCGAGCCGCGGCGACGAAGAGTGACCGGGCGGAGCAGTAACGGCCCGCGGTAGGTCTCACCATCGTGTCGCCACTGAACAAGGCCAATACCCAACTGGATGGAGTCAATACCTCTGGAGTGCAGCAACTCCGTGTGGTGGGTGAAAAGTTTGGTTGCCGCCTGGTGGGCCCTCCGACGCTGCACGTCATCTCGAATCAACGTTCCCAGCAGTGTGGGCGAACCGGCAATAAAACGTGCCAGGCCACCCGGGTGACCGTGGCCTAAATCAATGTGGTTCGAGGCGTCTTGATCGAAGTGAATCAGTGGGCTCACGCCACCCAGTGCCGCGATTTCACTTCGCCAGTCGTCCCAGGCGGACGCCGCCTGGTTCACCGGAACCACGTCCGGTTCTCCCACAGAAATTTGTGACGCAAATTGGCTGGTCGGGGGGAGGGCTTGATTCCAGAGGTCTTCAGACCCCTGGGCTTCATCAAAAGAGTCAGCGCGCCACACGCCCACACACTATTGTCCGAGGGCCAAATGGCCTCGTATCCCACGCCGTGGGGCGAAAGCGCCCGGGAAGTGCCCCTGGAGGGACTCGAACCCCCAACCCTTTCCTTAGGACGGAACTGCTCTTCCATTGAGCTACAGAGGCGGGCGTTCACCAGTGTAACGGGGGAAGGCTTCGCGCTAGCGTTGCAGGATGCGGATGTACTTTGTGACCTTTGGCTCGAGGGGTGATAACGAGCCCTTCCATGCGCTGGCCAACTACGCGGCAGCAGCAGGCCACAACGTGGTCTTTGCCCACACCGCAGATTTACCCGACCAACCCAATGCCCACTACACCCGCTGGACTCTCCCCGGATCAATCAGCGCCCTTATTGCCGACCAAGGGGTGAACGTGTGGCGAGCACTCGCGCAGTATCGCTCGGTATGGAAGCCGGCACTGGAAGCCATTTATGCGACCAGTAGTGACCACATCCGCAGCCTTCGCCCCGACGTGGTGGTCTACCACCCGAAGGTGGTGACTGCGCCAGTTGTCGCCCACGAAGTGGGCGCACTGGCGGTGATTGCTGAGCTTGCTCCCATGTTGACCCCCACAAGCGAATTTCCGGTTGCAGGAATCCCGTGGGATATGCCAAAGAGCTTGAACCGGGCCAGTTTTCGCCTCGTGCAGGCAGGTCTTTCAGGGTTTGGTAATCCAGCGCGAGCGCTGGCGAGCGAGCTGGGGGTGGACTCGTATGAGGCTGACCTCACACTGTGTCCAATAAGCCCGAGTATTGTCCCGCCTCCTGCCGATTGGCCAGAGTCAGCGGTAATCACCGGGGCATGGCACGAGTCGCCAGGCACCACCGGCACACTCGATGCCGAACTGGAAGATTTTCTGCGCGCTGGCCCGGTGCTCTATGCAGGGTTTGGGTCCATGAAAGCGGGCAACCCCACCAAGCGAGCTGAAGTCATTGTGGCCGCTGCTCGCGAATTGGGTCTGCGGGTTCTACTGGTCACCGGGTGGGGTGGGCTGAAGCCTTCGGCCGAGTTAGCCGCCTCAGAAGATGTGTTGGTGCGAGAAAGTGTGCCCCACGCCGTGTGTTTACCCGAAGTGGATGTGGCGATTCACCACGGCGGCGCGGGAACTACACACGCGATGCTTCGCGCTGGGGTTCCCAGTGTGGTGATGCCGTTTTTGGGCGACCAACCTTGGTGGGCCACCCGGTTACACAAAGCCGGGCTGGGCCCAGCGGCTATTAATAAGAACACCCGCAGTGTGAGCACACTGCGGGCAGCCATTTCCGACACCCTCGATAAGACACCGCAGGTGACCGATGTGTCGAAAGAGATGGCGACAGAAGACGGGTGCGCAGTGGCGCTCCAGACCATCGCCGATGCGCTGGAGCCCGGCGCTTAGGCCGCTTGAGCTAAGTACTCTTCCCAGTGGGGTTGTGGCCGCTCAATGCCGCGCACCAACCAGGCTGTACCGTAGGGCGCCTTCGGGGGTTGGCGCAGTGACCACCCCATTTCGGCCGGGGTGCGATCACCTTTGATGTTGTTGCACTTCAGGCAACAGGCGACCAGGTTTTCCCAGGTGTCGCCACCACCCCGCGAGCGCGGAATGACGTGGTCAATGGTGCTCGCCGACTGTTGGCAGTACGCACAGCGGTGATTGTCACGGCGTAATACTCCGCGCCTGGAAACGGGAACACTTCGACCGTGAGGTAGCCGCACATAGCGGTTGAGGACGATGACGGTGGGGCGATCAAATTCGCCCATGATGGTCCGCACCGGATGGTGCGGGTCCTTTTCCAACACGGTTGCGCGGGCATTCATCACTAACACCATCGCCCGGCGAAAGGACACCACCGACAGCGGTTCAAATCCGGCGTTTAGCACCAGAGTGCGAAGCGCCGGCTCTTTGGTGGCCGCCGTCTGAGTGGGGGACGCGAGCATCGTCATCAGGCCCACCCCGAGGACACTGGTGGGCAAACAAAAAAGGACACCGTCAAAAGACGATGTCCACCGATGTGTGAAGCCTGACACGCTATCGCGCGCGGCCGCTGTCCGACCTGTATCCGAAAGTGCGTGCGGGAGTCACAGACTGGACTCAACGGATGCGATGCCACGTCATCACCCCTCCCCGTCACGATGACCCGGATAGCTGCCAGTGTACCGACCCTGGGTCAGTATCGGGTGAACGCCTTGTCAGCCAAGGCTCCGTGTCGCACACACCCGTTAGAGCGGTGCTCAGGAGGCGATGTAGAGGTGCTTGGCGATGTCGGGCTCTAGCGACACCGTCCGTTCGTGTTCCAAGGAGGTCAATTCGACGTGCCCGTTGCTCAGTTCAACACCGCGCACTCGTGCACCAGGAACAAGCCCTGCGTTTTTCAGCACGACCAATAATTCGGTGTCGAACTGGGCCGGTTCTCCCAACCGCCGCAACAGGCCCTGCTGTGGGGTGTCGGTCACCCAGTCGGTCAGGCGGGTGACACCGTCAAGGAAATCTTTCGCCCTCTTGCCACCAATCTTTTCTAACCCCGGGATGGGGTTGCCGTAGGGAGATTCGGTGGGTTGGCCAAGCATTGTCACCAGACGCTTTTCGACGTCTTCACTCATCACGTGTTCCCAGCGGCACGCCTCGTCGTGAACGAGTGACCAATCCAAACCGATGACATCGGCCAGTAGCCGCTCCGCGAGGCGGTGTTTTCTGGCGACCGCTAAGGCTTTTTCCCGGCCTTCAGCCGTGAGGGCAAGCCGCCGATCGGCTTCAACCACCACAAGCCCATCGCGCTCCATCCGCCCCACCGTTTGCGACACAGTTGGACCGGAGTGGCCGATGCGCTCCGCAATGCGCGCCCGAAAGGGCGCGATTCCTTCTTCTTCAAGGTCGACGATGGTGCGCAGATACATTTCTGTCGTGTCGACAAGATCAGTCATAGCAACTACACGCCTTCACCGGGTTGGTAAGGCTTAGCTTACCGAGGGCGAGATGGGGGTCAGTGCGGTGCTCTCTAGAATGGTGGGGTGACTTCTCTTCAAATCCCTGTCGACATTCTTCCCCTCGATGGTCGCTTCGGTGCAGGCCCCAGCAAGGTGCGAGCTGAACAAATTGATCACCTCATCGAGCACCAAGACATCCTGGGCACCTCACACCGTCAAGCCCCCGTCAAAAATCTCGTGGGTCGGGTGCGCACTGGCCTTGCAGAGTTGTTCAATCTGCCCGACGGCTACGAAGTGGTGTTGGGAAATGGTGGCTCCACCGCCTTTTGGGATGTCTTAGCGGCAAGCCTCATTGAGCACCGAAGTGCCCATTTGAGCTTTGGTGAGTTTGGCGCAAAATGCGTCACTTCGGCGAGCGCCCCCTGGTTAGAAGCCCCCCACGTGGTGAAGACCGAACCGGGCACGGTGGGACATTTTGAACCGGTCGCCGGTGTGGACGTCTACGCCTGGCCACACAACGAAACGTCGACTGGTGCGAGTGCCCCGATTAAGCGTGTGGAAGGCGCCGATGACGGTGCACTCATGGTGGTCGATGCCACCAGTGCCGCCGGCGGTATCGCGATGGACCCGCACGAATTCGACGTCTACTACTTCGCACCGCAAAAAAACTTCGCCAGTGACGGCGGGCTGTGGTTTGCCCTACTCTCACCGGCAGCGATTGCTCGGGTCGAAAAGATTGCCGCCAGCGACCGGCACATCCCACCCTTTTTAAGCCTCCAGGCAGCCGTGGACAATTCTCGGCTCAACCAAACCCTGAACACCCCGGCACTGGCCACCCTGTTGTTAATGGAAGCCCAAGTGGAGTGGATGAACCAATTGGGTGGGTTGGATGCCTGCGCCCACGTCACCGCCCACAATTCCCAGTTGCTCTATTCGTGGGCGCAATCCCACGAGTTGCTCTCACCGTTTGTAGAAAACCCGGAACACCGTTCACCGGTAATTGTGACGCTTGATGTGGACCCCCGAGTTGACGCCACCGTGTTGACCACGATTTTGCGCGCACACGGTGTCGTGGACACCGAGCCCTATCGGAAGTTGGGGCGTAACCAAATCCGCATCGCCACATTTGTGGGAGTGAGTACTGATGATGTGGAGCGGTTAATGTCCAGCATTGACTATGTGCTGAACCACCTTCTGGCTCAGGCTTCCTCGGCCGAGTAGCCCGGACAGTAACGCGAGGGGCAGTGCTCGCCCGGCTGATCCGCCTGGTTAGTCCTTGTCGATGACGTCGTCATCGTCTTCGTCGATTATGTGATCGAAGACGTCGTTTGGTTCATCGGGTATTTCTAACCCTCTGGGATCCAAGTCAAGTTGGTCGATATCGACCCCGTCGAGGTCGTCATCGTCTAGATCATCATCTAGGTCCGCGTCGTCATCAGCATCGTCATCAGCTTCTTCATCTTTGAGAGCCTGGGCGTCTGCCTCTGCTTGAATCCGTTCAGCTTCGCTGCGCTGGTATTCCTCAAGCCGTTCCGACCAGGGCACCCAATCCGGCGACACCAGTGCGTCTGGTCCCGGCACGAGGTGGATTTCTAACACACCCCACTGGCCGCCATCACCGTCGCTCATGGTCACCAGCCACTGCCAACCCGGATAGCCCGACATTGCGGAATCAAAACGCACCGAATACACATCGTCAGCGCTTTCCACACCGTGGGGCGTGCCAATGTCTGCGGGTGGTGCAACCTCGAGGAGGGCAGTGTGTGCCAGTTCGGTGAGGGTCTTGTCGTCTGGCACCGAGGGTTTCGTGGTGGCGGCAGGTTTTTTAGCCATCGAAGTCGTCGGCCACCCGTCGAAGCATCGCAGCAACTTTCCGGCCAAATTCCCGGTCGGGGTAGTGGCCTTTTCGAAGCCCACCGCCTACCCGGTCCAAAATTTTCACCAGGTCTTCCACAATCACGGCCATGTCATCGGCTGATTTGCGGTCCATCCGAGCGAGGTGTGGGGTGTCCAGCACGCGCACAGTGAGTGCTTGGGCGCCACGTTTTCCTTCAACAACGCCGAAGTCCACACGGCTTCCCGACTTGACCACAGCACCATCGGGCAGAGCTGAAGAAGGAAGGAACACTTCGTCGCCATCATCCGATTGGATGAAGCCGAAGCCTTTTTCGGTGTCGTAAAACTTCACCTTGCCTGTTGGCATATTGTTCTCCCTTAACTCACCCACGGTCCAGCCCGTGATGCCAGTCCCCCCAGGATACCCCGCCTGGTGGACGGGTAGGCTGGACGGGTGAGTATGCAGACCCCTTCCGAACCGTCACGGTGGGAGCGCGTCCTCGCCACCATGGTCGCCAGCATCGTCGGTATCAGTGTGTTGGCGTTTTTCGCCATCATTATTGGTACCTGGACCGGGATGGAAAGCGACGACTTTTCTTCCGGCATGTGGCCGACTGTGAGCCTGCTCCCCCTGTTTGGCTTGCCACTGGGTTTCGTCCTCATCATTGCTCTCCTGGTCGTCAGCACCAGACGCCGTCGAGCCGGCGAGGCACCAGGTGAGCGTGAATAAGTGGACGCTCGGGGTATTTCACGAGCTCTCCGGGGCACCCGCTGACGTCCTCGCCAGGCTCCTCACCGAACGGGGGATTGTGGCCCAGGCGGAAGCCGACCCGTTAACGCTTGCCCGCCAGCTGGTGTCGGCCGACGCCATCACCAGCCAGTTGCAGCTGCTCACCGAAGACGAACTCGACGCCCTGGACGCCCTTTTCGACCAGGAGCCACCTGCTGAATCCTCTGCACCTGATGAGGCCAGCGGTCTTCCCGAGCAGGCCCACACCAGGCAGTTGGTGCACACCGTGGATTCGACGACCGCATTGCGGCCCGAAATTGCCGCACTGTGGCCTGACATCCGCACCCACCGCGACGGTGCGACACCGCCTGCGGTGAACCCTGGGGTATCCGACCAGGGCCCTGCCGGGATTGATGTTGCGGCGGTCATGAGTTCGTTGGAAGGTGTGGAAATGCTGCTTGCGGCGGCTTCTAGCCAACCAGTGGATTCGACCACGCTGCCCGATGACGACACCTGGGCGGCTCGCCTCGGTTCAGATTCCCTCGGCCAGCGACCCTGGGCGCAACTGGGTGAGTTGGCACAGCGCACCGGACTGCTCGGCCAACGCGGACACAAATGGATGCTCACCCAACGGGGTCTTCAGTGGTGTCGACGGCCACTGGTGGAGCGTTGGAGCCACCTGGTGCACACCTTCTGGAGCCAAGCTCCCACCTGGTTTACCCGTGCCCTAGGCGATGGTGTCACCGGTGGGGCGCACCCTCTCGTGGCCTACCCCCTAGTCGACACCGATGTGTGGAATCACTGGAGTGAGCTCGCCCACCGCGTGGGCGTGATGGTCGATGGTCGACCGAGCGAATTAGCTGAAGTCTTGGCGTCACGGGGCGACTCCACCAGAGTGATGCACCAGTCGCTGCCGGAACCGCTCCACCAGCTCTACCCCGATGGCCCCGACAGTGTGGTGGCTGCTGGTGTGCTGGATCCTGAAGTGGAGGCAACTCTTCGAGATATTGGTCACTGGATTTCTGGGGGCCTTGCCCCACGTTTCACCATCAGCCCGGCCACCGTCTTGGGCGCCATTCAACGCGGTACTAGTCCCGGCGACATCGAGTCCTTTATCGACGGGGCACTTCCTGGCGGTCGCACTGGTGCGCTGGGCCAGGTCATCAGCGACACCCTGGGGAAAGCACAAGCAATCACCGTGGATGGTGTTGAGGGTGGCTCGAGGCTTCGGGTTCGAGATGGCCTCCTGGTCGACCTTCTCCAGGCTGACCGGAGGCTTCAGTCGCTGAAGTTGACGCCCACCAGCGAAAACGAATTCTTCACCTCGCACACTGTGGAGGATGTCCACCGCGTGCTGTCGGCCGAAAACTATCCGCACCTGGTGGTCGATGCCGAAGGCCAGCCACAAGATAGTGAAGGCCACGACGTTGTTCTACGCCTTCCCGCCGAAGGCGGGGCGTGGTCACTTGGCGACACCGAGGCGTTAGTGAATCAGTGGCAGCAGCAACGCTCTGAACAGCCCGCGCAATGGTTCCTCCCCGCCCTGGAAGTGTGTATTTCGGAAAAGTTGGCCGTGCGGGTCGGGGTGAATATGGGCACCGAGGTGGCCACCTTGCAGGTGGAGCCCCGCAGTGTCCAAAATGGCCGGCTGCGTGCCAGAGATACCCGCTCCGATGTGGAGCGCACGATTCCGGTCAAACAGATTGTCTGGATTGACCATGGGGGCTCTGCCAGCGACGAGTCGTAGACTGGCCGATTGTGGTTGAGACTGGCGCAGCGATTGTCCAAAGCGACAAAACGGTGCTCATCGAGTTGGCACACCCCGGTGCTGAAGAAGCCCGGCACGACATTGCCGTGTTTGCCGACTTGGAGCGTGCACCAGAGCACGTGCACACCTACCGCATCACCCGGCTGACGCTGTGGAATGCGGAAGCCGCCGGTCACACCGGTGAAGAAATCATCACCACACTGTCTTCCCATTCGCGCTTTCCAGTGCCCGACGCGGTCATTGCCGACATTCGAGACACGATGGGCCGTTGCGGTCAGGTGGTGCTCCGCCGAAGCGACGACGGTGAACTCATCTTGGGCGGAGAACCCTCCATCTTGCGCGAAATTGAGGGGTCGAAGAAAATTGCCCCCCTGCTCGCCGGTCACACACCAGAGGGCGAGCTTCTGATTGAACCGCTCTCCAGGGGGAAGCTGAAACAAGAGCTGTTGCGTATTGGTTGGCCGGCGACCGATTTGGCCGGTTATGTCGAAGGTCAACCCCACGACATCGAGCTCCACACCCACTCGTGGGGTCTTCGCGACTACCAGAGGGCAGCCGTTGAGCGGTTTGTCCAACAGGGCTCCGGGGTGGTCTGCCTGCCGTGTGGTGCGGGAAAGACAGTAGTGGGTGCGGGCGTGATGGCTACACTGGATCAGGCAACCCTCATTCTGGTCACCAACACCCTGGCGGCGAGGCAGTGGCGGGATGAGCTTTTGGCACGGACGTCACTGACCGAAGACGACATTGGCGAATATTCGGGTAGTTCCAAAGAGGTGAAGCCGGTCACGATCGCCACCTATTCGATTGTGACCGCGAAGCGTGGGGGCGAATTTCGACACATTGGACTCTTGGGTGCACAGCGTTGGGGCTTGGTCGTCTACGACGAAGTCCACCTGTTACCTGCTCCCGTGTTTCAACTAAGCGCCGAACTTCAAGCCACCAGGCGACTGGGTCTCACCGCGACACTCATTCGTGAAGATGGTCGCGAAGGTGACGTCTTTAGTCTGATTGGTCCAAAACGCTACGACGCGGCGTGGAAAGACCTGGAGCGTCAAGGCTTTCTCGCCCCTGCCCAGTGTGTGGAGGTGCGTTTGGAGTTGGAGCCAGACCAACGCATCCACTACGCGACACTGCCCGATGCGGAGCGTTACCGCTTCGCCAGTTCGGCGCTGGATAAAGACGACATCGTCCAGACCATTGTGAAGGCGCACCCCGATGAGCGCATTTTGGTAATGGGGATGTATTTGGACCAACTGGAGCGACTCGCCACCCGCTTGGATGTTCCCCTGGTCACCGGGGAAACGCCGATGGCGGAGCGGGAGAAACTCATCGGTGGTTTCCGTCGCGGCGACATCAGCACTCTGGTGGTCTCGAAGGTGGCAAACTTTTCCCTCGACCTGCCGGAAGCGTCCATCGCGATTCAGGTCTCGGGAACCTTTGGTTCCAGACAGGAAGAGGCGCAGCGTTTGGGGCGGATTGTCCGGCCCAAGGCCGATGGCCGCCGGGCCGTGTTTTATTCGGTGGTGACTCGCGACACCCTCGATCAGGATTATGCGATGAACCGTCAACGCTTCCTCACCGAGCAGGGTTACGCCTACGACATTGTGCGATCTGAGGACCTTCCAGACGCACTAGCAACTCACCAGTAGTACTCAGAAATCGCCAAGCAAACTGTCAGACAATAGAGGCATGGCTGACGGACCGAAAATTCTCATTGTTGACGACGAACCCAACATTCGCGACCTGCTGACCACCAGCCTGCGCTTCGCCGGATTTGCCGTGCGCGCAGTGGCTACCGGGGCACAAACCATCTCGGCGGTGCTCGAAGAAGAACCGGACCTGATTCTTCTCGACGTGATGCTTCCCGACATCAATGGCTTCGGGGTGACCAAAAGGCTCCGCGCCAGTGGGTACACCTGCCCCATCTTGTTTCTCACCGCGAAAGACAGCACCGAAGACAAAATCCAAGGACTCACGGTCGGTGGCGACGACTACGTCACCAAGCCGTTTAGCCTCGACGAAATTGTGGCCCGCATTCGCGCCATCTTGCGCCGCACCCAGCAAGAAGAAGACGACGCCACACTGAGTGTGGGCGAGTTGGAGATGGACCAAGACACTCACGAAGTGAGTGTCAAAGGGCACTCTGTGGAACTCTCCCCCACCGAATTTAAGCTGCTTCGCTACCTGATGCTGAACCCCAACCGCGTACTCTCCAAAGCACAAATTCTCGACCACGTGTGGGAATACGACTTCAACGGTGATGCCGGCATTGTCGAGAGCTACGTGTCGTATTTGAGGCGAAAGCTGGACCCGTTCACCGAAGAGCCCCTGATCCAAACCAAACGCGGATTTGGCTACATGCTGAAAACCAAGGCCTAAGCCCCAGAGCGCACAGACTGCCAAGTCATGTACGAGCGGCTCAGTAACTGGTGGCACGCCACCTCGCTGCGCAGCAAAATCACCGGCGTCACCGTCATCGTTGTCACCGTCGGACTGATGGTCATTGGTGTGGGCACAGTCCTCAGCATTGAGCGCTACCTCACCGCCCAAATCGACGACAAAATTGACGACGCCGCCACCGCACTGCCCGGCATCTTGAACACCCTCGATTTCAACGACTTTGACCGGGCTCGGGCAAACGGCCTGTCCAACGAGTTTTTTATCGCCGCCGTCAGTGCCACCGGCACCGTATTGGCCAGCAACCTCGATGACGACAGTTTCGACTACGGACCCGATGTGTCCCGACTGAGCCTCGCCGTCATCAGCGAAGCCAACGAGCCCTTCACTTTGGAGAGCAGGAACCAAGAAACGACGTGGCGGGTGAAAACCTTCCGCCTCAACATTGTCAGTGCCGAATCGGGCAGGACGCTTCCCGCGACATTAGCCATCGGGATCGATTTGGAAGAATCCCGACAAGTGGTCGGATCGTTCGCCTCAGTCTTTCTCGCCTTCAGCCTTGTCGTCGTGGTACTCAGTGCCGCGTTCACCCGCATCCTGGTGAGCACCACCTTTAGACCGCTTCGCGAAGTCGAAGAAACCGCGGCGCGCTTCGCCGGCGGAGATTTTTCCCAACGACTAAGCGGCAGTACCCCCAACACGGAAGTGGGGCGACTCACCCGGTCACTCAACACCATGCTCTCTCGAATCGACCGGGCTTTTGCCGACCGCGCCGACACCATCGACCAAATGCGCCGCTTCATTGGTGACGCCTCACACGAACTGCGCACGCCATTGGTGTCTGTTCGCGGTTACGCCGAGCTCTACCGTATGGGTGCCATCACCAGCAAAAAAGATGTGGCCCAGGCGATGGAGCGAATTGAAAAAGAAGCCGACCGCATGACCCGGTTAGTCACCGACCTGCTTGAGTTGGCACGCCTCGACGAATCTAAACCCCTCGACATTCAGCCGGTATCTCTGGCCCGCATTGCCAAAGACCAAACCCTCGACGCGGGGGCGATTGCCCCCGACCGGGACATCACCTTCTCACTTGCTCCCGGAATCTCTGAAGCCGACACCGAGATTCAGGCAGACGAAAACAAGCTGCGCCAGGTGCTCACCAACCTCCTCCAAAATGCCCTGCGCTTTAGCCCAGAGGGTTCACCCGTGGAAGTAGAAGTCGACCGAAGCCACGACCCCGAGCGCGGCATCATTCGGGTCATCGATCACGGCGAAGGAATCCCCGAACAAATTCGACGGAAAATCTTCCAACGCTTCTGGCGGGCCGACACGTCCAGGGCCCGGGAAACCGGCGGTTCCGGTTTAGGTCTCGCCATTGTCTCCAGCATCATCTCCCGGCATTCCGGCACCATTTGGGTGACAGAAACACCCGGTGGTGGAGCCACCTTCCACGTGTCCCTTCCCATTGTCCAGAGCGCGGCGTCACTACCGGCAATCCACACAGGCGCTCCCACGAGCAACTCGTAGTCCAAGCGGGCTTATCCTTCTGGCCACCACACCCGGCCACACCGAAGGAGAATCATGACTCGTTACCACGTCGACAGCGAAGCCGTATTAGCCGCCACTGGCACCGCCAACGCCACCATCGGTCGCGTCCAAGGCGAGATTGCGTCACTCACCAGCCAACTCCAGTCACTACAGTCCTCCTGGAGCGGCAGTGCGTCATTGGCCTTCCAACAGGTACTCGGTGAATGGAAAGCCACCCACGCCCATGTCGAAGCACAGTTGGTCTCCCTCACCCAGACGCTGGGTCAAGTCGCCCAGCACTACGCCGAACTAGAAGCCCAAAACACCAGGCTGTTCATGCGCTAACTGGGGCTCACCGTGAGTTGATCCCCTACCGCCCGGGAGACACACGGGTACATAATGCCCAGTTCGTCCTTATCCTCATCAGCCATCACCGAATCCAAGTGAGCGGGAGTTCCACTGAGCACCGAAAGCTCACAACTGCCACACACACCACGGCGACAGGAGGCGCTCACCGGAATCCCCGCACCCTCCAAACCCTCCACGATGCTCTGGTCGGCTCCGACGTCAATGAGTTGGCCCGTCGGTTCCCATTCGACCCGGATTGCGTGTGCGGTGTGTTCGGCACTGCGATCGACGGGGACGAACCGCTCCAGGTGAAGGCGACTGGAATCAACTTCCTGTTCCAATGTTTCCAGCAAGCCTTCAGAGCCACAGGCATAAATCTGGGCGCTGGGATCGAGAAGTTCACTGATTGCCGCGCGACCCCCTTGTTCACCAGATACCCACAGGGTCACCTGTGAGGGGTATTGCGCGTCAAGCTCCTCCCCATAAGCCATTTGGTCTCGCTCTCGCCCCAAATACAGCAGCTCCCACTGGCGAGAGGCCGGCAGCGAGGCCAACATCGCCCGAATCGGCGTGATGCCGATTCCGCTGGCGACAAACTGGTAGCGGTGAGCGGGCTTAAGAGCGAATGCTTGGATCGGCGGATCAATTTCTAACTCCATGCCGACCCTCACATTGTCGTGAATCCACTGGCTACCCCCGCCTGGACCGCGAGTATTGAGTACTGCAATGGTCAACGAACGCGCGTCCGCCGGATCACCGGTTAATGAGTACTGTCGCTCTAGCCCGTTGCCCAAGTGCAACGTGATGTGCGCTCCCGCCTCCCACTCCAACTCGACGGCGTCACTCACGGGCGTCAGAGTGATTTCCACAATGTCTGTGGTGAGCGGGCGGCGGGTCACCACTCGGGCGGTGATTCGATCGGTCGAGGCAGACACCCCCGGAGTGTTGCTGACCGCCGGAACTGCGGTGGGGGCGTCGGCTTTCTGGCTGGTCTTACCCGCTGAGCCCGACGAACGGCGAGTCAGGATGATGCGAATCAGCCCGGCAAGCGTCGCGGCGGTAATCAGCCCAATAGACAGCGCCGTATACCAGGGGGTCCCCACATCAGTGCCGACCATGCCAGAGTGCAACGCCACCGCAAAAACACTCAGGTAGCTCAAATAGTGGATTGCCTTCCACACGGGTTGTGGGATCCATTGCATCGCCATCGACGTGACCCACACCAACACCATCGCCCACATGCCGATAATGCCGAGCGCCACACCCCAGGGTTCAAACTCAGAAGAAAAAGGGATTAACAGGTCGGCGACCGTGAACTCGATATACGAATCCAGGTAGAGCGAGACCATATGGGTCAGCACCATCAACATCGCTAAACCCGAAATGAAACGGTGGACCACCTTCAGCCATTCGGGGTTATCGGCTCCACGCAGGATTCGCGTCTTCAGGAGAATGCCCCACAACACCGAGAGGGTGAGAAGGATCCAGCCGACAATCGCACTCGAGCGGGTGACGTACCACCAGACAGCTGGTTCAGAAAAATCAAGCACGATATTCGGGCCAATCCGATGACCGCGTCCACGAACCATCACTCGTAAAGACCCCCACGCGCAAGCCTTTACGCCTTGACACGTGGAGGAAGTCGGCGGGGCTTTTCTGGAAACCCACTTTGGTCATCACCTCAGCCTGCCAGGCAGTGGGCGCGAGTACGGTGACCGACAAGGAATCAGACTCGAGGCTTTCACCGCTGTGCGAATCAATAAGGTGGTGTGTTTCTTTCCCCTGGGCGTTATGAAACCGACGTTTCAACTGGCTAGACGTCGCCAAACCACCCGACTCAATCTCCACCACCGAGACGTGTGAATCAAGATTGAGCGGGTTTTCTACCCCAATGCGCCAACCGCGACCACGGGGCGAGAAGCCGTCCACTCGAAGGTCGCCCCCCAGTTCCACCATGGCGCCCATCGCGCCCGCCGAACGGCAAAAGTCCACAATGAGGTCAGCGGCGAAACCCTTACCAATACCGCCGGCGTCCAACGTCGTGCCCTTGGGCACCGTGATGATGTTGCCTTCGATAATGACGTCTCCGAGCTGCCCTGGAGCTCTCGCCGAATCGGGCAAAGTGGTTCCCCGGGTGGCATCAACCACAGAGTGGGTGTATCCCTCGAGAAGAAGCTGGGGTAGCAGTGTGGGGTCAAACGCGCCGCCGGTATCCCTCCAGGCCCTCTGCATGTAGTCCACGAGTGTGGCCGTGCGCGGGTCGACCTCTATTGGTGTTCCTTCTGACCAGTTGAGAAGACTGATATCCGAATCGGGACTAAACCGTGTCCACAATCCTTCAAGCTCAGCCGCTAAGCCGATCGCATCATCCACAAGGTGGGGGTGCCCGCCCACCAAAGTGATTGAGGCATTTGCCCCCATCGCTTTAAAAGCGCGCGAGTGCACAACCGGTGTTGTGCCATCTCCCATCACGGCAGCGAGGACCGCCTCATCGGCCGGGTTCAGAGTGGAAACAGAAAAGTCCATCAAGAGCCACCAGTGTGTGCGTCAACGGGCACTTCAACAGGAGCAGGAGCTGGAGCAGGAGCTGGCTCAGGTGCAGGTGTCGGAGCGGGAGCCGGGGCCGGCTCGGGCGCAGGCGCAGGAGCCGGAGTGGCTGCCGGTGCAGGAGCGGGAGCCGGAGTGGGAGCGGGAGTAGAAGCAGGTGCCGGGCTCACCAGGTCACCTGTCGAAGCGGGGGCTTCTGCCGGCAAGGGCTGGACCGGACCCAGCCATTGGACTGTTGCATTTTCAGAGGCAACGGCTTCCACCGCATCAGGGGCTACGTCGTTACCTGTGTCCGAAATGTCTGCCGCAGGGCTTACCTCGATAGGCGCGGCTGTTGCCGTTTCCGTGTCAAAGAATGCACCGTTTTGCAGAAATCCGGCGAGACCGAAGAAGGCGAATGATGCTCCGAAGCTGACAACTTGTTTTGTCATTGCACCCACCGGTCGAACGGGGGTGTTCTTAGTCGTCATCGTCGTCCCCATCATCATCATCGTCGTCGTCGTCATCGTCGTCGTCATCGTCGTCGTCGTCGTCGTCATCGTCGTCATCGTCGTCGTGATCTTCTTCGTGATCTTCTTCGTGATCATCGTCGTCATCATCATCGTCATCTTCGTAGTAAGCCGAAGCTCCCGAACTGGCGTCCACCGTTGCGGCAGACGTCGATGATGCCGAGGCGGTCGAGGTGCCAGAGCTGGAAGATGACCCTGAAGACTGGCTAGAGCCAGACGAGGTCGACTCTGAATAACCCGAAGCTGACGTACTCGCGTCTACGCTCGTGGCTGACGTTGAGGTTGTCGCTGGGCTGCCCGCCTCGAGTGTCGCTGGTCCGGCAAAAGTTGACGAAGCCCCGACGGTTCCAGGCTGCGTAGTGGTCGCGGATGAGCTTGTACCAGTAGCGCCAGCCGCGGCGGACTGCGAGGCGCCGTCGGCGAGTGATTGACCGCCTGTCGGGTCGACAAGACCTGTTTCACTTCCACCCTGAGATCCAAAGGCTTCGCTTAACGGGCTGAAGGTGCCAGTGGGGTCAGTTGCCGCGACTGCGGCAGCTTCCTGCTCGTTGTTGAGACTGGCGGTGAGCAGAGGTTCGGCCAGGTTGGCATTTACTGCCACCGCTCCGGTTCCTGCTCCCAAGATTCCGGCAATTCCTGCACTGATAATCACGTTGCTGTTCATACTCACGAGCCTAGAAACTGCCAATCCAGCAGGGGGCGAGAGGAGAGTAAAGAAACAGCCAAGACTTCGCGGGGGCCTTTTTCATTCAGACACGGCTTCGACGGGTTGAGGTGGCACGCAGGATGCGCCGAGTGAATCGATGTGACAGTCGCGAGACGGCTTAGGACCTAGTCGTCGTCCTCAGAGTGGTCATCGTCGTCATCGTCATCGTCATCATCGTCATCGTCGTCGTCGTCATCGTCGTCGTCATCGTCGTCATCATCGTCGTCATCATCATCGTCGTCGCCTGAACTCTCGACAGGGGCCGGAGCAGGGGCCGGAGCAGGAGCAGGATCAGGTTCAGGAGCGGGGGCCGGCGCAGGGGCAGCCGGTTGAGTCACAGCTGGTGGCTCTTCGGTGCTTCCTGCCTCCTCGGTAGACGAAACTTCCGGGGGCGCACTCACCAGACCCGGATCGGAAGCGGCAGGCGCGTCGATTTGAACAGGTTGGTCAAGCGGCGTGGTGGTTTCAGCAATGAGCACTTCACTTGCTTTATCAACCGAGCTCTCGGGCGGAGTAGACAGAAGCTGGGTATTGGTGGCCACGGCAGCTGCACCGGTTCCTAAGACCGCAGCGATGATGGCGCCCACAAGCGTTTGAGTGTTCACCCTTCAACGTTACGACCGCGAGACCCGGACTGGGAGGAAACAGAGTAAAGGTTTGTCCAAGATTTGGCGCGCGAGGTGTACCAGGCCACGTGGAGGCGCCCCACACGCCACAATGGGGACGTGCGGATACTTGTTGTAGAAGATGATG
>CBFHPU010000028.1:0-16330 GCA_965657845.1 Pontimonas sp.
CTCGAATAGTCGACGCAGCCGCACTCGGTGACACACCTCATCTGGGCGGTCCCAGAATTCTCACCCCACACGCAGGCGAAATGACCCGGCTGGCTGAAGCCCTTCGATTGCCGGGCAATGCACCCTCAGCGTGGGCGGAAGCGCTCGCGGCGCACTGGGGTGTGGTGGTGATTCTCAAAGGGCACCGTCCGGAGGTTTTTCACCCCGATGGTTTGGCTTACCGACTACCTCCTGGTAGTCCCTGGCTGGCCACGGCCGGCACCGGTGACGTGTTGGCGGGTCTGTTGGGGGCGCTTAGCGCACTGCGACGCTTGGGGCAGTGGTCTTTTGATGATCTGGCGTTGACGGCTGCGGCGGGGGTGTTGGTCCACCAGGAAGCAGCATCCAGGCTCAGTAGACACTCGGGTGCCGGGCGACCCGGTCCGGTGCTGGCACTCGAGCTTGCCCGTGAGCTTTCTCCAGTGGTGGCCTCACTGATTGCTGAAGGGCCAGCAGAGGACTCTTAGCGTGAGTCGAGGGGCACGGTAAGAAGCGCCTTACCCCGGGTTACGCGTCGTGAACCAGCAACCGGCTAATCTCCTGGCCGACAGCGTCCGATTCGATCAAGAAGCCGTCATGGCCAAACGGGGACGACACGACGGCTGGGCGCTTGTCTTTGCTGATCAGTCCCGGAATATGGGCAGCGAGTTGTTGCTGCTGTTCGAGGGGAAAAAGTCGATCAGAGTCGACACCCACAACAATGGTTGGCATTTCGATGGAACCCAAGACGCCTTCGAGTGAGCCGCGGTCGCGGCTCACATCGTGACTGTTCATCGCATTGACCAGCGTGAGGTAGCTGTTTGCGTCAAAGCGTCGGGTGAACTTGTTGCCGTGAAAGTCAAGGTAACTCTCCACCGCAAAGCGCCCTGCATCACCCAACGGTGAGCGTTTGCCTTGCCAACTCCGCTCAAAGCGTTCGTTTAATTCGGTGGCGGAGCGGTAGTTCAATAGAGCCATCCGTCTGGCCAACGCCAATCCGCGATAGGGACCCTCATCTTCGTCGTAGTAATCGCCGCCATAAAACGCGGGGTCAATGTGGACGGCTTCGACCTGGACCGAGTTCACCCCCAACTGGTCAGCACTGGTAATTGCTGTCGTGGCAATCAGGCCGAGGCGAGCAGTGTAATCGGGGTAGGCGATAGCCCATTCCAGCGCGTGCATACCGCCCATGGAGCCGCCAATCACCGCGTGGAAGCGCTGAATGCCGAGCTCGTCGGCGACGGCGCGAATGGGTTGAATTTGGTCTCTCACCGTGAGGTAAGGAAAACGAGAGCCCCATTCGTGGCCATTGGGTGCCACCGTGGCGGGTCCTGTCGAGCCTTGGCAGCCGCCCACGATGTTCGGCACAATCACCGCGAAGGTGTCGGTATCTAAAGCCAGACCTGGCCCGATGATTCCTGACCACCAGCCACCGGTGGGGTGTCCTGGGCCTGCGGGACCTGTGGCGTGTGAATCGCCGGTGAGGGCGTGGAAGACCAACACTGCATTGGTCTTGTCGGCGTTGAGTTCACCAAAAATCTCGTACGCGATGCGCACGTGGGGAATGGTGTCCCCCGTTTCGGTCTCCAGGGGGCCAGTCTGTGCGAAGCGTCGATTGCCGAGGTGGTCACCGTCACGCCATGCTCCAGTGACCGGAGGCGTGCCCCGAAGGGTTTGCGACAGCGCCTCAGTGACGAATGCACTGGGGACAGAGTCGGAGGGGAGCTGCCAATCCATGGTGAGAGTATTCTCGCAGGATTGTCAGCTCCCCGCCGGAAGCTCTGGCTGTTTAGGCTTTCGCTGCTGCCTGGAAGCCAGCTTCCAGGTCGGCGATGATGTCGTCGACGTGTTCCAGTCCCACACTCAAACGCACCAGTCCTGGAGTGACTCCAGCGGTGAGCTGCTGTTCGGGGGTCAGTTGAGAGTGGGTGGTGGAAGCCGGGTGAATGATGAGGCTTCGCACGTCACCAATGTTGGCAACATGGCTGTGAAGCTCAACACTGTCGACGAGCGCACGGCCTGCATCAACACCACCCTTGATTTCGAAGCTCAACACAGCACCCACACCTTTAGGTGCGTAGCGCTGAGCGTGTCCGTAATAGGGGTTGCTGGGCAGGCCCGCGTAGTTGACACTCGCCACCTGCGGGTGTGCCTCCAGCCATTCGGCAACCTTCTGGGCGTTCTCGCAGTGGCGTTCCATCCGCAAGCTGAGCGTTTCGATTCCTTGGAGGATTGCCCATGCGTTGTCAGGGGCGACAGCGGCACCCATGTCACGCAACAGCTGCACGCGGGCTTTGATGATGAAGGCAATCGGGTCACCCAACACACCGGTGTAACTCGCGCCGTGGTAGCTGGGGTCTGGTTCGGTCAGGCCAGGGAACTTATCGGCATGTTTCGACCAGGGGAACGTGCCGCCATCGACAATGGCACCGGCGACGACTGTGCCATGTCCGCCGAGGAACTTGGTGGCCGAGTGGATCACAATGTCGGCACCGTGTTCGAAGGGTCGCACCAGGTAGGGGCTTGGCACAGTGTTGTCCACGATGAGGGGCAGGTCGTGGGCGTGGGCAACATCGGCGACTTTTTGGATGTCGAGGATGTTGATTCGCGGGTTGGGGATGGCTTCACCAAAGAGCGCTTTGGTGTTGGGGCGAATCGCATCGGCCCACTCCTGCGCGTTGTCTTGGTCTTCGACGAAGGTCACTTCGATGCCCAGTTTTGCCATCGTGTACTTGAACAGGTTGTAGGTGCCCCCGTAGACGGAGCTGGAGCTCACAATGTGGTCGCCGGCTTGGGCGATGTTCAAAATCGCGGTGGTGGTGGCTGCTTGGCCGGACGCCAAGAGGAGGGCAGCGGTGCCCCCTTCGAGCGCGGCAATACGCTGTTCGGCCACATCTTGGGTGGGGTTCATGATGCGGGTGTAAATGTTGCCGAATTCGGCTAAAGCGAACAGGTTTTGGGCGTGCTCGGCACTGTCAAAAACATACGCCGTGGTGCGGTAAATGGGAGTGGCACGCGCTTTGGTTGCCGGGTCAACACCGGCTCCGGCGTGAATTTGCTGGGTTTCAAACTTCCAGTCAGACATGACTTCTCTTCCTCACGGGGTGGTTGGGATGAGTTTTACAGTAGGGCGATGTCTGGCAGTTGTCACCTGACGCTGTCACAGTGCGTAACACTTATGGACACGCGTGGCACTGGCCAGAGAGTAATTATTTTCGGCGAAGAGATTTTTGCATCATCACAATGCCAATCCAGCGCCCGAATTTGTAACCCACTTTCCCCATCCGGCCGGTTTCCGTGAAACCGAGCTTTTCGTGGAGGGCGAGAGATGCTTCGGCGCCCGAGTCGGCAATCACCGCAATCATCTCTCGAATGCCGGCCGCTTCGCAGCGGTCAATGAGTTCGGTCAGTAGTGCCCGGCCAAGGCCCCTCCCGGTTGACGCGGGCCCTAAATAGATGGTCGATTCGACGGTGTGTCGAAAGGCGGCTTTATCTCGAAAGAGTTGCACCCGTGCGTAACCCAAAATGTCCCCGTTTTGCGACTGGGCGACCACAAACGGATACCCCAGTTTTTGGGTGTGTTCGAATTGGGCCCGAAAGGCGCGCAGGGTGGGGGGTTTTTCGTCAAACGTGACGACGGAGTTCCTCACATAGTGGCGATACAGCGCGAGGACAGAGGGTAAATCTTCTGTCGTGGCTTCCCGCAGGGTGTAGGAAAACGCGGCTTGGCTGGGGGCCGTGGGGACAAGGTGGCGCGGTGGCTTCCGCCGATTCTGATATTCCGACTCCAGCACGATCACCCTCCCAGGTGGAAGATTACCGTGTCGATTGCGGGCATGGCCCAGCACACCACCTGTTGTGGGACGTAGAGGTGGTCACAGGCTCCAGTCGATGGCCGGTAATCCCCGCTCAATCAACAGGGCATTGGCCCCGCTAAAAGGTTTTGAGCCAAAGAAACCACGGTGGGCAGAAAGTGGACTGGGGTGTGCTGACTCGATGACCCCCAATGGGCCAAGGCGAGGAACAAGTTGCCTGGCCTGTGCGCCCCACACAATAGCCACAGCCTGTGGTGACCCCGCGACTACCGCATCGATGAGCGCATCGGTGAACACCGACCAGCCGAGGTCTTTGTGGGCTGCGGGCGCGCTCACAGCCGTGGTCAAATGTCGGTTCATCAGCAACACCCCCTGGTCTACCCACGAATCCAGCGCAAAATGCTCACCAGTGGTGATTTCGAGGTCCGCTTCTAGCTCAGCGCGAATGTTTCTCGCGCTAGGGGGTAGGGGCCACACCCCCCGGGGGACAGAAAACGCTAAACCCATGGCGTGTTGGGGGTTGGGGTAGGGGTCTTGGCCCACAATGACCACTCGCACACGATCTGGTGGTACTTCCAGTGCGCGAAAGACCTTTTCTGGTGCGGGGACAATCGACTCGTGGGGCGCCCTGGCATCCAGGCGGGCGCCGATGGCAGCGAGCTGGTCGAGGGTGTCTGCGCCCAGTGCTTCTGCCCACGCCTGGGGAAGTGCCTCCGGCAGTGTGTCTGCCCAGTGGGTGGAACTAGTTGGCACGCTCAGTGGTGTGTTGGCGCATTTGGGCGACCAAAGCCGAACTGTCTTCGTAGGCCAGTCGCCCGCCGGGGAAAATCAGTGCTTCGTACCAGGCGTCGGGGTAGACGGCGTTGTAAATGGCCGGCACGGTGTCAGCGTCACCTTGAATCCAGTAGGTCAGCACCCCGTCACTGGTTTGGCCGGGGTTCAGCTGTTGGGCGAGCAGGCCATCGATCACTTCCGCCCTCGAGGTTTGGGTCATCGGCGCCACACTGAGGGTGAGGGTTTCGGTTTCTTCCAGGTTGCCAAAGAGGCAACTAATTCCGCCACGCTCTTCCTGAGGAGAGGGGCCTTCTGGGTAGACGGTGTCTGCGGAACCACTGCCGGGACCACGGAGCAAATCAATGTTGCCGCTTAGCAAACTATCCAGACGGTCTGGGGGCAAAATATCTTGGCAGCTCCTTGGCAACACAAATTCGAGAGTTTCTGGAACACCAGCCCCGTCGTCGACTTCGTCTTGAGGGGCCTCAACTTCTTCTGGTTGTTCCGGGCTTGCTGCGGACTGGCATCCGGCGAGAAGGGCGAGGATGGCCAGGACGGCCGGAACCACTGCGCGGGGGTGGCTAGCGTGGCTCATGATGAGAAATCCTCTCCTGACCCTCGAGTATAGGCAACAAGTCAGGCAAAATGCCCAGAGTCAGGCGGAATGTGATGGGGTGGCGGATGTGCCGAACCCTAGTCATCTGTGGAAGCGATGTCGTGCCATGCCGGGCGGTGTCCTCCCTGGTCACGCCTACTAGCCTGAAGGAGTGACTAGTTGGCACCTTGAAAGCCTCGCCCAGCACCACGACGCCCTGACCCGTCGGCACACGAGTGCGACAGAGCTCACCGAGTATTACCTCGAGCGCATCAAACGGTTCAACCCACAACTCAATGCCTTCGTGCATGTTGACCCGGATTATGCGAGAAAGCGGGCACTCACCGCTGACGAACAATTGGATGGATCCCGAGCGACAGCGCTCACCGGTCTCCCGACAGCAGATAAAGATCTTGTCCAACGAGCCGGAATGCCGACCCGTTACGGTTCAGCCCTCACCGAAGGCCAGCCGCCCTCTGAGCATTCGGACCCGATGGCGACCTGGGTGGACGACGTGGGGGCAATCAGCGTCGGTAAGACAGCGACGTCAGAATTTGGCATGGCTGCCGCGACTGAAGCGCTCGCCATGGGTCCCACCCGTAATCCGCACGATCTAGAGCGCAGTGCAGGTGGCTCGAGCGGGGGCGCGGCCGCAGCGGTGGCGGCGGGCCTGTTGCCTTTCGCACCGGGATCTGATGGGGGTGGGTCAATTCGTATTCCCGCGCTCTCGTGTGGCCTGGTGGGGTGGAAGCCCTCGCGGGGGCTTGTCCCGGCTGGTAGTGGCTTCGAGTTTTTGGGTGGCCTTGCCGTGCCTGGGCTCATTACCCGCAGCATGGAAGATCTTGCCCTGGCGGCTGATTTGCTGGTGCAGGGCGAATGGCCCTGGGCGACAAGAGCTCCTGGTGAACCAGGCCCCTACCTGGCTGGTCTTCAGAGTCCCGAGGCGGGCCGCCGGATTGGTTGGACGGCTACAACACCCTGGCCCAAAGACTGGGGCATCACTCCCGACCCACTTGCCCTTCAGGCTTTCGAGCGGGCGAAAGACGCCTTGGTGGATGCGGGTCACGAACTTGTGGAGTTGGATTGGCAACCGGCACGAAGTTACGCCGATGACTTTGTCACGCTGTGGACGGCCAATGCGGCGAGCCTGCCGGTGCCGGAGGGCGCCGGGGACGCGCTTGAACCGTTGACGCGTTTTTTGGTGGAGGAGGGTCTGAAGGTCACCGGAGTTCAACTGGTGCAGGCATTAGCGGGCCTGCGATCGTTCGAGCGCGACACCATCAGATCTTTTCGTGCGTTCGACGCGGTGTTGACACCTGGTCTGAATGGTCCAGCGCCCGCAATTGGCTGGTACGACCCAGCAGATGCCTGGCGGAATTTCCAACAGCAGGTTCAGATCACACCCTGGACAAGCTTTGTGAATGTCGCCGGGTTACCCGCCGTGGCACTGCCCACCGATTACAGCCCCGAGGGCTTACCACTGGGCGTTCAGTTAGTGGGCCGTGCCGGCGGAGATGCACTTGTGATGGCGTTAGCCAGGCAGATTGAACAGAGACTTCCCGATGCGACGCGCAGCCCGCAAGGGTTTTAGTTCACCGTCTGTCGCTCGTAGAAGCTGTCCGCCGGGGGAGTTATTGGCGCTCGGGGTCACTGACCAAGCGCACCAAATACGACGGCGGCATCCCGGGTGAGCTCTTCTGAGCTTCCGGAAGAGTTTGTGGAGGCAAACCACACCGAACAGTTGGTTTCGGCTAAGGATTCAGGACATTCGGTGGGGGTGATGAAGTGGGTTTCGTTGGCCGTGTATTCACCGGAAATGTTTGAGCTGCTGGATTCGATTTTCCAGAGCGAACCGCCGCCCAGGGTGGTTTGTGAATTTGAGGCTGCCGAGAGGATGTCTTCCACAGCGCCCATCTGCTCGGTGCCAAGAATGGCGACCGACGTGGTGGAGCTAAATTCTGGTGGAAGATACCAGGTGCAGGACACCCGAAGGTCGCTACGAACGCCCTCCAGCAGGGGGATCAGGTCTTGATTGGTGGTTCCGTAGCCGTAGCCGTCCTGGCTGATGTCACCTTCTGGTTGGCGACCCTCTTCTTCAAAGGCGACGACCTGTGCGTCGCTGTATAGCGCGGAACAACCGGGGACAGCAGCTTGAACGGTGGGAGGCGCCGTGTCGTCCTCTGTGGTTTCCTCGACCAGGGGTGCGTCGGTCTCTGATTCGCTCGCAGCCTCCTCATTCGTGTCTGAGGTGGCACCTTCGGCTTGTTCGGAAGTCTCTGTTGCGTCGGTGCCGCTAAGGGAATCAAGCACACCTTGGACGGATTGGCAGCCGGAAAGAATCAGGGCTAGGCCCACCAGGAGCGAGGCGGGAGCGAGAGTGTGAGCGCGCATCGCAGGAGTCCTTTCCGAGCTGAAAATGTGTTTCTAGCCTACGCGAGCGAGCACTTCTTCCCCGTAGCGCTGAAGCGTTTCTGGGTTGTTCGCGAGCGGATGGGCTTTACCGCCGGGAAGTAACCCATCGAAGTAGGTTCCGTTTTCGACACCCAATTCGGGGGTGTCGACCAAATGAACGAGGGGCGCAGCACCTGCCGGGGCGCTGATTTGCAGGTTGCGGGTGAGTCGAAGAGTGGTTCTGGCCAACCAGGTGTCGGGGCCGAAACTGGTGGCGACATATCCGGGGTGGACGGGGTAACTCTCCAGTCCACTTCGTTCCATCACGGATCGTGCATACAAAATCACGCCCAGTTTGGCATCCGCGTAGGGCCGCCATCCTCCCTGGAATCCTCGGCTCTTGTAGTCGAGGTCATCTAGACGCAGTGCCGCCACCCTGTTCATCACCGATGACGTGTGAACAATTCGGGCGCCATGGTCGACAAGTGTGGGCAGCAGTGTTTCGGTCAGGAGTGCCGACCCCAACACGTTTCGTTGCAGGGTCAGTTCGAAGCCGTCAACACTTTCTGAGCGTGTGCCTAAAATCCCGCCTGCGTTGTTCACCAGGGCGTCAATGCGGGGGAGCGTGTCGAGGAGTTGTCGGGCGAGCGTGCGCACATTGTCCAGTGAGTCAAAGTCGGCGATGAACGCGTCACCGCCGGTGGCTTCTGCCACCGCCCTGGTGCGCTCGGGGTCGCGCCCTGCGACCGCGACGTGCCAACCACGACGGGCAAGTTCGATGGCGGCCGCACGGCCAATCCCTGAGCTTGCGCCCGTCACGACAACTACCCGCTGCACCACTTCAGTCTGTCGTAGTTATCAGCGCGGACAAAAGTGTGCTTAGTCCAGGCGCGAATGTGCGGCCTGCAACTGGGCACGAATTGCTCCTGGCAGTTTCTCCCCGAAGGTGCTGAGGAATTCATCGGCCGCGCTGAGGTCTGCCCGGGCCAAGCCGGGGTCTACTGTGAGCAAACCCGCGAGTGCTTCTTCGCTCAAATCAGTGCCGTCAATGTCGAGATCCTCCGGGTGGGGTGTGAGCCCCAGCGCCGTGTCGTTGGCGCTGTGTTGACCTTCGATGCGCTCGATCATCCATTTGACGACACGAATGTTGTCGCCAAAACCCGGCCAAATGAAGCGACCGCTGTCGTCTTTTTGGAACCAGTTGACTTGGAAGATCCGTGGCACGCGTCCGTGCGAGCGAAGGCGCTCACCCATGCCCAGCCAGTGCTTCATGTAGTCGCCCATGTGGTAGCCGGCGAAGGGCAACATGGCAAAGGGGTCACGGCGAAGCGCCCCAATGGTGCCCTCGGCAGCAGCGGTTTGTTCAGAGGCAATGGTCGATCCGAGGTATACGCCGTGATCCCAGTCGCGTGCTTCCACGACGAGTGGCACCGTATCCGAGCGGCGACCCCCGAAAATAATCGCGTCGATGGGGACACCGTCGGGGTTGTCCCAATCGGCGGCCAAACTGGGGCACTGGTCGACCGAGACGGTGAAACGGGCGTTGGGGTGGGCGGCATGGTGGCCGGAGCGTGGATCGTGGGGTTCGCCGCGCCAGTTTCTGAGCCCTTCGGGAATCTCTTTGGTCATGCCCTCCCACCAGACGTCGCCTTCTTTGGTGATGGCAACGTTGGTGAACACGGTGTGACCCCACAGGGTGTCCATTGCGACCGGGTTGGTTTTGTGTGAGGTGCCGGGTGCGACACCAAAGAAGCCGGCTTCGGGATTGATCGCACGCAGGCGGCCGTCGTTGCCGATCGCGAGCCAGGCGATGTCATCACCGAGTGTTTCGACGCTCCAGCCATCGAGGGCCGGTTGCATCATGGCGAAGTTTGTTTTGCCGCACGCGCTGGGGAAGGCCGCGACCATGTGGTAGCGCTTACCTTCGGGGCTGGTCAGTCGCACGAGCAGCATGTGTTCGGCCATCCAGCCTTCATCACGGGCCATCGCGGAGGCGATGCGCAGTGCAAACGCTTTCTTGGGAAGCAGAGCATTGCCGCCGTAGGCGGAACCAAACGACCAGATCTCCCGGGTTTCGGGGAAGTGAGAAATGTATTTGGTGTCATTACACGGCCACGCGACATCTTCTTCGCCCTCTGCAAGGGGTGCGCCGACAGTGTGCACGCACTTCACCCAGGACGCCCCCGCGGTGATGTTTTGCAGCACAGTGTTGGACACCCGCACCATGAGGTGCAGGCTCACCACGACGTAGGGCGAGTCGGTGATTTGCACCCCGTAGCGTGCCATTGGGGAGTCAATCGGGCCCATCGAGAAGGGCACCACGTACATGGTCCGACCGTGCATTGCACCTTCGGAGAGATCCAACAGAGTGGTTTTCATCTCATCCGGGGCAACCCAGTTGTTGGTGGGGCCGGCATCCTCGGGATCAACCGAGCACACAAAGGTCCGCGATTCGACGCGGGCCACATCGGTGGGTTCACTGCGGGCGACAAAACTGTAGGGGCGCAGCTCGGCATTGAGCGGCTCAATGGTGCCCTGGTCTTGCATGAGTTGGATCAGTTCGTGGCGCTCGCGGGTGGATCCGTCGCACCACACCACGGCATCTGGCTGCAGGGTGTCTTGCCACTGGTCAACAAAGGCAACAACGTCTTCGGGGGTCACGGTGAGGGTGGTGGTGGGGTCATTCATGAGGAGTGTCATGACCGTCTCTTTCGGGGTTTTCGGGCGATTGACTCCATATTCGTCAAATAAAGCGCCGATATGTCGCCTTTAGAGGTGTCAAAAACATGCTTTTTTGCGTTATTGTGATGAAATGCCTTCTCTCGACGTACTTGGCCAGCGCATTAGACACTTTCGCCAGCAACGAGGCTTCACCCTCGAAGAACTCGGCGAGCAGGTGGGTGTAACCGCTAGTCAGCTGTCTCTGGTGGAAAACGGCAAACGTGAAGCCAAAATTTCCCTGCTGAACGCTCTCACCGAATCACTCGATGTCGACATGGCGGAGTTACTGGATCGAACCCCGCCTAGTCCCCGGGCTGCACTGGAACAACGGTGGAAAGAGTCCGTCAGCCAACCGCTGTTTCACTCCTTAGGCATTAGCCCACCGCGGATTACCCGGTCTACTGCGGACGACGTGTTGGAAACACTGACCGGCTTATACGGTGAAATTCATCAGCGTGAACAACAAGCGCTAGCGACCCCGGAGGAAGCCCGTCGGGCCAACACGGAACTGCGGCTGCGAATGCGAGAGGCCAATAACTATCTCCCCGATTTGGAAACACTGGCTGAAGACCTTGTGGGTGTGAGTGGGCACCAATCGGGTGCGATCACCCACCGCGAAGTTCAACTAATGGCCAAATCCTTAGGCTTCGACATTGTTCACGCCAACGATCTCCCCAAAACGGCCCGGTCGGTCACCGATTTAGAAAACGGTCGCATCTACCTACCGCCCGCATCAATCCCCGGTGGCCACGGCTTGCGCTCCATGGCCCTTCAAGCAATGGCCCACCTGTTACTCAAACACCGCGTCCCCCAAACGTATGAAGAATTTCTCCAGCAGCGACTTGAAATCAACTACTTCGCCGCAGCGTGCCTGATGCCCAAAACCCAAGCGGTCGACTTCCTGAGGGACGCGAAAAAGCAACGCAACATTGCCGTAGAGGATTTCCGGGATGCGTTTGGAGTGACCCACGAAGCGGCGTCGCTTCGATTCACCAACCTCGCCACCGAGTTTCTGGACATCCGACTGCACTTTTTGCGCGTTGGTGATGACGGTGGTGTGTACAAGGCGTATGAAAATGATGGGCTTCGCCTCCCCACCGATGTGACCGGTGCGACAGAAGGGCAAATTGTCTGTCGGCACTGGTCAGCCCGCCAAGCGTTCGCCCGCACCAACCGCACCACCGAGTACTACCAATACACCGACACCCCAGAGGGCACTTTTTGGGAATCCACCCAGATTGGTACCGGCTCGGCGGACGAGTTTTCAATCACCGTGGGAGCGGCGTTTGATGACGCCAAATGGTTCCGTGGACGTGACACCACTGAGCGCACACATTCCAGCTGCCCCGAGCTTGAATGCTGCCGCCGTCCTGAGGCAGACATGTCGGCCAAATGGTCGGGCAAAGCCTGGACCTCGGCGAGGCTCCAGGCCCACACCCTCTCGCCGCTTCACGGCGGCACGTTCCCGGGGGTGTCTGACGTGGAACTCTTCGAGTTTTTAGAGCGACACGAAGAGCCGGATCAGTCTGCGGCGGGTTGAGCCTGTTCCCAATGGCTCAGGTAGGCCCGATGTAGACCAAGGCTTCTTCAGCGCGTGCACGGGTGGTTATGTCCACGAGGTTCCACACTGAAGGAGTGTGACGGGCAGCTCTGGCAATCGCTCGAATTCGTTTCCTGCTGCGGCTGCTCAGACCGTCAAAGATGTGGTCCAGATTCTCCAGACAGGCCAGCAGGGCCACTCCATCAGATAAGTGGCGTTGGCGGTCTCGGGAATCTTCGATAAAGGCCGCCCCCTTCAAAATGAGTGCTCCTCGAGCGCTGGGAAGGCTGATGTCGAAGGTGCCCCCTGGGTGTTGTATTCGCACATTGATCGTGTCCTGAAGTGCTCGGGTCCCGCCGGGAACTCCAAAGAGGGGCCGTCCTTCGAACTGTGGTTTCCGGGTTGCCGCAAATCTGTCGCTACACAATACGTCCACAGTTTCCGCATCGCGCAAAAAGCGGTAAGCAAACTGCTGGCGTTGGTCGAGTTGATAGCCGAGCTTTGCCAGCGCGACTGCTGTTTGGGAGAAGGAGATCACTCCCGTTTCCAGATGAAGGGCGGCGTCCACGTCGGTCGTCGCGCGAGTCGGTGGTAGGTCTTTGAGAAGTGAATGGAGTTGAACCATCCCGCCTCCGATGAGAGTCCACGAGCGGGGAGGTAACGCCTGCGAAATTTCCTCTGCTTGTGGCCACGGCCGTTGGTCGATAATCCCTGCGCCAAATCGCTTGGTGACCTCTGGTCGAATCATTACAGCGTGGCTTGACGAGCGGATAGCCACTCGGTGGCGGCAATCATTTCGCGGTATTCGCCGAAGGTGTAGAGGCTCAGTGCCTCGAAAATCTCCCTGTGTGGGGGCTCGCCGGTGACGACCACCACGCGTCCTTCAGGGTCCGGGACGAGTCCCGTTTCTCTCGCGGATGGCTCGGGCGATTCGACAACGAGTACACCCGTCCCACCCAGCCCACTTAATCCCCACTTTTCCAGCACGGTGGGCTGGAAGAGGCCGGTTTTCGCCGGGACGGCTGGACTGTAAAGGCGAACTCGATGGTGGAGAATCTGGCGACTGATCGCTCCCGGTGGGCTGTGCCTGAGGCGATTGCGAAGCCGGCTTCGTGTAGAGCCCGAGAGGATTTGCGTATTTCCGGTGCTCAGCAGATCTAGCGCTGCCGCTCGGGTTGATGTCGACCAGTTCCTGCCACGTGATTGAGTCCGCATGATTGCCTCCACTTCCCTCGCAGAGTAGGCATATCGTGACCCGAATTTACGCTCGGGGAGCACACCGGTGGAGGCAATGCGCTGTGCCTGGCGTGTGGACACTCCGAGCCACTCGGCGACCTCGCTGCTCGTCAGGAACATACAGATAGTGTCGCTTTAGCGACTAGATATGTCAATATTCATGGTGGCCCCCACGCTCACCCCCGAGAGTGATTACCCCCCGCGCGGAAAGCTTTTGGTCCAAGCGCGAAATAATGGTGGCGTGGCCTTGCAAATAGGAATAGTTGAAGACGATCAGCTTCTTCGAGTGAGCGTCACGGAATCGCTCTCCGGCAGGGAGGGCCTCGAGGTAGTGACTTCCGGGGATCACGCAGCCACATTGATTGAAGCGCTTAAAGCAGGTCGCCTTGATGTCGCCCTGCTCGATGTTCACCTGGGCAATGGCCCCTCCGGATTCGACATCGCCCAGAGCCTACGAAGGATTACACCGGGGCTTGGCATTGTCTTTCTCAGTAGTGTGCGCGACCCAAGGCTTTTGGGCTACAACCCGGCATCACTGCCCAGAGGGGCACGGTATTTGTTGAAATCTGACGTGGATGACATCGACATGATTGAGCAGGCTCTTCGGGCTGCCGCCGATGATGGCTATGCCCACTCCGATCAGGCCGCACCCCGAGTTGACCTCACTCAGCCCCAGATTGACATCTTGCGCCTGGTTGCGCGGGGGCTGTCTAACGCGGAAATTGCCCGAGAGCGAGTCGTGACCGAACGGGCCGTGGAGGTTGCGGTGTCGCGGTTGGCCAAACACTTGAATCTTCGGGAAACTCCGGGGCTGAACCAGCGGGTGCACATCGCCGCGCGGTTTTTCAAAGAGATGGGGTGGACCCCGTGAGCCAGGCGACGCCCACGAAGGTGCGCTTTCCTCGTCAGATTCCCATTCGTCATCTTTTTCACGTCCCCGCACTGGCGGGTGTCATACCGGCAGTGGTTCTCATTTCCGCCATTGCCTCCACATCGGGACTCACACTCTCGGTCCTCGTTGTCTGGTTGGCCGTTCACGCCCTCACATTGCTGGCCGCTGGTCTGTTGGGCTGGGCGTTCGCGGCGATACTTCGCGCCGGTGGGCGCACCACAGTGGGGCCACTGATCGTGGTGACCACGGGCGCACTGGTGGGCGGAGCCAAAGGGTTCTTGACCGCCCTGGTCGACCTGGGGCTTGGCTTAACCGATGCGGGCGCTACCGAGTTGTTCATTCGAGGTCTTGGGGGAATTGTGGTGGGGGTGTGGCTGATTGGCACACTCGCCTACGCCCGGAGTGCCCTGGAGCAACTGGAAGATGCTCGCGACATGCTCGTGCGGGCAAACATTGCGAGGCGACTGACCGAGGAAGGCGCCAGTACACCGCCAGAGTTGACCACGTCGCTGTACGCGGTGCGGGGTCTTCGCGATCAGCTCACCCGTGAACCTGAGACGACCACGGCGAAAGAGATTCGAAGCGTCGTTGATGCGACGATTCGGCCGCTTAGTCGCGCACTGTGGTCGGTGGAACAACAGCGCTACCCGAGTTTGCGACTGTCCTCGCTTTATCGTGTCGCGCTCGGGTCGATGCGCCCCCGCGCGTGGTTGATTGCTGTGCTGTGGTCGGCGACGTCCTTTACGGGCTTGGCGGTGCCACTGGGCATCATCGATGCCCTTCTTTACGTCGGTTGGGTGGGCCTTCTGGGCGCAGCCCTGTTTTCGTTGATCCGATTGCCTTCCCGGTTGCCCATCGCCGTGTCGTTGCCCCTGGTGATTGTGAGTTCGATCGCTGCGGTGCTCGGTGGCAACGCGATGGCGAGACTGGTCTACCCACCACTGTCTGACCTCATCGGTTTAGGTCTTCTGGTCTCAGGGGTGGTGTGGATGACGTTTATTGCCATTAGCGCCAGCATGCTCTCTGGGGTGTTGGATATCCGCCGGGTTATTGAAGCGGATTTGGCCAGCCACGACACTCAAGCACTCATCGACACTCGAGCAGGGCTTTCCGCCGAGGCAGTAAGTGCCAGGCGCCTTGCCACCGAACTACACGGCCGGGTACAAAGCAAACTGCTCGCGGTGGCAAGCGGGTTTGACCAACGCAGGCTGACCCGCGAACAACTTGCCCAACAACTGGGTGATGTGGTGGGCAACCTCGAAAAACTGGCTGGCATCAACCAAGGCAACGCAGGTGCTGAGGTCCGGGCAGAGAACGAGACTGAGACCCTCCGTTCTCTAGAAGAAGCGTGGGCGGGACTGGTTGACCTCCGCATTGACGACACCTCGCGCTCGGTACTCGACCTGGCACTCGTGGCCAGGCCCGAACTGATGGAGCCACTGCGTGAAGTCATTAACAACGCCCATCGCCATGGTCACGCAGGTGTTGTGGAGGTGTCTGCGCGCAATAGTGAGGATGCTCTGGAAATTGTCATCACCGATGACGGCTATGGGCCGACCGGGGGAGGAGCTGGCCTGGGCTCAGCGCTGTTTGATTTGTGGACCCAGGGGAACTGGTCGCTTGGAGCTGCTGTGGATGGTGGTGGCCGGGTAGAGATGGTGATTGAACATAATCGGTTGACCCCCAGCTAAAACATCTAGCGGCAACCGGTGGTTCACAACGCGGTTGTGGAAAGGTTCGGGTTGGGGGCCGCAGGTCCGACCACCGTGTCTACCAGGCGCGTGATTGCCTCGCTCGGTAGATTCCGATCCCCACGCCGCCGAGGACGAGGGTGATCAGGATGCTTGATGCGGTGATGACCAACCACCCCGGAATCGGGTCCGAGGTGCCTTCGGGTGAACTGGTAGTCGACGAGTCTGTGTTGCTGTTTCCCGCCGGGGTCGTGTTGTCATCGCTGCCCTGAGTGGTGGTGGAGGCTTCTGTCGCGTCAGACGTGTCGGGATCGGCGCTTGTCGTCGGTGCTTCTGTAGCTTCACCGGAGCTCTCTGCGGCAGGGGTCGCCTCAGCATTGGTGGTGCCAGTGCCAGAGTTCGATGCCGTGGTCGGTGAGGGTGCAGTAAAGAGCCCGAAGGCGTCGATGCCGAAGCGCTCTGTCAACACCAGGGGGTTGCCCGCTGGGTCTTTGGTGGTGAGGGTGAGCGTGTAGGTGCCGGGGGTGAGCCCTGCGGGCAAGCTGGTGTCGGTACTGAAGTAGCCCAGTCTGGAGGCGGTGCCTGAGGCGAGGACTTGTCCCCCCGGTGCCAGCGCAAGACTGAACGCCTCGCCACTGGCAAGGCCTTGACCTTCAG
>CBFHPU010000029.1:0-15892 GCA_965657845.1 Pontimonas sp.
GCGATTGCGATTCGAACCGTGTGGATGCGCGAAGGTGTGGCCACCGTCCAGGCAGGAGCGGGCATTGTTGCCGATTCTGATCCTGAGAGCGAGTACCAAGAAACCCACCACAAGGCGGCCGCGCCCCTCAGAGCCGTTGCCACAGCGAACGCGCTACAACCGGACACACAGGCACCTGATTCGAAATGACCGCGTCGAATGGTTGATTTGAATGGCTGATTCCTGCTCACCACGTCGCGGCAGTCGCCATTACCCCATGATCGTGGCCTTGATTGTGGGGTTGGTAAGTGTCGGAGCACCGTGGGTTACCGTCGAGCTCCCCACCGGAGCGACTGGGACAGCCGGCGTGGCTGAAGTCGCTCCCGCCTCCTTTAGTGCCGCCCTCGCAGCCGTTGCCGCGTGGGGTGCGACCCTGTTGACACGTGAGAGAGCGACCCGCGTCGTGAGCGTCCTGCAAGGGTTGTTGGGTGTGGTTGCGGTCGTGTTTTATGCCCGTGCTTTTATCGAAACTGACTCTGTCATCGAATCGGTCGCCTCCAATGCCAGCGGGGTGATCGGTGCACTATCCGCCTCAGACAGTGTGGCGACCTGGTTGCCGGCGTGGATTGTGTTGTGGGGCGTAGTGCTTCTCGCGATCATCATTTCAGGGGTGTGGGGCGTTTTGGTCCCCGGTGGGCGTCGCAGTGGCAGGTCCAAATATGAACGCTCCGATCAGGTGAGTGAGCCCGACCCGTGGGAGTCCCTGAGCGACGGAGAAGACCCCACCTCCCGGTAAGATGGAGGAAAATCGTGTGTGAAGAGGAGCGTTTATGACCCCCGAGAATGACCCCGGACACGGCCACTCTCCTGCGGCTTGGATAGCCGTAGCGGTGTCGATTGCTGGACTATCCGCCGCCACAGTGTTCTTCTTCCTCGCCATCTGGACACCCTTCTGGATTTCGATGGCGGTGTTCGTCGGCGGCCTACTCCTCGGACCGCTCCTAGCAGCGATGGGCTACGGCGTCCGCGGACCAAAATGGCAGCCAAAGGACACCCACTAGGTGTTAAGCGAGCTTGTTGCGGGTGCCCGTGAGGATGCCCGCAATCGTGAGGCGACTGTTCCGTTAGAGGAGTTGGTGGCCAAAGCCACACAGATGCCCGCGGTGTCTGCCTCAGCACACTTAGCCCCGGGGCTGGACCATGTCGGTGTGATTGCGGAAATTAAGCGCGCGAGCCCTTCCAAGGGCGCTCTGGCTGATATTCCTGACCCGGTCTGGTTGGCCAAAGAATACGAAGCGGGTGGTGCCAGTGCCATCAGCGTGTTGACCGAGTCGAGACAGTTCAAAGGTTCCCTCGATGACCTCGCGCAGGTGTCCTCAGCGGTCGACATCCCCGTTCTTCGCAAAGATTTCCTCACCAGCACATACCAGGTCGTTGACGCCCGCGCCCACGGCGCGAGCATGATCCTGGTGATTATGGCTGCTGTGGATGATGCGGTCGCACGCTCACTCATTGATGAGGCCAACACCTGGGGGATGCAGGCACTAGTGGAGGCACACAGTGCCGACGAAGTCCGACGGGCCGTCGATCTGGGGGCCGACCTCATTGGGATTAACGCACGGGATTTGACCACTTTCGAACTCGATCGGAACCTGTTTGGCACACTTCGGGACTTAATCCCGTCAGGTGTGGCGACGGTTGCAGAATCGGCCGTGAACACGCCGGCCGATGTGGCGGCTTACCGCGCACAGGGAGCTGATTTTGTGCTGGTGGGCGAAGCGCTCGTCACCGGAGATAACCCCCAGGCAACCGTGAGAGAGTACTGCCAATCATGACAACACTTCGCGAAGAATCAGGCCCGTATTACGGCGCATTCGGTGGACGCTTCGTCCCCGAATCTCTGATCGGCGCGCTCGATGAGCTAGAAGCCGCCTACCGGGATGCCAAGGCGGACCCTACCTTCCAAGCCGAATTAGATCGGCTCCATCGCGACTACACCGGCCGGCCCTCCATCATCACCGAAGCAACCCGGTACTCGGAATATTGCGGTGGGGCGCGGATTTTCTTGAAGCGCGAAGACCTCAACCACACCGGCAGTCACAAGATCAACAACGTGTTGGGTCAGGCGCTTCTGGCGAAAAGAATTGGAAAAACGAGGCTTATCGCCGAAACGGGCGCCGGCCAACACGGTGTGGCGACCGCCACTGCTGCAGCCCTGATGGGCATGGAGTGCCTGGTGTACATGGGCCAGGTTGACACTGAACGACAGGCCTTGAATGTCGCCAGAATGCGCCTTTTGGGAGCAGAAGTCCACCCCGTGACCACTGGTTCGAGGACATTGAAAGACGCCATCAACGAAGCGATGCGCGACTGGGTGGCCAACGTGGAGCACTCCCACTACCTTTTGGGCACTGTTGCCGGACCGCACCCGTTCCCCCTCATTGTTCGAGACTTCCACTCGGTCATTGGTTACGAAGCACGACAGCAAATGCTTGATCTCACCGGTCGCCTACCAGACGCCGTTACCGCCTGTATTGGTGGGGGCAGCAACGCGATGGGTATTTTCCACGCCTTCCTCGACGACCCGTCGGTACGCCTCGTGGGTTATGAAGCGGGTGGCGACGGCGTCGATACGCCCCACCATGCCGCGACCCTGGGAATGGGCAAGGCCGGGGTTCTCCACGGGGCCAGAAGCTTGGTGCTCCAAGACGAAGACGGTCAGACCATCGAGTCGCACTCAATTTCTGCGGGTCTTGACTACCCCGGTGTGGGCCCAGAACACGCCTGGTTACAGTCGATTGGGCGAAGCGAATACGGCGCCGTCACTGACGATGAGGCTATGCAGGCACTGCGCAGGCTGTCCCACAGTGAAGGAATTATTCCGGCAATCGAGACCGCTCACGGACTTGCCGGCACCGAGAAGCTTGGAAAAGAGCTCGGCCCTGGAGCGAACATTTTGGTGAATCTCAGTGGTCGCGGAGATAAAGACATGGAAACTGCGGCGCGGTATTTCAACCTCATCGGTGAAGGAGCGTAAGTGTCCACACCGAGTGTTGCGGAGACGATTGCCGCCGCAAAAGAAAACGGCCGCGGTGCGGTCATTGGCTACCTGCCGATGGGGTTTCCGGATCTTGCGACCAGTGTCGAAGCCGCCGTCATTCTTGCCGAAGAAGGCTTCGATGTGCTGGAGCTCGGTGTGCCCTATTCCGATCCGGTGATGGATGGGCCGCTGATTTCGCGCTCCACCCAGCGAGCGTTGGAAGGCGGTTTTAAACTTCGCGACCTGTTTCCCGCAATCGCGGAAATCACTCGCAGGGTGGACATACCGGTACTGGTGATGACCTACTGGAACCCCGTTGTTCAGTACGGCGTCGAGCGCTTTACCAAAGATCTTCTTGCAGCGGGCGCCAAAGGTCTGATCACCCCAGATCTCATTCCCGATGAGGCCAACGAGTGGCTAGAGGTTTCTGAACGCCTAGGCGCTGAGCGGGTATTTCTCGCTGCGCCGTCCTCCAGCGACGAACGCCTGGCGCGGGCTGTTGCAGAGTCCAAAGGGTTTGTCTACGCAGTGTCCACGATGGGAATTACGGGAACTCGCGCAGGTGTGGACAAGGCAGCACACACAGTCGTCTCCAGACTTCGAGAGCAGCACGCTGATTCCGTTTGCGTGGGCCTCGGTATTTCCACTGGCGAGCACGTCGATGAGGTGTTGGCCTACGCCGATGGTGCCATTGTGGGATCCGCCCTGGTGCGCGCACTCGATGAGGGCGGGCTCGACCAGTTGAGAAGCGTTGCAGCGGGTTTAACCAAACGAAGCGGACTCCAGGCCAGGTAACCTAGAGATTCACCCACGCACCACGGAAGAAGATTTTATGCTGCCGAGTTCTCTGCCCAGCCCTCCTGCCGAATGGCGCTCATTCAATATCGGGCAATGGCTTCGAGACCTCGGTCTTGACTGGTTTGCGCTCAACCTCAGCGTGAACGCTTACGCCCTGTTCATCTTGCTGGGCATCGTGGCGGCAGTGCTGATTGTGAACCACCGCCTCACCAGTCGAGGCGCGGAACCGTGGGTTGTGGTGGACATTGCCCTGTACGCGGTTCCCTTCGGCATTCTGGGGGGCAGGCTATTCCACGTCATCACCCACCCCGCCGATTACTTTTTTGAGGGTGCGGATCTCTGGCGAGTGCTCTACGTCTGGGAGGGCGGGCTCGCGATTTTTGGTGCACTCCTTGGAGGGGCGGTCGGTGCATGGATCGGTACCCGAGTGACTGGGGTACGTTTCTGGGCGTTTGCGGACGCCCTCGCACCGGGTTTGTTGATTGCGCAGGCCACTGGTCGCTTCGGTAACTACTTCAACCAGGAGCTTTTTGGAGCACCTACGGATTTGCCTTGGGGCCTGGAGATTGATCCCGGAAATCCCGCTATTCCGGTGGGGTTGCCCGCGGACACCCTGTTTCACCCCACGTTTGCCTACGAATCCCTGTGGAACATTTTGGGTGCACTGGTGATTATTGCGGCGACCAGAAAGCTCAACCTCCAATGGGGTAAAGCCTTTGCGCTGTATCTGATTTGGTACGGCGTGGGACGCTTCACTCTCGAATTCTTGCGCCTGGATGTTGCGGAAGTGATTTTTGGGCTGCGCTCGAATCAGTGGGCAGCATTGGCGGGAATTGTGTTGGGACTCATGATTATCGTGGTGCAGGGTAAATCCCACCCTGGCTTGGAACCTTCTGTGTATCGCCCTGGCAAGGAGTGGGAGCCAGACGATGAGGTAGAATCAGAGGACCGCTACCGGCTCGGTGAAGATTCTGAGCCCCTCAGCGAAGCGGCTTCTACGACCACCACAAGTGGCCAGCCCGCTCCAACCGACAAGTAAGTAGCCAGGCGTCGAGGTGTAACCTCGTGGGCACCTGGTATCAACGGGCCAACGGTGTCCCCGCACGGTGACGATTCGTCGTAAGGACGGTGACAATGACATTTCAAGGGCCCTATCAGCGCCACAACAGCATCCCGGAGGCCTCCGGACTCTATAACCCACGCTTCGAACGTGACGCCTGTGGGTTGGCCATGGTCGCCACCCTCCGGGGAACGCCCGGACACGACATCGTCGATAACGCGTTACGTGCTCTTCGCAACCTCGAACACCGAGGAGCAGTCGGTTCGGATGCGGGCACCGGTGACGGGGCAGGGATCATCACCCAAATCCCCGACCTTTTCTTCCGCGACATGGTCGACTTTGATCTTCCCGAAAAAGGTTCCTACGCGGTAGGAACAGGTTTTCTCGCCACCGACCCGTCGGTGCGATTGGATGAGAAAGCGGCGATTGAGGCCATCGCAGTGGAGGAAAAGCTCGTTGTTCTGGGGTGGCGAGAAGTTCCCGTGCGCCCCGAAGAGGTGGGCGATCTGGCTCGTGCCGCAATGCCTGGCTTCGAGCAACTTTTCGTGTCGTCAACCGCAGAAGACCCGCGCTCGGGCATTGCCCTAGACCGGCTGACCTTCAGGCTGAGGAAACGAGTGGAGCGGGAATTAGGACTGTATTTCCCCTCACTGTCGGCGAGAACCATGGTCTACAAAGGCATGGTGACGACGCTCCAGCTGGAGCCGTTCTACCCTGACCTTTCCGACGAGCGTTTCCAGTCAACGTTGGCACTCGTGCACTCGCGCTATTCGACAAACACTTTCCCGTCTTGGCCGCTCGCTCAACCCTTTAGGCGTATCGCCCACAACGGAGAAATCAACACCATTCGGGCAAACCGCAACTGGATGCACGCCAGGCAGTCCCAGCTGCACTCAGAACTTCTCGGGTCGCTCGATGAGCTCTATCCCATCGTCACCGAGGGCGCCAGTGACTCCGCCTCGCTTGACGAGGTTGTGGAGTTGTTGGAATTGGGAGGCCGTTCGCTGCCGCACGCCATCATGATGTTGGTTCCGGAAGCCTGGGAAAACCAGGCCGACATGGACCCGGCAGTGCGCGACTTCTACGAGTTCCATTCGATGTTGATGGAGCCGTGGGATGGCCCAGCCGCTCTGGTCTTCACCGACGGATCTCTAGTGGGCGCCACCCTGGATCGAAACGGCCTGCGTCCAGGCCGCTATGTCATCACGAGCGATGGTTTGGTGATTCTCGGCAGCGAAATTGGTGTGTTGGACGTCGACCCCGCGACCGTGGTCCGTAAAGGACGCTTGCGTCCCGGATCGATGCTGCTCGCAGACACCCACGAGGGTCGAATCATCGAAGACGATGAGCTGAAGGCTCAACTAGCCCACGCTGCCCCCTGGGGTAAGTGGGTCGAAGACGGTCGTATTGAACTTGAATCGCTGCCCGAGCGTGAACACATCATTGCCACACCCCAGTCGATTGTGCACCGTCAACGCACCTTCGGGTACACCGAGGAAGAAATCAGGGTGCTTCTCGCCCCTATGGGAGCCAACGGTCAAGAACCTCTGGGTGCGATGGGTTCTGATACGCCCATTGCGGCGATTTCTGAGCGCCCCCGGTTGCTCTTTGACTACTTCGCGCAACAGTTTGCCCAAGTGACCAACCCGCCGCTGGATTCCATCCGCGAGCAGGTGGTCACCTCCATGACGACGTCACTGGGCCCAGAGGCCAACCTGCTCGATGCAGGAGCCGATCACACCCATCAGGTGGTGCTCGAGTTTCCGGTGATCGACAACGATGAGTTGGCCAAAATCGGTCACCTGAAAGATGACCACGGCCAACCCAGCACCCACACGGTGGAGGGCCTCTACTCGGTGGACCGTGGTGTTGACGGTTTACGCGAACGTCTCGATGAGATCTGCCGGGAAGCCGACGAAGCCGTCGACCGCGGTGTGCGGTTCGTGGTGTTGAGCGACCGCCACTCCACCCAAGACCTTGCGCCGATTCCCTCGCTGCTCTTGCTCTCCGCAGTGCACCACCACCTGATTCGTGGCCACAAACGCATGCGGGTGGGTTTGGTCGTGGAAGCGGGCGATGTTCGTGAGGTCCACCACGCCGCCATGCTGATCGGTTTTGGTGCTTCCGCACTGAACCCCTACCTGGCGATGGAAACCGTTGAGCACCTGGCGCGCACCGGAGAAATCGACGGCGTGGAACCGGAAAAGGCCGTGAGAAACGTCATCACGGCACTCGGTAAAGGCGTGCTGAAAATCATGAGCAAGATGGGCATCTCCACGGTCGCTTCCTATGCCGGAGCCCAAGCCTTCGAAGCAGTCGGGCTATCCCAGGAGCTCATCGACCAGTACTTCACCGGGACGACCAGCATTTTGGGTGGTGTTGGGCTCGAGATCATTGAGGCGGAAAACCAGAAGCGACACGCTCTGGCCTATCCGGAGACCGGCCACGCGAACCCGCACCAGCGTCTGCCCGTCGGTGGCGAATACCAGTGGCGCCGTGAAGGCCCACCGCACCTGTTTAACCCTCAGAGCGTCTTTTTGCTCCAGCACGCAACCCGCCAAAAGCGCTTTGACCTGTTTAGGGAATACACCAAAGGTGTTGACGACCAGTCCGAAGAGCTAATGACCCTTCGTGGCCTGTTTAGCCTGCGCACCGGCGAGAGAAAACCGATCCCGCTGGACGAGGTGGAGCCCATCGAATCGATTCTCACCCGGTTTAACTCTGGGGCCATGTCGATGGGGGCGGTAAGCCCTGAGATGCACGAAACGCTTGCCGTGGCAATGAACCGTATGGGGGCGTTGAGTAACACCGGTGAGGGCGGTGAATCACCAGAGCGCCTGCTCGACCCCGAGCGCTCCAGTCGGATCAAACAAATCGCTTCTGGACGCTTTGGTGTGACCAGTTTGTATCTGACCCACGCGACCGACCTGCAAATCAAAATGGCGCAGGGCGCAAAACCCGGTGAAGGTGGGCAGCTGCCGGCGAACAAGGTGTATCCGTGGATTGCGAAGCTCCGCCATGGCACCCCGGGTGTGGGACTGATTTCACCGCCGCCGCACCACGACATCTATTCCATTGAAGACCTCAAGCAACTCATCTATGACCTGAAACGCTCCAACCCGCTCGCCAACGTCCACGTGAAGCTGGTGAGTCAGTCGGGTATTGGTGCGGTCGCGACGGGTGTGGCCAAGGCAAAAGCCGACGTGATTCTCATCTCTGGACACGACGGTGGTACTGGGGCCAGCCCGCTGAACTCTCTCAAACACGCCGGTACGCCGTGGGAGATTGGTTTGGCAGAAGCCCAACAGACCCTGATGGTCAACAACCTTCGTGGGCGCGTAAAGCTCACGGTAGACGGCCAAATGAAAACCGGTCGAGACGTCATCATTGCTGCACTATTGGGTGCTGAAGGTTTCGGTTTCGCGACCGCACCCATGGTGGTCTCCGGCTGCATTTTGATGCGCGTGTGCCATTTGGACACCTGCCCAGTGGGTGTCGCCAGTCAAAACCCTGAACTGCGTAAACGCTTTTCTGGCACACCCGAGTTTGTCCAAACCTTCTTTGAATACATCGCTGAAGAAGTGCGGGAGTACCTCGCAGCGCTCGGGTTCAGAACCCTCGAAGAGGCAATCGGTCAGGCTCACCTGCTGGATGTCGACCGCGCCGTGTCGCATTGGAAGACAGACGGGCTCGACCTTGAACCCATTCTCTCGACTGAGGCACTTCGTCCGGGTGTGGCGGTCCACCACGCGGAAGGTCAAGACCACGAGATTGACCAACACTTCGATCAAGAACTGATCCGACAGGCGGAACCTGCTCTGTTGCGCGGCGAAAAGGTCACCATCGAGACCGAGATTCGAAACACGGAGCGAGCCGTCGGCACCATGCTCGGTAACGCGGTGACCGTCGCACACGGCGAACACGGTCTGCCCTCGGGCACCATCGATATCACTCTCAACGGTGCTGCTGGCCAGTCGCTCGGTGCGTTTATGCCGGGTGGGATTTCTTTGCGCCTGTGGGGCGACGCCAACGACTACGTCGGCAAGGGCCTCTCCGGTGGGGCAATTACCATCCGACCGGCCAGGGGGAGCGTCTTTGCGCCTGAACGTAACGTGATTGCCGGAAACGTGATCGGTTACGGCGCAACCTCCGGAACCATGTTTATCAGTGGTGTCGTGGGGGAGCGGTTCCTGGTGCGAAACTCCGGCGCCACCGCGGTAGTAGAGGGTGTCGGCGATCACGCCCTCGAGTACATGACCGGTGGCCTTGCCGTCATTCTCGGCGAGACGGGTCGAAACATTGGCGCCGGCATGTCTGGCGGAATGGCTTACGTGTGGAAACTTCGCGCCGAACGGGTAAACGCCGAAGCTCTTCGCAGTGGCGAAATTGAACTGGGTCCTTTAGGTTCCACCGAGCGTGAGATCCTTCGAGACCTGTTGACTCGCCACGTCGAAGAAACCGGCTCACCGGCTGCCTCACGAATCCTGGAGCAGGGCGACAGCGGGTTAGATGACTTTGTGATGATCACACCGCGCGACTACCGGCGGGTAATTGAGACCAGGCAGCAAGCAGTAGCCGAAGGGCTCGACCCCGACGGCGATGAAGTGTGGAGCAGAATTTTGGAGGTGACCGGTGGGTGATCCAAGAGGGTTTTTAAAGTACACCGAACGTGAGCTTCCTCCCCGGCGGCCCGTTCCGGTTCGAATTAGTGACTGGAAAGAGGTTTATGGGGCCCGTGACCCCGATGTGCTGAAAAGGCAAGCGTCGCGTTGTATGGACTGCGGTGTGCCTTTTTGCCACCAGGGCTGCCCGCTAGGCAACCTCATTCCGGAATGGAATGATTTGGTGCGCCGCGGCGACGGGCTTGGCGCCATTGAACGCCTGCACGAGACCAACAATTTCCCCGAATTCACCGGACGGTTGTGTCCTGCCCCCTGCGAGTCTTCGTGCGTGTTGGGTATCAATCAACCCCCGGTCACCATCAAACAGGTCGAAGTATCCATTATTGACACCGCGTGGGCGAACGGTTGGGTGAAACCACTTCCTCCGGAGCGTCTCACCGGGAAAACGGTAGCGGTGGTCGGTAGTGGTCCCGCCGGCCTCGCGGCCGCTCAACAGTTGACCCGCGTCGGGCACACTGTCGCGGTGTACGAACGAGATGACCGAATCGGTGGTCTTCTGCGCTACGGCATTCCTGATTTCAAAATGGAAAAGCACCACGTCGATCAGCGCCTGGCGCAAATGCAGGCCGAGGGAACACGCTTTCGTGCAGGTGTGAATATCGGCACCGACATCACCTGGGATGAGCTCATTGCCCGCTACGACGCCGTCGTGGTGGCGACCGGCGCACCAGTACCCCGTGATTTACCCATTCCGGGACGCGATGCCCTGGGTATCCACTACGCGATGGATTATCTGGTTCCCGCCAACCGGTGGGTTGCCGGTGATGCCGTCGCCCAACCCATCGATGCCGAAGGCAAGCACGTCGTCATTTTGGGTGGTGGCGACACCGGGGCCGACTGTCTCGGCACTGCTCATCGCCAGCGTGCGGAAAGTGTGACCATGTTGGCCATTGGCCAACAACCACCGACCGAACGCCCAGAAAACCAACCATGGCCGATGGACCCCACACTTTTTGAAGTGCAATCAGCGCACGAAGAAGGTGGCGAGCGGATGTATCTGGCCTCCACGGTCGAGTTTGTGAGCAATGAAGCCGGAGAGGTGCGGGCGTTGAAAGTCGCGGAAACAGAGTTCCGTGACGGTGGTCGGTACCCAAAGCCTGGGACTGAGCGCGAAATTCCCGCTGATTTGGTGCTTCTCGCACTGGGTTACAAAGGCCCGGACTACCACCTGATGCACGACCAGTGCGGTATTGATGTGGATGAACGGGGAAACATTGCCCGTGGTCGTGACTACGACACGTCGGTGCCTGGAGTGTTTGCTGCTGGGGATGCCGGCCGTGGCGCGTCGTTGATTGTGTGGGCCATTGCCGAGGGGCGTGCAGTCGCTGCAGAAGTCGATCGCTACTTGGAAGGTGAGACGAGTCTGCCGGCACCGGTTCGTGCGACAGACCAAGCCTTAGCTGTCTAGAGCCTTGTCTAATCCCCGTAGGCTGGGGGTGTTCGTTTCTTCTACTTCTCATCGGGAGATGTCATGCGCCGTGCCAAAATTGTCGCCACCCTCGGGCCTGCCAGCAACAGCTACGAGCAACTGCGGGCACTGATTCGGGCGGGGGTCAATGTGGCCCGGCTGAACCTGAGCCACGGCAGCCACGCCGTCCACGAAGAGGTCTACGCGAATCTGATGCGCGCTGCGGCTGACGAGGACCAGCCCATCGGCGTGTTGGTCGATTTGCAGGGACCGAAAATTCGCTTGGAAACCTTTGCGGATGGCCCTCACCTTCTCGCTGCCGGCGACACATTCACCATCACGACAGAAGACACTCCGGGAACAAAAGAATTAGTGGGAACCACCTTCAAGGGGCTCCCGCAGGATGTTGGTCCCGGTGACACACTTCTGGTTGACGATGGCAAGGTCCGCCTTGAGGTGGTCGAGAAAACCGAGACCACCGTCGTGACCAAGGTGATTGTGGGCGGAATGGTCTCCAATAACAAGGGCATCAATCTGCCCGGAGTGGCCGTGTCGGTGCCTGCCCTGTCAGAAAAAGACGAAGCCGACCTGCGCTGGGGTCTTCGACAGGGCATCGACTATGTCGCGCTCAGCTTCGTTCGAAACGCCAGTGACGTCGTGCGGGTGCACGAAATCATGGCCGAAGAGGGCATCACCCTTCCGGTCATTGCCAAGATCGAAAAGCCCCAGGCGGTCGACGCCCTGGAAGAGATCATTGATGCCTTCGACGGCATCATGGTCGCGCGTGGCGATCTCGGCGTGGAATTACCCCCCGAAACGGTTCCCATTGTGCAAAAGCGCGCTGTCGAGCTCGCTCGGCGGATGGCAAAGCCGGTGATTGTGGCTACTCAGATGCTGGAGAGCATGATTTCCAGTCCGGTCCCCACACGTGCAGAAACCTCCGATGTTGCCAACGCGGTGCTCGATGGTGCCGATGCCGTAATGCTGAGCGGCGAAACCAGTGTGGGCCAATACCCCATCGAAACGGTTGAAGTGATGGCGAGAATTTTGGCCTCCACCGAGGAGCACGGTGTGGAGCGAATTCCACCGCTGGGAACCACACCCCGCACCCAGGGCGGCGCGATCACGCTCGCGGCCGTTGAGGTGGCCGACTTTGTGGAAGCCAAGTTTCTCTGCATTTTCACCGAATCGGGAGACTCGGCGCGGAGAATGTCGAGGCTCCGATCGCTCATTCCGATGCTGGCGTTTACCCCGCTGGACTCGATTCGCCGTCGTCTATCTCTCAACTGGGGTATCCAGAGTTACGCGATCGAACGTGTGACCCACACCGACGAAATGTATCGACAGGTCGATGAAGTCCTCCTGGGTGAGGGTTGGGCAGCTGTCGGTGACAAAGTTGTGGTCATTTCCGGTTCCCCTCCGGGGATTCCCGGTAGTACCAATGACTTGAGGGTGCACGTCGTCGGAGACGCTAGCGGCGGTAAAGCACCTGCTTGGCAAAACCACTAACGTCAGGTCCCCGCTTCGCTACAGCCGGCTAGGTAGTCGGCCCAATTCCACAACCTGGCCTGGCCTCGACGAGTGCGCCAGTGGCCTGGCGTGGAACTAACTCGCTAACCGCGGAGGATGTGTGCTGGCGCCTTGTCGCCAACTGTGGTGTCTAATAGCCAACTTGAGGCCAGAGGCGAAAAGTTCTTCGTGGTGCCTACTGAGTGTCGGCAGCGTTGTTAACGACTGGGAGAAGCCCAAAAAGAGGGCAAACGGTTCGTGGGAGAGCGATAGGGGCAGCATCCACACGCCGGCAAAGCCTGAAGAGTGCAGGGCGACAGAAATATTGGGATGCAGAACGTTCGAGGCGTCAATCGGCAACGCACTCGAGCCTGGTCGCGCAAGTGCGAGGGCTAAAGGCGTGGGGAAGGTTAATTCCAGGTGGGAAAAATCTGCGGGGGAGCCGGGGACGAGGTGGCGGCCTCTTTCTTGCAAGACCCCATCGTCGTCGCATACCAAGACAGACGCGGCGTCAAGTGTGTGACCCAAGGCACGGCTTGCTGCCACAAGGCGACACACGTCGTCGAGACTCCTACTACGGCCCATCTGATCGACGAGCTGCATGATTTGAAGCGTGTCACTCATAGGGTGGGCCACCCCCTCCGAAGGCTTTGAGCGTGCACCAACAAGCGTGGAAGGGATGCGGTGCTCCCCGGAGGGGGTGTTCTTTGGGACCAGAAGGACTGTCGTGTCAACGTCATACGTCTCCTCGTGACGGTCTCCGGAAGATGTGGAGAGTGGTGAGGGGCCTTCTGGTGGACTCCCTGGAGGAAACTGTAGGCACGGCGAGATGCGCCAATTAGTGTGTATGGGGGTTACCCGTACATGACCTAAACGGTCATGAGATCTGTGGTGCCGGATGTGGGATTTGAACCCACACGCCCTTTCGGACAAAGCATTTTGAGTGCTCCGCGTCTGCCATTCCGCCAATCCGGCTCCAGCGCTCACGCTGTGCTTAAGACGATACCTTAGGCTTGAATCATGAGTGACCAGACCCCGACCCCATCTTCAGAGCGAACCGTTGTGGTTGCCGAAGACGAGTCTTTGATTCGCATTGACATCATCGAAACTCTGACCGACAACGGGTTTACGGTCGTGGGAGAAGCTGCTGACGGTGAAAAAGCCGTCGAGTTGGCCAGGCAGCTCCGGCCCGACCTGGTCGTCATGGACGTCAAAATGCCGTTACTGGATGGTATTAGTGCTGCCGAGATTCTTGCCAAAGAAAAGATTGCTCCAGTGGTGTTACTGACTGCTTTTAGTCAGCGGGAACTGGTGGAGCGGGCGAGCGAAGCAGGCGCTTTGGCCTATGTGGTGAAACCCTTTGGGCCCAATGATTTAATACCCGCCATCGAAATTGCCCTCAGTCGTGCTGCCCAGTTCCAAGCGTTGGAAGATGAAGTGTCGGATTTGGCTGATCGGTTGGAAACCAGAAAGGTTCTTGACCGGGCGAAAGGGATCCTCAATGACACGATGGGCCTGACCGAGCCGGAAGCGTTTCGCTGGATTCAAAAAGCGTCTATGGATCGCCGGCTGACGATGCGGGAAGTGGCCCAAACCGTTGTGGATCAGCTGGCGGCGCGAGCGGAAAACCCAGAAGGGTCCTAACCTCAGAATCACTCTTGGTGGTCGTCCCAGATGGGCTATTTCTCCCAGAGAAGCGAGGGGTAGGACTGCGTCGCCGGTGACTACGGCCATCGTCGCCTTGGACCTGGTCTTCGGTGTTACTCCTGTGGCATGTCCCGGAGAAAGTTGGTCATCCGCACGGTGGAAAGCCTTCTGCCGGAGTCGTCAGTCATGACAATTTCGTGCGTCGCTAGAGTGCGTCCCAAGCTGAGAGCTCGACAGTGGCCGTGGACGAGACCTTCAGTCACCGACTTGGAGTGGCTTGCGTTGATTTCAATACCCACCGCGATGCGTCCGGGCCCCGCGTGAATCGCGGCCGATAGCGAACCTAAGGATTCTCCGAGGACGACGTGGGCCCCGCCGTGAAGTAAACCAATTACCTGGCGGTTACCTTCGACCGGCATGGTGGCAATCGATTCCTCCGCGGTGAGTTTTTCAAACACAATGCCCATTTTCTGGGTCAGTTGGCCCCCTTGGGTGGTGACCAACCGTTCGATCAGTTTGGGGTCGAGGTCGGCGGGAAATTCGGTCATGCGGGGGACCTCCAGTGGCGGTGGTGAGGCCGGATAGGCTGGGGTGATGGATTCGAATCCCCAGCCTACTCTGATGGTCATCGACGGCCATTCCTTGGCTTTTCGAGCTTTTTATGCCCTGCCGTTAGAAAGTTTCGTGACACCGGAGGGCCAACACACCAACGCGATCCACGGCTTTTTGTCCATGCTGCTCAGCCTGTTGAAGAACGAAAAACCGACCCACCTCGCCGTGGCTTTTGACGTGTCGCGGTATTCGTTTAGGACCAGGGAGTACCCCGAATACAAGGGAACCCGCGGAGAAACACCGCCAGAGTTTGTCGGTCAGGTTCCGCTCCTGCAGAAAGCGTTGGACGCGATGGGTATTCACACCATCCAAAAAGAAGACTACGAAGCCGATGACATTCTTGCGACCCTGGCAGCCCAAGGCGAAGAATCCGGCTTCAAGGTACTTGTCGTCTCAGGAGATCGAGACACCCTCCAGCTGGTCACCCCAGAGGTCACGGTGCTCTATCCAAGCTCTAGGGGAGTGTCCGAATTGAAGCGCTACACCCCTGACGCGGTGGTTGAGCGCTACGGCATCCCACCGGCGTCATACCCCGACATCGCCGCGCTGGTGGGAGAAACAAGCGACAACCTGATCGGTATTGACAAAGTGGGCGAAAAAACGGCGGTGAAGTGGATCACCCAATACGGATCATTGGATGAACTCCTCGCACACGCCGACGACATTCCAGGCGTCGTGGGGGGAAACCTGCGAGAGCAGAAGGACCGGGCGCTGAGAAATCGGAAACTGAACGCACTCGTGAAAGACGTTGAGCTTCCGGTCACCCCCAGCGACCTTGAGCGACGAAATATCAACGCCGAAGCGGTCAAGGACATCTTTGGGCAGTTGCGTTTTCGCACTCTCACCGAGCGCGTGCTCGCCCTCGCTGGCGATACTTCAGTTGTTACCGCCGATGTGCCGCCACCTTCAGACACCCCTACGCCCCAGGCGTTGCTCGATGAAGAACTTGCTCGTTGGTTGGAAAAACACACCGACCCGCTTGCCATTGTGGTGCGAGAAGTGCCCGATGGTCTGCTCTGTGGCCTTTCAGACGGCACAGAGGTGATCGCAATCCATCACACCCACGGATCGAAAGATGCTCTTCCCCTTCAAAAAGCGTTGCGCGAGCCACACAGGCAGTGGTGGTGGCTTCACGCAAAGCAAGACCTGCATCACCT
>CBFHPU010000030.1:0-15804 GCA_965657845.1 Pontimonas sp.
GTTTTTTCACACCGGCATAAATGAACGCCAGGTAGGCAGTGATGGCCAACACCAGTGGCATACCAATCACACTGGTGCCCGCAATATTGAGCCCCGGTATCACCCCGGTGAGGTTCATGAATAAGACGATGAAGAAGATGCTGGAAATAAGCGGCAAGAACCGCTTGCCGTCTTTTTCGCCCAAGACGTTGATGGCGATACCGCTTCGCACCAAATCGAGTGCCATTTCAACGACACCCTGGAAGCGACCAGGAATGACCGTCATCTTGCGGGTGCCGAAATAGAAAATGAGGAAAATGACCAGCACCGCGAGCAGTCGGATCAGAACGATCCGGTTCATTTCGAAAATGGTGCCTTCGAATAACACGGCCGGTGGGAAGAACTCGGCAATGGTAGGTGGTGAGAATTCACCGTCATCGCCGGATGCCAGCGGTACCAAGCGGCTACTGAGTGTCGCGAACAGCGTTGTCTCCCGAGTCGTGGCACCAAAGGGGTGCGGCGGCTACGTGTCGCTCTACCCTATCAAGCAAGAACAGGCGCCAAACAACCAAAAAGGTCCTCCAGGCTGAGAAAGTGCCAGGAAATCTTCAGATGAAGACACTTTTTGCCGAAATCGCTAGCGCCAGACCACGTCGTCGCCGGCGACATCGCGCAACTGATCGCCCGAGATCACTCCTTCACGCAGCACTCGAAGCGTGACGCTGTGGTCACCCTCCGGCACAGCCACGTCGCCTTGTACTTCGTCGGCACTGTTGACCACTTCGGCAGCAATGACCACTTCGGCAGCACTGACCACTTCGACAACGGTGGAGCCAGGAGTAGAAAAATCCCAGGACAATTGCGGGTCCGTCAACACCACGGCGAGATCTGCATAGTCGCCGTCCACTAGTGCCTCAAGGTATTTCGGGATATCGCCCACCGGGTGTGCGGCACTGATCATCAATGGCCCCGTGTCCAGCAGGAGCTCCCGAGTGACTTCGTGGGCGATCAGGCTCAGGCCGACCCTGTCGACCGCGTCACCCAGATTCCAGCGCACACTGCTTCCCGCCTGCACCACCACTGTGAGGGGACCAGGCCAGAACTGCTCGGTGAGGCGAGTGATCGCCTGAGGAACTTCAGCGCCCAAGGCGTGAAGGGCTTCAGAATTGGGTAATAACACTTGGGGGGCAGGTTGTTCACTCCAGCCTTTAAAGCGCGCCAGTGCGGCAACGCCCGCCGGTGAAAACGCATCGGCAGCAATGGCGTAATGCGTGTCGGTGGGAACCACGACTAACTGTTTTTTCCCCAGAGCTACCCGCGCCGCGCGAAGACCCGCACGCAGAGCATCCGGATCAGCCAAAGAAAACACCTGAGGCCCAGGCGCCGGTGGCCCGGCAGGTGAGGCAGGTGTGGTCATGAAATGCCTACTGCGGGTCCGTGGAGTCGGGAAGTGATACGTCGACGTAGGGCATACGGGAGCGAATCACCACCACCACGTCAGTGGCCAGACCGACTAGTAAGGACGCGACAATGGTGAGAAAAAGTGTTTCTCGGTGGGCCCAATCCAAATCGCCCAACCAGAACACCAGCGCCAGAAACGCCACAAACTTCCCCAGCCACATACCCAAGACCACGGCGAAGAAACCCGGCTCTAGGACATTTCCCCGACCTGCTTTCAGCCCCCACACGATGGACAGTGGCGTAATGGCAAGGAAGGCGAAACCAATGCCGCCACCGAGCAGTGCGCCCAGCATTCCGGAGAGTGCCGCGACCAGGGCGCCGGCGATGCTGGCGACAATGGTCACCACAGACGTCCACACCACCCCCCAGAACAGGGCTTTTCTAATCACAGTCTGTGCGTTCACGCCTCAGTCCTTTCAGGTTGGGCTGGGATTGCCAGAGGGTCATCAACATCTCGGTGTTCCGGGGAGAGAGTGACCACGGTGGAACCCACAAGCCCCAGCGCAATGATGCCCAGGGCGACATACCACTCGACAAACAAGAACATCAGGGTGCCAATGGCCAACACTGACGTCCAGGCGTACAAAATCAATACCGCTTGCAAGTGGGTGTGACCCATATCTAGTAAACGGTGGTGCAGGTGCTGGCGGTCGGCTTCAAAGGGGCTCATTCCCGCTCGCAGTCTGCGTAACACCGCCAGCAAGAAATCCAACAGGGGCACCACCAACACGGCAAGCGGCAGAAGCACCGGTATGAAAGCCGGAAGCAGTTGGGAGGCGCTGACCATGGCGGGGTCGATCTGTCCCGTCACCGAAATGGCCGTAGTGGCCATAATCAACCCGACCAACAGTGACCCCGAATCTCCTAAGAAGAGTTTCGCGGGATGCCAGTTAAGGGGGAAGAAACCCAACACGGCGCCCAACAAAATCGCGGTAAACAGTGAGGCGTAGTTGAAGTAGGGGGTGTCGGCTTCGCCGGTGGCCAGCAAAAAGCTGTACATAAAGAACACCCCACTGGCAATGAGGGTCACACCGGCCACCAACCCGTCGAGGCCATCAATGAAGTTCACCGCATTCATAACCAACACGATGGCCAACACGGTGAGAATGAGCGACAGTGTGGGAGAAAACAGAGTCAAACCCCCAATGGGAATCGACACAATTTGCACACCCTGCCACGCCACAATCCCTGCAGCGAGAACCTGACCGGCCAGTTTGGTCACCCAATCCAATTCGAAAAGGTCATCGATAAAACCGATGGCCACCACAACAGCCGCCGCGCCCACCAGCGCCCACACGGTGTGGGAGTCAGCAAAAATGCCGTCAAACCAACTGACCTGGCTGGCGACCAGAGTCGCCACCAGGAGGCTGCCGAAAAGAGCCAAACCCCCCAATCGAGGTACCGGCTCTTTGTGGACATCGCGGGAGCGCACTTCCCGTCGCACGTCAAACCGGGTGCCGATCTGCCACAGCGCCACCGAAAGGCCAAAGCTCACCACGGTCGCCACAATGAGCACCAGTGCGTAGTAGGTCACGCGGCAGACACCTCATAGCCGGCGTCACGCAACTCGGCGGCCGAAATAGCTCCCTCTCGAATGAGGCGCAGCCCCATTCCGCCGGTCACCAAATCACTGGCGTCGACAATGCTGGAGGGCAAATGGTCAGTCTGTGAATCGTGAGTGGCCCCCAAATAGACGGCCACCTCGTCACCAAAAGTATTAATCGCTTCGAACACGCTCTGGCACGGTGGCTCCCCCGTGCGGTTGGCGCTTGTCACCGCGAGGGGCCCGTGAATCCGCAAAAGCTCGAGCAGCGACTGCTCATCGGGGCTTCGAAGGGCGATAGTGCCGGGCGTGTGACCAATATCGAACGGAAGTGACTCGTTGACGGGTAACACCACGGTGAGCGCACCCGGCCAGTAGCGCTGCAACAGCGCGTGCACATTGTCACTCAGTGCACCCTCTGCCACCAAAGACACCACCTGGTCGACGTTGGCGACCAGGATCGGTGGAGCCATATCTTTAGAGCGCCCTTTCAACCCCACCACCGTGTCGATCGCACCGGGCACCTTTGGCGAGACAGCAATCCCGTACACCGTGTCGGTGGGAACAACAACCACTTCGCCGCGGGTGAGCGCGGCGTGAGCCTGATGAAGCGCGGGAAGCGCATCATCCTCGTGAGCGAGATCGAAGAGGGTAGCCATTGCGAATTAGTGTACTTCGAGCGCTCTAGGCTGGTGCTGATGCTATTCCTCTTCGACATGGACAATGTCCTCTACGACTACCAGTGGCGAATTCGAATGGACCGGCTCACCGCACTCACCGGGCACGATTTTCATGAACTCCGCCGCCGCTGGTGGCACGACGCCGGTGAATGGGCGGCGGAAGCCGGTGATCCCCCCACCGGAGTCGAATATTTACAGCGGGTCAATACGGCCCTAGAGTCCGATATTTCCATACCCGACTGGCTCACCCACCGTCGGGCAGGAATGACGGCCAGACCGTCGATTATTGATGTGGCCAGGGAAGCCTCCCACCACGGGGACGTGGCGGTATTGACCAACAATGGTGCACTCATCGGTGAACACCTGGGTGAGATTGCCCCCGAACTTCTGGACATTTTTGGCGACAACCTTTTTGCCACCGCACATTTCGGGGCAAGAAAACCCGACCCAATGGTGTTCCAGCGAGCAATCGACCACCTAGGACACAAAGCCTCCCAGACTCTCTTTGTCGACGACCTGCCAGAAAACGTTCGTGGTGCCGAAACGTTGGGTATTACCGGCCACTGGTTTAGCCCCAACCAGAGTGCAGAAGAGTTGCGTGGAGCACTACAGGCTTTTATTGCCCGGACGCCACAGCTCGGCTAAAGCGCTCACGACCCAACAAATCCACTTCGGTCTGAGGGTTTCGAAACCCCGCAGCCTGAAGTGCCTGCCGGGCAGCCGCACCCTGTTCGATGCCGTGTTCGATGAACACCACACCGCCTGGCCGCAACAGCCGAGCGGCAATGTCGACGACCCGGTAGATCACATCGAGCCCCTCACCCGCACTAAACAGTGCTGCGGGCGGGTCGAACTGTGCTGTTTCGACATCTAACGGGTCAACACCTTCGACCAAATAGGGAGGGTTTGACACGACAAGGTCCACGGTGTGATCAGCTGTGGTGTGCAGCACGTCCCCGATGTCGGACACGAGTATCTCGCTGCGATCCGGCGCGAAACGCTCTGCGTTACGGCGTAAATATTCTGCGGCTTCCGGTGAGGATTCCACGGCGACCAGGTGGGTGTGGGCCACTCGGTGGACGATGGCCAAGCCGATAGCTCCAGATCCCGCACACAAATCCACTACCGACACACCCCGCCCCACCGGGACCATGGCTTCTGCCTCCGCAATGGCCTGGTGGGCGAGCAGTTCTGTTTCGGGTCGAGGAGTAAACACTCCAGGGCCCACCTCTAGTTCAAGCTCTAAAAAGGGCGCCAGACCGGTAATGCGCCAGAGTGGCTCACGAGCTTCTCGCCTGCTTAACCACTGCTCCAGTTGGACCAACTGTTTCTCATCCAACAGGTCAGGGTGGATCAGAGCTTTGGCTTGCACCTGACCGCGACCTAAGCCAGTCACTGCCGCAATGAGTGACCAGGCGTCCGCCTCCGGTGAGGCCACACCGGCCACGCGGAGGCGGGAAATGGCCTGATCCAGAGTGTCTGGAAAAGATTCGGCCACGAAGTTACGCCTCGCCTATGGCCTTGAGCTGTGCTTCCTCGTCGTGGACAACACACGAATCAATGACCGGGTCGAGCGCCCCCGACATGACGTGGTCGAGGTTGTAGGCCTTGAAGCCGGTGCGGTGATCGGCGATGCGGTTTTCGGGAAAGTTGTAGGTGCGGATGCGCTCTGAACGGTCCATGCCGCGAATCTGGGATTTGCGCAGATTCGATGCTTCCGCATCTTGTTCTTCTTGCTGTTTCGCGAGAATCCTGGCGCGCAACACGCGAAGGGCCGCTTCCTTGTTTTGCAACTGCGATTTTTCGTTCTGCATCGACACCACAATCCCAGTGGGAAGGTGAGTCAACCGCACCGCCGAGTCGGTGGTGTTCACCGACTGACCGCCGGGGCCGCTGGCACGAAAGACGTCCACTTTGAGATCATTGGGGCCGATTTCGATTTCTTCTGGTTCATCCACTTCGGGAAACACCAACACACCCGTCGTGGAGGTGTGAATACGACCCTGTGATTCGGTGCTGGGCACCCGCTGCACGCGGTGAACACCGCCCTCATATTTGAGGCGCGCCCAGACCCCCTCTGCCGGGTCTGCCGAACTGGATTTGATGGCGACCTGGACGTTTTTGTAACCACCCATGTCGGACTCGGTCTTATCGAGCACTTCAGTTTTCCAGCCACGCGATTCGGCATAGTGCAAATACATCCGCAACAGGTCGGCTGCGAACAGGGCACTTTCTTCCCCGCCTTCACCACCTTTGATTTCCATAATCACATCCCGACCATCGTCTGGATCTTTGGGAATCAACAGTGCCCGAAGGGCCTCTTCGGCTTCATCGACTTGTTCGGCCAGTGCCGGAATTTCGTCGGCGAAGCTGGAGTCTTCTTTCGCGAGTTCTTTGGTCGCTTCCAGGTCTTCGTGGAGGCCCATCACCTTTTTGTGGGTGTTGACGATCCGGTCAAGTTCGAGGTAGCGCCGATTGAGCTTGCGTGCCATTCCGGGGTTCTGGTGAACCGCCGGATCGGCGAGCTTGCCTTGAAGCTCGCCGTGTTCGGCAATGAGTTGATCAATCGACTCCCACATGCTTAGGCCCCCTGGCGAAACTCCACCGGCGAGGTCCGCAGCTTCTCGACAATGTCTTCAGCTGCGGGAGTCTTTTCGGCAATCGCCATCAGGTGACTGAGAACCTCAACCTGGTCGGCGTGGAGGGCGTGGCGACGGAATTCATCCATCACGGTGGCGTCGCTGTGGCCCATCAGGGCTTCGTCACGACTGGTACCCGAGCGCACCACGTCAATCGCGGGGAACAACCGGGCCCTTGAGGCCTCGGATGAGAGCACCAATTCGACGGTGGCCAGCTGGGAAATTTCGTGAGCCACCTGGTCGTCAATCGCTTGACCGGTGTCGGCGAGGAGCGTTCCCAGCACGGTGAGTGAACCGCCACCTTCCACCTGGCGACCGGCACCCACAAGGCGCTTGGTGGGGTACAACCACGCAGCGTCAGCCTGTTGGCTGCCGCGCGACTGAGTTCCGGTGAGTTGGTAGGCCCTGGCCAAACGTGTGACCGAGTCGAAAATGACGACCACGTCGTGGCCCAGCTCAACCAGGCGCTTTGCCCGCTCAATGGCGAGCTCCGCAATGGTGGTGTGGTCATCAGCCGGGCGGTCGAAGGTCGACGCGATCACTTCGCCCTTCACACTGCGCTGCAGTTCAGTGACAGTCTCAGGGTTTTCATCGACCAAGACCACCATCAGGTGAACATCGGGGTGGTTCGCTGCGATGGCTTCCGCCAAGCGCTGCACCATGGTCGATTTTCCTGATTTGGGTGGGGCGACAATGATTCCGCGCTGACCCATGGCCAGTGGTGCGAAAAGGTCCACCAGGCCCATGGATTTAATGTCCGAACCACCGGCAACGCTGAGGCGCTTGGTGGGCTGAATGGCGGTCAGGGACGCGAAATCGGGACGCTTGTGGGCGTCATCGACGCTTTGGGCGTTAATGGTGTCGACAGACACCAGGGCGTTGTATTTCTGGCGCCCCTGCATTTCCCCTTCGCGGGGTTGACGGATAGAACCGATGACGGCGTCACCTTTTCTCAGGTTGTATTTCTTCACCTGACCGAGTGAGACGTAAATGTCTGTGGGCCCGGGAAGGTAACCGGTGGTCCGCACAAAAGCGTAGTTATCGAGGACGTCGAGGATTCCGCCAATGGGAATCAGGACGTCGTCGTCAGAAATTTCGGGATCGACATCATCGCCGCCATTTCCACGACCACGTCGACGATCACGGCCCCGACCGCGGCCTCGGCCGCGGTTTGAGGAATCAGAATCGTTGGAGTCATCAGCAGACTCGCCCCGGGAATCATCAGAGTCAGAATCTGCCGTGTCGCCGGATTCTTCTGATTCCTGGTTTTTGTTCGAGGGTCGCCTTCCGCGGGCAGGTCGTGAACCCGAGCGTCCAGAGGACTTCTTGTCGCCGGCTGACTCATCGGCCCCGTCACCGGAGCCGGCACTGGCGTCGTCTGCCTGGCCATCGGCGCCAGCAGCTGCAGCGTTGGATGACAATGAATCGTCCGAAGCGGCTTTTCTCGAACGGGTGGTCTTGGCCCCACGGCTGGTCTTGGCATCATCGCCAGAGGGGGAATCAGATGCAGCTTGGGCGGGTGTTGCAGGGGATTCAGCTGAGGGGGCCGCCTCAGGGGTAACCACCTGATCGGTCTTTGCCCGGCGACTTGTGCGCTTTGGTGCAACCGATTCAGTGGAATCAGGCGTGCTGGTGTCGTTGTCCATGGTGTCTCCTTATGTCGGGGAATTTTCTCCGCATCGGCCTGTGGTCCTCGGCACCAATCGGGGTGTCGACTGACGAGGTCTCCTGGCGCCACACGCCACACATGGTGGCTTTGGCGCCGGGAGGAGCCGGTGAGAAATCCGGAGTGCCTACTGGGTTTAGTGGGCGAAGCCCGGAAGCGCTTCCACTGTAGCACCCCGCTGGTCGACCGTCAGCGCGTGACACTGCCACTTGCCCGAGCCTTGTGCCGCGATGAGCGCTTCAGCCTCAACCCGCTGTGTGGGGTCACTACACAGCACCAAAATCGAGGGCCCGGCCCCGCTCACGACAGCGGCGAAACCTTTGTCGCGAAGGGCACCAATCAGTGCACTGGTCTCCGGCATCGCACTGGCTCGGTAGTTCTGGTGAAGGCGATCCTCTGTGGCTTCCATCAAGAGTTCGGGACTATCCAGCAGCGCGGCAATCAAGAGGGCAGCGCGGGACAGGTTGAAAATGGCGTCCTCGTGCGGCACCGTTTCTGGTTGCAGACTTCTCGCGAGCTTGGTCGACATTTGACTCTCGCCCGGAATGGCTACCAACAGCGACACCCCGCGGTGGACGGACAGTTTTTTGGAGCGCGGCCCATCTGATGTCATCCACGCAATGGTCAGTCCGCCAAAAAGTGCGGGCGCAATATTGTCCGGGTGGCCTTCACGTTCTGTCGCGATGCGAAGCAGTTCGTCATCGCTCACGTCAACAATTCCTCCGACGAGTCCTTTGGCGGCGGCCACTCCGGCCACAATGGCAGCACCGGAACTTCCCAAGCCACGACCGTGAGGGATGTGGTTTGTGGCCACAAGGTCGAGCCCTGGAACCTCAACACCCCAGGCCTCTAGGGCATAGATCAGTGAGGCGGCGACCAGGTTGGTCTCATCGGTGGGGACTTCACCCGCACCGACACCACGCACGTCGACGCTCACACCGGGGGTGTCCTTGGCCACCACGGTGACCTCGTCATAGATGGTCAACGCCATACCGAGGGTGTCAAAACCGGGTCCGAGGTTGGCCGTGGTGGCGGGCACCACCACACTGACACCGGTCCCCGCGGGGATACGCACGCTCACGAGGTGGACTTTTCCATGCCGAGTAGTTCAGCCACTCGTTCCACGTCAACGGGCACGCGCACGGGTTCAATGTCGGACCCGTCTTCTGTTTTGAGAGCCCAGGAGGGATCTTTCAGGCCGTGGCCGGTGACAGTGAGTACTGCGGTGGCCCCGCGCTCCAGCACTCCGGCTTCACTGCGTTCCATTAACCCGGCCACACTGATGGCCGAGGATGGTTCGACAAACACTCCGGTGGTCTGGGAGAGCATGCGGTGGGCGGCGAGGATTCCTTCGTCACTAATCGCCCCGAAATACCCGTTGGTGTCGCTTTGGGCCGCAAGGGCCAAATCCCACGAGGCGGGGTTTCCAATGCGAATAGCGCTGGCGAGAGTTTCTGGTTTCATGACCCGCTCACCGCTGACGATCGGCGCGGAACCTGCCGCTTGAAAACCAAAAATCCGCGGCATTCGGTCGGTTCGACCCCGGGCCAGTTCTTCTTTGTAGCCGCGGTGGTAGGCGGTGTAGTTTCCGGCGTTGCCCACAGGCATGAAGTGGTAGTCGGGTGCGCGACCTAGTGAGTCCACCACTTCAAATGACGCGGTTTTTTGGCCCTCAATACGGTCATTGTTGACCGAATTGACCAAGTGGATGGGGTAGTTGTCCGCCAATTCGCGGGCGATTTCCAAACAGTCGTCGAAGTTTCCTTCAATTTGGATGATGTTCGCGTTGTGGGCGACGGCTTGGCTCAGTTTGCCCATCGCGATTTTCCCGTCCGGCACCAACACGGCGGAAGTGATTCCTGCCCATGCGGCATATGCCGCCGTCGAGGCCGAGGTGTTTCCGGTGGAGGCACAAATAACGGCTTTCGCGCCCGCTTCCATCGCTTTGGAAATCGCCATGGTCATGCCGCGGTCTTTGAAACTCCCGGTGGGATTCATTCCCTCAAATTTGACGAACACCTCGAGGCCCGTTTTCTCTGAAAGAAACGGCGCCGGAATGAGGGGTGTTCCGCCCTCACCGAGTGTGATCACCGGAGTGTCTTTACTCACGTCAAGGCGATCCCAATATTCACGGATTACTCCGCGCCACTGTGCGGCCACTATGACCCCTCTACTCGAACAACACCGGACACCGACTGGACCACCGGTGAGTTGGCCAGTGTGGCGACGGTGTCTGCCAAGTGTGCCTCCGGAGCTGTGTGGGTGTGAATCACCAGCGTAGCGAGCTCTTCACCCGAACGTTGGTGGACTGGCGCAGCCTGGTTCAGAGTTTCGACCGAAACCCCGTGCTCCGCGAAGACTGAAGCGATTTGTGCGAGCACACCTGGTTCGTCTCGCACTTGGAGGGCAATTTGGTAGCGCGTGGGAACAACGCCGGGGTCAACCATGGCCAGGTCGGCGTGGGTCGATTCAGCCACACCGGGACCACCGGCAACGTGACGCCTGGCAGCGGAGACAATGTCGCCCAGCACCGCTGATGCCGTTTCGGGTCCTCCCGCTCCCGCACCATAAAACATCAGCGAACCGGCACCTTCAGCTTCCACAAACACGGCGTTATTGGCGCCGTGGACGGCCGCGAGGGGGTGGTCGCGCGAGACCAGGGTGGGGTGAACCCGAACGGAAACCCCTTCCACACCGCCATCACTGACGCGCTCACAAATGGCGAGCAGTTTGATGACGTAACCGGCTTCGCGGGCCGCCTCAACCTGTTCAAGGGAAATCTCGGTAATGCCTTCCCGGCCGACCTGCTCGAGGTCGATTGCGGTGTGGAAGGCCAGTTGGGCCAACAGTGCGGCTTTTTGTTGGGCGTCGTAGCCACCAATGTCTGCTGTGGGGTCAGCTTCGGCGTACCCCAGTTCGGTGGCGGTGGCGAGCGCCGCCTCCATGGACTGCCCTTCGCGGTCCATCAGGTCAAGGATGAAGTTTGTGGTGCCGTTCACGATGCCCAAGATGCGTTGCACGGTGTCTCCGGCAAGGGAGTCACGAAGCGGGCGGATGATGGGAATGGCGCCCGCGACAGCCGCCTCATAGTAAAGCTGTGCCCCCACGGCGGTGGCGGCGTCAAAGAGCTCTGGTCCGTGCGCGGCAAGGAGTGCCTTATTGGCGCTAATCACGTCAGCGCCAGACTCCAACGCGTGCAAAATGAGCGACTTGGCGGGTTCGATTCCGCCCATCAGCTCCACCACAATGTCCGCACCGGCGATCAAGGAATCGGCATCGGTGGTGAGAAGTTCCGACGGGATGTCCTGGTTTCGCGGTTTGCTGAGATCACGAACAGCCACACCCACGACGTCGAGTTCGGCACCAATGCGGGCGCCCAGTTCTTCTCGTTCGTGGAGGAGACGGTGAACCACTTCGGAGCCGACCGTGCCGGAGCCCAACACGGCTACTTTGAGGTCTCGGTAGTTTTGCCTCACGCCTGATCTGTCCTTTCGCCGCCGTTGCTGTGTGTCATCGTTCTGTTCTGGTCTGCCGCGAGTGAGCCCAAGGCTAACCCGAGGTCACGGGCCATCACATCGTCGGGTGTTTCTGACTGGATGGCGACCCTCGCTTCGCCCCCTTCTATGACCACGAGCGCTGGTCGACCCAGCGCGTTGTAGTTCGACGACAGTGAATGGCAGTATGCGCCGGTTGCCGCAACGGCGACAAGGTCGCCCGGGGTGACATCGGCGGGTAAATAGTCGTCGTGGATGACAATGTCGCCGCTTTCACAGTGGCTACCCACCACGCGCACAAGCGCGGGGGGCGCCGAGGATGCCCTGTTGGCAATCCGTGCGGTGTAGTTCGCTCCGTAGAGCGCGGGGCGCAGGTTATCGCTCATTCCGCCGTCGACGCTGACATACAACCGGGTGGCAACACCAGACTCTTCGTCTGATTCGTCACCGACCGGGTAGTCCACCTCGACCGGTTTTGTGGTGCCAACCGAATAGAGGGTGACACCGGCGGGCCCCACCACATAACGCCCCGGTTCGCAGGCAATGGTGTCTAAGGTGATGCCTTCCCTGGCGACAAACTCATCAATTTCGTGACCGACCGCCTGGGCGATGTCTTCCAGGTTGGACTCGGGGTCGGCTGAGGTGTAAGGAATGGCGAAACCACCACCGATATTGAGTGTGGTCAGGGGGTGATGGGCTTGGAGGGTTTTATACAGCTCCAGGACACGCTTCGTCGCTTCGACGAAACCATCCGGTGCCACGATTTGGGAGCCAATGTGGGAGTGCAACCCAATCAACCGCAGGCTGGGGTGTCGGGCAATGTCCGCCGCGAGTGCGGGAATATCCGCCCTGGCGACCCCAAACTTTTGGTCTTCGCGTGCTGTGGCCAAGTATTCGTGGGTTCCGGCGTGAACCCCCGTATTGACCCGAATCATGACGTCTTGGGTGACCCCGAGCTCGGTCGTTACCGCGGCTAGGCGCTCCACCTCGATGGCACTGTCGATGACAATCTGGCCGACGCCGTGTGAGATGGCAGCGCGCAACTCGTGCACGCTTTTGTTATTACCCTGGTATTCGATGTGTGCGGGGTTGGCCCCCGCGCGCCTGGTCCATTCCCATTCACCGAAACTGGAGACATCAAACCCCCACCCCAACCCGTCTAGTGCGCGAATGACGTCCGCGGCCAGCAGTGCTTTCGTGGCGTAGTGGATGCGAAGGGTTCGCCCCGAGTGGGCAAGGGCGGAGGTAAGGGTGTCTTCTAAAGAGCGTGCGCGCTGAACCACTTCATCGAGGTCCACCACATACAGCGGGGAACCATACTGTTCCACCAGCCGGGAAGCACTCACTCCGCCTACGCGTAACACGCCGTCATCATCACGACGGGCGTGGGCAGGCCACACTTTCTGATCCAGCGCGTTGGGATCAGCGGGTGGAACCAGCCAGTCGGGGGCGAGAGGGTTTGACATGGACACTTTCACTTGAACAAAAAAGGGGATGTGATGATCACTGCGGTGACCATAGTCACCGTGGTCAAGACGAGCGGACCCGGAGTGGCCCCTGAAGCCTGTCGACAAGGATATCGCTGATGGGCCTCACATGCGCTCGGGGGCGGAAACCCCGAGGAGTTGCACACCGTTAGCCAACACTTGGCCGGTGGCGTCGTTCAGCACACGGCGAGAGTGGTGGACCGATTCGATCGGGTCGTCACCCTTAGGGGTCACCCGACAGGCGTCATACCAGCGGTGGTAGGACCCGGCGAGGTCCTCTAAATACCTGGCCACCCGGTGGGGTTCACGAAGCTCGGCCGCCTGAGCGACTACCCGCGGGTAGTCCGCCAGTGCGGTGAGTAGTTCAGCCTCACTGGGTTCGACCAAGTCACCGGCATGAAAACCTGAACCGTCAATGCCCGCCGCATCGGCATTTCTTCCCACCTGGTGGGTCCGCGCGTGAGCGTATTGGACATAAAACACCGGGTTGTCGTTCGTTTTGGCCAACAACACGTCGGGTTCAAGAGTCAGTGGTGAATCGGCTGGGCTGCGCGCCAGCGAATAGCGAAGCGCATCGGTACCCAACCATTCGCGCAGCTCATCAAGTTCGACAATGTTGCCGCGGCGTTTGGAGAGTTTCTCGCCGTTAACACTCACCAACTGGCCGATCAGAATTTCGATGTGGTGTTCAGGGTCATCACCTGCGGCACCCGCCAACGCCTTTAAGCGGTGGACATAACCGTGGTGGTCAGCACCCAGAAGGTAAATCTTCTTCTCAAAACCGCGGTCTTTTTTCGACAGGTAGTACGCGGCATCGGCCGCGAAGTAGGTGTAGACACCGTTGGCGCGGCGGATCACTCGATCTTTGTCATCACCAAAGTCGGTGGTGCGCACCCACACCGCACCTTCGTTGTCAAAAACGTGCCCTCCTTCGCGCAACCGGTCAACCGACTGGTCGACCAAGCTGGTGCCCTCCGGGGTCGACACGACGTGGAGTTGGCGCTCCGAAAACCACACATCAAAATGCACGTTGAATAGCTCCAGCGAGCGCCGAATGGCGGCCAACTGTTCCCGGTAGGCACACTCTCGACAACACACGAGCGCTTCAGCCGAGGCCATCTGCCCAAGGTCGGGGTATTCACCTAATACTGTGGCGCCCAGTTGCTCGACATAATCACCCGGATACCCGTCCTTGGGTAGGTCGCGCCCGAGCGCCCTGGCGAGCACCGATTCGCCAAAAAGGTCCATTTGTGAACCCGCGTCATTGATATAAAACTCGCTGGTCACTTCAGCACCCGCCGCGCGCAACACTCGGGCCAACGAATCACCCAAGGCCGCCCAACGGGTGTGGCCGATGTGGAGAGGGCCGGTCGGGTTCGCCGAGACGAACTCTAAGTTGATGGTCTCCCCCACGAGTGCGTCAGAGCGGCCGTACTCAACACCTTTGTGGACGATGTGGCGGGCGGTCTCACCGAGGGCTGCCTTATCGAGGGTGATGTTCAAAAAACCCGGCCCGGCAATTTCCACCGAGGACACCCCATCAATGTGTGCCAGGCGCGTGGCCAACACGTCGGCGATCTGACGAGGCGACTTCCCCAGTGGTTTCGCCAGTTTCATTGCCACTGAGGTGGCCCAGTCGCCAAATTCAGCTTTTTTGGGACGCTCGAGGGCAACATCGTCCGGACCCAGCGGGTGCTCCACAGACCCGGTGGCCTCGACAACGTATTTCTCCGCAATGTGTGCGATGTGTACGGCGAGCGACGTGGGATCCATACGCCCCAGCCTAACCGCCCACACCGGCGCAAACCGTTGGCATCAAACGTGTAACCTTGAGGCACATCCTGGCCCCCATAGCTCAGGGGATAGAGCGTCTGCCTCCGGAGCAGAAGGCCGTAGGTTCGAATCCTACTGGGGGCACTTTCATCCCCCAGCGCACTGCTTCCTCCTGTCCATCTGTTGGGGTACCTGCACACTTTTCTCCTTGCGCGCGTTTCAGCTGGCGGACACCGATAGGCGTCGCACATGGTGGAGACCACTGTGCCCGAATAGTGGGAGGTTGGCGCGTGCAGAAATCGGTAAGTCTTGTTGTCACGGCGGCGCTCGGCCTCGGCCTTGTCGGGATATCCAGTCCCACTTCGAGTTACGCGACCACCCCGCAAGCCTGCGCGGATATCAGCGCCTACGACGTGAGTGAGGATGCTCCGGTCTATAACTCGTCCACGAGCAAGTTCGAAATCAGCCGACACGATCAGCTGATTTATCTCTCCGAAAATTTTGAGTCAGCGGTCACTGGTGTCACGGGGATTACCAACGATTGGCGGGAGCAGGATTTCGTGCTCGCTCAATCGGTGAACCTTGATGGATGTAACTTCACACCAATAGGGGGCGACCCCTCGGTCGATGCAGCCTTTACCGGCACGTTTGATGGCCAAGGAAACAGTATTCTCGGACTTGTCAGTGAAGGAAATGATTTTCGGGGACTCTTCGGCGTGACCTACGGGGACTCGTCCAGTAGCGATTACGTGGAAATTTCAAACCTTACCCTTGCCGCCACAATCGATTCGTCCGCGACCACAGGCGCTGGGGCTCTCGTCGGCTGGGCAATAGACACCAAGATTTCACAAGTATTTGCATCAGGAACCGCATCAACTGCGGGAAACAACGTCGGGGGTTTAGTAGGAGAACTGCTGAATTCCACCATTTCGCACACCACTGTCGGCGTGCGCATCAGCTCGAGCTCGGGCAAGTCAATCGGCGGCATGATTGGATCGTCGTCGGGCACCACAACAATCTCGAACTCCTACGCGTTAGGGAACGTCAGCGGGGAGGATGTGGGAGGAATAGTGGGGGCCGTA
>CBFHPU010000031.1:0-12054 GCA_965657845.1 Pontimonas sp.
CCGCCCAGAAAATCAGTCCCGAACCATCACCAAACATGGCAGCCGCGAGAAAACCGAGAGCAGCGACGATGAGGACAAAGCCCGCCATGATGATGTACGTGTTGCGCTTATTCGCCGCGATTGCCCGATACACCGGCCAGCCCTACCTTCGGTAACCCACGACGTGGGGGTTGTGAACTCCGGACACGGTTAGAACTGAATACGCGGGGACTCGGCGATTGCTTCAGGGTTTGCCACCTCGAAGAAGTCGCGCTCACTGAAGCCCAAGTTGTTGGCAAAAATATTGTTGGGGAATAGTTGAATGCGGGTGTTCAGCTCCCGGACACCGCCGTTGTAAAAACGCCTCGCGCTTTGAATCTTGTCTTCAGTGTCGACCAATTCGCCTTGGAGTTGAAGAAAGTTTTGGCTCGCCTGGAGCTGTGGGTAGGCCTCAGCCACCGCAAAGATGCTTTTCAGGGCATCCTGCATCATGTTTTCTGCTTGGGCCGCCTCAGTGGGTGACTGGGCCCCGATAGTCGCTGCTCGGGCTTTCGTGACGTTTTCAAACACCGCACTCTCATGCGTTGCATAACCCTTAACGGTGTCGACCAAGTTGGGGATGAGGTCCGCCCGCCTCTTCAACTGGACGGTGATGTCACTCCACGCCTCATCCACCCGCACGTTTAGGGTGACCAGTCCGTTATAGGTCGACCACAGATAGATACCGATTGCGACGACCAGTACGACCAGAATTCCCACAATGATTAGTGCGTCCATGGGCTCGAGCATACTGAGAAGAACTGAACATCCACCAGCCCTAATAGTGCTGGTGCCCCGGCGGGGACTCGAACCCCGACTGGGACGATTTTAAGTCGCCTGCCTCTGCCGATTGGGCTACCGGGGCCCGAAAATAAGTCTAGTTGGCGGACACTTTCGCCTTGGACGCGCGCTTCTTAGCGGTCGCTTCCGCAGCGGGAGCAGGCCTCGCCGCAAATTCTTCAAAAAACTCTCGAGGCTTTTGGACGGCCCGAATACTCGCCACATCCCGACCCCAGAACAACTGAAGCAGCCAGTCGGATACGACCCGGACTTTCCGCTCCCACATCGGCATCGCCAAACCGTGGTAGCCGCGATGAGCCAAGAAGCCCAAGAATCCAGTCAGCGCAAAGTTTCCGACCTGCAAGACACCCACACCGACTCCGAGGCCTGCGACAGCACCCAAGTTTTTGTGGAAATAGTCTTTGGGTTCTTCGCCGCGCAGGACAGCCGTGAGGTTTTTCGCCAGGTGCTTGCCCTGGCGCACGGCGTGCTGGGCGTTCGGGACACAGTATCCACCGACACCACCACCACTCAGATCGGGCACAGCCGCCACATCACCGGAGGTCCACATACCCTCCACAACACCGTTGTCGTCAATAACCCGCAGGTCTGCTTGCGCACGCACCCGACCGCGTTCTTCGAGGGGAACACCGGAGCCACCGAGCATCGACTGCGCTTTTACCCCCGCAGTCCACACCACCAGGTTGGTCTCCAGCGACTCGCCGGTGGAGAGTTCAATGCGACCACCCACCGCGCTGACCAGCTGGGTGTTGAGGTGGATGTGCGCTTCGCGCTTTTCAAGATTCTTAATCACCCAGTGGCTGGTCTTCAACGACACCTCGGGCATGATTCGATCCATCGCCTCGATGAGGTGGAAATGGGTATCCGAGATGGTGAGCTCAGGGAACCTCCGGAGGAGGTCACTGACCAAACCACGCAATTCGGCAAACGTTTCGATTCCGGCAAAGCCACCACCGACCACCACAACGGTGAGGAGGCGGTCCCGCTCTGGCCCTGGGGGCATGTGAGCGGCAATGTTCATGTTGTCGATGAGCCGGTCACGCACGGCAACCGCCTCTTCGACGGTTTTCATGCCAATGGCGACATCCGCAACACCGGGGATGGGGAATGTTCTGGTGACCGCGCCCGCAGTGACCACAACGTGGTCGTAGTCCACAGTGAAAGGGTCGCCAAATTCGGGGGTCACAGTGACCTGCTTATTGGCGTGGTCAATTCCGGTGACCCGGGCGGTAATCACTCGGGTGCGCTTCAAGTGACGGCGGTGGGGCACCACAACGTGACGGGCTTCAATGGAACCTGCCGCCACTTCAGGCAAGAACGGCTGGTAGGTCATGTAGGGCAAGGGGTCAATGAGGGTGACCGAGGCTTCATTCTTTCGAAGCTGGCGCTCAAGCTTGAATGCGGCATAGAAACCGGCATATCCGCCACCGATGATCACAATGTTAGACACAATAAAAACTCTCCGACGAAGGGGCGTTACTGTCCTAATCTAGTGGCTTGTTGCGGGCATGCAGTACCGAGAAGCCGGCACCGATTGCGAGCAACACCACCAGCGCGACTCCCCCACCCACCATGAGAAGCGGGATTTGCCCGACAAACCCGGAGTCTGTCCGGGCAGTGACCGGTTGACTCTCCGCCGCGGAGGGCACCTCGGGCGCAACGATCGGACCCAAGGGGTACACCACTTGTTGGTCGTCACCTCGACGATAAATCTCCACCCACTCGTCAATAGTTCCTAGCGGATTAGCGGAGACCAGGGGAACATCGGCAGCGACAGCTTGGTAAGCATCAACCAGGCCAAACCCGTACAACGGGTCGGGAATGCTCGGGGTGACCGGTGTTGCCGTTGCCAAGATGCGGTTCACCACATTCGCGGCATCGAGCCCAGGGTATGCCGCACGGACCAAGGCGACAATGCCTGACACAATCGGCGTCGCCCCACTAGTTCCCGCCCACACCGCGTAACCTTCACCGGGTAGGGCGCCGACCAGGTTTTCACTGGGAGCCATCACCCCAATGGTGATTCCTTGGCTGGATGCTTGGGCGCTAGCCACACCCGATTGGTCCACGCCGCCAACAGTCAATACCCCCGGCATGGTCGCTGGCGCCCCAACCACTTCTGTTCCCGCCGAGCGGTTGCCAGCGGCCGCCACCACGACCACGTCGTTGTCTTCGGCATAACCAAACGCTTCATCCCAACTGACCGGCCATTCTCTGGTGTTTCTGGTAAGCGATAGGGAAATCACGTCGGCGCCGTTATCGACAGCCCAGATCACCGCCTCGGCAATCTGCTCATCTGCGGGAATGGTCGTGTTCTGAAAACTCATCGACACGCTAAGGATGGAAGCCTCCGGAGCACTCCCGATAATCCCGTCGTCACCACCGTGTCCTCGCCCGACGGCGAGAGAAGCCACCATGGTGCCGTGCTCACTGGAAGAACCGACCGGTGTTTGGCCATTTGCCGAACCGAGACCCGACACATCTGTTCCACCAATCACCGCCCCACGAAGATCCTCGTGGTTACCGTCCACACCGGTGTCGATAATGGCAATGGTGACGCCCGCACCGCGGGTCACACTCCACGCATCGGTGATCCCAAACTCGTCCAGCCAATACTGGCGATCGCGCGCCTCATCGGCGTGAGCCACCGGGGCATTGACCCCCAGAGTCACACACAGCGCACCCAGGAGGACACCACCCACCAGGCGGGTCACACTTCTGGTGAACACTGACACACCTCCAGGCTCCACTGAGTATCGGCTAGGGCCCAGTCCCCCACGGGGTTCACCCCGGGGCCTTCCGCGAGGGAATGAGCAATCAGGGCGTGGAGGCATTTGACGCGCTCTGGCATGCCACCCGCACTGATTCCTTCAATTTCGGGGACAACACCCCACTGTGCCCGGGTGTGGAGAAAATCTTCGTGGGCTTTCTGGTACTGCTGGCGCGCCTGCTCATCTTCGTGCAATCGAGCCTCATATTCGGCCATTCGTCCGGCGGCTTCCAAACGGGATGCTTCTTTCGTTCCAGAGGGCAACGAGAGGTAGTAGAGGGTGGGAAAGGGTGTACCGTCATCGAGGCGTGGAAGGGTCACCACCACGGCGGGGGCACCACAGGCACACCTTGCAGCAATGGCGTGTAATCCACGCATCGGTCGGCCTAATTGGTGAGCAAGCTGACGGTAATCCTCAGCGCTGGGTGTTTCCCACGTCATTCGCCGGGCCCTTCAGAACCTGACGGCGGGGTGGATTGCGGGGTGGATTGCGGTCCAGGAATGAGGGGCTCATTATCTGGAGGCGTGGACGACTCGTCTACACCGGGCAGAGCGTTGGTGGTGGCCGCCACCAAGTAGCTGGCGAACAGTGCTTCTCGCCAATCACCCGAGGCCACCTGGATTTCGTTGGTGACCGTCTCGGTGTCCTCTTCACTATCGCTGGGGAGGTCATCAAGGATCAGGTAGGTGATGTCGCCGGGGTACACAAACATGAGCCTGGAGCGCGCCTGCGTTTCCACAAACGCCCGGTCACTCCAACGCTCCAACTGGTCTTCTAGGGCCAACACTTCACGGTCAGTCGCCTCGAGTTCTTCTGTCAACTGCGCGATTTGTTGGCGCTGTTCTGCCAGAACCTGCAGGGAGGGCGACAACACCACAACGGCTGTGACGATTAGTGCCAACAGGGTGGCGGTGAAACCTGAGGCTTGAAGGGACACAGTAAGTGAGCGCGACTTACCCGGCGCACGCTGCGCCTTCTTTTTCCCACCCTGTGTGTCACCGACCACATCGACAGTGTAGGTCGGTCAACTGACTCCCTCTCGGGGTTAAGCCGGTGGGTCGCTAGCTGGTCGAAAAACGCGGGTACGCTGCCGCTCCGGCGTAGCGAGCTTGACCGGCCAACTCTTCATCAATGCGTAAGAGTTGGTTGTATTTCGCGACCCGTTCGCTTCTGGCCGGTGCACCGGTTTTGATTTGACCACAGTTGGTGGCCACCGCAATATCGGCAATCGTGGTGTCTTCGGTTTCACCGGAGCGGTGCGAGAGCACCGCGGTGTAGCCACTGCGCTGGGCGAGGCCCACCGCGTCGAGCGTTTCGGTGAGTGAACCGATCTGGTTGACCTTCACCAGAATCGAGTTTCCCGCACCCTGGGCGATACCCTGCGCGAGTCGTTCCGGGTTGGTCACAAACAGGTCGTCGCCGACCAGTTGGACTTTGGAGCCGAGTTTTTCGGTCAACGAAATCCAACCGGCCCAGTCGTTTTCATCTAGCGGGTCTTCGATCGTCACCAGTGGGTAGTCGCTAACGAGTGCTTCGTAGTAGGCCACCATTTCGTCGGCACTCTTGTGTCCGCCCTCGAACCGGTAGGCACCGTCTTCGAACATTTCTGTGGCCGCAACATCTAAACCAAGCGCAATGTCAACACCGGGCCTAAAGCCAGCACGCTCAATGGCTTTCAGCAAAAAGTCCAAGGCTTCGCGGTTACTGGGCAGCTCGGGGGCAAATCCGCCCTCGTCACCCAAACCGGTTTGCAGACCAGCAGCTTTCAATTCGGATTTCAGTGCGTGGTAGGTCTCAGCCCCCATGCGGATTGCGTCCGACATTGAGGCGGCACCAATGGGCAACACCATGAATTCTTGAATATCCACACCGGTATCCGCGTGGGCACCACCGTTGATCACGTTCATCATCGGTACGGGCAACACGTGGGCGTTGGGGCCACCCAGGTATTGGTAGAGGGGCAGGTCAGCTGATTCGGCGGCCGCGTGGGCGACAGCGAGCGATACTCCCAAAATCGAGTTTGCCCCCAGGTTGCTCTTGTTGGGCGTACCGTCAGCGTGAATCAGTTCGTGGTCAACGGCGCGCTGTTCACTGGCTTCCATTCCTTCAATGGCAGGCCCCAACACATCGATGACTGCTGCCACCGCATTGCGCACACCTTTACCGAGGTAGCGAGACGCATCACCGTCGCGAAGCTCATACGCTTCGTGTTGTCCCGTGGATGCACCTGAGGGGACCGCAGCGCGGCCAATGGTGCCGTCTTCTAACAGCACTTCCACCTCGACGGTCGGGTTTCCCCTCGAGTCCAGAATTTCCCTCGCGGTGAGGGCCTCAATTTCGGCCACGACAACGTCCTTCCTGATGGTGTGCTTTGTGTCAGTAGAGCTCAATCCTACTGAGCTGTTTCACCCCCACCCGGAAACAGAGAATCTGTTCACCACGAGGTCACCTCACAGACTGAGACCGGCGATTAACCTGACGATTAACCCGGGGATTAACTCTGGGACTAACCCCGGGATTAACCCTGGGACTAACCCTGCGACTCTCCGAGCTCACGCCAGTTCAGCTGATCGGCTGGGGGTACTTCGGTATCCAACTGGGCGACCTGCGTCACTCCGAGGGTTTCCAGTTCGGAAAACAGTGCCTTCTTGTTCTTTTTTGATTCAGCGAGAACCACCGAGTAGCCGGCAGCGATCAGTTGGGCCTTCAACCCCAGAAGCTCCCGCAGTGGCGTCTGGTCGGTATAGACCAAGGCGCGGCCCGGCGATGTGGTGTGACGCGTCTGGTCCACCACATCGATGAGGCGTTCAAAGCCGAGTGAAAAACCACAGGCCGGAACGTCTTCGCCTAAGAATCGCCCGACCATTCCGTCGTAGCGGCCACCACCACCCAGTGACACACCCATTTCGGGGTGAAACAGCTCGATAATGCTGCCCGTGTAGTAGCCCATCCCCCGAACCAAGGTCGGATCAAACACGACTTTTTCGGGCCCGATCAGCTGGGCCACATCTCCCGCCCAACCAACTAGTTCGGTCGCAAGGTCCTCTGGTGCGGCCATCACGCGAGCAATCGATGGGGCATCTAATGCGACTGGTTGACTGGCCCGCTCCAAGAAACCCCTCATGGCGTCCAGGTCGAGGGTTTCGCCGTGTCTTGTGCCGAGTTCTTCCAGAACACCGTCGATGCCGATTTTGTCGAGTTTGTCGAGGGTGATCAGTACCGACAGGTGCTGATCACCGGCCACACCGGCTGATTCCAACACGGCGGTGAGTAACCGGCGGTCATTGACTCGAAAACGGTAGCCAGACACCCCGAGTGCATCGAGAGCATCAGCACTGGCGATCAGTAGTTCGCGCTCGGCAAGCGATGAGGCGTCGCCCACAATGTCGATATCGCACTGCACAAACTGGCGGTAGCGGCCCTTTTGGGGGCGCTCCGCCCGCCACACCGGCGCGATGTGTAGGGCACGAAACACACTGGGAAGCTCAGACCGATGAGTCGCCACGTAACGGGCGAGGGGAACGGTCAGATCAAAACGCAGACCCAAATCGGTTAACTCATCCAGAGAGTCGACGTGTTCTAAGTCAGATAGTCCCAGTCCGCGGCGCAACACCTGAAAGCTCAGTTTTTCGTTGTCGCCACCTAAGCCCGAATGGAGGGTGTTGTGGTCTTCCAGGGCGGGAGTATCAATGGGGTCAAACCCGTGGTGTTGGTAGCGCGAAGAAATGGTCGCCAACACCGCATCGCGGTGTCGTTTTTCTGCGGGAAGAAAATCCCGCATGCCCCGGGGTGGGCCTGCCTTAGATGCCATAGCTCCAGTCTCTCACTCACTCCAGATGCCGAGGGGAGGTCGGCTGGGCCCCACCAGAAGTGTCGCCAGCGCGATCGGGGTGACCTACTGCGCCTTTTCGGCCTCAGCTACCCTCTGTTCAAACTCTCGAAGCGCACCGCGCAGGGCCTGATCCACGTTAATCCCCCGAGACCGAGCCTGGTCAATCTGGTGGAGTAACCACCTACCCCACGCACTGGAGTCGGTGGGAGGCAACGGGTCTGTGGCTTCCGGGGCCTGGTCGATTCGTGCCGCACGGGTCATTACGGCGTCGGCTCTGGCTAAACCGGTGAGGCTTCGGGGGACACCGTCTAGAACACTGCGGCGGTCAGATTTTTCGGCGCTTTTGATTTTCTGCCAGTTGTCTTTAATGTCGTCGACGCCACCGACCTGCACACCCTCAAACACGTGCGGGTGTCGCCGGCGCATTTTTTCGTTGACCAGCCGGGCGACATCGTCAATGTCGAACGGGTCCTCCGGGTCAACGCGGGCAATGTCGGTGTGAAAGAGAACCTGGTAGAGCACATCCCCCAACTCTTCACGCATCCCCGCACGATCGTCAGATTCGATCGCATCAACCAATTCGTGGACCTCTTCGATGAGGTAGGACACGAGGGAGTGGTGGTCTTGCTCCCGATCCCACTGACAACCGTTTTCTCCGCGCAGGGTGGCCATCGTCTGGATGAGGGCGTCGAGGTGGGGGTAGTGACTCATGATTCCAGTGTCTCAGCAGCAACCGCCTGTGACTGCGACAGCGGATACAGCGCGTCAATGGCCCCCTCAACCCACACCACCAACGCCTGATCCCCTGGTCGCTCCGGAAGGGGAATGAGCACCACCCGGGCAGGCGCCATGTAGGTGCCTGTGGGGTAGAGCCGGCGAAGACGCACCTGGAGGGAATCGGGCAGGGGCGCACCGACCAGTCGCAGTTTTGACCCCATCACTAACACTTCCGACAAACCACTGGCTTGTGCCCGGCGGCGTAACCTCGTGACGGCAACCAGAGTGGTCACCGGTTGGGGTAGCGGACCGTAGCGGTCAACAAGCTCATCGACCACCTGGTCGATGAGGCCATCTTCGGCCAGCGGCGCTGAGGCGTGGGACAGCTTTTGGTAGGCCTCGAGTCGCAACCGGTCACTGTCGATGTAGTCCTCAGGGATTCGCGCATCAACGGGCAACTCCAGGCGCAGCTCGGTTTGTTCGGGGGTCACTTCACCGCGGAATGTGCCAATCGCTTCGGCGACCATTCGCAGGTAAAGGTCAAAACCGACTCCGGCGATATGGCCGGCCTGTTCGCCTCCGAGAAGGTTTCCGGCCCCGCGCAACTCCAGGTCTTTCATCGCAATGCTCATCCCACCGCCCAGGTCGGAATGGCTGGCGAGGGTTTCTAAGCGCTCGTGCGCGGTTTCTCCGAGCGGCACATCGGCGTCATAAAGCAGGTAGGCGTAGGCGCGTTCGCGCCCGCGGCCCACACGGCCGCGCAGTTGGTGCAACTGGGACAGCCCAAACCGGTCGGCTCGCTCCACAATGAGTGTGTTGGCGTTAGTGACATCGATACCGGTTTCGATGATGGTGGTCGAGACCAACACGTCGTAGTGGCCTTCCCAAAAATCGACCATCACCTGTTCGAGTTCGGTTTCCGCCATCTGACCGTGAGCGACCGCAATACGCGCTTCGGGGACAAGGTCAGCAACTTTGCTGGCGACGTCGTAAATACCCCGCACCCTGTTGGAGACGTAAAACACTTGGCCTTCTCGCAACAACTCTCGGCGAATAGCCGCCGTGATCTGTTGTTCGCTGGAGGGTCCCACAAACGTCAAAATGGGGTGGCGGTTTTCGGGTGGGGTTTGCAGGGTCGACATTTCCCGAATACCGGTGACGGCCATTTCCAATGTCCGAGGAATCGGCGTGGCACTCATCGCCAACACATCCACGTCGCTTCGCAGCTTTTTCAACCGGTCTTTGTGTTCCACACCAAAACGCTGCTCTTCATCAATGATCAGCAGACCCAGATCCTTAAACCGCACCGAATCAGACAGTAAGCGGTGGGTGCCAATCACCACATCGATGGTGCCCTCGGCGAGACCCTTCACGACCTCTTTGGCTTGAGCGGTAGTGGAAAACCGTGACAGTGACGCCAGTCGCACCGGAAACGGTGCGTAGCGTTCTTGAAAGGTCTCCATGTGTTGACGCACCAGCAGAGTAGTGGGCGCTAACACGGCGACCTGTTTGTTGTCCTGCACGGCTTTAAACGCTGCCCGGACGGCAATCTCTGTTTTCCCGAAACCCACATCGCCCGCGATGAGACGATCCATGGGAATGGGTCGCTCCATATCGGCTTTCACCTCGTCGATGGTGGAGAGTTGATCGACCGTTTCGACAAAAGCAAACGCGTCCTCCAACTCCCGTTGGAGGTCATTATCGGGAGAAAACGCAAAACCGGGTTGAGCCATCCGTTGGCTGTAGAGCTTCACCAAATCGACGGCAATATCGCGCACGGCTTTCCGGGCACGCGATTTCACACCCGCCCAATCAGAGCCCCCCATTTTGCTCAGCGCCGGGGATTCCCCGCCCACATAGAGGCTCAGCAAATCCAACTGGTCGGTGGGAACCAGCAACTTATCCGGGGGCCCACCGCGTTTACTGGGGGCATATTCCAACACCACAAACTCGCGGGTCGATTTTTTGGCGTCGCGCCCACCAGTCGAAATTTCCCGCGTTTGCACTTCCACAAACCGACCCACACCGTGGGTTTCATGAACCACGTAGTCACCGGGTTGCAACTCCAAAGGGTTAACCCCTTCGCGGCGCTTTGCAATGGAGCGTTTGGGTTGCCGGGGTCTGGTGGTGCGGGACCCGCCAAAAAATTCGTGTTCCCCCAACAACACCAGTGAACGCTCGGGTAGGACAAAACCTTCGGACACTTCGGCCTGCAACACACCCACCACCCCGGTGGGGGGAAGGTCGTCGGTGCCAGAAATCTCTCGGGCAGGAATGTCCGCATCGGCCAGCAGGTTGATGGCGCGCTCCACTAAGCCGTGACCGGCGGCGGCAACCACCACGCTCATACCACCCGCGAGAAAGTCCCGAACAGCGGCAATCGCGTCGTGCCCACCGGCCAAATCGGCCGCGATGGGTTGGGCGTTAATGCGCAGATGACTTGCCGTGCCATCATCCAGCTGATGCAGCGCCCACCACGGTCTCGCCCCCGCCTGGTCGAGAACCTCATCGGGGGTGTAAAACTCACCGGCGTGAAAATCGATTGGGCGGGACGTGTCGCCTCCGGCGGCCACCTCCCACGCCGCTTCCAGAAACTCCCGGTTGGTGTCAATCAGTGACAGTGCCCGCGAGCGCACCCGCTCTGGCTCCAACTCGACAATGTGGGTATCTGCGGGGAAGAAATCCATGATGGGCACCATCGAGTCCAACAGCACCGGTTGGAGTGATTCCATCCCCTCCACCACGATGCCTTGGGAGATTTTTTCCAACATGGTTTCCACACCCGGGTATTCACCGACCAGCTCGCTGGCTCTTTGGCGCACGGAGGCGCTGAGCAACATTTCACGGGCGGGGGGAATATCGACTGTCCCGGTCGCGGGTTCGATGGAGCGTTGGTCAGCCACCTGGAACCAGGTGAGCTCTTCCACGGTGGAGCCAAAAAAGTCGGCCCGCACGGGGTGGTCCGCCAGCGGTGGAAACACGTCAAGGATGCCGCCACGAATGGCAAACTCGCCCCGCCTGGTCACTAGGTCCACCCGTTGATAGGCCAGTTCGGTTAATAACTGTGCCCACTGGTCTAAGCCCAACTGACTAGCCCCCTGCTGGAGTTGTCCCCACGGGGCATCGGCAAGTTGGGGGCTTACCGGTTGGATGATGGCTCGCACTGACGCCACGATCACCAGTGGCCGATTCGAGTGTTCCTCCGGGTGGGTGAGCGCGCGGATAGCCGAAAGCCGCCTGGCCACGGTTTCCGGGTGTGGGCTTAAACGCTCATGGGGCAGTGTCTCCCAGGCGGGCAAATCCCACACTTGAGCAGCCTGGCCGTCCTCGGTGTGGCTGGCGAGACGGCCGCGCACTTGGTCGGCTTCGCGGGAACTGGGGGTAATGACCAACACCACATTGGGGTGGTCTTTTGCGTCCAGTAGGGCGTGGATGAGGGGCACGTGCAGGGCGCGAGGGGCAACCGCATGGGTGCGCACCGCAGGCGAACCTAAGAGGGCCTGGATAGAAGGGTCCGCCGCGAGGGCGGGGGCCAGGATGTGCGAACTCACTCCGGGAAGTCTACGGCCGGTTGTGTCATGTCTGCTGTGGCCTACAGCGCGATGACTTAACCGGCTGAGTGAAAGCGTTGTTGCGCGGCTTCTAACCCTTCGGCGATAAACATCTCGACTGCGTCGATGGCGTCAGCCCGCACTCGCTCCACTTCGACTGCTTCAGCTTTCGGGAACGTCCGCAGCACGTATTCGGCCGGATCCATCCGTCCCGGTGGCCTTCCCACCCCCAACCGGATGCGCACAAAATCGGGAGTGCCGAGGGCTTTATGGATGTCGCGTAAACCGTTGTGACCACCGTGGCCACCACCACGCTTCAATCGAATGGTGCCCACGGGAAGATCCAAATCGTCGTGAATGACAA
>CBFHPU010000031.1:12150-13770 GCA_965657845.1 Pontimonas sp.
TTTCGGCGGCCATTTGCTGATTGTCAGCCATTACTACTCTCTCCTTTGTCGGGCCGTGGCCCGGTGTGTCAATTCTCGACTCGAACGCCGAAGCGTGAGGAGAGACCGTGTGCCTCGCCTACCGCGTCGATTACGGAACCTGTGCTCCCTCGCCGAAGTACCTGGCAAAGTGTAGCGGACAGGTACGCTCGTTAGCGACTTGGGTTGCCCCCGGTGTGAGCCTAAAGCTCCCCACCGGGAGATCACTGCCCCCCACCATCGCCACAGCATGAGGAGAAACATGAGTCAGGCAAATATCGGTGTCGTCGGTTTGGCCGTGATGGGTTCCAACTTGGCCAGAAACCTTGCCGGCCGCCCCGGTAACACTGTGGCGATCTATAACCGCTCCGCGGATAAGACCCACGACCTGGCCACAGCCCACCCGGAAGCACACTTTGTGACCACTGACACGGTCGAGCAGTTTGCCCAGAGCCTCAGCACGCCCCGCACCGCAATCATCATGGTTCAGGCGGGCCCGGCCACCGATCAGGTCATTTCACAATTGGCCGACGTGTTCGAACCTGGCGACATCATTGTCGATGGCGGTAACGCCCACTTCACGGACACGATTCGCCGTGAAGCAGAACTTGCGGCGAGGGGTCTGAATTTTGTCGGTGCCGGCATCTCTGGAGGCGAAGAGGGCGCCCTCAATGGGCCCTCGATCATGCCGGGTGGTTCCGCTGAGGCGTGGAACACCCTGGGGCCCATTTTGGAATCGATTGCGGCGGTGGCCGACGGTGAGCCCTGTGTGACGCATGTGGGCACCGACGGTGCGGGACATTTCGTCAAAATGATTCACAACGGCATCGAATATGCCGACATGCAGCTCATCGCGGAAGCGTATGACCTGCTTCGACACGCTGCCGGGCTCAGCCCCCAAGAAATTGCCGACGTGTTCCGTCAATGGAACACGGGTGTGTTGGAGAGCTACCTGATTGACATCACCGCCGAAGTACTCGGACACGTCGATGCCACAACCGGCTCACCGTTGGTTGACGTCATCGTCGACCAAGCAGGTTCTAAAGGCACCGGTGTGTGGACGGTACAAAGCGCTGTGGGTCTTGGCGTACCGGTCACCGGTATCGCCGAAGCCGTTTTTGCCAGAGCCATTTCGTCCTCTGGTGCATCACGCCGTGCTGGTGTGGGCCTGCCTGGCCCCACCCCCACCGATGGGAAGTCGGGAAGCGCCATTGGTGACGTCCAAGGCTTTATCGACATGGTGGAACAGGCACTTTACGCCTCCAAGATTGTCGCCTACTCGCAAGGTTTTGACGCGATTTCTGAAGCGGCCAGCGAATACAACTGGTCCATTGATCGCGGTGAAATTGCGCGAATTTGGCGGGCCGGATGCATCATCCGCGCCCAATTTCTCGACCGGATTACTGAGGCCTACCGCGAACAGCCAGAGCTTCCCCTACTCCTCGCCGCCCCCTATTTCCACAGCGCCCTTGACGATGCTCAAACGCCGTGGCGGAAGGTCATCCAGGCAGGAGTGGAAACCGGAATCGCCACCCCAGCGTTTAGTTCATCGTTGGCCTACTACGACCAGATTCGCCGCGAGCGCCTCCCCGCCAGCCTGAT
>CBFHPU010000032.1:0-2650 GCA_965657845.1 Pontimonas sp.
CTTGGAACCTGATTCGTTCTTTGAGAACAGCGAAACCTTGCTGTTCAACCAACCTGCTCCTCCGGAGCAGGTCAGCTTGAGCGACAACGACTTGGTTGCCCTCGCCAAAGAAGCAGGTGTGGCCAATATTGATGAGGTCGAATCCTGCATCAAGGAAGAACGCTTCGCAGACTGGTTAGAAGATGCCACGGTTCGGGCAATGGGAACCGGTCCGGTACCCGTTCGTAACTCACAGATTCCCATCGTTCAAGGAACACCCACAGTGTTGGTGAACGGGCAGGAATATGTGGGTCGCTCGCCGGCAGACCTTGCCGCTTTTGTCGCTTCGGTCGTAGACATCGAAGGCGCCGAGTAGGCCACGAGCACTGTAGCGACCGGCTGGGCTGCCTCTATTTCTTGAACAGGTTGTAACGGGTCAGATTGAAGCGGCGTTGCCAGCGCAGCTTCTTACGATGCGTGCTGATTGCGTGCTTCCAGAGCCGGTAGTCATCGCTTAACAGTGCGACAGTGAAAAATTCGCGCTCCTTGGTGGGCATGAGGGGTTCACTGCGGACGGTGTTGTCGGGTCTGGCGTAGTCGAACCAGGTGTGAAGTTCGGCGGAGCTATCGTGAAAAAAGTCCTCGTGTAGATGGTCGGGCATGGTGCGGTACGCCGCCCGGTTTCCCCAAATAAGGTGCAGGGCGACCATTGCGACAAGGTGCTGCTTGATGGTCTCTGGCAACGCAGGGATCATGTTTCTCTCCCGGATGCGTTGAATTTGAGCAATACGCACCAGGGTTTTTTCGCCTTTTGACAGGGTGGCACTACTTCCTGGCTCCCCCCGGATATATCGGTAACACAGGTGGTCAACTCCGGCCACAGAATCGGCGCGAAGGAGCGCTTCCGCACTGGAGGGTACGTCTTGGTGGTAGCCGGGTGGAAAGACGATGTCTTCATCGATGATGAAGTCTCGCCTGAACGCTTTCGACCAGGTTGATGGCGGCCAGAACAACAGTTCCGGATGGTCAGCAAGCCTCCACCCTGTGTCACTGGAGGCAATCCGGCTCAGCATCTCGGGGGAATGCAGCGGTTTATCCCGGCCTCTCTTATTCTCCAGAGTGCCCAGTAGTAACAAGTCCGCTGAAGAGTGGGCCGCCACTCGCCCGATGGCGGCCAATGCACCGGGCAGTAGTTCATCATCTGAGTCGACAAACACCACATATTTGCCCCTGGCTTCTGTGGCAGCCGTATTACGAGCGGGACCTAAACCCATGTTCTGAGCGTGGTTGACACACCGAACAGTCACTGCGGGTTGCCCCGGTGCCTTGGGTTCAGGTGGGATCACCGATTCGGCCACCTGGAGTGAATTGTCCGTGGAGCCGTCGTTGACAATGACGACTTCATAGTCATCACAATCTTGTTGGTAGATGGACTGTAGTGCCCGAGCGATGGTGTCTTCTGACTGGAACATTGCCACCGCCACCGTCAGAAGTGGGGAATCGGGCATGGCGTCAGTGTATCTGGGCAAATAAACCTTCTCAGGGGCGTTATCCTTATAGGGCCCTGCCGGCTTGGCGCAATTGGTAGCGCATCCGACTTGTAATCGGAAGGTTGCGGGTTCAAGTCCCGCAGCCGGCCCCATTTCCGCCCACACCAAGGGGGCACGTGCGTGGAGCGACTGGTGAAAAACGTGTTTCCAGTACTCACCACTGCCCTGGTGTGGGTATTGGTGGCTGTGGCGGGCTCTGCGCTGGCTCTAGCAACCACCCAAGCTGGGGCCGGAACCGACGCTTCTCAACTCATAGACCGCGGCAGTCCGCGGGGCATGTCGACTGTCCCTCCCGGTATTGAAAACGGGGAAGATGAGATGGCCAGTATGGCCGACGCCACTTCGCGAGCATCGGAAGGGGTTGGGGGTCCTGCCGAAAAAGACGTGCAACCCGTTCGGCTTCGCACCTGTCAGATTTCCGATTCCCTAGTACAAGGCGCTGCTGGGCAGTGGGGTGTGGCAGTGTTGCTGCTGGGTGACGACAGTGCCGAGGGGTCGTTGCTTTTTGGTATTAATGAGGGCACACCGGTTGCCCCTGCCAGCGTGGTGAAGCTCTTTACTGCCGTTGCTGCCCTCGAGACTCTGGGACCAGATTTCCGCTTTCGCACCCAGGTGCTGCAAGGGGCTTCTCCCGGTGAGATCTGGCTGGTCGGCGGTGGTGATGTCACACTGACCAGAGCAGCCGGATGGAACTACTACGACAGTGAAGCCCACTTGGAAGAACTTGCCGCGTCGACTGTGGCCACTCTGGCAACAGGTCGTTCCGGGTCCGAATCGACCACTGGTGCTGCCATCGAGCGAGTATGGGTAGACGATTCCCGTTATGAGCGGTTTGCGCCCTGGGATGACTCCTGGCGACCAGGATCAGCAGCGTTAGGTTACGTCGCACCGGTCAGCGCCCTTCAAGTAGACGGTGACCGAGATAATCCTGCCGTTCGACTCTCTCCCCGCTCTACAGACCCCAGCTCGCGGGCAGCAACGTGGTTTGGCGATGCCCTCAGGCGCTCCGGAGGGGGCAGTCCGGAAGTGGTTTTTGGCCAGGGTGCACCGGAGGGTCGACTACTGGCCGAAGTGTCCTCAGCGCCCTTGGGCCAGTTGCTTCGCATCATGTTGGTCGATAG
>CBFHPU010000032.1:2750-13260 GCA_965657845.1 Pontimonas sp.
GCACCGGAGGGTCGACTACTGGCCGAAGTGTCCTCAGCGCCCTTGGGCCAGTTGCTTCGCATCATGTTGGTCGATAGCGATAATTCGCTCGCGGAAGTTATTTCCCGGGAGGTGGCACTCTCCCTCGATCCACTTGGCGAGCGGGGCCTCACCCCCGGTGAAGCGGTGTTAGAAGCGGTGAAAGCGGTTGTGGACCGCTCCCATGGGATGTCAGCGGATGTCTCCTCAGTTGATGTTTCAGAGGCTGATGTGTCAGAAGCTGACCTGCTGGACGGGGCGGTCATCCACGACGGTTCGGGGCTTAGCCCGCTCAGTGCCCTGTCGCCGCGCAGTGTCCTTGCCCTCCTTCACATCATTGAGCGCTCGCCAGAGCTTGAGCCTGTTCGAGAAGGCCTGCCAGTAGCAGGCGAGAGTGGTTCACTGAGAAACCGCTACCAGAGTGTTTCCCGTGACCTACAGGGCCTGGTGCAGGCAAAAACAGGCAGTATTCGGGGCACCAGAAGCCTCGCGGGTTATCTTGAGTCCTCGGAGGACGATGGGGCTACTGGGGAGCGTTTGGTATTTTCTGTGGTGCTAAGCGGTAACCGGGTCTCTGATGCTAGTCGGGGGGACATTGATCGGTTGCTGGGGGCCCTAGCCCAGTGTGGGGAGAACCTGGCAGACTGGAATGACCCAATCAATTAGCCAACCTGTGGGGTGAGTGTTGTGCGAGGACTCCTAGTAGTCGATATCCAAAACGATTTCACCGAGGGGGGCGCCCTCGGTGTAGAGGGTGGGACTCAGGTCGCACGCGATGTCAGTGCTTTCCTCGCCGAACACCACGCCGACTACTCCCTGGTGGTGGCCTCCAGGGATTGGCATGACGCCGATAACGACAACGGGGGTCACTTCGCTACCGACGGGGAACCCAACTTTGTCGACACCTGGCCCGTGCACTGCGTGGCGGGAACCTTTGGTGCCGAATATCACCCAGAGCTTGATCTTCAACACATTGGTGTGCACGTCAAAAAAGGGATGGGTGAGCCGTCCTATTCGATGTTTGAAGGCACAACCGAGGACGGCCACACCGTCGCAGAGCTTCTGCGCCAACACGGCATCACCGAAGTAGACGTGGTGGGTATTGCCACCGACCACTGTGTTCGGGCCAGTGCACTCGATGCCCTCGGTGTGGGGCAAAAAGTCACTATCTTGACCGATTTGATTGCTGCTGTCGCCCCGGAAAGTGGTCAGGCGGCGCTGGACGAGTTAGCCCAACACGGAGCGACACTTCACACCGGCAACTAATTCACGCCAGTGTTTGCCTCACACGTTTCATGAGTTCACAACAGCAGTTAATTCACACCAATAGCTGATGTTTGGCAAGATCGCGATAGAGCGGCGTCGATTTCACCAGTTCTGAATGGGTGCCCTCACCGACAACCCTTCCGTGGTCAAGCACCACAATGTGGTCGCTATCGACCACGGTGGAAAGCCGGTGGGCGATGACCACCAAGGTCCGACCTTCGGAGACTTTGTCGATTGCTTCACGCATGAGTTGTTCGTTGACGCCATCAAGGGATGATGTCGACTCATCGAGAAGCAAAATGGGCGGCGCGGCAAGCAGTGCCCGACCAATGGCTAAACGCTGACGCTCACCACCGGAGAGCATGACACCGGCTTCCCCGACGGGCGCATCTAAGCCCGCAGGGTCACGCTCCAACACACTCTCTAGATTCACCCTTTGCAACACGTCGATGCAGTCGGAATCGGTGGCATCGGATGCGGCCAGCAACAAGTTTTGGCGGATAGTGCCCGCCAACACGGGTGCATCCTGTTCCACATAACCCAACTGTGAGCGAAGGGCCTCGCGGTTTATCTCCCGGATATCCGTCCCACCCAGGGAAATGACTCCAGCGGTGGGGTCATAAAAGCGCTCCAAGAGCGCAAACACTGTTGACTTACCGGCACCACTGGGACCCACCAATGCCACTCGGGCACCAAGTGGAACCTCGAAAGACACATCAGTTAAGACGGGGGCTCTCGTGGGCCCACCCTCCAGTGGGATCGGTCCGGTGAGTGCAGCGACAGCATCTTCACCGATTTCTTCAGCGACAACTTTTTCCGCTTCACTCCGATGTGCACGCTCCGGGTAGGAAAAACTGACCCCCTGAAAAGCGAGAGCTGGCTTAGTAGAATCCGCCAAAGTGGGCACAGTGGGAGTGGTGGTCGAATCGTCTGCTGCCTCACCGGGCAAGTCAATAATTTCTTGAATGCGACCCAGTGCACCGAGGGCTTGGTTGACCGAATTGATCGCCCCGAAGGCTTGGCCGAGGGGCATGATCATCATGAACAAAAACAGGATGAACGCCACCAGGCTTGCCACCGTGATGGCTCCACTGGCGACACGGAATCCGCCCACCCCGAGGACGACGAGAAACGCCACTTGGAGTGCGATACCGGAGATGGGAACCACCAATGCCGAAATTCTGGCGACGTGAAGGCCCATTCGCCATGCACCCTCCGCATCTTTATCGATCATGTCGATTTCTCGGTGGGTGGCGTTTGCTGCACGCACCGTGCGAATAGCACTAATCGCGCGCTCCACACTGGCGGTGAGGTCACCGACTCGCTCTTGAGCTTTGCGGCTGGCCACCCGAATGCGCCGGGATAGGGTCACCACAGTGGTCACCGCAATGGCGACCACAATGATGGTCAAACTAAACAACAGGGCGTCTAAGACGAGCATGGCGATAATCGCGCCAATAAATGTCAGCGCACCCCCGATTGCTTCGACGAGTCCTTGGGTCAACACCGCGCGAAGCAGTGTCGTGTCGGAGCCGACACGGGAGACCAAGTCGCCTGTTCGGCGTTCATCAAATTCGCGGATCGGCAAAAACAGCATTCGCCTAATCAGTTGTTTCCGACTGGAGAGGACCACCCCTTCACCGGTTTTTTGCAGGAGGTAGTGGCGGTAGCCAGAGAGCAGTGCGGAGACAACGACCAAGCCCACCAGCGTCCACACCAGCCATTCCAGTTCGAGGCCTGCCTCCACCCGGCTGATGACCTCAGCAACTAACAGCGGTTGGGCCAGTCCAGTGAGAGCACCCAGTGCGCTCAGAGCAATGACCACTCCGAGGACTTTCTTGTGCTCTAACAGGTAGGGCAGGAGTTGTCGAAAACGCGCCTTTGGCGCGCCATCGTCATCGAGGTCGCTTCTGCGAGGCGATGTCTGTGTTCCGCGCAGGCGGCGGGGACCAAAACCCATACTCATAGAAGTAGTCTGCCCACTCACTCTCGGGGTTGCTGACCACAGGGCCCGCACCTAGCCAATGTGTTGTCCTCTTAGTGTGTGCGCTGTGGCTGTGTATGACGCTCATGTTCGCTCAGCGGATAACCACCCACGGTGGCTAGGCTCGGCGTTTGTGACAAAGGCAAATCCGGTGATCACCGCACGAGAGCTCACCAAGGTATACGACGAGACGACCGCCGTCGACCACATCAATTTTGAGGTCTCCCCGGGGGAGTCGTTTGGACTCTTGGGTCCAAACGGTGCCGGAAAATCCACCACCATGCGCATGGTCGGTGCGGTGTCGGGAAGAACCTCTGGTGAGTTAGACATTTTGGGTATGGACCCCAATGTGGAGGGTCCTGCCATTCGTGCCCAATTAGGTGTGGTGCCCCAACAGGACAACCTTGACCATGAACTGTTGGTGCGAGACAACCTCATTGTCTATGGGCGCTATTTCGGTTTACCCACTGCGTGGTTGAAGGAGCGCGCCGAGGCACTTCTTGATTTTGCGGAGCTCCAGGACAAAGCCGACCACAAAGTGGACTCGCTCAGTGGTGGGATGAAAAGGCGTCTCACGATCGCCCGGTCGCTGATTAACGACCCGAAAATCTTGCTGTTGGACGAACCGACCACAGGTTTGGACCCGCAGGCCCGGCACGTGCTCTGGGACAGACTGTTTCGCTTAAAAGAGCAAGGCACGACGTTGGTTCTCACCACCCACTACATGGATGAAGCAGAACAACTGTGCGACCGTCTGGTGGTCATCGATGAGGGTCGGATCATGGCCGAAGATTCACCCAGTGCGCTCATTCGCCAGTATTCGAGTAAAGAAGTGGTGGAATTGCGGTTTGGTTCTGACCGAAACGAACAGATGGCCGATTCGATCCGCCCAGCGGCCCAGTCTTTGGAAGTCCTTCCGGACCGACTCTTGGCCTACACCGACGACGGTGAAGCTCTGCTTCACCACCTGAAAGGTGAAGGCATCGAACCGGTTACGTCACTCGTGCGCCGCTCAAGCCTCGAAGACGTGTTTTTGACTCTGACCGGTCGGAGCCTCATCGAATGAGTGTCATTGACCGCAAAGCCCCCAGAGGCGTCGCCACAGTGAACGCCAGAGGGAACGCCACAGGGCCTTCGCCGTGGCGTTTTTGGTTTGTCACCGAGCGAAAAATTCGCGCCCTTCGCGGCTACGCCTCCAGTGCGTTCATCACCAGTATCGCCAACCCGGTGGTGTATTTACTGGCGCTCGGGGTGGGGCTTGGCAGCCTGGTGCCCGAAGGTGTTCAGGGCGTGGACTATCTGGTGTTTGTGGCCCCGGCCCTGCTGGCCATGTCGGCAGTGTTCGTGGCGAATGAAGAATCCACCTACCAAATCCTGGTCGGATTTCGATACCGACCGATCTATATCGCCATGCACCAAACCCCGCTTCGCGGGGTGGATATCGTCGTAGGGCATGTGACGTTTGTGGCGATTCGAATGCTGGCAACGGCTGCCATCTACTTTTTGGTCATTGTCGCTTTTGGTGGAATTTCGCAGTGGTCAGCTCTCTGGATGGTGCCCATTGCCGCAATGACCGGGATGGCGATCGGCAGTCTGATCATGGCGTACGCCGCGACAATCACCACCGATCGCGGGCAACTACCCATGCTGTATCGACTGGTCTTTGTGCCACTTTTTCTTTTCTCGGGAACATTTTTTCCCCTTGAACAATTACCGATTTTCTTGCAACCCATCGGTTGGATTTCCCCGCTCTGGCACGGTGCCGAATGGGGGCGGGTGATGTCTTATGCTCACAGTGAACCCACCTGGTTGACCGTCGTGCACGGCGTGTATTTGGCGCTCCTCATCGTGTTGGGTGTCACACTCGCCATTCGCACGTTTACGAAACGGCTGAGCTCGTGACACAAGTGGCGCCACTGCCCGAGCAGAAAACACACCGCTGGTTGCCGGCATCCTTGGCGGGTCTGTACGCAGGCAATATTCGTGCCGTCTTGCGTCGTGGTCTAGAGGCCACCAAGTCCACAAACGCCCTGGTGATTCTCAGTGGCTTTTTTGAACCCGTGTTTTACCTGCTCTCGATTGGCGTGGGCTTTGGTGCCCTAGTGGGTGAGGTACAAAACGCTGCCGGTGAATCCGTCAGCTACGCCGCTTACATCGCCCCCGCACTATTGGCTGTCGCGGCGATGAACGGTGCGGTGTTTGATTCGACGTGGAACGTGTTTTTTAAACTGAACTTCCAGCGCCTGTATGAGGGAATGCTGCAGACCACTCTCGGCCCACTCGACGTGGCCGTCGGTGAAATCACCCTTGCGCTCATGCGCGGGGCGCTTTACGCCAGCGGGTTCTTGATCGTCATGCAACTCTTGGGTCTCGTCCTTTCCCCCTGGGCGCTGTTGGCACTACCCGCAGTGGTGCTCATTGCCCTGTGTTTTGCGGCCATTGGGATGAGTGTCACCAGTTACCTCACTACGTTCCAACACATGAGCTGGGTGAACTTTGCCCTGCTGCCGCTGTTTTTGTTCTCTGGAACCTTCTACCCGCTCGATGTCTACCCAGAACCGCTGCAGTGGGTGGTGCAAGCCTTGCCGCTCTGGCACGGTGTGGAAATGTTGCGTGCGTTAACGACCGGAGCAGTCAGCCTGGCCACCCTGGGCCATGTGGCCTACTTCGTTGTGCTCGGCACGATCGGCACCCTCTTTGCCACCAGGCGACTGCGGGTGTTGTTCTTCGACTAGGACCGGCTCGGACCCAGTAGTGACTCGGCGAAGTCCCTGGCCTCTGTGCAACACACGGGCTTTAGTGAGTCGCGCGGGTTTTCTGCCCGATGACGAACTCGTGCACCACGTCACCCTCAGTGGTCTTGAAGTAGCAGTGAAGACCGGTGTCTATGGGTTGCATGAAAAATGCGCCGTATCGGCCCGAGAGTCGATACTGGGTGCCCTCCAGGAGTTCTTCGAACTTGTGCAGGCTGCCCCCGCCCACACCGTCAACGATGTAGTGCACACCATCAAACTCCAGGTGCTGCATGGTGTGGTCGTGGCCGGAGAGCACCAGGTCCACACCCCACTTGTCGTAGGGGAAACGAAACTCTTTTTGGGACCGGCTTCTCGCCGAATGCGGAGGATGGTGAACGACCACGGCTTTCCACTGCGCTGTCGAGTCCGCAACGGCGGCTTCTAACCAGTCGTATTGCTTCGTAAAAATATCGGGGTGGTGCAGTGCTTGGTGGGAATCGAGCATGAAAAATTCGAACGGTCCCAGTGTGACGCGGTACCACCGGTGGCCACCCAGAAAATCGAAGTAGCGATCAAACAGCGCAATGCCTCTACCCTCCGAATAGTCGTGGTTGCCGGTTGCGGGAAAAAACGCTCCCGCTTCCAAATAGTCGCCGTAGAGGTTTCCTACCAATGCTTGGTAACCGGTTTGGTAGTAGACGTTGTCACCGAGGGTGACAACCGCCTGGGCACCCTCGGCGGAAATCATGTTCGCGACGTCAAAGGAAGGTTCTTTCCCGGAACCAAAGTCGCCCACGGCGGCAATAAGGGGCGCGTCATTGGGGCCAGGCCGCAGGTTGCCCACAAGGGCAACACCGCCGGGGCTTTTGCTGACCTCACCCCAGCCGGGGACAAACCAGGCAATCACACTGCGAATCTGAAAGCGACGGTAGAGGGGCTTTAAGAGGGGTTTGATTTTCCGACGCAGTGACTCGCTGGTGGTGTCCCACCAGCGAAGCAAGGCTCCTCGCCGTTTTGCGCGTTTGGCGGAGTCACCCGTCACGCGTCGGCGTCGTTCCTCATCGCTCATGGTGCTACCAGCCTAAGAGCCAGAAAGCTCTCGCAGGCTGAGAGCGAGGCGAACAGCCGCATCGGCTGCTTCCGCGCCCTTATCTTCCACTGAGCCCTCAAGGCCAGCGCGATCAAGACCCTGTTGTTCATCATCAACAGTGAGAACACCGAAACCCACCGGTTTACCCGAATCGAGAGCCACCCGGGTCAGCCCGTCCGTGGCGGCACTGGCAACGTATTCGAAGTGTGGTGTCCCACCGCGGATGATCACACCCAGTGCGACGACAGCATCAGCGCCGCCTTCCAAGACCCGTTGGCAGGCCAGGGGCAACTCAAAACTGCCGGGGACCCGAAGCACGCTCACCGTGGCAGAAGTCTTCTCCAGATAGCGCATCGCACCCGCGAGGAGGCCTTCAGCAATCTCGGTGTGCCACGTTCCAGCAACCACAGCAACACGCAGGCCTGGGGCGTTCACCGGGGTAATCTCTGGTGCTCCGTCGCCGCTCATTATTTGGTGTCCTCCTGAGGTATCGGAATTGCTCCCGTTTCTAACTGTCCGGGGAGGGTGTGGCCCATCCGGTCGCGTTTTGCTTCCAGGTAACCGAAATTGTCGGCGCCAATACCCACCACGAGGGGTTCTGATTCCGACACGGTAATCCCGTGTTGTTCTAGTTGCCGCTTCTTTTCTGGGTTGTTGCTGAGGAGCTTCACTTCGGAAATGCCCATATCTTTCAAGATGGCTGCTGCAGCACCGTAATCGCGGGCATCCGCCGGCAGACCCAATGCGAGGTTGGCATCCAGGGTGTCGAGGCCGGATTCTTGCAGGCGGTAGGCGCGCAGTTTGTTGATCAGGCCAATGCCTCGACCTTCGTGGCCGCGCAGGTAAATCACAGCCCCACCTCGCTCGTGAACGGTTTCCATGGCCGATCGAAGTTGGGGGCCACACTCACATTTCAGTGACCCCATCGCTTCACCGGTGAGACATTCGGAGTGCAATCGCACCAGCATTCCGTCGTGTGGCTCACCGGAGACAATGGCGACATGGTCCGCGCCGGTGGCGCGGTCACGATAAGCCCGGAGGGTGAACGTCCCATGTTCGGTGGGAACATCGGTTTCCACTTCAAAAATCACTCGCTGTTGGTCGCGTGACCCCTGGTGCATAGCCCCCAACACCGAGGTGTCACCGAGTACTTCACCGGAGGCGATCAGCTGTTCGATGGTGATCACCGGAACACCTTCACGCTCACCCATTTCCAGCAGTTCGGGAAGACGCAGAAGTTCACCGTCGTCACCGACAACCTCACCAATCATTCCCACGGGCTGCAGACCAGCCATTGCCAGCAGTGACACTGTTGCTTCGGTGTGACCGGGGCGCTCCATCAAGCCCCCAGTGGAGGCGCGAAGGGGCAGGATGTGTCCCGGTCGAATCAGATCGGTCGGCTTCGAGTGGGGGTCGGCGAGTACGCGAAGCGTTCGGGTACGGTCTGACGCGCTAATTCCCGTACTGACACCGGCAGCAGCATCTACCGACACCCCGTACGCGGTGCGCCGGGGGTCTTCGCTATCGCGGACCATCAGGGGGAGTTGGAGCCGGTCAGCCCAATCGGAGGGCATCGGTGCGCACAGGTAGCCCGAGCTGTGGCGAATAGCCCAACCCACCCATTCGGGGGTGGCCAGGTCGGCGGCTAAGACGATGTCGCCCTCGTTTTCGCGGGCTTCATCGTCGACCACAATGATGGGTCGACCCTGTCGTAAATGATCGAGCGCTTCGGGAATAGAACCAATCGCCACGATTACACCTCCACGCCTTCTCGCAGTTGAAGCATCCTTTGGACCTGTCTGGCCAAAATGTCCGTCTCAATATTCACTGTGTCGCCTGTATCGAGCGCGCCCAGGGTGGTGACACTCAACGTCTCGGGAATCAGTGACACCTCAAACCAGTCTCGGCCGACAGCTGAGACAGTGAGCGACACCCCATCGACACAAATTGAGCCCTTCATGGCGACCAATTCGGCAATGTTCTCGTCCAAACTAAAACGCAACACACTCCACTGGTCACCGGGAGTCACCGCGATGACGGTGGCGGTTGCATCGACGTGACCTTGCACGATGTGGCCACCTAAGCGGTCACCCACTGCCGCAGCGCGCTCCAAATTCACCGAGGTTCCTGGGACCCACGTCGACAGGCTGGAGTGGCGGATCGTTTCCGCCATCACATCGGCGACGAAGCCTTTCGGGGTGCTCTCGACCACGGTGAGACACACGCCGGACACGGCGATGGAATCGCCGTGGGAGACGTCTTCTAAGACCACGGAGGCGGAAATGTGGATGCGCTCGCCATCACCTGAGGGCGCACGGTCCACGACGGTGCCCATTTCTTCAATCAAACCGGTAAACATTTCTATTTCTCCTCCGCTCGGGTGGGTGTGGCAACCACCCAAAGATCGTGACCGAGTGTTTCCACACTCGAAATGGTTAGTGCTTTTGCCTGGCTCATGGTGTCGACGCCGATATCGTCCACGGCGAGGTATTTCCCTCCCAGCAGCATGGGCCCCATGGCGATGTGGTACTCGTCGACCAAGTCTGCTTGGACAAAGGCACTCATCAGGGTTTTGCCGCCCTCCAAATACACGGAGCGGAACCCTTCAGCAAAGAGTTGTTCCAGGACGCGCTCGGGTTCATGGGAGGCGATCTGTTGAAATCCGCCTGGGTGGCCTCTGACTTCAGAATCTTGGGGAATGTCCCGGTGGCCGACGACTACGGCGTGGGGTTGGAGTGTGGCCAGTGTGCCCTCTGGTGTCCTGGCGGTAAGGCTCGGGTTATCGACCAGCGCCGTCGTGGTGCCGACCATGATCACCCCGTGCTGTGAGCGTTGTTCGTGGACTCGTTGCCTGGATTCTGTGCCCGTGATCCACTGACTGGTCTGGTCGGCGGCCGCGGAGCGTCCATCGAGCGACTGTGCCCACTTAGCTGTCACAAATGGACGCTGCTGGCGCATCGCAAAAAACCAGTGAGTGTTGAGCCTTTCAGACTCTGCGGCCATCACACCGGGAATCACGTCAATGCCGGCAGCAGACAGTGTGGCGTGACCGCCACCGGAATGATCCCCAGGATCAGACGCACCAAAGACCACGCGGGCAATGCCGGCTTCTTGCAGTGCGAGCGAGCATGGACCTGTTGTTCCGTGGTGGTTACACGGCTCCAGGGTGACTACCGCGGTGAGGCCGCGGGTGTCGACCCCTTGTGCCCGGGCATTATCCAAGGCTTCGACTTCAGCGTGCGGGTGGCCGGCCCCCAAGTGGTACCCCTCAGCCACAATGTTTCCGGCGTCATCCATCAGCACACAACCCACACGGGGATTTCTGCCCACCTCGGGCGAGTGGGCGGCAAGACTCAGCGCTCGGGCCATGGCCTCGAGCGTGTTCTGGTCTTGTGCTGTGTTGTTCATCTCATCCGG
>CBFHPU010000033.1:0-13130 GCA_965657845.1 Pontimonas sp.
GTGGCGCGAATACCGCTGATCACGACCGCGCTGAAGGCCACAATGAATGCCACAGCCAACCCACGGGGCTGGTCAGGCAGCACATATGTTGCCGCGATGAGGGCAATCGCCGCAGCGGAAGCAGTTTTGCCGGTCAGAAACAGCCAACCGGCCAGAAAACCCACAAAATCGCCCCGGTAGGTCCGACCGTAGGAATAAATACCACCCGATGTGGGTACGCGAACGGCCAGCTGGGTGGTGACCAACCCGTTTAGTGTTGCCACGATCGCGGCCAAAGCCAGTGATGCCAACATCCACTCGCCCGCGAGATCCCACGCGGGGGCCCACACGAAAAACACCCCGGCCCCCACCATCGCCGCGACACCAATTGCGATGGAGCCAGTCACACCCAGTCGACGCTCTAAAGCCCGCACACGGTGAGCTTAAAGCCCGTATGTGAACACTCTCGGTTGCATCCTCTTAGGCTGGTGGGGTGATGGGGTCAATACAGCGAACAGCTCAGAATGTCTGATTCACAGCATGTCTGACGCCCTTCCCGAAGAGCTGTGGCCAGAAGATGACCCACAGCCGCTGCGCAGTAATCGGCGGATGCGCATTTTGCGCACCGTCGCCCTCATCGGTTTAGGCCTGTTGGTGCTGCCCAGCCTGATCGGCACGATTGGTCAAGCCAATCGTTCAGCCGCCTACGCCTGCGAACTGGCCCGTCAGTATTACGCCCCCAATGCACCGGGCGTGGATGCGCGGTTCGAACTCCTACCGCTCAGTGCAGCGGGTTGGCAGTGCTACGTCCCTGTCGGAGCTAACCAAGAGCTCCTCATTGCCACACTTGGCCCCATCCCGGGGGTTCCCAACCTGCGCCCAGTGAGTGGAACTTAAGCCTGACCGTCAAACATTGACGTCACGGAACCATCGTCGAAGACTTCCCGAATGGCTCGGGCCAGAAGCGGGGCAATGGGCAAGATGGTGAGTCGGTCCCACTTTTTCGAATCCGGCAGCGGGAGGGTGTCGGTGACGACGACCTCGTCAATGGCTTCCGACTGGAGAACTTCCGTCGCGGGGTCAGAAAATACGGCGTGTGTGGCGGCAACGACGACACCTTTCGCACCGGCATTTTTGAGCGCTTCCGCGGCTTTTTGAATGGTGCGACCGGTGTCGATCAGGTCATCCACCAGCAGGCAGACGCGGCCTTCCACGTCACCCACAATTTCGTGAACCGAGACTTGGTTGGGCACGCGGGGGTCACGACGTTTGTGAATAATCGCCAGTGGTGCCCCCAATTTGTCACTCCAAATATCTGCTACCCGCACCCGACCCATATCGGGGCTCACAATGGTGAGCTCGTCAATGTTGAGCTTCTCCCGAAAGTGCTCCAACAGCACCGGCATGGCGAAAAGGTGATCGACGGGTCCGTCAAAGAACCCTTGAATTTGGGCGGCGTGCAGGTCAACGCTCATGATCCGATCAGCGCCCGCTGCTTTAAACAGGTCCGCCACGAGTCGGGCCGAAATGGGTTCCCGGCCGCGCCCTTTTTTGTCTTGGCGCGCGTAGGGATAAAAAGGCGCAACAACGGTGATGCGCTTCGCACTGGCACGCTTCAGCGCATCGACCATGATCAGCTGTTCCATCAACCATTCGTTGATGGGGTAACTGTGAGCCTGAATGACGAAGGCATCGCACCCGCGAACACTTTCGCCGTAACGGGCGTAAATTTCCCCGTTTGCGAAGGTCCGGTTTTCACTGGAGAGGACATCGCTACCCAACTGGGTGGCCACATCCTCCGCAAGCTTCGGATGGGCCCTCCCCGACACAATGATGAGATTTTTCTTATTCGGGGTGGAAATCTGGCCCATAGTGTCCTCGCTGATTTAGTGGGTATCGGGTGTGGTGCGGGAATTTTCGGCAGCCTCAGCCGCCGCGGTGCCGGGTCGATTGGTGCCTACCCAGCCGTCAATGGTGCGCACACTCACGGGTGCGACCGCGAGCGCGCCGGCGGGCACATTGCGGCGAATGGTGGTGCCGGCAGCGGTGTAGGCCCCAGCCCCCACTTCGACGGGTGCCACAAAGACGTTGTCGGAACCTGTTTTGGCGTGCGGGCCGATGACGGTGCGGTGTTTATTCACCCCGTCATAGTTGGCGGTAATGCTGCCTGCCCCGATGTTTGCCCCTTCGCCAATGTCGGCATCGCCGATGTAACTCAAGTGTGGCACTTTTGCCCCGCGACCAATGGTGGAGTTCTTGGTTTCGACGAATGCGCCGACTTTGCCGCCCTCATTGATGACGGTGCCGGGCCGAAGGTATGCAAAGGGCCCCACGGTGGCACCGGGGGCAATCACCGCAGAGTCGACGACACTGCGCTGAATTCGTGCTCCTGCTCCGACCCGCGCGTGACTGAGGGTGCAATCAGGGCCGATGGTGGCTCCGTTGTCAATGTGGCAGGAGCCTTCGAGGGTGACTCCGGGCAGCAGTGTGACGTCCTGGTCGAGTTGGACAGACAGGTCAATCCACACCGATTCGGGGTCTTTGATACTCACGCCGTCTCGTTGCCAACCGCGCACAATCATGGTGTTCAGCCGGCGCTGCATGCGTTGCAGTTGGATTCGGTCGTTAACACCTTCGACGAGCCACGAATCCTCCACCACGACGGCGTGAACGACGCCCGATTGTGTGGCCACCTGTCCGACGACGTCGGTGAGATATTTTTCGCCCTGCGCGTTGGCTGTGGTGAGGCTCGGCAACACTTCGGCCAAAATGTCCCGCCTCGCGACATACACTCCCGCGTTGACTTCGTGGATGGCGCGCTGTTGCTCATCCGCATCGACTTCTTCGACGATGGCCGTGACGATTCCATCGTCACGGCGGATGATCCGGCCGTAACCGGTGGGGTCTTCGTGGATTGTGCTGAGCAGAGTAACCCCTGCTTCCGCTTCTTGGTGAAAGCCAATCATTGCCCCGATTGTTTCCGAATCCAGCAGGGGAACATCGGCGCTCAAAATCACGACATTGTCGACATCGCTCGGGATTTTCTCCAGGGCGAGTTCCACCGCACGTCCCGTGCCGGGGATGTCGTCTTGGTGCACAATATGTGCGTTGTCAGCCCAAGTGTCGACCGCTTCGGAGACTTGCTCTGCTTCGTGTCGAACCACCACAACTGTCTGCTGGGGGTTTAGCGCTTCAGCAGTAGACAGCACGTGGCCGATTAATGGAATACCCGCCAGAGGGTGCAGAACCTTCGGGGTGGCCGATTTCATCCTGGTGCCCGCGCCTGCCGCCAACACCACGACGGCCAACGAAGAAGGGCTCATGCCTACCATTTAAGTGCATGGCTCACGGTTTGACAGCAGGCAAGCGGGAAACTCCCACATCTGGCTCCGCCCCCAGGATTCGAACCTAGACCTAACAGCTCCAAAGGCTGTCGTGCTGCCGTTACACCAAGGCGGAATGTGTCGCTCTGCGCTCTAGTCTGCCAGACCACGATAATGGTTAAATGTCGGCTCCCCGCGATGATGTCGATCACATCATTGAGGCGTGGTCCCAAGAACGCTCCGATTTGGACCTTGCGCCTTTAGGTGTGCTCTCGCGGGTGACGAGAATTGCCAAACATTTGGACCGGCTTCGCCGGAGGGTATTTAGTGCCCACGACTTGGATGTGTCCGCTTTTGACGTGTTGGCCACACTCCGGCGCTCCGGTGAGCCCTACCAACTAAGCCCCACAGTGCTTCGGCAACACACCATGGTGACCAGTGGGGCGATGACCAACCGGATTCACCGGTTGGTCCAACGCGGTTTGGTCACCAGAACCCCCGACAGCGACGATGGGAGACGAGCCCTGGTGGGCCTCACACCGCTGGGGCGAAGCGTCGTGGATCGGGCTTTGGCGGATTTGCTGCGGGAAGAAGAACACGCCCTGCGGGGGTTGAGTGCGCCCGATCGTGAAGCACTCAGTAATCTGCTGCGCACCCTGAGCCTGGAAATTAGCGACGCGGACGCCTCAGAGGCCTAAGTCCCACCCCGGCGCACTGTGTTGGGCTGCGGTGTTTAGGCGCCAGGCTCTAACAGGGCGACCAGTTCCAACCAGCGCATTTCCCGCTCGGAAATTTCCTGATCAATGGTGTCCACCTGTTGGGTGAGTGCACTGAGCGGCTCCCAGTCTTTGGGGTCAATCGCCGCCATTTCTTCAACAAGCGCAGCCCGCTCGGTCTGTAGCTTGGCCAAACGCCGCTCAATCTGACCTTGTTCTTTTTCGGCCAGACGGTGTTCTTTACTGCCCGGTGCTAATCGGGGGGAGGCAGTGGAAGACGACGGTTGATCTGTGGACTGATCGGCCGGAGCCTTGGTGTCAGAGGAATTAGACGACGTGGTGGGACGTAACTGGAGGTATTCGTCAATACCGCGGGGAAGGTGGCGCAAATTGCCGTCAATCAGCGCATACTGTTGGTCGGTCACTCGCTCCACCAGGTAGCGATCGTGGGAGACCACAATGAGTGTTCCCGGCCACGAATCCAAAAGGTCTTCCAAAGCGGTCAACATGTCCGTGTCGAGGTCGTTGGTGGGCTCATCGAGTAGCAACACGTTGGGTTCAGCCAGTAACTGCACCAAAATGTTCAACCGTCGACGCTGACCACCAGAAAGCCGGGACACGTGTTGCGAGAGGGTGGCGGAGCCAAAACCTAACTGTTCCAGCAGATAACTGGGGGTGTATTCGGCTTTGCCCGCCACGTAACTGGTTTTGTGATCGGCGACCAAATCGGCGACTCGTTTATCCCACCACGGTTCTAAACCACCATCGCGCTGATCAAGACTGCCAATCTTCACTGTTTTCCCGCGTTTGATGCGCCCCTTGGTGGGCTGAAGGCTGCCCTCCAACACGCGAAGCAGGGTGGTTTTTCCTTGACCGTTGGCCGCCACAATGCCTGTGCGCTCACCGGGGGCAATATTCCACGTCACTCCGCGAAGAATGTCGGTGTCGTCATATCCCGCCCACACATCGTCTAGCTCCAGCACCGTCTTACCCAACCGCTGGGTGGCCAACCTCGACAGGCTCACCTGATCCCTGGGTGGTGGTTCGGTCGCAATCAGGCTTTCAGCCGCCTCAATGCGGAACTTGGGTTTCGTCGTCCTTGCCGGTGCACCCCGGCGAAGCCAGGCGAGTTCTTTGCGCAGCAGGTTTTGGCTGCGCGCGAAGCGCACCTGTTCTTGGCGTCCGCGTTCCATTCGCTGCAGGACGTAGGCGGCGTAGCCGCCTTCGTAGGCAGAAATCTGTTGGCGGTTCACTTCCCAGGTCTGATCGGTCACCTGGTCGAGAAACCAGCGATCGTGGGTGACAACCAACAGTGCCGAATCATTTCGGGCAAAGCGTTTCGTGAGGTGCCCGGCAAGCCACGACACACTGGCGATATCCAAATGGTTGGTCGGCTCATCGAGCATCAACACATCCCAGTCGTGAATGAGCGTTGAGGCTAAGCTCACCCGCCTGGTTTGGCCACCGCTCAGAGCACTGACAGGCGTGTCGTAGTCGATGTCTCCCAACACACCGTTCAACACGTCACGAACTTTGGGGTCCCTCGCCCACTGATGGTCATCTACATCGCCCACCACGGCCTGCAACACACTGTGCTCACCGCCTAGTTGATCCGACTGGTCGACGTAACCAATGCGCAAACCGTTACGGGCAATGACGTCACCGCGGTCAGGTTGAAGTCGTCCCGCGAGGAGCTTCAGAAGGGTCGATTTGCCTTCACCGTTTCGACCCACGATGCCGATTCGATCCCCGGCACTGAGCGACGCAGAGACACCCGCGAAGACTTCGCGCGTGGGATACTCGAGGTACACCGACTGGGCTCCGAGTAGATGTACCACCAGGGAAGCCTAGTCTGGCCCCCTTGGTCGAGACAGTGAGGAACCCCCGGTGCAACGTTTTCTTGGTCCACTTCTGATTGGCATTCAGGCACTGATCTGGATTGTCATCGACCAGTGGTCGAAATGGTGGGCAGAATCCGAACTGGAATTTCGGGAATATGTGCCCCTGTGGGGAGACCTTTTTGGTTTCCGCCTGGTCTACAACCCCGGTGCCGCCTTTGGTATCGCTGCCGACTACACCTGGATTCTCTCCATTGTGGCGGCCTTCGCGGTAGTTGGTTTGGTGTGGTTTAGCCTCAGTACCCGCCACTGGTTGTGGGTAATTGGTTTGGGGGCAATGACCGGCGGGGCAATTAGTCACCTCGGTGATCGACTTTTCCGGGACCCAGGGTTCGCCATCGGCCACATCGTCGACTTTTTGGACTACGCCGGCTTCTTTGTTGGAAATGTGGCCGACATTGCCCTGGTCGGGGGTGCCATCGTGTTGGTTCTTGCAAGCGTCATCGGAGCCCCCCGAGAGGGTCACGCTGCTCTGGCAGCCGCCGAAGCCGCCGCGGCGGCCGCAGAAACTGGTGCCGCAGAAACCACTTCCGCAGAAGCTGGCGACGCAAAAGCCACCTCTGCAGAGGCCAACTCCCAGGAGGAAGCCGGCGAAGGCGACAGCGCCGAGCGTCCCCCTCACTAGGGGCCCCTCAGTAAGCGGGGTCGAGCCGGCCTGCTACAAAGTGCCGCTGGGCTGTTGTGGTGACTGTTCGTTGGGGTGAATGACCGTCTGGGTGACAATCGGGGAATAGCCTTGCCGGCCTAGTTGTTGGGCAATTGTCTGCGCATGCTCGGCATCGTTGGCAAAACCCAACACGGTCGGTCCGGAACCAGAGACCATGGCGCGAAGGGCTCCTGCTGCATGAACATCGTGCAGGGTGGTCACCAGCTGTGGTTGCAACCGACACGCTGGCGCCTCCAAATCGTTGTGCAGGAGAGGAGCAAGGCGGGTGGCATCACCGGCCAGCCAAGCGTCTAGAAACCCTTCGGGTAGTTCGGTGGCGAGAGGTGCACTCCGGCCCTCTCCATCAAATTGCCGATAGACCTCCGCGGTGGAGAGCTCGAACGTGGCCGGCACCACCACAAGATGGAGGGGTTGTTGTGGCAATACTGCGGTCAGGTCGACTCCCCTGCCGCGTCCAATGGCACTTCCTCCCTGGAGGGAAAAGGGCACATCAGATCCCAGTTCGGCGGCAATCGCCACGATCTGTGAGTGATCCAGGGGTGGCTGCGAAAACTGTTGCAGGGCAAGAAGTGTTGCTGCTGCATCAGCTGACCCGCCAGCCATCCCACCAGCGACCGGAACGTTCTTCTCAATCGCGATCGACATCGAAGTGGACCCCGATTCGCCGCGAGCGCTGGCCACCCTCTCCACTGCCTTCCAGGCAATGTTGCCTGGGCCGAGTGGAACCCCCGAGCAGTCCACGCTGCCCGCGCACGAAATGCTGAGCGCGGGCGCCTCAGCGAGAGTGACAATTTCCCACAGGTCCACCGCTTGAAAAGCGGTGAGCAGTGGGTGAAAGCCTGTGTCGTCAGCTGGGCCTACCCAGAGGCCGAGATTAATTTTTCCGGGCGCGTGTGCGACGACAGACCGTGGATGCGCCGGGCTCATACGCCCGAGCTTAGCGTCGTCCCCACCAGTCCCTGAGGGCAGTAATCACGGGCGTTACGGTCACTAATTAGGTGTGCTCGCCGGCGAGGATTTCTCGGGTGATGGATCGGTAGACCAACAACCCGATGGCTTCAATGGACGCTTGCCCCATCACCACAAACGGAACAAGCCCCCAGACGTCTTGATCCAGCGCGAGGGTGATGGGAAGAATGACGATTCCTCCTCGCCCCACTGCTGCTATCAGGATGGCCCGGCGTTTATCGACTGTCACCCCAACGAGGCCTGCCGCTAACAGGCTGAGCGGTGCCATTAACACGAGGAACGCTATCGACAGAGGCACCAACCAGCTCAGTTCACTGAGGCGCTCGGCGGCCCCCGGTGTTTTATCCCACGCGGTCACGAAAAACGCGGCTGCCGCCCACCACACGGTGAGGCGCGGCAACAGCGGGAGCTCCGGCGTGGAGTCAAGGGTTTTCCACCGCCACTGGATGACCGCGCTGATGATCACCGGAGCAACAATGACTGCGGCAATCGGTAAGAGCGTGGGGGGTATATCGCTCCACTGGAACACTCCCCCACTCAGCAGAATGGTCAGGGGTGGAACGGCGATGAGCTGACCGGCTAACAACAAGGGTGTGACACCCAGAACGCTTTCGGCATCACCACCCGCCCCTCGAATGATCGGCAGGATTAACGCGACCCCTGGAGCCAGCAACACCAACAGCAAACCCACCTGCAGTTCGTAGGTGTGCCACACCACACGCGAGAGGACAAAAGCCAGCAGCGGAACAGCAAGAACGTTGATGGCCACCAATGCTCGCCACACCCTGGTTTGGCCTGTCGCTCGACCCAAAGACATGAGGGGTAGCGCGAGCGCGAGATGGAAAATCACCACTGCGTGGATGGCCAGTAAGGCCCAGAGCGGCAGCGAAAACGGCAACGGCGCGACAAAGCCCATCAACACCCCCGCACCGAGACCAGCGGGTAACCACAGCAGGGGAACCGACGAGTTCACGAGGAAGACTCCAGCCACGCATCGAGGGCCACGAAATTGTCCAAGCTCCACGTCTCGCACCGACTGGTCGGATCTAATCCGGCCGATTCGATGGCCAGGGTCGCCTGGGCAACACCGCCAAGGTGCTCGGCTAGTGCTTGACGGGACATTTTCCGCCTGGTGTGAAAACCCGCATCGATTAAGCGAAACACCCTCTTGCGGGTCGCCTCATCGCCTGGCGGGGTGTGCGAATGCATTCCTACCAACACTGAATCCACCCTGGGCTCTGGCCAAAACACCCGGCGGGAAATGGTCGATTCAACCGACCATTTCCCCCACCATGCGCATTTCGCACTCGGTGAGCCGTAATGTTCACTCCCCGGTGCTGCGGCAATACGCCACCCGACTTCTGCTTGGACCATCACCAACACGCGGCGAAACCCGGGGTGCAGGCTCAGCAGGTGGATGACGACCGGCACCGCGACGTTGTAGGGAAGGTTTGCCACCAGGTAGTCGGGTGAACCGGGAACCTCTTCCAGTCGCAGCGCATCGGCAGTGACCACATCGAGCTCGGCACCCGGCAGCCTGGTCGCCACCACATCGCGTGTGGCCTCGGCAAGCCGGGGATCAATTTCAATCGCGGTCACGGATGCACCCGCGTGTAAGAGCCCCACGGTGAGGGACCCAAAGCCGGGACCGACTTCGACAACGCTGTCACCTGGTTGGACACCTGAGAGGGTGACAATTTTTCTCACCGTGTTGGCATCACCGAGAAAATTTTGCCCTTTGGATTTTTGCGGCGTCAGATCGTAGGTTTCTGCGAGTTGGCGAATATCGCGCGCCTGGAGATACGCCCCACCGGGCTCAGGAGGCATGAAAGCGTGAGGGTTCTAATTCGTCCCAGGGTTCACCGGTGACGGGGTTGGTCCGAATCGTGGGCGGGTTGTCATCCCAACGCCCGTACACATCGAACGTGTTGTCGGTGATTTGTGCTGCCAAGAGGTTCACATCGGTGTCCAAATACTTGGCCATGAAACGCAAGGTGTGGGGAATCATGTACGGGCTGTTGGGTTTGCCGCGGTGGGGCGTGGGAGTCAAAAACGGTGTGTCCGTCTCGATGAGGATGTGGGCTTTATCCATCACGCCAAGAGATTCTTGAACACCCTTGGCGTTGCCAAACGTCACCGTGCCCGCAAAGGACGCGTACCAACCGTTGGCGTTCAGAATTTCAGCCAATTCCCGGTCACCGCTGTAGCAGTGGAAGACGGTGCGCTCCGGCGCACCTTCTTTGAGGAGGATATCCACCACGTCGTCGTGGGCGTCTCGGTCGTGAATCTGCAGTGCAAGGTTGTGAGCTTTCGCCAACCGGATATGTTCAATGAAGCTTCTGCGTTGAGGGGGTTGGAGCGGGCCTTCGGTACGAAAAAAGTCCAGACCAGTTTCACCAATAGCCACCACACGAGGCCTCTTGGCTAAATCATCAATGACTTGTAACGCGTCATCCAACGTGCCTTTTTGGTGAAGCTCAGGCGCCTCGTTGGGGTGAATAGCAACTGCCGCGAGCACTCGTGGTTCAACGGCCGCGACATCAGCAGACCACAGCGAGGTGGCCACGTTTGTTCCCACTTGGATGACCCCGTGGACTCCGACCGAGCCGGCGCGATCTAAGTGTTCCCGAAAGTCCAGCGGGTTCTCACCATCAGCAATTTCCAGGTGGGCGTGGTTGTCATACACCGCCACCTCGAGGGCTTCCGGCATCGGCGGATAGGCTTCCCGCCGATCGCTGGCTTCCATAGATCCGCGGGTGCGCAGATGTGCGGGAATCTTGTCGGATGCTGCCACCGGGCTACTCCGTATCAATCCTCGGAAACAGGGGCTCCAGTGTTGCCACTGAGTGACCGGTCGAAAGACCATCAGGGGCTCCGGCGTTCGCGAGCAGCTGCTCCTGCAGTCCACCCAGGGTGTCTGTGCCGCCGAGCGCGTCCCACAGCAGACCACAGGCTTTGGGCATGATGGGAGAGAACAAGATCGCCAGTGTGCGAAGCCCGTTCGCCGCCGTATACAACACTGCGGCGAGGCGCCCTCTGGCTGCCTCATCTTTGGCCAACACCCACGGTTCCTGTTCGGTCAGGTAACCGTTTAGTTCATCGACAATCACCCAAATGGCCGCCACAGCCTCATGAATCATGAACCGATCCATCGCATCATTAGCTTTGGCCGTCTGGGTGGCCAAGACGTCGTGAATGTGGTGCTCCGCGTCAGTGAGATCCGACTCTGACACCTCAGGCACCACACCGTCGAAGTAGCGGGTGATCATCGAGACCACCCGGGAGGCGAGGTTGCCGAAACCGTTGGCCAGTTCTGATTCGTATCGTGCCGCGAGGTCTTCCCAACTAAACGAACCATCTGAACCAAACGTGATGGCACGCAAGAAGTAGTAGCGAAATGCGTCCGAGCCAAACACGTCAGTGATGTCGTGGGGGGCGATGCCGGTCAGTTTTGTCTTGGACATCTTTTCGCCGCCAACCAACAGCCAGCCGTGGGCAAACACTCGCCTGGGTGGTTGTAGGCCGGCCGCCATCAGCATGGCCGGCCAAATCACGGCGTGGAATCGGGCAATATCTTTTCCGACCAGTTGGATGGCGGGCCACCGGCGCTCAAATTCTTTCTCGTCACTGCCCCACCCGGTGGCGGTGATGTAGTTCAGGAGGGCTTCGAACCAGACGTAGGTGACGTGGTCTTTATCGAAGGGCAACTCAATACCCCAGTCGAGTTGTGCGCGCGAAATCGACAGGTCATCAAGACCTCTTGTCACAAACGCAATGATTTCGTTTCGCACACTCTCGGGTTGAATGAAATCGGGTTGTTCGCGGTAGAGCTCGAGAAGCCGATCCTGGAATTGCGACAGCGTGAAGAAATAGTTGGTTTCTTTGAGCACTTCCACGGGACGGCCGTGACTGGGACACACTTTCTGGCCCTCGAATTCGCCTTCCCCATCGACGAGGTCTGTGGGCTGCTTGTACTCTTCGCAGCCCACACAGTAAAAACCTTCGTAGTCACCCTTGTAGATGAATCCGCGGTCATGCAGCAGGGTCAAAAACTTTTTGACGGCCTCTTCGTGGCGTGCATCCGTGGTGCGAATGAAATCGTCGTTGGCGATATCCAACGTGTCCAACAGCGGCAACCACGCTTTTTCCACCAGGTTGTCTGCCCACTGTTGGGGCTCAACGCCGTTAGCCATTGCGGTGCGGAGAATTTTTTGTCCGTGTTCGTCGGTACCGGTCAGCATCCACGCATCATTGCCGTTTTGGCGATTCCAGCGTGCCAACACGTCGGCAGCAACCTGCGTGTAGCCATGGCCGATGTGGGGTACGTCGTTGACGTAAAAAATCGGCGTCGCGATGAAGAAAGATGATGACTCAGACATATTCCGCCATCCTACGCATCTGCTTCGAGCCAAGCACGATAGAGCTCGGGTTTGGAATGTCCTGTTTCCCGCGCGATCGCGCGGGTCGCCTCGGTCGCTTTCTCACCGGCCGCCACCCGCTTCGCCACTATCTCGACAGCCTGATCGAAGCTGACCCCGGAGCCTTGTTGCCCTCTAACCACGAGGGTCACTTCACCTTTTACTCCGCCGGAAAACTCACTCGCCAATTCGGCAAGGGTGCCGCGAGTGATTTGTTCGAATTTCTTTGTCAGTTCGCGACAGACAGTCGCTTCACGCTCAGCCCCAAAGATTTCTGCCATCTCAGCCAGGGTGCTGGGGAGGCGGTGGGGGGATTCAAAGAAAATCATGGTGCGTTTTTCGTCCGCCAGGTCAGACAGTGCCGCCTTGCGGCCTTTTTTGGGCACGAAGCCTTCAAAACAGAATCGATCTGTCGGCAACCCGCTGACAGCGAGTGCCGAGACGACAGCGTTTGCCCCCGGCAACACACTCACCGGAATGGATTGCCGGTGCGCTTCAGCGACAAGCAGGTACCCGGGGTCAGAAATACCCGGCATTCCGGCGTCACTTACTAACACCACGGGCTGGCTTGCTGCCGTTTTCAGTACTCGCTCGATGACGCCGCTCTCGTTGTGTTCGTGTAGCGGGCGCACCTCAGCAGAGGTCTCAATGCCCAGTTTGTGCATGAGCGAGCGAGTACTCCTGGTGTCTTCCGCGACTATGAGCCTGGCCTGTTCAAGGGCTTCCACTAACCGCGGCGTGTGGTCACCGAGGTTTCCAATGGGGGTCGCAGCAACAAAGAGCACAGGCTCATTGTTTCAGCGGCGTCGACAGAGCCCTAATTGAGCCCTCCATGGCTTCTAGTTCGAACGACTGAGCTCTCGCACCAGCAGGGTTGAATCGGTGTGTGGCAACTGGCAGACGCCGTCCTGGCAGATATAGCCCGTCGGCACATCCACCTGGTCACGGCCGTCCAGAAGAGAAAAACCGTTCTGGGAAAATGCCCGTGCTTGGTCGGGGCTCACCGCGAGCATCAACCACCCGTGAGGGGTGTGCTGGCGCGCCTCGGTCACCAGCTGATTGTCTGGCGTATCAGCGACCACTACGACTTCACGCATGCCGTGATCGAGCCGCCACAACACTGCAGCTAAGCCACCAAAACCGAGTGGTCGAAGACTGAC
>CBFHPU010000034.1:0-12799 GCA_965657845.1 Pontimonas sp.
TCCACCGCCGACATGTTGAATCCGTAGAGGACCCACAGCACTCCGATGAGCGCCATTGCGCCGAAGCTCATCATCATCATGCTCACGACGGACTTGGCTTTCACCAAACCGCCGTAAAAGAACGCGAGGCCGGGAGTCATCAGCAGCACCAGTGCGGTGGCCATGACTGCCCAGGCAAGTTCGCCTGTATCCATTTTTTCCCCCTGAGAATTGGTAATCAATGGAGGTTGTGATCACGCGACCACAAGGCCACGCGCACAACTCTCTGTGTGCTTCGCCAGTGTCACTGCCCCGCATTTCTGGCAGGGGAACCAGAGTGTTACCGGCTGATTACCGCTGGGGCCTCGGTGTTAAGACTGTGTTTCGCAGGAACCCCAGGCTGGGTCGCTCCTAAGCCTCTGGAGACTCCACCAGGCGCGAGAGGGCAATCATTCGAGACGTCGCCCGCAGATATTTCTTTCGATACCCACCCGAGAGCATCGTGTCGTCAAAAACCTCATCGAGGGCTACCCCACTAGAGGCAATAGCGACCTGCTGGTCGTACAGCCGGTCTACTAGCGCCACCAGTCGAAGCGCTTGGGCTTGATCGTGCAGTACGTGCACGTCATCAAGAATCACCATCTTCAGATTTCTCACCAAACCCACAAAGCGGCTCGGGTGAATCAGCCTGAGGTGGTTGATCACCTGATCGAAAGAATCACGCGTGACACCCTGCGCACTGTGTGACGCGATGCGATCGAGCTGGTCAGCCGTGAAGCTCACCGCATGCCCATCAAAGTCCCGTTTGCGGTAATCCTCACCCTCAATACGGACAGTCAGAAATTTGTCCGATAGGGCCGTAATTTCTCGAAGAAAGTCCTCCGCAGCAAAGCGACCCTCGCCTAACGCGTTGGGAGGAGTATTTGAGGTGGCCGCGAGCCGGGTGCCGGTGGCGACTAGTTCACCCAGGAGTCGAGACATGACCATGGTGTCGCCGGGGTCGTCGAGCTCAAATTCGTCAATGGCCAAAAAATCGGCACCTTTGAGGTGCTCTACTGCGCCCTGATACCCGAGCGCACCGACCAACGCGGTGTATTCGATAAAGGTCCCGTAGTAGGTCCTCCCCGGGGTGCTGTGCCACAGCGCAGCCAATAGGTGGGTTTTACCCACCCCAAAACCGCCATCGAGATAAATTCCCGGCCGCTCAGTGGTCGACGCGTTAGTTTTCGCCTTACCAAACCACGATTTAGCCCCGCCGTTTCGAAAGGTCCCCCCCACCGCAAACTTTTGAACAGCGACCAAGGCTTCTTGTTGGGACGGATAGCGAGCATCGGGGACGTAGTTGTCGAGACTGGCGTTCGCGAACTGGGCTGGGGGGTGAAAATACTCCAGTAGGTCGGCGGCACTCATCTCGGGGTTTCGCTCCACGAGACGCCCTAGCGCGGATTGGCTGGTCGACTGAACCATAGAAGGGTGTTGCTCCTTTTTCCCGTGATTTTCCAGCCAAATGGTGGGAGACTAGAGCAAGTCTAATCTGGACGAGCGCCCATTTTCCTGGGCAGACATGGAGTCACTGTGCCACTACCCACCGATCCTTCAATCGCCTCTCACAACTACGCCCACCCCGAACGCTTGGTGAGCACTGAATGGCTTGCCGAACACTTAGGCTCCGAAGGACTCGTGGTGGTGGAATCTAACGAAGATGTCCTGCTCTACGACACGGGACACATTCCTGGTGCAGTGAAAGTTGACTGGCACACCGAATTAAATGACTCGGTGGTGCGCGACTACTTGAACGGCGAACAGTTCGCTGCGTTGATGTCCGCTAAAGGTATTTCGCGAGACGACACCGTGGTCATCTACGGGGACAAAAGCAACTGGTGGGCTGCCTACGCGCTGTGGGTATTTAGTCTGTTTTCGCACCCCGATGTTCGCCTGCTGAACGGTGGACGGGATAAATGGATTGCCGAGGGTCGCGAGTTGACCCGTGAAGTTCCCCCAGCACACACGACCGATTACCCGGTCGTGGAGCGCCACGATGGCGATCTGCGCGCTTTTAAAGAAGACGTTCTCGAGCACTTTGGTAACCCACTCATTGACGTGCGCTCCCAGGAGGAATACACCGGTGAGCGCACACACATGCCCGCCTACCCCGAGGAGGGTGCTTTGCGCGGCGGACACATTCCTACCGCCCAGAGTGTGCCCTGGGCGAAGGCCGCCAATGAGGACGGAACGTTCAAATCTCTGGAAGAGCTGCAAGAGGTGTACACCGAACAGGCAGGCGTCGACGGTTCCGAACCAGTCATTACCTACTGCCGTATTGGTGAGCGCTCCAGCCACACCTGGTTTGTCCTTCAGCACCTAATGGGGATCGACAACGTCAAAAACTATGACGGTTCGTGGACCGAGTGGGGCTCTGCCGTGCGGGTGCCGATTGTGAAGGGCCAAGAACCCGGCGTAGCACCTGGGCGCTGATGTCTGATTCGAACCCTCCGGTGCCACAGTCGCTGCGCGCAATTCAAGACGACTTTCTTGCGCTTGGTGTTGCCGACCGGCTCCAGCTGCTACTCGAATTTTCGGACGAGTTACCCGAGGTTCCCGAGGGTATCGTTCCTGACGATGCGTGGGAGCGCGTGACCGAGTGCCAATCACCGGTATTCATCCACGTAGATAATTCCGCTCCAGAGCCCATTGTTTATGCTTCCGCTCCGGCGGAGGCACCCACCACCCGAGGGTTTGCGTCCATCCTGGTTCAGGGTTTTCGGGGCTTGACCGCCGAGGAAATCATGGCCGTGCCACTCGATTTCCCTCAAAGCCTCGGCCTGGAAGAGGCCGTGAGTCTGCTCCGCTTGCGCGGGATGGCGGGAATGATTTGGCGTATTCAACGCCAAATTTCCGACGCCTCACCCTCCTGAGATCAGCGCCGTGAACCTCTACCAGGTCTATCCCTCTAGTGGGCTACTCGAGATAGATGATCCAAAGGCTGCCACGACGCTTGCTCAATGGTTTGCGCCCCAGTCAGACACCCTGATTCGTTGGGCACTAGTGGCTACCCCACGCGGGATTATGCGCGACAGTGAAGGAAAGAGCATCGGACTGTCGAATCCGGTGGATCGAAAGATTTTTCGCACCCTACGAGAGCAGTCAGACGCGGTCATCACCGGTGCCCGCACCGTGAGAGCAGATGCCGTAGCGATACCGACGACTGCCCCTCTGGTGATTATTTCGCGACACGGCGACCTCGCCGCACACCGCATCACCACGAACAGTTATCGCCCCGGAGGAGTCTTGATACTCACCGGGCCACACCCCGAACACGACCCCACCCAGTTTTTCGACAGTGGCGTTGCCAGGCACAGGGAATTGTCCGATGCCTCGATGATTAACCCGCAGGACATTGTGGACACCCTTCGCTCCGAGGGGCTCCACTCCCTTTTCCTTGAGGGTGGCATGGAGTTGGTTCGCCCCTTTTTGGATGCGCAGATGGTCGATGAGTGTGTGCTGACGATGACCCGGTCGCCCCTTGTTGAATCCCATCCCCCGCTGCCCTGGTGGGAGGAACACTGGGGGCAGTGGAGTGCTAGTGCGGTGTTCACTGATGATGAGCGCTACCTCTACACCCGCTACCACCGGCCAGGAGCCCTTGAGGCTGTTTCACCTCCCTCGGCGCGTTAGCGAAGGTGCGCTCGCGAAGGCGTTTAGATTTGCCCCATGAGCGCTGCACCCCAGAATGAGTTTCCCCCCGAATTTGAGGGGGCTTTGAGCACTGTCGCCGAAGTGGAATTCCGCGACGACATTCACGTCACAGATATTCCTGCCCCTGAAGGGATTGCCCCCTACGCGAAGGCGTGGTCGGCGACAATCGACCCCCGGTCTTCAGACGGGGACCACGGCACGGCCCGTCTGGTCATCCTCTACGACCCTTCTGCGCCCGCCAGCTGGTCGGGGCGTTTTCGCGCCGTGTGTTTTGCGAAAGCTCCATTAGACCAATCTATGGGCGAAGACCCCTTCCTCCCGAAGGTGGCGTGGAGCTGGTTGATGGATGCGCTCGAGCAGCGCGGTGCCGTTTTTTCCCGAGCGGCCGGTACTGCCAGCACAATCATTTCCACCGGATTCGGCGAACTCGAATCTGACCAGGTGGGGACAGAAATCGAGATGCGTGTCTCCTGGTCTCCAGAGGGTGACAGATTGGGCTCCCACGTGGAGGCTTGGGCGGAGTTTGTGGGAATGTTGGCCGGTTTGCCCCCTCAGGTTGAAGGCGTCACGGCCCTTCATCCGGGGCGTAATCGATGAACGAGGGCCACAACGAGTCCTCAGAGAGCACCCTTCGTCGTCTCGCGTCACCAGATCATGGCTTGGAAGTCATCACTTCCGCGGATGGGTGGAAAAAAGTACTGGACGTGATTGAGGCCGGGTCAGGACCGATTGCCCTCGATGTGGAACGGGCGAGTGGTTTTCGCTACTCCCAAAGGGCCTACTTGGTACAAATTTATCGACGGGGTGGGACAAACTTTCTGGTTGACCCTCTTGACGTCCCCGACCTCAGTGATTTCACCACCCGCTTTGGCGACCAAGAGTGGATTCTCCACGCTGCACGCCAAGATCTTTCCAGCCTGCGAGAGGTGGGCATGTCCCCCACGCGCTTGTTCGATACTGAATTGGGTGCCCGCCTTGCCGGGCTACCCCGTGTGGGATTGCAGGGTTCGGTCGAGGATCTCTTAGGAGTTCAACTGGCTAAGGAGCACTCGGCCGCCGACTGGTCCACGAGGCCACTGCCCGAGAGTTGGTTGAACTACGCAGCCTTAGACGTGGAAGTGCTACCAGACCTTCGCGATGCGATTTGGAGCACTCTCGAGCAGGCCGGGAAGATAGATTTTGCGACCGAGGAATTCCACGCAATCATCCACGAAGCCCCCGCAGCTGCCAGAGCGGAACCCTGGCGTCGACTTTCTGGCCTCCACCAGGTTCGCGGAGCCCGAGGGCTCGCTATCGCGAGAGAGCTCTGGCGGGCCCGAGAAGAGTTTGCGAAAGCACAAGATGTGTCGCCTGGCCGACTGCTTCCCGATCGCTCCATTGTGCACGCAGCCATCGAGCGGCCTCGCTCACAAGCGGAGCTTGTCGGGTTAAAAAACTTTCACGGTCGCGCCAGCAGAAGTGAAGCTCCGAGGTGGTGGGCCGCGATACGCGAGGGCATGGCAACCCAGGAGCTGCCCGCACTTCGTGGCTCTGGGGACACGCTTCCACCCCCAAGAGCATGGCTCGATAAAGCACCTGAGGCCCATCGCCGTTACGTGCTGGCGAGGGACCTCATTCAACGTGCCGGAGAGCGCATCACTGTTCCCGCAGAGAACATTCTCACTCCGGAATACCTTCGGAGGATTTGTTACGCACCGCACGACCCGTCCCATCCGAGCGCTATTGACGGCCAACTGGAACAACTTGGCGCGAGGCGTTGGCAGCGTGACGTGGTTGTCCCCCTTCTCGTGGAAGCGTTTCGCCAAGCTGCCACGATTGACGAAGTGGCCGCAACACACTAAGAACACCCGCCTCGTCACACCGGGTTACTGGCGGGCAGGCAAAGCGCTATTGGTGGCGACTGGTCTTACTCGGTCGATTCAGACAGTGATTGATGTTCGGTAGAAAGTTCTTCATCACCGGAATCGGGTAGCGGCCTGGCGACGGGAACTTTTGTGCCGAGAACTTGATCGACCAGGTTTCGCGCAATATCTTGGGCGGTGAGGCCCACATCGGCCAAAATTTCCGATCGACTTGCGTGGTCTAAGAAGCTATCTGGCAGGCCAATTTCGTCAACCGCTGTGTCAACACCTGCACGGCGAAGGTCTTGGCGGATGCGTGTTCCAATTCCGCCCACGCGGGTGCCATCTTCGATGCTCGCGACAATGCGGTGGTCTCTTGCCATTTCCACCACGCTGGAGGGCACGGGAACAACCCACCGAGGATCGACAACGGTGGCACCAATACCCTGATCAGCGAGACGGTGAGCAACATCCATCGCCATGTGCGCCATCGGGCCCACAGCCACAATCAACACATCTTTATGCGCGGCTTCAACCAACACGTCCACACCGTCATCGGTTCGACGGACCGCGGGCAGTTCGTTGGCTACTTGGCCACGGGGGAAGCGAATCACTGTCGGCGCATCGTCCACCGCAATCGCTTCATCCAGTTCTTCCACCAGCCTCTTGGCGTCGCGCGGGGCCGCCAGACGGATTCCCGGCACCACCTGAAGGATGGACAGGTCCCACATGCCGTGATGGCTGGCGCCGTCGGGACCTGTGACACCGGCACGATCAAGAACGAACGTCACGCCGGCTTTGTGAAGCGCGACATCCATCAAGACCTGATCGAATGCTCGGTTGATAAACGTGGCATAGATGGCGACCACCGGGTGCAGGCCCCCGTAGGCCATCCCGGCTGCGCTGGTCACGGCGTGCTGCTCGGCAATACCCACATCGAGCACTCGTCCAGGAAAGCGCTGAGACATTTCGTACAAACCGGTCGGTCGCAGCATCGCCGCGGTAATGCCCACCACTTTGTCATTTCGTTGGGCCTGCTCAACCATTGCCTCCGAGAACACCTGAGTCCAGCCCACCGAACCCGACGATCCCGTGGAGAGGCCCGTCACCGGGTCAATTTGGCCCACTGCGTGAAACTGGTCGGCTTCGTCGGCAACTGCTGGAGCAAACCCTCGACCTTTTTCGGTAATCACGTGCACAATGACCGGTTGCGAATAGGCCTTGGCCTGGGCGAACGCTTTTTCCAGGTCGGCCAGATTGTGGCCGTCGATGGGACCCACATATTTAATATCAAGGTTCGAATAGAGCGCCTCGTTGTTGGCAAAACGCGCCACAAACCCGCGCACGCCTCCGCGGATACCGCGGTATATCGCCTTCCCTGGGGCGCCAAAGAAGCTGAAAAACGCTTCACTGCTGCCGCGGAAAATTCGGTAAGACTTTTGGGTGCGAATACCGCCGAGGAACCTGGCAATTCCGCCGATAGTGGGCGCATAAGAGCGCCCATTGTCGTTGACGACCAGGACGAGGTTTCTTTTGTTGTCATGGGAAATGTTGTTCAGCGCTTCCCAGGTCATACCCCCTGTGAGTGCTCCATCGCCCACCACAGCGACCACAAAACGTTCGTCATCTCCTTGTACTTGGAAGGCTCGGGAAATCCCGTCAGCCCAACTGAGTGAACTGGACGCGTGGGAGCTTTCGACGATGTCGTGCTCGGATTCACTGCGCTGGGGATACCCGGCCAAACCGTCGCGTTGTCGAAGTTTCGAAAAATCGCGCCGACCGGTCAAGATCTTGTGGACATAGGACTGGTGTCCCGTGTCCCAAATAATCGGATCCTTCGGCGAGTGGAACATGCGGTGGATCGCGATGGTCAGCTCAACAACACCCAAATTGGGTCCCAGGTGACCGCCCGACTGGGCCACCTCTCGAACCAGGAACTCGCGTATTTCTTCTGCGAGTTGGCCCAGTTCACCAGAATCAAGACCGCGAAGGTCCTCAGGGGAATGAATCGAATCGAGCAATGCCATCACCCCAGGTTATGCCTCGCAGCTTGAAAAATGCCAGACCCGCGTGCGCGAGTTAGACCAGTTGGCGAAGGACGTAGGGAAGAATTCCACCGTTTCGGTAGTAGTCCGCCTCACCGGGGGTGTCGATGCGGACAATCGCATCGAACTGAACCGGCGCCCGCCCTGGTGCCGAGTGCGCACTGGGGGTCGCCGTCACACTCACTGTGGCGGGTGTGGAGCCGTCATTGAGTGACTCGATTCCTACGATGTCGAACACTTCAGTGCCATCTAGACCCAAAGATTCCGCGTTCTGCCCAGCCGGGAATTGCAGCGGAATCACACCCATACCGATGAGGTTGGAGCGGTGAATGCGCTCAAAACTCTCCGCGATGACCGCTTTCACACCCAGCAAACTTGTGCCTTTGGCTGCCCAGTCACGTGAGGAGCCGGAACCGTATTCTTTTCCGGCTAACACCACCAGAGCAGTGTTCTGTTTCTGGTAGGCCTCCGCCGCATCAAAGATAAAAGTCTGTTCGCCCTCTGCGGAGGTGAAGTCTCTGGTGTATCCGCCTTCAACGCCGTCGAGGAGAAGGTTCTTCAAGCGAATATTGGCGAAGGTGCCTCGAATCATGACCTCGTGGTTACCCCGACGCGAACCGTAAGAGTTGAAGTTCAACCGGTCAATGCCGTGGCTTTGCAGGTAGTGGCCTGCAGGACTATCTGCACGGATCGAACCGGCAGGCGAAATGTGGTCGGTCGTGACCGAGTCACCCAGCAAAGCCAACACCCGTGCGTCAGCAATGTCGGTCACAGCCTTCGGCTGGGCCTCCATGCCCTCAAAGTACGGGGGTTTTCTCACGTAGGTGGATTCAGAGTCCCAGTCGAAAGTGTCACCGGTCGGTGTCGGCAGCGAACGCCAACGCTCATCGCCTTCGAACACGGACGCATATTCTTTGTCGAACATTCCGGTGTCGATTGAACTGTCGATGGTTTCTTGAACCTCTTGGGCACTTGGCCAAATGTCTTTCAAGTAAATGGGCGAACCCGACGAGTCAGTACCCAAAGGCTCGTTATCGAAGTCAAAGTTCATGGTGCCCGCTAGCGCGTAGGCGATTACCAGGGGCGGGCTCGCCAAATAGTTCATTTTGACGTCCGGGTTGATGCGCCCCTCAAAGTTTCGGTTACCCGAGAGCACAGCTGTCACAGCGAGGTCGTGGTCGTTGATGGCTTCGGAAATTTCCTCATCGAGAGGTCCGGAGTTTCCAATGCACGTGGTGCAGCCGTACCCGACGAGGTAAAAACCGAGGTTTTCCAAGTCATCCATGAGCCCGGCTTTTTCGTAGTAGTCGGTGACCACTTTTGAACCCGGTGCGAGGGTCGTTTTCACCCAGGGCTTCGATTTGAGACCCTTTTGGCGTGCATTTCTGGCCAATAGGCCAGCAGCCAACATCACCGAGGGGTTTGACGTGTTGGTGCACGAAGTGATTGCCGCAATCGTGACGGCACCATTTTCCAAGTCGAACGCATCGCCTTTCACGCTCACCGGCACACGATCGCCAGTGTGTCCCGGCTTCACGTAGTCGGGCAGGTCGTGGGCAAATTGCTCTTTTGCACGCGATACTTCGATGCGATCCTGAGGTCGCCTTGGTCCAGCAATACTCGGTACGACAGTGCCGAGGTCGAGCTCGAGATATTCGCTGAAGACCGGTTCGCGCTCAGCGTCGTGCCACAGGCCTTGGGCCTTCGCATACGCTTCGACGAGGTCGATTTGTGCGGAGTCTCGACCCGTGAGCGCCAGGTAGTCCAGGGTCACCTGGTCTACGGGGAACATTGCGGCCGTGGAGCCAAACTCGGGGCTCATATTCCCAATGGTTGCTCGGTTCGCAAGAGGAACTTCGGACACACCGGCTCCGTAGAATTCCACGAATTTGCCGACCACTCCGTGCTGGCGAAGCATCTGAGTAATGGTTAAGACCACATCGGTTGCTGTCACTCCGGTGGGAATGGAACCGGTGAGTTTGAAACCCACCACCCGCGGGATGAGCATAGAGACCGGCTGGCCGAGCATCGCGGCTTCCGCTTCAATACCACCGACGCCCCAACCTAAAACGCCGAGGCCATTGACCATGGTGGTGTGGGAGTCGGTTCCCACACAGGTGTCCGGGAAGGCTTGGAGTGTTCCGTCTACCTCACGGGAGTAGACCACTTTGGCGAGGTGCTCGATGTTGACCTGGTGCACAATTCCGGTTCCTGGGGGCACCACTTTGAAGTTTTCAAAAGCCGTTTGGCCCCAACGCAGGAACTGGTAGCGCTCAGCGTTTCGTTCGTATTCGATGTCAACGTTTCGCTCTAACGCGTCTTCGCTACCAAACAGGTCAGCAATGACGGAGTGGTCGATGACCAGCTCAGCCGGCGACAGGGGGTTGACTTTGTTGGGGTCGCCACCCAGGTCAACAATTGCTTCACGCATGGTGGCGAGGTCCACAATGCAGGGCACACCGGTGAAGTCTTGAAGGACAACCCGAGCGGGTGTGTATTGGATTTCTTTTGACGGCTCCGCTGCCGCATCCCAACTACCCAGCGAGCGAATTTGCTCGGCGGTGATGTTGGCACCGTCTTCGGTGCGCAAGAGGTTTTCGACGAGTACTTTCAAACTAAATGGCAGGTTCGCTGCCCCCTCGACGGCGTCGATGCGGTAAATCTCGTAATCGACTCCTCCGACCGTCAGCGTGTCTCGTGCGCCCAGGCTGTTTAGGCTCGCCATCGTCGTCCTCCTACTTAATTATCTTTACGTGAAGCTAATTCTATCACTCGGGAGTGTTCACCTGAGGCCGGTACACCGAGCGCAACAACAACCAGGTCAGCCACAAGGTCAACCCGTAGAGGGGCACTCCCATCACCAGTTTCGCCGTAGCAAGCGCTTGAACCGCCGGTTCACCAGCCCAATAAAGAGGGACTTGAACGAGTAAGCGCAACCCGAACATTCCCGCCCACAACAGTGTGGCGACCGAGGCCATCGCGAACCGGGCGCGATTCTGATGCCACTGATCGTCGCCCACGAGAATTCCCGCAATAACCCCGATGATCGGGCGCCGAAACAGAAACGAGCCCAGGATGACGCCCAGCGAAATCGCGTTCACCCACAAGCCCAATACGAAATTATTCTCCGGTCGCCCCGACACAATCGCCACAAAAGCCGAGAGGGCCACCCCCACCAGGCCAATCAGCGCCGGCTGGATGGGGCTTTTCTGAATAAGGCGGGTGAGAATGAAACCTACCGACGCCGCCAGAGGAGTCAACACTGACCACCACAACGACTGAGTGAGCGTGTAGACCACTAAGAACACCATTCCAGGAAGCAGCGACTCGATCACGCCGCGCTTTCCGCCCAACGCCGCCCAGACGTCTCTCCCCGTCGGTGTTGCCCCAGGCTCTATTGAGGCGAACGGTGAGCGCTCCAGACTGGAGCGAAAGGCATCGCTCAGGCTGCTTGGCTCGGGGGCACTCACGAGCCTTGTGCTCCCCCAGGCCCAGCTGGGGGCACCTCACCGGGTGTGCTGGCGGATGATTCTGGCGCTCGAAGTCCCAACAACTCTCGGGGCGGCATCGGGGTGTTTCCTCGCACGACGACAATTCCCCTGAAGATTTCGTGAATCGTCTCAGCAGCAACCGGATCCGATGCGGCGGGACCACTGATTACGCCCCGCAGAAACCAACGCGGCCCATCGACACCGATGAATCTCACGGTGCGTGTGGAATATCCCTGGGCCGACTGAACCGGCACGTTAGCCAGAAGTTCGGGACCAAACTGACCATCTCTGGTCTCCACCTGGCCACCCTGTTTGGCCACTTGTCCCGCGATTTGCTCACGGATACCCAACCATAAACCGCTGGATCGAGGGGCGGCAAAGGGTTGGACTTGAACGCTCGAGCCCTGATATTCCAGGGTCACCGCGACGACGCGGTTGGTGTTCTTCTCCACTTCTAACCGCATCTGCAACCCGCGACGCGGCTCAACCCGCAAAGCACCCAAATCAATGGCGGGCTTCACACTGCCGGCTTCTTGGTCGTCTAGTGGGCCACGCTCCGAACGGTCAGCCGGAGCCGACTTCGGATAATCGAAATCGTCACTATCGAGGGTGGTGGAAATATCAGTCACTGTTTACTCTCCCGGCTTGCCCGCAACTCCAGTGGAGCCAAACCCTCCATCACCCCGATGTGAACCGGGAAGAGAGTCGACCTCTAGCATTCGCGCCACACTGTGCTGGGTAATCACCAACTGGGCGATTCGGTCACCGGCGCGAACCACAAACGGCGTTGTGGCATCAGTGTTCCACAACACGACCTGGATTTCTCCGCGGAAGCCCGCGTCGATGATTCCGGGTGCGTTAACCATAGAAATTCCGTGCCTGATGGCCAACCCACTTCGTGGCGTCACCCAGCCCACGTACCCCGGAGGCAGAGCGATGGACAACCCCGTGGGGACCAATTTTCTCGACAGCGGGGGCAGTTCACACTCGATGCGAGAAACCAGGTCCATTCCCGCATCACCGGGATGGGCATAGCGGGGTGGCTGCCCCACGACGAGAATCTCGACACGATTTTCCTGGTCCACGCTCCCAGGTTATACGTGGTCGAATAAGGGTGTGCACCTGTTTCATGAACGCTTAACCCCTGCGTGGTGGCTCGTTCTGGCCTTGTTTCTCGCCGTTCCCACGAGCGTGCTGATTTTCCTGCCGTTAGATCTTGCGCTGGGCTTTGTCGTGGGGATAGCCATTTGGTTGGGGCTTGTGGGCTTGCTGTGGTGGAGTGCCCCGACAGTCCGCCTCGACGAAGATTTTCTCTACGCGGGCCGTGCCCACATTGAACGGCGATTCATCACCCGCGGCGAACCCATTGACGTGGAGGGCGCACGGGCCGCAAAGAGTGTCGATTTAGACGCCAGAGCATTTCTGGTGATGCGCCCGTGGATTACTCCGGTAGTCCGCGTTCACCTAAACGACCCCCGTGACCCCACGCCGTATTGGCTGATTTCCACAAGACGGCCTGAGCAACTCGCCGCACTCTTAACCGGCGAAGACTAAAAGCCCACGCAGCCCACCATCGAAGCCCTCGGGGCTATGACACAGGGCTGTGACACAGGGCCATGACGCAGTGCACCTCGCGGGCACAGAACGGCCCGCAGTCACAGAACACTTCGCGGTGAGCGCCTGACTGCGCGGCTGACCCCGAGGTGAGGGCGATTAGCCCTGAATCGTCAGAAGCGTCTTAGGAGGA
>CBFHPU010000035.1:0-12062 GCA_965657845.1 Pontimonas sp.
TCGATGTTCACCGGTTAATCCCGCTCGCCCTCAAGTCACCGCTGCAATCACCCCTGCCGCCCCTCAGTCCGGCACTTGGCCGACTGACCGCAGGAGTCCTCAGCCTTCACCGGGAGCTTTTTCCCGGCATTGTGGATGACGAAATCACCGAACTGTTGACACAGCTGCCCACGCCACTGCCGATGGTCTCGAGGGTGTGGCAGCAATGCGGGGCCGACCCGACCTGTCGGGAGGCCACCAGGCGTCCAGGCCTGCTGTGGCAGAGGTTTCTCGCGGAACTGGCCTACGACCACCCCTTAGAGGCGCTCCCTCGGTGGTTGGCTAAACGCTTGGTGTACTTCCCCCCTGTCACAGCAGTCGGACAACACCAGAGCCTGCAGCGAGCCCTCGGCTCCCAGCTGGTGCGGATTGTCCAAGGTCGGGCGTCGTAGGGAAGCGACCACTAAAGCGGCCGCCGTTGATTCTTGGAATTAAGCGACCTGGAAGCGCTGTTATACATCTACGCGCCTTTCTATTGCACATTTGCGCGGGTTTCTATTAGACATTTGCGCGCCTTTCTATTGCACATCTATGCAGAGCACAGGCCGAGCATCACGACAATGCTGGGGGGCGACGTCAGCCCACCCCGTGACGTGTGCCTCTCCCTGAGAGCTAATAACCAGCGATAAACACCCCGGGCTGAATACCCAGGGTTAAATACCCAGGGTTAAATAATCCGGGACGCCTAAGACTGGCCCAGGAGCCCCTGCAGGGCAGCGAGGGCTTCTACCGCTTCACCGCGTGTGCCCTGAAAACCTTTGACCTGACGCGACACTGCGGCAATGGCGCGCAAGGACTCTTCTGGTCTCGACTGCGCACACACGGTGTTTTCTAACAGGCTGAAAGCCACATCCCCTGGCCCCAAAGGGTTAAGGGCCAAGACCTCTTTGGTGTCCGAGCTATAGCGGACGTCCACCACATGGGTCGGGGCATACAGAGCATCATCACGCTCTATGGGGACCCTGGTGATGCTGCCATCTGGCTCCCGGCGCCTTATCGGGCGAGGCCAACCTCGCACCCGACCAGAACCCGCATCGACCAGGGTGTATTCGTCACTCAAGATCCGGTGTCCGGCACCCAGTGCCGCGTGAGTGAGGGAAGATTTTCCGGCGTGGGACCTCCCCGGCACGATGACCACGTGATCGCCCAACACCATCAACGCCGAGTGGATGGCCACAAACCCATCAAGTTTTTCTGCCACGTAGAGACCAAAATCTGATTCGAAGCGCAACAGGGACGACACCGAGTCAAGGTCTACTGAGAAACTCCTGGAGGATTCCCCTCCAGGGGCGTCGACCACTTCACCGCCAAACGGTGGCCAGTAATCTCCACAGACTGAAGGGGCTTGTTTGCCCTCCACACCCTCCGGCCAACCAGTGATCGCCACATCGAAAAAATCACCGTCGCCCAGTCGAACCCAGAGGGTCTTCGCCTCGAGCGATTCCATGGACACGATTATCGCTCACCGCTGGGGTACCAGAGCGTTCGCGTGGGGGCTGTGAGTTGTTGGCTGTGAGCTATTGGCGAAGTCGAGTCGGATTATTGCCCGGTCACCAGATCCCTGAAGACTCTTCCCTTAGCGCACTACACGTCCTACGCTGTGGCGCATGACACAGACAGTAGAACTCGTTGACGCAGACTCGAGACTGTTTGGTCTCATCGCCTCGGTCGAAAACGGTGGTGAGGTAATCATCACCCGGGCGGGCACTCCCGTGGAGAAAATTGTCCCCTACACCGAGTCGACTAAGCGCGACCGCTTCGGCAGTCTGAAAGACACCGTTCCCCAGATCTCCCTCGATGCCTGGGAACGCTCAGAGCGTGACATGCGAGACGTCTGGAAACTGTCAGGGAAATAACGCTGGCGCCAGGCCCCATTTGATCGAATGCTGGTCGGGCAAGCAGCAGGCGACAAGTTGGACGTCGAAACCGCACATCACACACTTCTCTCGCTCGACATGCCCTTTATTTATGACGCCACTCAATAGTGGTCGCTCACAGTGTCGAATTAGTCGCTAGGGCCATTGCTAGCCTGTGCCTATGGGGAACATGGACGAGGTGCGGGCAATCGCCCGCGATTGCTCCGAGATCTTTTTGGCGTTGGGCGACCATCAGCGACAGGACATCCTCATTCTGCTCGCCACCGAGGGTCCTTTGAACGTCACGGAGATCACTCGGAATATGGATCTGTCGAGACCGTCCGTGTCACACCACCTCAAGGTGTTGAAGTCAGCGGGGTTGGTCAGCGTGGAGAGTAAATCTCGGGAGAACTTTTACACCGCCCAGTGGGCGGATGCGTCCGCCAAGCTTCTGCCTTTCATGAAAAAGGTCTTGAAGGCGTAAGCGCCCCCTACAGCTCGGGTTGTTGACACCCTCCCTATCCGTTGATACGTTGAAACTCATCAACCTGTTGTCTCGTCATCACCGTGATGTGTGACGACCTCACCCAAAGGGCCCCTCAATGACATTCACCACCGAATCCATCCCCCCACTTCACAACACCGTGGCACTCGTCACAGGGGGAAACGGCGGACTGGGCTACCACAGCGCACTCGCACTCGCCGCCAAAGGGGCACACGTCATCTTGGGATCACGTGACCCCGACAAAGGCGCACAGGCGCGTGACACCATCACCTCACAGCATCCCGATGCCTCCATCGAAGTACTTCCCCTCGACCTCGCCTCACTCGCCTCAATCGCTACCGCAGCCCAGACCGTGACCTCCACGCACAATGCGCTGAACATTCTGATGAACAACGCCGGCATCATGGCGCTACCTGAATCGACCACCGAGGATGGCTTCGAATCGCAGTTTGGAGTCAACCACCTCGGGCACTGGGCGCTGACCGCAAAGTTGATGCCGCTGTTAACCCAGACACCAGGCGCACGAGTCGTCACCACCACCAGTACCGCCCACCACTTTGCCAGCGGCATCAACCAGAAAAACCCCCACCTGCGAGGCAAGTATTCGCCCTGGGGTGCCTATGGGCACTCAAAACTTGCCAACTACTACTTCGCCCTAGGCCTTCACAAAAAAGCCCAAGCGGCAGGCCTGTCGATCATGAGCATGTTGGCCCACCCCGGCCTCGCCCACACCGACCTCCAAGTGCGCACCGCCGCCGAAGGCGGCGCCGGAGCATCCGGGGAGTTCTTCAAACGCTTAGCCGCCACACGAGGCATGACCCCCGCTGACGGAGCACTGCCTCAACTGCGGGCCGCAGTAGACCCCGACGCGCAAAGCGGTCAGTTCTATGCGCCACGGAAAGTCAACACGGGTGACCCCATCATTCGGCCGTTCTTGCGACCCTTCGCACAATCACAGATCGCCAAACTGTGGTCACTGTCCGAACGTGAGACCGGTCTCGCAATTCTGTAGTGGTGAGACCACACTTATAGAGGACAAAACGGTTGGCTACAACTATTCACGCCGCTTGCTCGGAACGTGGACCTGAGGGGAATCGAACCCCTGACCTCTTCATTGCGAACGAAGCGCGCTACCAACTGCGCCACAGGCCCTAAAGCGTCCCCAGATTAGCACCGTGGTCTAGGGCCCAGCGTGGGGTTTAGGGTCGAGGGATGACACCCCTGCGAATCGGCATTCTTGGCGCTGCTCGAATCACCCCCGACGCACTGGTCATTCCCGCTGGACTGCTGGGACACGAACTAGTGGCCATCGCGGCGAGGGATCGAGGCCGCGCTGAAGCGTTTGCCTCAGAACATCGCGTGGCGAAGGTTCACGAGAGTTATCAGGACGTGATTGACGACCCAGATGTGGACGTCATTTACAACCCGCTACCCAATGGCCTGCACGGGCCGTGGAATATTCGGGCACTGCAGGCCGGAAAACACGTGCTGAGTGAGAAACCTTCTGCCAGTAACGCCACCGAAGCACGTGCGGTGTTGACAGCACACCAGTCTTCTGGGGTGCGGTTTATGGAGGCATTTCATTACCGCTACCACCCGGTGATGCAGCGGATGGTGGACATTGCGGGCAGTGGCGAGATTGGCGAGATTGAACACGTCGAAGTGGTGATGGGTTTCCCACTGGATAACCTGCTCGACCCTCGTTGGGATTTTGACCTCGCCGGCGGCGCCCTGATGGATGTCGGCTGTTACGCCCTGCACGGTATTCGCAGTGTGGGGGTGGCGATGGGCGGTGAACCCACCGTCACTGACGCCAAAGCTGTCCTGCGAGATGACGACCCGCGGGTCGATAGCGAACTCTCCGGTGATGTGGTCTACCCCTCGGGTGCGAGCGCCCACTTTCGCTCCAGTTTCACCTTGCCCGAAATGACGTTCACCATGCACCTTCGGGGCACAACCGGTGAAGCCTTGGCCCACAATTTTGTCGTCCCCTCACTCGATAACCGAATCACCGTGGTCACGGGCGGCAACAGCACGACCGAGCGCCACGGCGACAAAACCAGCTACACCTACCAGTTGGATGCTTTTGCTGCGCATGTGGCTGATGGCGCGGAGATTCATTCGGACTCCCACGATGCCCTCACCCAATCTGAACTGATGGATGCCTGTTACGAGGCTGCCGGTTTACCGCTTCGGCCCACAAGCACCATTTAGCTCCGGCATTCTCAGCCGAGCCCCTTCTGCCCGCGTCGCTCACCTGATCGGCCTGCCCGGCCCACCGACTCAAGCCTTTTCCCAGTGCGCTGGCTTACGCTCGAGCTCTGATGAACCTTCGCGATCGTATCTACCAACTCGATGCCCTGATTATTCGTTTCATGAACGCCATCGGGGTTCCCTTCCTGCGGGTCGGCATTGGTGTGGTGTTCATTTGGTTTGGTGGCCTCAAAGTGGTGGGTTTAAGCCCGGCCGAAGATTTACTAGCTGCCACCGTGTATTGGTGGACACCCGAAATCATCGTTCCGGTGATTGGCTACTGGGAAGTTCTTATTGGGGTGTTCTTCCTCGTTCCCCCGCTGACACGGGTGGCCATTTTTCTCCTCGCACCGCAAATGGTGGGGACCTTTCTTCCGCTGGTTCTCTTACCTTCCGTGTGTTGGGAGGTGTTCCCTTGGGGTCTCACGCTTGAGGGTCAATACATCGTGAAAAATCTTGTCGTCATTGGTGCGGCGCTTGTGATCGGCTCCCGCGTGGAGGCGGTTCGTACTGAGCGCCGCCTGGCCACCCGGGAAATTCCACTCCCCACCCAGTAGGTCCCACCCAGTAGCTCAGCGCCAGTAGATGGGTGCCAGTACGGACTAGGCACCCCGTGAGGACTGGGAACCGGGCGCCCGGGGGCTCAACATTCCCGGCCGGGCGTCAGATGACGGTCGTACACTGGCAACAACAGACACCGTGGAGGTGAGTGTGATGGCCGTGTGGTTGTGGTTGTTAGCTGCCGGTGCACTGTTCGTGCTCGAAGTGGTCACCGCTGATCTGCTGTTCGCGTCACTCGCGATCTCCGCGACAGCGGCGATGCTCACCGCCTGGGGTGGTGGTGGTTTCCTCGCCCAAGGTGTGGCCTTCGCCATTTCCGCCATCATCACCGTGTTTATCCTTCGCCCCATCGCCCTTCGTGAAATGGCGAAGCGCTCACCTAAGACGGCCACCAACACCGACGCATTGCTCGGTGTTGACGCCAAGACCCTGTCGGTCACCACTGCCGAATCTGGTCAGGTGAAACTCAAAGGCGAAGTCTGGTCGGCCAGGAGTGAGTCGGGTCGGATCCCTGCGGGCCAATCGGTCACCGTAGTCACCATCGACGGCGCCATCGCCGTTGTGCGTTCGAAATCAACCAATGATTGACCTTCTGGAGGTAATCACCGTGGACCTCATCATTCCTCTCATTCTCATCGTGGCCGTCGTGGCCTTCTTTGTGCGCGCCATCCGCATCATCCCGCAAGCTAATGCGGGAGTTGTCGAACGGTTAGGCCGCTACAACCGCACGCTGGAGGCAGGGCTCAACCTGCTCATTCCTTTTGTCGACCGGCTTCGGCCGCTGATTGACCTTCGTGAACAGGTCGTGTCCTTCCCCCCACAGCCCGTAATCACCTCAGACAACCTCGTGGTGCAAATTGACACCGTGGTCTACTACCAGGTCACTAACGCCAAATCTGCCCTCTACGAAATCGAAGACTTCGTGATGGGAATCGAACAGATCACCATCACCACGCTTCGAAACGTGGTCGGAGGAATCGATTTGGAGCAGGCGCTGACCTCCCGAGAAACCATCAACGCCGCCTTGCGCGGTGTCCTCGATGAGGCCACCGGCAAATGGGGGGTTCGAGTCAACCGGGTCGAAATCAAATCCATTGAGCCACCGGAGACTGTCAAGGTCGCGATGGAAATGCAGATGCGGGCAAACCGTGAAAAGCGTGCGGTGATTCTCACCGCTGAGGGTGCCAAGCAAAGCGAAATTCTCACCGCGGAAGGGGCCAAACAAGCCGCCATTTTGAACGCTGAAGGTGACGCCCAAGCCGCTGTCCTTCGCGCTGAAGGAGAAGCCAAAGCGGTCACCGAAGTGTTCAACGCGGTGCGCGCTGCGGAACTCGACGAGTCGATGCTCGCCTACCGCTACCTTGAGCAACTTCCCGAACTGGCCAAAGGTGACGCTAATAAGGTGTGGGTCATCCCCAGTGAACTCTCTGGTGCGATGCAGAAACTGAGCCAAGCATTTGGCCAGAAGGGCAACTAATACCCCGCCGAAACGCAATGGGAAGGAGTCAATTCCCCCAATGACGGAAGAAGAACGCTCCCGCGAATCAGCTCGAGCGCTAATCAACACGGTCGACGAAGTATCGGCTCGCTCCAACAGGAGCTTGGCCATTTCGGTGATGTTCTATGTGGGCATCGGGCTACTCGCCGCCATCATTGCCGCGATCGCCATTATTCGAACCTTCGAAGGACGAGGTGTGGCCATTGCGATCGCCGTCGTCGGCGGAGCAATGGGCGTATTCATCCTCACCCTCGGCGCGCGGCTTGTCGGCGATGCGATCGTCAAAGCTATGAAGCTCGCGCAAGACACACGGGACACAGAGTCAAAGAACCCAGTGCGAAAGAACACAGAGTGACTCAGAAACGAAGCCAAGGGTCATCTGGCCAAAGGCGGTAGCGGCCAGATTAAGGGGCCAGGTTAGACGGCGCGACGCCGGCGAAGAACCTCATCCAGATCCACGTTGCCGGATGTGGTTGAGCGCTCGATACGGCCCATCTGATCAAACTGTGACACCGGTGCCAACCGCTCGGCTTCAGCAGCAGCCTGTTCGGGCCGAGCATCCTGTGCCGCGGCGCGGGCTTGTCGAAGAAGCTCCTCACGGCTGGGCAAAGGGGCCTCTTCGCGGGCTACCGTGTGGCGTGTGGTGAGAGGCTCGGGCAGTGCCGGCGGGCTCCAGGAGCGCGCGCTTCTCGCCGTCTGGCGGGATTGGGCTGGTGCACTCTGTTGGGGACGCTGCGGGCTGGCTTTTGCTCTGGCTTTTTTTGCCGCCTGAGCAATCGCGTTTAACACCATCAGACCCGCGAGGGTTGTTACCCCCAGAGCAACGGTCACCCACTGTGCCGCCTGCAAGGTGATGGAGGAAATGAGCCCCACAAGGCCAATGGTGGTGAACAGTGTGGTGGTGGAGCGAAGAATACGCCGGCGCCGGGCGCGAAGCTCGTCCGTGCTGTAGGAGACTTCGCGTAGTTTGCGCTCTGCTTCACGCTGCTGACGGGCAACGTCTCTGGCGGTGAGCTCAGTCTTTAACTCTTGGGTGGTCTCCGCCGTCTCGGCGAGGACACGCAGGGTCTGGCCGAGCCTGGCCGCATTGCGTTCAGTGGCCAGATATTCGCTTCTGCGCAGGTAGATGGGGACCAGGTACACAAGCCATAACACTCCTGCGATGAGCAGGAGTAGCGCTGTGCCTGAAAACGGTGTCTCCACGGCTTTTAGGGTAGGAGTGAGAAGACCTGTTCGCCGGTATCCCCGGGTTATGGGCGTGTTTACCGGGGTGGAAGATGCTGGGGGTTTTGCATCTGGATGCGCACGTATTCGGGGATTTCTGACACCCCAGGTGGTACTTGACCCTGTTCAAAACGCTCCAGCACCCCGCGGGGAACTTCTTCCACGGTGAGTGCGTAGCACAGGTGGTCGCGCCATTGCCGATCGATGTGGATGTAGCGGCGACGAAAGCCTTCAAACCGGAAACCCAACTTTTCGACAACCCGCAGAGAGGCAACATTTTCTGGTCGGATACAGATTTCCATCCGGTGAAGACCTTTTTCAAAAAACAGGTAATCGGTGGCCAGGGCAACCGCCACCGGGGTAATGCCTTTCCCCGCCTGAGATTCGACAATCCAATACCCAAGGCCCGCAGAAGATAGCGACCCGTAGGTGATTTGGGAGACGTTTAGTTGGCCCACCATCTGCCCATCAACTTCCAAGACGAACGGCAACCCGTAGCCTTTCCTCGCCTGCTGGAGCAGGCTACGAATAGCGCCGCGCTGATCCAGTGCAATCGCGGGAATGATGGGGTGGGTTGCCTCCCAGGGTTGCAACCAGGAACGGTTTTTCGACAGCAGTGTGTCCATCACCCGTGCATCGCGCAGGCGGACACCCCTCAGGGTGACCAGTGGGTGAGTAAGGGTGGGAATGAGATTCGTCACCGGGTTACTAGCCCTCTACACCTCGGGCGAAATCTGCCAACCAACGCCGAAAATCCGGCCCTAAGTCCTCACGACTACTGGCAACCTGCACGATGGCTTTCAAATAGTCCAACCGATCACCGGTGTCGTAGCGGCGGCCACGGAAGATGACACCCAACACACCACCACCCGCACCCGAGTGGGCCACAGTGTTGAGCGCGTCAGTGAGCTGGATTTCACCACCCGAACCGGGTGCGGTGGTTTCGAGCGCATCAAAAATGTCCGGCTGGAGGATGTAGCGGCCGATGATGGCCAAGTTTGACGGAGCATCGGCCGGTTTCGGCTTTTCGACCAGTTCGCGCACACGCACCACGTCGTCTTCGTCGGTGGACTCCACGGTGGCAATGCCGTAAAGGTTCACCTGTTCCGGATCAACCTCCTGGAGGGCGATGATGCAGGAGGGCTTCGAGTCAAAGACCTCAATCATGCGTTTTAACAGGTCATCGCGCTCATCAATGAGGTCGTCACCCAGTAGAACCGCAAAAGGGTGTCGACCGACGTGCATTTGGGCGCGAGACACCGCGTGACCGAGACCCATTGGGTCGCGCTGTCGCACATAGTGAATGTTGGCTAAGTGGGTGGACTGGTGCACCTCACGAAGGCGACGATCGTCACCTTTTCGCTCCAGTACCGCTTCCAACTCGGTGTTGCGGTCGAAGTGGTTTTCCAAAGCGTTCTTATTGCGCCCGGTAATCATCAACACGTCGGTGAGTCCGGCAGACACCGCCTCCTCCACCACATATTGGATCGCGGGTTTGTCGACGACGGGCAACATCTCTTTAGGCATCGCTTTTGTGGCGGGCAAAAACCTCGTACCCAAACCCGCTGCAGGGATGACCGCTTTCAGAATCGGCATAGGGACACACTAGTAGGCGACTTAGACTAAGCGCATGGCCGAAGCCAGCCCCGCCAGCGCACCAGGCGACAAACCCGCCCTCCGGGCGGAGGCCAGAGAGCGTCGGCGGATTATGACCTCCGACGAAAAGGCGGCTGCAGAGGCGGGTCTGGGGAAGAACCTTTACGCCCTCGCGAAGGAATATGGCGCGAAGCGCATTGCCTGCTACCTCTCCGGCGCGGATGAACCCACCACGAGAGGTTTCATTGACCAGGCAATGGCTGACGGCATTGACGTGTTGGTGCCGGTCAGCCGTGAAGACGGGTTAATGGACTGGGCACTGTGTGACAGCGAAGGCGAAAGCCTCGACGTCTTGGGAATGCCCATTCCCACCTCAGAGTTGTTGGGACCCATGGCGGTCGACGGAGTCGACGTGATGTTCATTCCCGCGTCCCTTGTGGACGCTCAGGGCGGTCGGATGGGCTGGGGTCGAGGCTACTTTGACCGCATGCTGGGCTCCATGGCACACAGGCCGCCCGTGTTCGCCGTGGTTTATGATCATGAAGTAATCAACTCCGTCCCCATCGAACCCCACGATCAGGGTGTGGACGGGGCGGTAACACCCACTCAAATCATCCGGTTTGGTTAATTCCAGGCCATAAGCAACGAGGATTGTGCTGTGCCCACCTACTCTTACCGCTGTAGAGACTGCGGTATCGAATTCGATATCCAGCAGGATTTCACCGACGAATCGTTGACGACCTGCCCCGAATGTGAGGGTGCACTTCGAAAACTCTTCAGTGCCGTGGGAGTCACCTTCCAAGGTTCCGGCTTTTATCGAAACGATTCGAGGGCTGAAGCCAAGAAAGCGTCCTCGTCTTCCTCCTCTTCCTCCGATTCGAAAAAATCAAAGGGTTCCAAGAAGAAATCCGACAAGAAGGCCTCGTCCTCAAAGAAGTCCTAAGCCGCGTCCAGCGCTCGGTCGTCGGTGGTCCGTGGTCGGTGGGTGGCGATTCTGCACACCCGCCAACCAGTCCCGCGAAGAAATTGGTTCGGCTCAACGGCCTGATCCACGCTCCTGAACCATTCGCCTGAATCATCAGACCGGCTGATCAGTAGTGCGGCGGTTTATCTTCTCGAAGCCGCTGATCGTTTTCTGTCGACGGGCCGCGTGACTGCTCATCATCGTGATCAGCCGGGTGTGGATCAACACCGGGTGGGTCGGGTCTGGTCGCCCTGCGACGAGTCTTCCCGGTGTCCTTTTTAGGAGGAGGCGTGGGTGTCTGCTCGCTCACTGCCCAAGCCCTCACTGTGATCTGCTTCCTGAGTGGTCGCCTCCTGCGCGGCGGCCACTCCCGCCACGGCGGCAATCTTTCTGGCCACACCATCGGGGTCAGAAAAGAGCTCGAAAGAGTGCACTCGGACATAGTGCCAACCCAGTCGACCAAGCGCTTGCGGGCGCAGACGAAGTCCCTCACGAATCGACATTCCCAACAACTGCCGATCGGTGTCTACGGCGATACACACGCCGTGGGCGTGCGCGGCTAACGGAATGACGCCGTGGTGGTCGAGCGACACCGTTAGGCCAAGCTTTTTCACTCGCTCCGCCAAGTCCACCAACATCGGATCAGACTCGTGGGCGACTTCGGGAAGCGCGGGAGGGTTCAAGATTTCACCGAGGACTTTACCGACAGCGCGAACGGAGGGCTGTAAACGAGGGTCACTCAAATCGTCGGGACGCAAACAGCTGACCAACCGGAGGTGACGCCGCGCTCTGGTGAGACCCAACGCCAGCAGTCTTTCACCGCCTGGTTCCGACAGCATGCCCAAGTCGCTCAGCACCCGACCGTGTGGTGTGCGGCCAAAGCCAAGAGAGAAAATCACTCGATCGCGACTCATGGCGTGAGCCTGTCGAAGCGTGACCGACACGAACGGTTCTGGACCATCGGCGGTGAAAAACTCGGACAGGTCGGGGTGTTCCCCGACAGCTCGAGCAACACCCTCATAGACGCGCTGTGCGTGTCGATTACTGGCGGTCACCACCATCAACGACTGTTTCGGTTGGCTTCGGGCGTGGTGGATGACCTGGTCAACAACAGCCCGCACTTCCGCATCGACACTTTCGATCACACCGGTGATGGGGTCAGGCAGACCAAAACCGTCTTCCACAATGTCTAGCTCAACACTGCGGTGACCAAGGAACGACCCCGCCCACGGCAGTGACGCAATGTGTCCCGAATACAGGTTTCGATCGACCAGGTCGGCCAGGTCTTCTCCGGTCACCCGATAACTTCTGGTCAATTCGTGGCCGGGAAGGATCTCCGACAAGACACCCAAAGCAGAGTGGGGGTGTTGGGCTTCTGGGTCACTGGTTGACTCTTCGGCCTCAGACCACAACCCGACATCGAATTCTTCGGGGCGTTGAATGACCGGATCACCCATGGCGACCACCTGTCGACCCCGGCGAATGGCGGGAGCCACTTCGGCGAGGGTGACGGCACCAGCGTCGGCGACGACCACCACGTCGAAGCTTTGGCTAGCCGGTAACTTC
>CBFHPU010000036.1:0-11674 GCA_965657845.1 Pontimonas sp.
ATCAACGTGTCACCGCGTTTCACGACATACACGGTGTCCGCGTCGCCTTGCTGAGTAACGAGAGGCTGCAACACGCGGTTCGCGCTCGACGAGCTGTCCTCGCTGGATTCTTCGGAACCAGAATCGTCAGAGCTCGTGTCCTCGGAGCTGGTGTCGTCCGAGCTGGAGTCCTCACTCGAATCACTGGAATCGTCACTCACTGTTGTGGCCGCCTGATCCTCTATTCCCAGTGAGGAAAGCGACACGTGTGAGGCGTGGGGCTCGATGGGGCTTTCAAACTGGGGAACCTCACCGGTTTTGGTGATGGTCAGTTGCTGACCGATTCGGATGAAAGACCCATCACCGGGCAGATTATTTTCTTCCACCACTGTGCTGACACTGACACCGTTACGGCTAGCAATCGCCCACACCGTGTCACCCGATGCGACCGTGTGATTGGTCACAAAAGTTTGCGGCGCACTGGTTTGAACAATTTCTAAGGAATCCCAGTCGTCCATATCGTCGGTGTGGAAGGCCTCACCTTTGGCAGTCAGTACGGCGAGGCGACCCTCGTCGGTTTGGCCAAACTGGGCGATCCGGTTCGCACCACCCACATCGGGCACACGACCGACCCGCAACCAGCTCACCCCGTCTGTGGAGCGGGCCAGGTAACCATCACCATCGACGGCGAGCAAAGCGTCGTCGTAGGTGGTGATGTAGGTACCAAATTCTTTGGTGGGGTTGAACCAATAGTTGTAGAGGCGCCAGAAGTTGCGGTTTCCGTAACTGGAGCAGGAATCACCCGTGCCGGTGAGGTTCACCATGGCCGCGTCGTTGGGAGCATAGGGCGTGTAGTAGTACAGACCCGCAGTTGCTTGGTTTTTGATCGTCACCGGCGAGGTGCCACAAGACGAGCGGGGGTGCCAGCGCACGTTTGACTGCTTGCCTACGGGGTACCAGGTGAAGAAGCGACTGGTGCCGGGAGGGTTGGCGTAGCGTTTGAACTGTTTCGCGGCGTTGTAGACCTGGTTGTAGAAGCCGAAGTAACGCTCATCGCACGGTGCCGTGTCGGGGCAGGCATACCCGGTGGCTTTATCGAAGCGCCAGCTAGACGGCCAGGTGTGGGTGACAAGACCCATTTCTTTTTGCAGCAAGACGATGAGAACTTCGACGGCGACACCGCACGCTTCGGATACTTTGTACAAAATCTGCGCGGCGGTTTCGTCGTCCTTGCCGTCATACGCCTGACAGAGCGCCGTTTGGTCACGATCGAACGTGTCTTCTGTGAATTCATTCAGACAGACATAGTCGTCACGACAGTTGGAGATTTTGCTGTCAAGAAAATCTTGAATTTCGTCGGCACTCATCGAGCCGCGTTGGAAAAACTCTTCATCCGAAATGATGTCGCCCGGATCAAACGCTTCCCCCAGGGGGAATACCCGAATGGTCCACTCCTTACCATCATCACTTCTGGCAAAAGAGAAAAACGATGTCGCGATAAAACGCTCACCGGTCCAGATCAGAGACGTCACACCATTTTTGCCCAGTTCCACACCGGAGTCGACCCAGGTGCCATCAGCGCCGTCACCATCAGACCACCACAGGGTGCCCTCAGAGTCAGCACCGACCACGGTCGTGCCATTGGTTGCTGCGTGTTCAAGATCTGGGGTGGGCTCGGAGGCGTAAGCACTCGGAGCGCTCAAGCCACTAAGCGGGTAGCCCCCCACAGCGACCAGCACTCCGAGCAAGAGCGCACCAGCAGACATCACAAATCTCTTCACGAAAGCCACGGTAGGGCCGATGAGACCCTAAACCTTGGATTGAAGGCGTGTTTCGCCCAACGTCTGAACTACTGTCCAGGCTGAAACAGGTCCCGAAGTGCGTCAAAGAGGCCCCTTCGGTAACGGCGATAGTCACCGGTGAGGTAGTGCCAGATGATGGGTAGCAGCCTCGCCCCCCTCGAAGCGGGAAGGCTTGCCTGCCAGGCATAGTGTTCGATACGACCCATCAGAAGCTTTTTGGCATCCGGTGTCCCCGACCACAACGGTGACTCGAGGTAGGCGGTTAACCCCTCATGCCGGGTGTTATGGCGTGCCCGAAAAGCACTCTGTGGTTCACTAAAGCGCTCGAGTAGCCGTTTACGCCCAGACCTTTCGGCACCAATTTCATTGCCACCGTGTTGGCGATAATGCTGAAAGACCCGCGGGTCAAGCAACAGGCCGTCCTGGCTGGCCGCCACCAGAGCCCACCACTCATCGTGCACGTAGCCCTCCGGAATCGAACCCGCCCGATCGATGAGGTCACGCCTCAGCAATGCAGTCTGCCCGGTGACAAGATTTCTTCGCACCAGCGCCCTCATACCCCGACCAGAGACCAGGTGGACTCTCTCCATCGTCGTCATCCGCAGACTTTGGAGCACCCGAAGACCCTTTTTTTCGCCTTCTTCATCGACCAGGTCAGCATCAGAGTGCACCATCAACAGCTCGGGTAGCGCCTCAAAATGGGCGGCCAGGGTTTCTAGTTTGTGGGGTAGCCACCAGTCATCCTGATCGGCCAGCGCGACCACATCCGCGGTTGTGTGCTTCAGGGCGTTGGCGAAATTGGCGGCAGCTCCAGCCGGCTGATCGTGTGTCACGACGGTGAGCGTGATCCCCGCCGCCTTGCAGGGAGCCTCCAACATGGCTTTCGCGATCGACACCGTGTCATCACTGGAGTGGTCGTCGGAAATCACTATTTCGTCTGGCAAGCGGCTTTGGCCAAGAATGCTCTGTACCTGTTGGCGGATAAAACGCTCACCGTTGTAGGTGGCCATTGCCACAGCGAGACTCAGGTGACCAGAACCGTGGTCGTGAGAGCCCTGTTCGTCAGAACCCTGTTCGTCAGAACCCTGGGACTCAGTACTGGGGGTGTCAGACACCTTGGTTACCTCGATCGGGGCACGATTCGGCGTTTAATGGCCCGAAGGATGAGGCGGAACTCACCGCGGGTGAGGCGCTGCAAACCCCTGCCAATATCGCCAGCTCGAAAACGGGTTTTTCTCGGTCGAAGTGGGGAGAAACGCATGGTGCCTTCGCGAGGCGCAGGAGCCGGCTCGTCGGGATGACCGACACCGGCCACATAACCAAGCAATGGTTCGAGGACACGGTGCCAGCGATAGGACTCGCGAACGCGAGTGATGTTCTTAATCGCTTTTTTCCGAAACGCCTCATCCGTGAGAACTTTTTCTAGCGCGTCAGCGAGCGCAGTCACGTCATCGGCGGGAACGACAAGGCCTAACTGTTCCCTTTGCACCAGTTCCGCAAAATGGTCACCTTCGGTCAGCACCATGGGGCGCTTTGACCACAGGTAATCCAACACTCTGGTTCTAAACGAAAAGGTCGTCTCGAGGTGGGCACGGTGGGTGGATACTCCCGCGTCTGACTCGAGGAGGTAGTTGTGCCTTGTGGTGTAGTCCACCCAGGAGTCGTTGAAAAACACGTGGCTATCCAACACACCTAACTGCTTGGCGAGTGTTCTGGATTCCTCAACGATGGGCATTTCAGGAACGCCAGGGTGGGGGTGTTTGGTGCCTTGGAAAAACAGTTTCACCCGCGGTTGTCTCGAAGCGAGTTCTGCCACAGCGCGGATCAGTGTCTGCGGGTCAAACCAGTTGTAAAGCCCCCCGCTCCAAATGAGCACCAGGTCATCTGGTTCGATTCCTGGCACGACGCCCCGCAAGACGTCGGTGTCGTGTGTGGGTTCGTCGTCTGGAATTCCAAACGGAACGACGCCGATGAGCCGCTCCAGGTGGGGGTCGTCTCGGTAGCTTTGGGGGTTTACTCGACCCAGGGTGGTCAGTTGACCCAAATAAAAATGTCGCTGGCGCTCTGATGCACACAGGAAGTAGTCACCACGGCGCAGCTGGTCGGTGATGGATTGTGTGGCGTCGGCGACGTGGGCGGACCATTGGTCTTCGGGGAGGTGTCTGGCCTGTTCGAGCTGTTCGATATGCATCGGGTCGTAAATGTCGACAATGAGCCGTTTGGTACTGCGCTGGAGGGCATCGAAAAGGTCGAGGGCGTGGCCTTGGAAGATGATCACATCGGCCCAGGCTTCCCAGGGGCCAAAGGCTTTGTTGTCACCTGGTGTGACGTGGACGACGTCGAATCCGGTGTGTTCGACATCCCCCAGTTCGGTAAGCGTCATCAGGGTCACTTCGTGGCTGGGCGCGAGCGCTCTAGCCATCTGCCAGGCGCGAATTCCTGGGCCGGAAAGCTTTTGACCGAGTGGATCACCGGTGATGATCAGCACACTCGTTGTGGGGGGATCACTCACCACGTCGAAGGCCGCCTGCAAATGGTCATACCCACGAAGGTACCCGGGCTCTGTCGACATGGGCGCTTCCGGCTCGCCAAATAGCTTCCACATCCAGTTGTCGGAGACCACCCGGGAGGCTTGAATCTGTTGGCGTTTGGCTTTCAGGGCGGGCAACATTTCCAGAAATTGGTCGGTGGCATAAAGCGGCACCAACGCGAGTGGGTCCACGTGTTCTGGTTCGGGGTCACTGCGACGAATATCGAACGATGTGGTGTCCACACCAGTCCTGGTGACGGCCCGCCTGGTGGACATCATCATTGCCGCGGGCAAGACGGTGCGAAGTTTTTCTTCACCAAGGTTTTTGTAGAGGCAGGCGAGAGCATTTCGCTCGAGTAAGAATTCTTCTTTGTGGCTGCCGATGTTGGTCATTGACTGGTGGTGTTTGTGAAAGACCAACGATTCGGGTTCGTACTGATACACCCACCCGGCCAGATTTAACCGCCAACCAAAGTCGACGTCTTCAAAAAACATGAAGAAGTCCTCATCGAAGCCACCCAACGCATCAAAGACGCCTTTTCGCACCAGCATGGCTGAGCCGGTGCCAAAGAGCACCGGACCCGCAGTGGCTTCTTTTTTTCTCGACGCCTTGTGACCAGACAGGGGCCGGTACCCCATCCCGTACCAGGTGAGCCCTGCACCGGCATAGTCAATGGTCTTGCCTTCCCAATCCAACACACGGCTGGCCACAGCACCCACTTGGGGTGTGTGATGGAGGGCTTTGACCCCGTGGGTCAACCACCCGGGGTCGGGTTTAGCGTCATTGTTTAAAAAGGCCACAACATCACCGCGTGCGTTTTTCACACCCAGATTGCAACCACCCGCAAACCCGAGGTTTTCAGCGGATTCCACCAGAGTGATCGAACCGGCAATTGGGCGAAGCTTTTCTAGCGAATCATCACCGGATGCGTTATCGACCACGACGATTTCTAGTTGGTCTTCTGGCCAGTCCAACCCACGAAGACCCTCAATGGCGACAAGGGTGTCATCGACACCTTTGTAGTTGACTAAGACGACGCTCACCAGAGGATGGTTCGTCATCGGATACTCACATTCCAGCCGAGGGTGGGGGACCTGCCATACTTACCCTACGGTCTCAGCCTTGCCCACCGTGGGAGGATTCCGCTATGGATAACAGCCAGGCACGCTCCAGGCTGGGCAATTTTCTCCACCTGCGAGAGGCCATTAACGACTCTGGACTCTTTGACTCCCGTTGGTATCGCCACCACAGTGTGGAGGCCAGGCTGTGGCCATCAGCTCTTCTGCACTACCTGGTTCGAGGGTGGCACCAAGGTTTAGACCCCTCGCCACGCTTTGACACGAGTTTCTATGTGGAGCGCTACCGGGATGTACGAGGCTCCGGAGCCAACCCACTCATGCACTACGTCTTACACGGAAAAGAGGAGGGCCGTTTGGCTACCCAATCTGGGGCAATTTTGCGCGAATCGCTCCACCCCGAGCTCGCCCCACTACCCATCTTTGCCGTGCCGGGGACACCAGGCTCCAGACTGAGCGTCGTCATCGACGACCACACTCCGAAACTGCTGGGACTCGGTTACACCCCACTATTGGCACTGGCGGCTCAGACTGCTTCCGCTGCCGGCTGGAGCCTTCGCATCGTGGTGCGAAGCACCACGATTCCCACCGCAGAGATCTCTGCGGCGCTACAAGCCGTCATGCCCGAAAAGCGACCGCTGTTGGATATTGCCCGGCGCGAACCCGGTCACACCGACGATGTTGACACCCTGGAAGGCGAACACTGGTGGGCCAGTTCGGTCAGTAGCTACCAGTCCCTGGCTCGACTTGTTCCCACAAGCCACTTGCACTGGGTGCTCGGCGCCCACGAACCACAGCGTCTCGCCGCTGGTGAGCTTCGACTCCTCGCCGAGCACGCCTTAGCCGATCCCCACACACGCACCATCGTGATCGGTGGGGCAGTAGACACCTCCGATATCGCGGGTGAGCAGACCCGAATCGATTCGCTTCCGGCGCTCATGTCTCTGCCTGAGGGCACACAGGGTGGGTCCCGTCTTGGAGTCATTGTCGATCAAGCCTCACCGGAGGGCCTCGTGTCCAGAAGCGTCCAGGTCATCGACGAATGTCTTGCCCGCGGGGTTCTAGACGACACTGTCGAGGTGGTGTTCATCGGTTTAGATACCGCGCCCGTGACACTGCTCGGCTCAAGACTCGCCGGCCAAGAACCCACCTCCACCCCACAGGAGTGGGCCACAGCCCTTGGCGGCGTGGACAAAGCGCTGGTCCTCAGAGCAGGAACCGAAGGCTCACTTCTACTCGAAGAATTGAGCGCCCACGGCATCTCCTGCGTCGATGCCACCCCACACACCACGCCACACGTCGGCGATATTGACGGCGTTGTGGATGCTGTTCGTGCCCTCCTCCAAGGATCGGGCACACCCACCACATCGTCAGCGACTTGGGATGACGTGACCGAGTCAGTGTTGTCGGCCATGGGAGGCAGTGCGTGAGCACTTCTGGCTACAGGGTGCTCCCCACCATGCCGTGGGAAAAGACTCTGGTGGAGCGGCTTCGGGAGCTGAAAGCGGGCACCACCCGTGTGGGGTATGTCTATGAGCGGGCGGAGCCTGGCACCTTCCGCTACCGCTGTTACAACATGGTTCAGGCACTCAATAGTCACTCGGAAGATTTCTCGGCAGGCTATTTCTTTCTCTACGACCTGCAATCAATTGACAACCTGGTCGACCATTTAGATGTTCTCGTCTTGGTGCGGGTGCGCTACGACTCTCACGTCGACCGGTTGGTGCGCCAGGCCCGGATCAGGGGAATCCCGGTGCTCTATGACCTGGACGACAACATTTTCGATGTCGAATCCACCCCGCTGTTGGTCTCCAGCCTGCAACAGGGGCTCAGCCGTTACGGCCGGATTGAAAAATGGGTTGGGGTTGTGGGGCGGATTAGGGAAAGCCTCGAGCTGGTCGATGGCATCATCACCACCACGTCCTTCCTTCAAGGCCAGCTAGAAGACAGTTTTGATGTCCCGGTGTGGGTTCTGCCCAACTTCTTAAACCACGAACAGTGGGAGTATTCGGAAACGCTTCGCAGTGAGGCTCTCCAGCCCGACGCCGAAGCACCCATCGTTGGGTACTTCTCTGGCAGCGCATCACACAACCGCGACTACCAGATCGCCACAGAGGGCTTGCGAGCGGTGTTGGAGGCCTACCCGCAGGCGAAGCTTCGCATCGCCGGGTATTTAGATATTCCCGCCGCGTTGGAAGATTTCTCCACACGCATTGAGCGCCTACCGTTCATGGATTTCCTCGGCCTGCAGCGAGCCATTGCCGAAGTAACGCTGAACCTCTCCCCCATCCAGCACAACGTGTTCGCCCACTCCAAATCAGAGCTCAAATATTTTGAAGCCGCAGCGGTCGGCGTCCCCACGGTCGCCTCCCCTGCGCCCGTATTCACCGAGACCATCACCCACGGCGACAACGGCTACCTTGCCGATGCCGCCCAGTGGTCAGAGGTACTGCTCGAGGCCCTCGCCGATACTCAGAACAGAAACAGGGTCGCCGAGCGGGCCCTCGCCCACGTCGGCGAGCACTACCTGGCAGCAACCATGACCCCTCGAATTACTCACGTGTTGGGCCAGCTAGGCTCTTAATATCGTGTGGCAGGAGCCACGTGGGAAGGACACCACCCTGTGACCGAGCGCAACGCTGACTCTGTTTCGAACCCTGACGGCGAATCAACCCCTGACGCTGATTCTCGCAGTGACGCTGTGTCGAATCCGGACGCCGCTGTGAACAGCACAGAGAAAGATTCACCAGAAGAGTCGACCAGCGGCGCAACCGATGAGGTCACCGGGCCGAGGCGAAAAGCTGCCCCCACCGCGGTGAGTATCGGGTCTGTGTGGGCGTCACTTCGCCACAGCAGGCTCGCCGGGGCGATCCTCGTGTTTGTGTTGGGCGTGGTGAGCCTTGGCGCCTGGGCGATGAGTTCACCTTCCGGTTCGGAACCGGACTCTGATTTCCATTTGGCGTCGATCTGGTGCACCACGGCGGAGCCGGGTAGCCCGTGTGATTTGGAAGAGCGGCGCAACCGAAAAATGGTTCCCACTGCGTTGATTGAGGCACGGTGTTTCAGCCAAGATCCCACCGCGAGCGCTGCCTGTCAGCCGCTGATGACCACCGCTGATGACCGAGAGACAATGACCAACCGGCTCAACATTGTCGAATCGAAAGCGAACTACCCCACCGGTTTTTTCCTCACCTACAACCAGTTTGCTGACACCAACGTGGACACCAGCGTGTTCACCATGCGGATGGTGGGGGCGACACTGTTTGTGGGCCTAAACGTGCTCTTGTGGTGGTTACTTCCGATTCGGTTGAAAAGCCCGCTCGCGTGGGCGTGGATGGCGACACTCATCCCCTTGGGGATGTTCATCATTCCGTCAACGAACCCGAGCTCGTGGTCGCTTATTGGTGTCGGCTCGGCCTGGATTGCCCTGTTGGGGTATTTGGAATCGACGAACTATCGCAAATGGATTTTAGGAGGCATGTTCCTCGTCTTCGTGTTGCTGGCGGTCGCATCCAGGACTGACGCCACACTCTTTGCGATTGCCACCGCAGGTTTGGCCATTTTTGTCACCGATGCGCCCTTCAGGCAGTTGGTGAAGCGGCTCTGGATTCCCGCGGTCGGTGCTCTTGCCGCCGTCGGGTGGCTGTTTGTTCAAGGCGGTGCCATCGGGGTTCTCACTGAGGGTGTCGGTGGGGATGGTGAACCCTTCGACTGGCAGCTTCTCTGGCACAACTTCATCGAAGTTCCTGGTCTGTGGATGGGGGCTTTTGGTATTTGGCCGTGGGGGTCGCTGGGTTGGTTGGACACACCCATGCCTCAACTGGTCGCCTTCCTTGCCTTTGGAGTGTTTATTGCCCTGTTGGGCCTCGGCATTACCGGCTCCACGTGGAGGGTGCGCGCCGTCACTTTCGTGATACTTGCGATGATGTGGGTCTATCCGCTGTTTATCCTCCAGCAGGCAGGTTTCCTGGTCGGTGCCGGATTCCAGTCCCGCTACGGACTACCGCTCCTCGTGGTGCTCTTAGGTGTTGCGGTGTTGCGCTCTGAGGGCTCGCCAGGGATTATCCAGAAGTTCTCGCAGCGGGCGTGGATTGCCGGAGCACTAGCAATCGCCAACTCGGTGGCGCTCCACCACAACCTCCGTCGTTACACGACGGGTCTTGACGAGCGTGGTTTTGATCTAAACGCCGGTCGTGAATGGTGGTGGTTTGGTCTTCGTGAATCTGCCATCACCCCCATGTCGGTCTGGTTTATCGGCTCGATTGCTTTTGCGGCCGTGGCCTGGATTGTCGTGGTGTACGCCACTAAGGCTTCCGACCAGGCCCTCCGACTCCACAGTCAGGACCGCCCAGTTGATGACGAACCGGTAATTGCGGCTCAGTCTTCAGCGTTGGCGCGGTAGGCAGCAACGACCTCAGCTCCAGCGCCCGAGGTCTGCAGCACACCTTTTTCGATCCAGGACACCCGGTCACAAATGTCGGCAACGACATCGAGGGCGTGACTGACCAAAATGATGGTCTTGCCCTCTTTTTTGAGGTCGAGGAATTTGGCGAAGCTTTTTTGTTGGAACTCTTCATCACCCACGGAGAGCACTTCGTCAACAACCAAAATGTCGGGTTGGACGTGGATGGCGACCGAGAAACCGAGCCGCACATACATGCCCGAACTGTAGTTTTTCACCGGTTGATCAATAAAACGCTCCACACCAGAGAAATCGATAATCGAGTCGAGTTTCGAGTCGATTTCTTTTCTCGACATGCCCAGGATGGACCCGTTTAAGTAAATATTTTCCCGGCCAGAAAGCTCCAAGTGGAAACCAGAGCCCACCTCTAGCAGGGACGCCATTTTGCCGTTGTAGGTGATGGATCCTGAGGTGGGCCAATAGATTTTCGCCAAACACTTCAACAGGGTGGATTTGCCGGAACCGTTACTGCCGATGATTCCGTAGGTCTGACCGGCGGCCACATCGAAGCTGACGTTTTTGAGGGCCCAGAACTCGTCGTGGCGGGAGGTGCGCCCGCGCATCACCGCGGACTTTAGCGTTTGATTTCTCTCGTGGTAGAGACGAAACTTCTTGGAGACATCGTCGACGATGACGGCGGGCTCGCTCATATCAACTCCGCCAATCTTTTCTCCGTTTTGGTGAAGTAAAACAAGCCGAGCGCGAAAGTACCTAATGCCCACAGCAGAGCGGCAATCACTGCCGAGGGGTCAGGCCAGGTGTTGTGATAGAGCAGGTCTCTAAAGATCGAGACGTAGGGCTCCATGGGGTTTAGCCGGTAAATATCCGCCAGGGTGATGGGCGTACCCAGTAGGCCACCCCAACGCTCAGATTGGTTATCCACCAAAGAGATCGGGTAGAGGATCGGCGTGAGGTAGAACCAAAACTGCAAGATGACGGTCAGCAGGTAGGCCAAGTCTCGAAAGAAGACGTTGGCGATGGCCAAAATCATTGCCAGGCCGGCCGCGAAGACCGCGAGCACCAACATAAACAGTGCCACCATCGGCAGCCAGGGCAACACAAACGCTCCAAAAATGGACAGTGCAATCACCAGCACCACCATTTCAAAACTCCAATTCACCACCCCGGCACCTGTCAGCGACAGCGGTAACACCAGCCGTGGGAAATACACCTTCTGGACGAGGCTTGAATTATCGACAATGGAGCGCACCCCTTGGGTGATTGTCGATTGGAAAAACAGCCACGGCAATAGCCCACACACCAACCACAGGGCGTAGTTATCTAACCCACTGGGGTCACCAATTTGGGCGGGCACTTGGAACACCACGGAGAAAATGAACGTATAGACGATGATGGCGGCGATGGGATTGGCCAAACTCCACAGTTGCCCAAGCGCTGTGCGCTTATATTTTCCGCGCACTTCACGCTGGGTGAGATTCCACAACAATTCGCCCGAGTTGAACACATCCCGGAAATAGGTCTTAGTCCAACTGACCGGTTGGGGGGTGCCTGATTTAGCCATCCACCAAACCTTCGAGGTAGTGGCCGTAACCAGACTTTCGAAGCGGGGCAGCCAGTTCACGAAGCTGTTCGGTGGTGATCCAGCCCGCCCGCCACGCAATTTCTTCAATGCAGCCAATTTTGAGGCCTTGGCGCTCTTCAATGACGCGCACGTACTCACTGGCTTGCATCATTGACTCGAACGTTCCGGTGTCTAACCACGCAATACCGCGGTCGAGTACTTGAACTTGGAGGCGACCACCCTCCAGGTAGTGCTCGTTTATGGTGGTGATTTCTAGTTCACCCCTCGCACTGGGGGCAATA
>CBFHPU010000037.1:0-11528 GCA_965657845.1 Pontimonas sp.
ACAGTCTTTGACCCCCAAGATGACGGCGGCTACATCGCTAGCGGTTATCACCATTGGGTTGACCTTGTCGAGCGACTACTGGGAGACCACCCAGCTGGTGGCGGCTCATCCGGTGAGCGCGAACCGGGGGGCCACTGAGGTGAGCAGTGTTGCGCCGAAGTCCTTTGACCGAGCCGAGTTGGCCGAGGTCAGTTTTCTCTACTACATCCGCAATATGAGCCAAGAGGACATTGCCGGGCAAGTAGGTGTGTCCCGTCCTGTCGTCTCGCGCATGCTGTCGATGGCGAGACAACAGTCCGTGGTCACCTTTCACATCGATTTTCCCGTCAACCGCAGGGCCGATTTGGAAAGCCTCCTGCTGGCCCGGTGGGCAGGAACGAAACTCAGCCAGGTCATTGTGACCGAAGGGCCTGTGGGTCATGTACCGTCACAATCATCAGCCCATGAGCCCTCCGGGTTGCTCGGTGTCGCCCACGCCGGTGCGACGTGGCTGGAGAAGCACGTGTTTCCCGGGGTTCAAATTGGGCTCTCCTGGGGCACGACTGCTCAGACAGTGGTGGACCTGGTGAAGTTTGATACCCGGATGGAATCTACGGTTGTTCAGTTGGCCGGCGAGGTCAGTTTTGACGGCGTGAAACCCGCTTACGACGTGGTGCGCACTGTGGCGGAAAAACTGGGCGGCAACTACCACTACATGAGTGTTCCGGCGAGTGCTCCCAGCCAAGAGATCGCTCGACTCCTTGTCGAAGGCACCCACCTTCGAGAATCCATGGAACGAGCCGGTGCCTGTGATGTGGCGGTGTTGGGAATTGGCGCACTCGGTTCGGGTAACACGGAACGGTTCCTGGAGTATGCCCAGGCCAGTAGCGAAGAGCGCGCCCAGGCGGACGCTGCCGGCGCTGTGGGGCAGATTTCTAGTTTGTTGTTCAATGCCGACGGTGACGAGTCAGACATTGTGCTGAACAATCGGCTGTTCTCTGTCAGCCTTCAACAAATCCGTGGCATTCCCCACGTGGCATTGGTGGCTTCTGGTGTGGAAAAAGCTCACGCCGTTGCCGGAGCCCTTGCCGGTTCACTCGGATCCACACTGATTATCGATGTTCCCTTAGCCGAAAAAATATTGGAGGTCACCTCGTGACAGATCAACCCCTGCAGTTCAATCTCGCCGCCGTGCGACAAGAGAAATTCGACACAGCACGCCACAGCGATGTGTTGGTCATCGGGGGAGGCGTGAACGGTCTCGCAGTGGCATGGTCGGCAGCCCTGTCGGGACTGTCGGTGACCGTGGTGGACAAAGGTGACTGGGGCAGCGGGACATCCTCGTGGTCATCACGCCTCATCCACGGCGGGTTGAAATATCTCGAAAAACTAGACGTCTCACTGGTGCGCGAATCATTGTCTGATCGAGAGTGGCTCCTGCAGGCTGCACCGCACCTGGTAAAGCCGATGCCGTTTTTGTTGCCCTATCTGAAGGGGAACCATTTCCCCAAAGCATTGCTTCGCATCGGAATGATTGTGTACGACATTCTGTCGTTTGATAAGTCGGTGCCCTGGCACCGCAATTTCAGTCGTGAACAGACGCTCAAGAAGTGGCGAGGGATTCGCGCAGAAGGCCTCCAAGGTGGCTCGGTCTATTACGACGCCCAAGTCGAAGACTCAGAGCGCATGTGTATTGAATTGATGCTCGCCGCGAGGAACGCGGGAGCAAACACCCTGAACTACGCCCGCGTGACCGAGCTGATGTTGGATGAAGAAGCAGGGCAGGGCAAGAAGACGGTATCGGGCGCACGGGTGGTGGATGAGCTCACCGGTGACACTCACGAGTTGCGAGCGAAGGTGACGGTAAACCTCGCCGGGGCGTGGTTGGACTCGGTGTTCTCGGGAACTCCGCTTTCCACGAAACGCTGGATAGGGGGCACTAAAGGAACACACTTAGCCATTAAGAAACCCGATTTTCCGGTAGAGACCTCGGTGTACTTCGAATCGGATGACGCCAGACCGATGATGGTCATCCCGTGGAAAGACATGGTGCTGATCGGCAGTACCGATAAGCGTTTCGAGGGGGACATCGACACGATGTCTGCCGACCAGGAAGAAATTGATTACATCCTCTACGAAACCAACAAGATGTTTCCCGCCTGGAAACTCACCGAAGACGATGTGCACTACTGGTACACCGGGCTTCGCCCGCTTCCCTACGTGTCAGCGACTAAAACCGCAGACATCACTAGGCGCCACCAAGTGCACACCCACCGAGGAATTGTCTCCGGTTTGATCAGTGTGACTGGTGGGAAACTGACCACCTTTAGGGCACTGTCTGGGCATGTGATGAAAAAAGTGGCAGCCCACTTCGATGTCCGGCCTGTCTCAATCGGGTCCCAGGTGTTTCCAGGCGCGAAATCCCCGGACGCTGCAGCGGATGGGGTGCTGGAGCCCACCAGGATCCAGCACCTGTACGGGTCTCTAGGAGCCGATATCAATGCGCTCGCGAGCGAACACCCTGAACTCCAGCGCGTCATCGACGAGGTCAGCGGCGTCAGTGCCGCCGAGGTCGCCTATGCCGTATTGGTCGAGGAGGCCACTTCGGTGTCTGATGTCGTCGCCAGGCGGACCACTATTGGGTTGAATGCTGATTTGGGTCAGTCGGGTGTCGAGGCTATTTCGCGGGAAATGGCGACACTGTTGGGCTGGAGCGAGAAACAGCGCAAGCAGAGTGTGGATGACTACGCACACTACATCCGCCGATTCACCGTGAAAGACACCACCAGTGAGGCAGCTGCCGCGGCCTAGGTTCCCCCGACGGGGCGTCTTGTGGCGGAAACCTCGCCGGCCTAGCGCGTGTGCGCTGGTGAGGCCTAGGCAAAGCCGGCGCTGACACTGCGGGGGAGTGTGCAGGGGCTAAGCCCGCTTAGACAACACCCTTCTGCGCGATAAAGCAGGAGTAGGGGGCTGTTTCTAAGCACTGAATGATGACGTGGCATTGGCGGGCGCGTTCGTAAAAATCGTGGCGCTCGATCAGTTCATAGTCCAGAGGCTTGGGGTGGTCCTCGGCCGCAATAGCCAGAACACTTTGGTGAACGTGATTGGGCTGATCACCGGGGGCGGACTCCATTCGACCCAGTGGTTGGTCAATGAACGTATCCAAAGGAAAGACACTGAAGAGGGCGCGCGCTGCGCGCTCGGCGGAGATTTCCCCCAGCTGGATGACCGGTCGACCGGAGGTGGTGGCCGGGTAGTTTCGATCCACCAGCGCCACGGTGTCGGCGTGGCCCATTTCTTGGAGGGCTTTGAGTAGTTCTGGGGTCAGTACGGGATCAATTCCTTTGAGCATCGTTCCTCCTAGCCAAACGTTTTACGGGTTTCTTCTGCGGTAGGCATGCTCGGCGCCGCACCTAGCCTCATGACCGACACTGCGGCCGCTCGACACGCGTGATCGATGGCTTCATCGTCAGGTGCGCCAGAAACTTTGTGGGCGACGAAGTTGCCGACAAAGCAGTCGCCGGCGCCGGTGGTGTCCTTTGCGGACACTTTCGGGCTGGCAAAGTCGCCGGCGTGGGTGCCAGAGCGATACAGCGACGCTCCCGCGGAGCCGCGGGTGAGAATGAGGGTTTTGCCGGCGCTCAATGTGCGCGCCGCCAAGGTGGGGTCTTCGTTTCCACCCAATAGCGACGCTTCGTGTTCGTTGAGCACGAGGATGTCGGTAAAGGACAGCAGTGAGGGCGACGTGTTCTCGACGGGTGCTGGGGTGAGTACCACCTGGGTGTCGAGGCTGTTTGCCAGTGCGGCGAGGCGTAGGTTGAGCGTGGGCGAGATTTCTTGCTGCAAGACCAGGAAATAGGACGCCGCGATGGCTTCTTCCACACTGGCATCGGGCCACTCGTCGAGGGCAGTGTTGGCGCCACCGACGACCATGATGGAATTCTGGCCGGCATCGTCAATTTCGATAAACGCACGGCCCGTGGGCTGGTTTGTGGGGGCCACCTTGGTCTCGAGCTGTTCGCCGCCGAGGAAGCCTTCCAATACTTGTGCACCGGAATCGTTTCCGACAGCAAAAAAGAACGACACATCGGCGCCTGCGCGCGATGCGGCGACGGCTTGGTTCAGGCCCTTGCCGCCCGGGGTTTCGGTATAGGAGGTTGCGGCGACGGTTTCGCCGGGGCGGGGGAGCCTGTTACCTCGAACAGTGAGGTCAACATTGGCGCTACCTACCACCACAACAGACATGTGTTTGGTCCCCTTTGAGCCAGATTTTTCGCTGCAGTGTGCAGTATAAACGTTACAATTATCACAAACCTAACGTTTTAACGCAGGAGTGGGTCACAGAGAGGTGATAGGCAATGGCGGATTTCGAACCGGGCATGTCCAAACAGCAGCGACGCCAGAGGTCAATTATCGAGTCGGTTGTCGCTGAAGGGTCCGTGCGGATTGAGGCGTTATCGGAGCGGTTTGGCATTTCGGTGATGACGGTGCACCGCGATTTGGACGAGCTGGAATCTAGGGGTCTGCTTCGAAAAACCAGAGGGCAGGCCACGGCGCTGTCGACGTCCATTGCGGAATCCAGTGATGTGTATCGCCTCGCCCAACAGGGGCAAGAAAAGGCGGGTATCGCTCGGGCTGCGGTGGAACTGATTGAACCGGGCCAATCACTCATGATGGACGATTCGACCACTGTTCTTCAAATGGGTGGTCTGTTGGAAGAAAAGGTTCCCCTCACGGTCATCACGAACGCGTTGGGGCTGATGAACCAGTTGACCGGCAGCAGGGGAGTGTCCTTGGTCTCCCTGGGGGGGACCTATTTCAACTGGGCCAGCGCATTCATGGGGGGATCTACTACCGAGGCGATTTCTCGCTTGCGCGCCGACGTGTTCTTCATGTCAACTGCTGCGGTCACTGACGGCATGTGTTTTCACCAATCTGAGGAAACGGTCGCGACAAAGTCGGCCATGTTTGCGGTGTCGCAGAAGCGCGTGCTGCTGGTGGATCGGACAAAGTTTGAGCGCCGTGCATTACACGCTGTAGCAGCCGTGGAGGATTTCGACCACGTGATTGTGGATGCGGGTGTGGCGCCTGAACATATGGAGGCGCTCAAGTCGGTCGCTCGAGATGTGATTGTTGCCGACTCAAACCCCGAGCAAATCACATAAAACATCACATAATAACGTTAGATAACGGTATTTGTAACAAAAAAGTAACACTTGCGCGTTTCGATTTGGTGAGAACGGTCGTCTAGAACCAAACTGTTCACATTCCGTCATCTGGTGGCACGAAGAAGTGTGAAAGGAACAGGTCGAGATTATGCGGGCAGTTGTTTTTGAAGGAGTCGGAAAGCTCAACATCACGGATGTTCCTGATCCGGTGGCCGGAGACGACGATGTCGTCCTTGAAGTCGCTGCGGTAGGAATCTGTGGCACCGACGTCCACCTCCTCGACGGTGACTTCGAAGGAGCCACCTTCCCCCTCATCCCCGGACACGAAGTCAGCGGCACCATTGTTGAGGTCGGAAAGAACGTCACCAAGCTGGCCGTCGGTGACCGCGTCACCGTTGACAACACTCTGACGTGTGGTGACTGCGAGTTTTGTCGCAATGGTCGCAAGAACCTCTGCCGCAAATGGGAAGGCATGGGCGTCGTCGGAAATGACGGCGGCAGCGCTGAATTTATGAAGTCCCCGGCGACCAACGTCTACAAACTTCCAGAGGGTGTGGACCTCTACCACGCCGCCCTGACTGAGCCTCTGGCCTGTGCCGTGCGCGGAATGGACTTGTTGCCTCGCATTCCTGGAAGCGACTACCTCATCTACGGTGCGGGCACGATGGGTCTGATGATGGCTCAGCTCGCCCGCCGGGCCGGCGAAACCTCGGTCACCATTGTGGATACGAACCCCAACCGCCTCCAAGCAGCGAAAGATGCTGGCTTTAGCCACACGCTGGCCAATGCGGGGGAGAGCTCCATTGACAAGTGGGACGTTGTCATCGACTGCACCGGCGTCGTTCCCGCAATTGAGGACGGCCTCACCCGAGTAAAGCCCGGTGGCTACTTCCAGCACTTTGGCGTGGCATCCACCGACGCCATGGCCAACTACTCACCCTTTAGGGTCTACCGGGACGAAATCACCATTCTCGGCACCATGGCCAGTCTGTCGAGCTTCGACCGTGCGGTTCCTCTCCTGGCAGACGGTGTCCTCCACGCCGAATCGATGATCAGCCACTACTTCACCCTCAACGACTACTCCCAAGCGATGGACATGTTCCGCGCAGGGACAGGTCGGAAGCTCCAAATTCGCCCGGGTGCAGCCGCGTCGGGTGTGTTGATCTAGTCATGGCGGAAGGATTCATGGCCAAGCATTTCTCCCTCAAGCGCATCTTCTCGTATGTAGGGACGCTGGCGCTTCTCGTACTCATGGTGTTGAACACCACTTTTGTGGGCGAATCGGACCTGTCACTGCGTGACGCCGACGTCCAAAAGGAGTTGGGTTCACAAGCTTTCGCCGAGGAGTACTACGAGAGCCAGATTGTTCCCTACATCACCGAAAACGCGGTAGAACTCCTCACCCTCCACGAAGCGATTCTGGTTGACCCGGATGCGGCCGGAGCCGAGTACGGTAACCGCGACGGCGATAGCGCCGCCTATTCGGTGCCGACCGTGTTTGAAGCCACCGCCCTCACCTACGAAAACGACCTCATCAAGTTAGAAGTCGACGGTGTGGAACTAGAAGGTGACGTCTACTTAGCAGCAGGCCCTGCCCTCAACGGAACGGCCATTCGCGATGTGAGTGGTCTGGTCAAATTCGGAGCGTTTACGAACCAACTCGAGTATCAAGATGCGGCCACCAAGCTCAACGACAAAGTCCGCGACCTGGTGCTCTCCGAATTCGACCCGATCACCGAACTCGAAGGCAAAACAATCCGCGTCACGGGTGCGATGTCGCTGTTTAACACCCGCAATTACATCGTGATGCCGATCGAGATTGAGGTTCTGCAGTGACCGTGCCCGAGGTGATCATGTCCAGCCGGGGGATCACCAAAACATACGGGGTGACAGAAGCACTCAAAGGCGTCGATTTCGACATCCGAAAAGGCAAAGTCACCGTGTTGTTTGGTGAAAACGGGGCCGGCAAATCGACGTTGATGAAGATCCTGAGCGGTGTCGAACAGCCCACCTCCGGTGAACTTATTCTCCACGGCGAGCCGGTGGAGTTTGTGGACACCAACGATGCGGTCGATCACGGTATTGCGATCATCCATCAAGAGTTGAACCTCGCACCGAACCTCACCGTTCGGGACAACATCTTCTTGGGCCGAGAAATCATGAACTCCAGGGGAGTCGACTTCCGCGCCGAAGAAGAAAAAGTGCGCCAAGTGATGGCCCGGCTCGAAGAGGACATTTCGCCCACCACCCTTGTGGCGGACCTGCGACTCGGCCAGCAGCAACTGGTGGAGATTGCTCGAGCAATCTCATTCAACGCAGAGGTGCTCATCATGGATGAGCCGACCTCAGCGTTGAGCTCTACTGAGGTAGAGGTTCTCTTTCGGGTGATTGACGAACTGACCGCCCAAGGTGTCGCCATCGTCTACATTTCCCATCACCTGGAAGAAGCCCTCGAAGTGAGCGACTACTGCGTCGTCTTCCGAGACGGCAACCTCGTGGCCACGGAATCCAGCGAAAACGTTGACCTGGACTGGGTAATCACCAAGATGATTGGTGGCGAGGTGATTGTCACCAATCCCAACTCTGCAAGCCTGTCGGGAAAGCCGATGCTGGAGGTCTCGAACTACAGTGTCGCGGACCAAACAAATCCCAACCGGCTTTCAGTCGATTCGTTAGAGCTCACCGTCCACGCCGGCGAAATTGTCTGTCTGTTCGGTCTCATGGGTGCGGGTCGGACTGAGCTTCTTGAGTCCTTGGCGGGCCGGATTGCTCCGGTGACCGGTGAAGTGTTTGTCGACGGGCGGTTGGTCTCTAATAAGACCATTGCCGAGCGCATCGACTTCGGGATGGCCCTGGTTCCAGAAGATCGCCAGCGAGATGGGCTGGTGCAGACAATGAGCGTGGGTCAGAACATTTCCCTCGCCCATCTGGCTCAGATGCTCAGCGGCATGTTCATCCGGTTCAAAATGGAAGCCGAGAAGGTGCTCTCCCACATCGGTGATGTGCGCGTGAAGACCTCTGGCCCGAAAGCTCCCATTGGTTCACTCAGTGGTGGTAACCAGCAAAAAGTCGTTATCGGGAAGATCCTGATGACCGGGCCCAAGGTGATTTTGCTCGATGAGCCGACTCGAGGAATCGATGTCGGTGCCAAGAGTGAAGTGTTCTCTCTCCTACAGCGTCAAAGCGAGGAGGGCATGGCGGTGTTATTTGCCACCAGCGAAATCGGTGAAGCACTCAGTGCTGCTCACCGCGTGGTGGTCATGCGGCGTGGTCGCATTGTCGCCGAACGGTTGGCTGCCGAGACAGATCGCGCCGAGTTGATGGCGCTGGCAAGCGAAGAGTCAGAAACAGTGATGGGAGAAAGTCTGTGAGTATGCGTGGCGAGTCTGGTCGACCAAGATTCCGCGGATTGGGCGACATGTCGCTTGGGCAAATACTGCTTGAGGGGCGCGCATTCATTGCGCTTGCTCTCATCGTCGTGATTTTCGCGAGCCTCAGCGAGAACTACCTGACGCTGTCCAACCTGATCATCATGACCAAGCACGTGGCCATCAACGCTTTGCTGGCAATCGGTGTGCTGATGGTCATCCTCAAAGGTGGAATCGACCTCTCAGTGGGATCCACTGTCGCACTCAGTGGAATTATTGCCGGTTATTCGCTGCAGGGAATCGTTATTCCCGGCACCGAGACCGTCGCGTACCCCGCCGTGTGGGTGGTCTTCATCCTCGCTGTGGCCTCCGGTGCGGTAGTCGGGTGGGTAAATGGTGTCCTGGTCACCAGATTTAATGTGGCGCCGTTTATTGCCACACTCGGAATGCTCTACGTCGCCAGAGGTGTCGCACTACTGATTGCTGATGGGAAAACCTTCCCGCGGTTGCAGGGAAACCCCGAATTTGGCAACACCGGGTTTTCGGCGCTGGGCCAAGATTCTTTCTTAGGAATCCCACCGGGCGTGTGGTTCATGCTCATCGTGGGCATCGCTGCCTCTATTTTGCTCAACCGCACCGCCTTCGGGCGTCACCTTTACGCGATCGGCGGTAACGAACGAGCCGCAGAACTCGCTGGTGTTCCCGTCAACAAGGTCAAACTTCGTGCGTACGTGATTTCTGGAATTACCGCAGCCATCGCGGGTGTGGTGATTGCCAGTGAGTTGACGGCGGCAACACCCCAAACGGGTGAAACCTTCGAGCTCAACGCCATCGCGGCGGTCGTGATCGGTGGTGCTGCGCTTGCTGGTGGTCGCGGACACGTGCGCGGAACCATCTTGGGAGCGTTCGTGATCGGCTTCCTCGAAGACGGTCTGGTCATCATGGGGGTTTCCGAGTTCTGGAAGCTCGTCATTAAGGGTGCGGTCATCATCATCGCTGTCGCGATCGATGCCGCCCAACACGGCACACGCCGCCAGGGGAAAAAGTCTCCCAAGGGAGACAAAGACCCCAATCAATCTTCGGAGCCCCAGGCCGAATAGGTCCTGGTTGCCCGATGCTGCCACCCAACTGGGTGAGCGGAGGAAGGAAAGGAAAATATGCGAAACAAATTCATGGCGCTTGTGGGGGCTGGAGCCCTCGCTCTGTCGCTCGGGGCTTGTGCATCATCTGCGCCCGAAGAGGCCGCAGAAGAGCCCACTGTCGAGAACGAGGTCGAAGCAACTGAAGAGGGTGGCTTGATTGCCATCATCACTGTTGACCAGGCCAACCCCTTCTGGCAGGCCGAGGCTGAAACAGCGAAAGCTGAAGCCGAAGCACTCGGTTACACCACCACGGTGGCTGACCACAAGAACGACCCCAACGCACAGTCGCAGCTGATTGACACCGCACTCACCAACGGTGCTGTTGCAATCATCCTCGACCCCGCAGGTGCTGACGAGTCGATCGGTGCAGTGCGTAAAGCCACTGACGCCGGCGTTCCCGTGTTCACCGTCAACGCTGAAATCAACGAGAGCGGTCTCGCGAAGAGCCAGATCGTCTCCAACAACGCCCAGGGTGCTGCTTTGGGTGCTGAGGAATTCGCCAAGGCGATGAACTTCGAGGGCGAATACGTTGAGCTGTACGGTAACCCGACAGACAACAACGCAGAGGTGCGCTCCACTGGTTACGAATCCGTTCTGAGCCAGTACCCCGACATGGTCAACCTCGGAGTCGAGACGGCCAACTGGGACCGCACTGAGGGTAAAGACAAGATGGACTCGCTCCTTCAGGCTTACCCCAACCTCACCGGTGTGATTGCCGGTAACGACGAAATGGCGCTTGGTGCCATTGCTGCTCTCGAAGCAATCGGTCGCGATGATGTCGTCGTGGGCGGTTTCGATGGCAACGGTGACGCTGCTGCTGCTGTTGCTGATGGAAAAATGGCGTACACCGTACTCCAGCCCATCGTGACCCTGGCCAAGATGGCTGTGGAACAAGCTCACAGCTACCTCACCACCGGTGAAACCGGTGTGGCCGAGGAAAAGCAATCGGTTGACTGCCTGTTGATTAACCCCGACAACGTAGCCAACTACACCTTCTGGGCTATCGAAGGATAGTTCGGGAACACTCTTGCCCCCGCGCGCAACTACGGCGCGCGCGGGGGCAAGATCCCGAAGACACTCGTCCACCGTCACCTTCGGCCCCGCAACTGGAGAAACACACTCACGCCCTATGACTTACCTCACCAACAACCCCGATGATTTTGTGGCTGAGAGCCTCTCTGGCTTCACCAAGGCGTTTCCCCACCTGGTTCGCGCGGTGGACGGCGGTATTGTTCGAGCCAGTGCGACCCCACCCGGTGAAGTCGCCGTTGTCATTGGTGGCGGTAGCGGGCACTACCCCGCATTTGCCGGGTTAGTGGGCCAAGGCTTGGCCCACGGTGCCGCGGTCGGAAACGTTTTTGCGTCCCCCAGCACCCAACAAATCATCGCTGTCGCCAAAGCAGCAGAAAACGGCGGTGGCGTCCTCTTTTCCTACGGCAATTACGCCGGAGATGTTCTCAATTTCAACGCCGCACAAGATGCCCTCCGCGCAGAGGGCATCGCCTGCGAGAGTGTCATCGTGGCCGATGACATCGCCAGTGCCCCAGCCGATCAGTGGCAGACTCGCCGGGGTGTGGCCGGCGACCTTGCCGTGTTTAAAGCAGCCGGATATGCGGCTGCAGAAGGCCACTCGTTAGAGCAAGTCGTCGCTATCGCCGAACTGGCCAACAGCCACACCCACACTCTGGGTATTGCGTTTTCTGGCTGCACGCTTCCGGGAGCCACGGCGCCCCTCTTCGAAGTGCCTGAGGGCATGATGGAAGTGGGCCTTGGTATCCATGGTGAACCAGGGCTCGAGCGCATACCACGGGGATCCGCACAAGACATCGCCCAGTTGTTAGTCAGCCGGTTGCTGGCCGAGCGCGTCGAAG
>CBFHPU010000038.1:0-11510 GCA_965657845.1 Pontimonas sp.
GGCTTTGTCAACACCGCCCCCACATCGAGTGGCATTACCTACATCGATGGCGATCAGGGCATCCTTCGCTACCGTGGGTACCCCATTGAGCAGGTGGCGGAGCATTCCACATTCCTTGAGGTGGCCTGGCTCCTCATTTACGGCGAAGTGCCCACTGCGGAACAACTAGAAGCGTTTGACCACAAAGTGCGCCGACACACTCTGTTGCACGAAGACTTAAAGCGCCTTTTTGATGCTCTTCCCCACTCCGCCCACCCCATGTCGGTGCTCTCCAGTGCGGTCAGTGCACTTTCCACGTATTACGGCGATTCGTTGGATCCAAAAGATCCCGAACAGGTGGAAATGTCCACCATCAGGCTGCTGGCCAAACTGCCCGTCATTGCCGCCTACGCACACAAAAAGAGCATCGGTCAAGCGTTTTTATACCCCGATAACGACCGCAGCTTCATCGACAACTTTTTGTGGCTGAACTTTGGTTTGATGGCCGAACCGTACAAAGAAAACCCCGTCCTGGTTCGGGCACTAGACCGCTTGCTGATTTTGCACGAAGACCACGAACAAAACGCGTCCACGTCGACCGTGCGGTTGGTGGGTTCCACGGAAGCCAACCTGTTTGCTTCCGTCTCTGCCGGCATTAATGCCCTGTCGGGCCCACTACACGGTGGCGCAAACGAGGCAGTGCTCAGCATGTTGGGCGATATTCGCGATTCGGGCGAAGGCGTCCACCGCTTTGTCGAGCGGGTCAAAAACAAAGAAGACGGTATTCGTCTGATGGGCTTTGGCCACCGGGTCTACAAAAACTATGACCCGAGGGCAAAACTGGTCAAAGAATCTGCCGACGCCGTCCTCAAAGAGTTGGGTGTCAAAGACGACCTGTTGGACATCGCCAAGGAACTCGAAGAAATCGCCCTCGCCGACGACTACTTTATTGAGCGAAAGCTCTACCCCAACGTCGACTTTTACACCGGCGTGATCTACAAAGCGATGGGTTTCCCCACCCGCATGTTCACCGTGTTGTTTGCTATTGGGCGCCTACCCGGTTGGATCGCCCACTGGCGGGAAATGAACCAAGATCCACATCTTCGTATCGGCAGACCCCAACAGCTCTACACCGGGCCCGCTGAGCGTCAGTGGCCCACCTCGCGCTAGAGGGCACAACACCAGCCCGAGAGTCCCACCCTGCCCCACACCTCCCCACACCTGCCCACACAGGCGCCACAAGGCGCCTGAAGCCGGATGTGAGGCGAGCAGGTTGAGGCGTGCAGGTTTAAGCGTGGAGGGCGTCGTTTAACGTCACTCCGACACCACCGCGCGGCAACACTTCGACGACACCACTTTGAGAGTTCCGGCGATAGAGAAGGCCGGACACTCCAGAGAGCTCACCGGCTTTGAGAGTTTTTGCCTCACCTTCAGCCAACACCGTCACTTTGGTGCCGGCCGTGACGTAAAGGCCGGCCTCCACCACACAGTCATCACCCAAAGAAATACCAATCCCAGCGTTCGCGCCCAGTAGGCAGCGCTCACCCAAAGAGATCACCTGGGTGCCCCCACCGGAGAGGGTGCCCATGATGGAGGCCCCACCACCAATGTCGGAGCCTTCACCCACAATGACACCCTGAGAAACGCGCCCCTCCACCATGGATGAGCCCAGAGTGCCGGCATTAAAGTTCACAAACCCTTCATGCATGACCGTGGTTCCCGGTGCGAGGTGTGCACCTAAACGCACGCGTGACGTATCGGCGATGCGCACCCCTGGGGGGCTGAAATAGTTCACCATCGGAGGAAACTTATCCACCCCAGTGATCTGGACGCCAGCTTGTCGAAGTGCGGCGACCCGAGTGTTGGCCGTATCGGGGTGAATGGGGCCGTGACTGGTGAAGGCTGCGATGTTCAAGACCCCAAATAGGCCTTCAAGGTTGATCGTGTTGGGACGCACCAGGGTGTGCGACAGCAGGTGCAGGCGCAAATAGGCGTCCGGGACACTGGTGGGCTTTGCCTGAAGGTCAATGCTGATGCCAATGCCTTGTGTGTGGACACCAAGGAGCTCATCTGTTCGCTCCAGGTGAGAAATCTCCTGAGGGAGGATGTGTGGGTCAAAACCGGCCGGTGGTTCGCCCAATGTGGGGTGTGGAAACCACGTGTCCAACACGGTGCCATCAGTGGCAATGGTTTGAAGACCGTAACCGTAGGCGTGGCGGGGGCTCGTCGAGGGGGTCGTCTCTGGCATACCACCAAGGCTAGCTCGGTTCACCCCCGACTACACTCGAGCAGGTGGCCAATGCGCATCATCCTGTGAACCATGCTGCGGGTAGCAGTGAACCTTTTGATGTGAGCGTGGGGGTGGTGGCCCTCGCCCAAGAATTGATGGAGATTTCGTCGGTGTCAGGCGACGAGCAACACCTCGCCGATCGCGTTGAAGCGACTCTGCGCAATGCTCCTCACCTTGAGGTAATCCGACACGGCAACACCGTGGCGGCGCGCACCTCACTGGGCCTGGACACCCGGGTGATTATCGCTGGCCATATTGACACTGTTCCTCACGGCAGCGTGGGGCCCGTGCGGGTCGCTGATGGGCGCTTACACGGTCGCGGAAGCGTCGACATGAAATCGGCTGTAGCCAGCCACCTCATTCTGGCGCTGCTCTTAGATTCGCCCCGTGTGGATGTGACCTGGATGTTTTACGACCAAGAAGAAGTCGAAGCTGACCGCAACGGCTTGGGTCATTTCCACACTGCCCACCCCGAGTGGTTTGTGGCCGATGCGGCCGTGTTGGGTGAGCCGTCGCTGGGGGGTGTTGAAGGTGGCTGTAACGGCACCATGCGTGTCGAGATTCGAAGCCACGGTGTGGCCGCACATTCGGCGAGACCGTGGCGGGGAGATAACGCCATTCACCATCTGGCCGCCCCCCTACAACTCTTGGCGGGTTTTGAACCAGAAACCCGCGTCGTCGACGGCTTGGCCTACCGTGAAAGCGTGAACGCCGTGAAAGTGCACGGCGGTATTGCCGGAAACGTCATTCCCGACAGTGCCACCTTGACCGTCAACTACCGTTTTGCCCCCGATCGCAGTGTGAACGACGCCGAAGCGGTCCTCCGGGAGCTCTTTGGGGATGTCGAGCTTGTCGTGGTCGACCAGTCGCCGGGTGCCAGACCCGGATTGGATATTCCTATCGTGGGGGAACTGGTGACTGCCAGTGGTCGCGAGGTAGGTCCAAAGTATGGCTGGACGGACGTGGCACGTTTTTCTGCGCTGGGGATTCCTGCCGTGAATTTTGGTCCAGGAGATGGGGGTCTTGCCCACTCGGATGACGAATCGGTGGAAATTTCCGAAATCGAACACACCCACCAGGTATTGCACAACTGGCTCACTGAGTAGCCCGGTTGTCGCTGGCCCCCGTTTCCAGGGATAATAGAGTCTTAGGTTTCGGGTGACAGAGGAGAAGTAAAAATGGCCGCGATGAAGCCCCGCACGGGGGATGGACCCATGGAAGCTGTCAAAGAGGGCAGGCTCATTATCGTGAAGGTTCCCTTGGAGGGTGGCGGCCGACTGGTCGTCTCGGTTAACGACGCCGAAGCGACCGAACTGCGCGACGCCTTAAACGGCGCACTGAAGTAACTAAGCCCTACACGTCGGGCACACAAGTGGGCCGCCCAAGTCGGTCACTCAAGTCGGCCCCGCAAGTTGTCGCCACGGGGCGCTTTGGCCGCCTGGTCGCCCGGCTCAGTGTTTACCGACCTGGGTCTTTACTGACCGGGTTTTAGTGACCGGGTTTTAGTGACCAGGGTCTTTACTGGCCAGGTGTGGGGTTCTCGGTGTGAACCTGAGCCCACAACAGGCCTTCTGCCATGGGCAGCAGGGTGTGGCTGACGCGGTCATCTTCAGCGACAGTTTTCAAGACCGCACGCATTGCCGTCACTTTGGGCTCTCTGGCAGCGGGGTCCGCAATGGCGCCACCGGCGAGTACTCGGGCGATCAGAATGGACCCTCCTGGACGACACAGTGTGACGGCGTCACCAAAGCAGGCCTCCACATCATCAGCCGGAACATCCAAGACCACAAGGTCGTAAGAATTTTCATTCATTTTGGGCAGAACATCTTGGGCTCGCTCGGTGATCAGTCGAAGCGAGGAGGTTTCTAACCCCACCTGCGGCATCAGTTCACGCAAGGTCACGTGGTGGTCTGGTTCGCTGTCGATACTGGTGATGTGGGCCTGTGGTGCGGCTTCAGCCAGTCGCATCGTGGTCACCCCAACACCGGTTCCCACCTCAATAATGTTGCGGGCGTCCATCCCCCGCGCAATGGCAAAAATGGTGGACCCCAAGGTTCTACTCAGTGCAGACACGCCCTGCTCCAGCGAAGCCTCTTGGAGGTAGGCGACATCTTCCGAGTCGGCTAAGTAGTCGTTACTGAAGCGGTGGATGAGGTCCCAGTCGGACACCGGCTACCTCCCTCTCGGTTGAACTGCGTAACTCAATTCAGCCTAGGACACCACTGGTCCAGGGCGACTATTGTGGGCACGTGTCCTTTGGATTGACGTTCGAAAAGCTTCTGCTGATTGGGCTCATTGCGGTCTTCCTGATTGGTCCCGACCGTTTGCCGCTCTATTCGGCAAAACTTGCGCGCCTGATTCGCTCCATGCGGGATATGGCCAGTGGCGCTAAGGACCGCCTGAGGGAAGAAATGGGACCCGACTTTGATGAAGTCGAATGGAAAAAGTTAGACCCCAGACAGTACGACCCACGCCGTATTGTTCGAGAAGCCCTCACCGATTCGGCGAAAGCCCCAGTGCAGCCAGCCCAGCCAGTCAGCCCGGGAAGGGCGGCGAAAAAGACTCCCGCGCCCACAACAGACACCACCCACAGGACACCGGCAGCGTTTGACCCCGACGCGGTCTAAATTCTTCGCGCAGCGTGCCCGCAGGGGTTACTTAGCGGGGCGATACCGGAAGCGGGGTGCCCACCCGGGAGTTCCTTGTCGCCTGTAGTGCCTGGAAGGCGCCACTAAGGGCAATGGCTGCCGGGTCGTCTGGCTGGTGGGACACCAGGGGAGTGCCGGCATCCCCTGCCATCCGCAGGGGCACCGAGAGGGGAATTTGGCCCAGCAGTGGCACATCGAGAGCCGTCGCAACCTGCGCGCCGCCACCGGAGCCAAAAAGGTCCAACACGGTGCCATCGGGGAGTGACCCTGCCGACATTGTTTCAATGACGCCGACAACTTTTTGGCCAGTTTGCCTGGCGACTAAACCGGAGCGGACGGCCACATCGGCGGCACCCGCCTGCGGGGTAGTGACCACGATGACTTCGCTGTGGGGAAGGAGCTGGCCCACAGAAATGGCGATATCGCCGGTTCCCGGCGGTAAGTCGAGAAAGAGGAGGTCAAGGTCTCCGAAGAACACGTCGCTTAAGAACTGGTTCACCGTGCGGTGAAGCATCGGACCCCGCCAACTCACCGGGGTGCCTTGGTCGACAAACATCCCAATCGACATCAGCTTCACCTCACCCGCCACAGGCGGCAGGATCATGTCATCCAACCGGGTGGGTTTGACACCTTCGATACCAAACAGGGCCGGTTGGCTAAACCCGAACACGTCCGCGTCAATCACGCCCACCCGAAGCCCACTGTTGGCGGCCGCTTCGGCGAGATTGGCGGTGATGGTCGATTTGCCCACACCGCCCTTGCCACTGGTGACCGCAATGATGCGCGTCAGAGTGTCGGGTCCAAACTGTTGCGCCGGCGACTTATCGCCCCGCAACCGGGTGATCAGAGCGGCCCGCCTGGCCGGTTCCATGACTGTTAGTTCAACGTCAACGGGAATGCCCCCCGCCACCTTCGTGACCGCTTCGGCCACGTCGTTATGGATTCGATCCGATGCGGGGCAGCCCACAATGGTCAAGGCAATGACCACCCGAATGGACTCCGGTGAGACATCAATCGAGTCGACCATGTCCAATTCGGTCAGTGGCCGGCGAAGCTCAGGATCGATGACCGTATCGATGGCGAGGCGGATGGAGTCCCTATCTGGTGTCATGGCCCCTCCCGCCTGTCCGCCAACACATTGAGACGATTGTGAAAAAGCCTAGTCGCCGGGGTGTGAGAATAGTCTGGTGGCTCAATCTTCACGCACCCAACAACTTCACCAGCTGGCCACCGTGCCAGCCGGTGAAGAACTTGCGCGCTTTAGTAGTTACCCGGACGCAAAGAAAACCATTGACACCCTCCTGGAGGGCGGCCTCCCCCCACGGGCGTTGTCGGTTGTTGGCGAAGGTCTTCGCTCAGTGGAGCGAATCACTGCCCGTTACGGTCACGGCCGCGCCGCACTGTCGTCGGCCCTGACGGGCTCCTGGGTGGGCCTGTTTGTGGGACTCATTGTGGTGACCCTCGGGGTGGACATGAGTTTGGCTCCCATTGCCGCCGGAATTGTGGTGGGGGCAGGGCTTGGAATGATTATTGGCATGGCGCTTTATAGTTCGCAGCGAACCAGTAGGCCCACGTTCCGCTCCATGCATCAAGTCATTGCTGCCGAATATGTGGTCGTTGTTGAGGCGGAGCACCAAGGTAAAGCCAAACGCATCCTGCAGGACGCCCAAGGACAGTGACATGGCCGACGACGCTGAACCACCAGAGCTGAGTCTCACCGGTGCGCTAAACCTCGGTGGCTTAGGGCCTGTTGCCCAGTGGTTGGACACGAAAGCAGCCCACGAAATCGCCGAAGAGCTCACCCGGCTAAACCCCGTCCAGTCAGCAATGGTGTGGCGGATGCTGCCACGCGATACGGCGCTGGAAATTTTTGAAGAGCTCGACAGTTTCCAACAGCAGCAGTTGCTCTCTGGAATGCGCGACCAGGCCTTCAGCGAAATTGTTGAAGAAATGGACCCCGACGACCGGGCCCGCCTTCTCGGTGAAGCACCGGCCGGTTTTGTCCGACGAGTACTCGCAGGCTTAAGCCACAAAGAGCGCAACATGACGGCGTCGCTTCTGGGTTTCCCGGAAGGCTCCGTCGGGCGGGTGATGAGCCCCGAAGTGGTCACCGTGTCTGAATCGACCAAAATTTCCGATGTCTTGGACGTGGTGCGGCGAAAAGGCTCCGATGCGGAAACGATTGACCTGTTGGCGATTGTTGACCGCTCGAGAAAGTTGGTCGGGGTGGTGGGACTGAGCCACGTCGTCCTGGGTGACCCAGATCTCACCGTGGGAGAAATTGCTGACCACGGCGCCCCCACAATCGACGTCACCGAAGACGCCGAAAAAGCGGCCCGACTCGTGCAAGAAACCAACCGCCTCGGCCTGATGGTGGTCGATAGTGAAAACCGGGTCCTCGGAGTACTCACCGTGGATGACGCCCTGGAAGTCATTGAGGCGGCTGACACCGAAGATATTGCCCGTCAGGCCGGCGCATTACCGTCGGCCGGTCACTACCTGTCCGACAGTGTGTTGCGGTTAGCGAGACTACGGGTGTTTTGGCTAGCCATCTTGATGTCGGCGGCAACCATCACCGTGTGGGTGATGGGGTTGTTCGAATCTGCGCTCGCAGAAATTACCGCACTCGCGTTATTTATTCCCCTCCTGGTGGGCACTGGTGGAAATATTGCCGCGCAGGCGGCCACCAGTGCGGTGCGCGCGGTCGCCGTCGGTGAAGTGCGACCCGGTGACGCTTGGCGGGTGGCCTGGCGAGAATCACGGGTGGGGCTTCTCTTGGGTGTGGTGTTAGGGGCTATCGCTTTTGGGGCCGGCTGGTGGGTTGCGGGGCTGGCCGTGGCGTTCACCGTGGGACTGTCCATCGTGTTACTTGCTGTGTGGGCCACAACCGTTGGCTCGACCATGCCTCTTGCCGCCCAGGCTCTGAAAATTGACCCCGCGGTCATCTCGGTGCCGCTGGTGACCACACTGGTTGACACCAGCGGTTTGCTGATTTACTTCCTCGTCGCGGGTCTCGTCTTATCGATTTAGTGGGCCCGCGACACCATTAGACGTCAGCTGCTCAGCGCATTACTAGCCCCTACGGTGTGTGTCTTTTCACCCAGGCTTCAACATCGTCCGCGGTGCGGGGAATATCGGCTGACAGATTGATGGCACCGTCTTCGGTGACGAGAATGTTGTCTTCAATGCGCACCCCAATACCCCGCCATTCGGCGGGAACGGTGAGGTCATCGGGTTGGAAATACAGTCCTGGTTCAATGGTGAAGACCATGCCGGGGCGAAGCTCCTGGTCGACATAAAGCTCACGGCGCGCTTTTTGGCAGTCGTGCACGTCGAGGCCCAGATGGTGGCTTGTGCCATGGATCATGTATCGCCGATGCCAGCCGGCATCTTTTTTCAGGGATTCATCCGCACTGCCTGGCAGGAACCCCCAGCGGGCGGTGTGGGCGGCGATGACCTCCATGGCGGCATCGTGAATGGCGCGAAAGGGCACACCGGGACGCACGGCGGCAAAAGCCTGATCTGCGGCCTCCAACACCGCTTCATACACTTGGCGCTGGCGGGCGCTAAAGCGCCCCGACACGGGCAGTGTTCGGGTGATATCGGCGGTGTAGAGCGAATCGAGTTCCACACCGGCGTCGACTAAGAGGAGGTCGTCACTACCCACTGGTCCGTCATTTCGTACCCAGTGCAAAATGCACGCGTGGGGGCCACTGGCGGCAATAGTGCCGTAGCCCACATCGTTGCCCTCCAGCCGTGCCCTCGCGGCGAAAGCTGATTCGACTACGCGTTCACCCCGGGGTGACTGGGCTGCGTCGGGAAGGGAACCAATGATGTCGTTGAACCCCCGGTGGGTGGCGCCAATCGCGAGGCGCATTTGGTCGACCTCGTAGTCGTCTTTCACAAAACGCAATTCCGCTAAATGCCTTGCCAGAATGTGGTCAGCTTCGGCGAGAACACCAGCTTGCTGTTCACCTAAGACTGCTGTGCGGCGGTGCTGCAGGCGCACACTGAATAGGTCATCGGCTTCGGGCAGCACGACGGTGTGGGGAAGGTCCTGGTCGCCCACTTCAGACCACGCATCCAACGGTTGGACCTGAAGGCCCAACCGGGAGGCAATGTCATCCAAGTGTGGTCGGGGACCTGTCCAAAACTCACCGATTGCTGCGTTGGCATAAAACTCGTCAGTGTCGCGACCGGCAGGCCCCCTGGCATACAACACTGTTGTGGCGGGTGAGGTGCCCGGGTTAATGACCAAAACACTGCCCGGAACAGTGTCTGAACCCCACCCGGTCAGGTGGGTAAACGCCGAATGGGGCCGGTAAGGATAATCGGTGTCATTAGACCGCCGTGATTCGGGGCCTGCAGGGATGACCAACGTGTGACCAGAAAGTTCCTCGGGCAGACTGTCGACAAAGAGTGCGCGGCGTGTTGCGGTGAAGTCAGCCACCTCATCTCGCGTGGCAACGCTTTGAGGGTGATCGTCCCATCCACTAGAGATGAACTCACGAAAAGCGGCACTCTCCGGTGTGCGGGACCGGGGAGGTTTCTTAGTCGAATCTGACACCCCACTAGTGTGGCACTCCACACTTTGAGGCTGCCCACTGACGAAGCTGGGGCACCACTGGCCAGCTGGGGGCACCAGCGCACCTAACATGGAGGGGTGTCCGATGCGATTATTGACCTCCACGCGCATTCGCGGGCATCGGATGGTTCAGAAACTCCTGCCGAAGTGATGGCCAAAGCGCACGCTGCCGGCCTTCACACCATTGCGCTGACCGACCACGACACCCTCTCGGGGTGGGCAGAAGCGCGCGAAGCGGCAACACATTTCGGTGTGGGGCTCGTTCCCGGCATTGAACTAAGCACACAAATTCTTGATGAGACCACCGGTTTTGAACCCCACAGCATTCACCTGTTGGGCTACCTGGTTGATCCGGAACACCCCGACCTGGTCGATGAGATGGTCAAAATTCGCTCCCACCGGGATAACCGACTCCAGCTCATGGTGGAAAAGCTCGCCAAGGATTACCCCATTGATTGGCTCGAAGTGCGCGCCGTCATTCCCGAAGGGGCCACACCCGGACGACCCCACATCGCCGAAGTGCTCATCGCGAAGGGCATCGTCCAGGACACCACTGAAGCGTTTGCCCACATTTTGGCCGGTGATGGCCCCTACCATGTGCCCCACTACGCCCCACGACTCCACCGAGGCATTGAGATTATTCGACAGGCCGGGGGTGTTCCGGTGCTAGCTCACCCGCTAAGCCGCGGTGGAAACCCGGCGACCGATGTCGGCGGTGATGTCGATCAGGCGATTGCCCGATATCAGCGGTGGGTGGATCACGGCCTCATGGGTGTCGAAATTGGCCACCGTGAAAACGACCCCACCCTCACCCCCCATTTAGGGCGGGTTGCGAAACAGCTTGGCCTGATCGTGACGGGCTCTAGTGACTACCACGGGTCAAAAAAACCCAACGTGTTGGGTGAGCATTCGACGAGCATGGCTGATTTCCAGCGCATTGTGGAGGCCGGGACGGGTAGCACACCGGTGCTTCCCGCCACTCGCTAGCCACCGCTAGATAGGCACTGTTGGCGGACTTCGCCGGCTGCCTGGCGACAGGGTAAGAAAAGGCCACCCCTTTGGCTGTGCCCCACGGGCCCAGCCAATTAGGACTGTGGTGGTGAGCTTTTTCGTCTACGGCGCCGCGGTGGACGCGGTGAACCATCAGACGCTGTCTGCGAAGAACCACTGGTGGTGTTTGTCGCGCGGGCGGGCTGGTTGCCTGCCGACTGGCCGCCACGGTTACCGCCACGGCCCCCGCCCGATCGTGACTCACCGGCACGCTTTTCCCGGTTGGGAATCGGTGTTGCCGTGAGGCGGCCCTTCGTCCCCGGGGTGATGTTCATATCGGTGAAGAGATGATCAGAGGAGGAATAGGTTTCCTGAGGTTCAGGGATACCCATTTCGAGGGCACGGTTAATCAGTGCCCATTTGTGAAGGTCATCCCAGTCGACAAAGGTCACCGCAATACCGGTCTTGTTCGCCCGACCGGTGCGCCCCACCCGGTGGAGGTAGGCCTTTTCATCTTCGGGGATGGTGTGGTTAATCACGTGGGTCACGTCATCCACATCGACACCGCGCGCAGCGACATCGGTGGCAATCAAAATGTCTTTCTTCCCGGCACGAAAGGCCACCATGGCGCGCTCGCGGGCGTCTTGGCTCAAATCACCGTGGACTGCCGCCGCGGGAAAACCACGGTCGGTGAGTTCTTCGACCAGGCGCGCGGCACCGCGCTTTGTGCGGGTGAAAATGATGGTTTTGCCGCGACCTTCCGCCTGGAGGATGCGGCCGATAATTTCGTCCTTATCCAACTGGTGCGCGCGGTAAACAAAGTGTTTGATGTTGGCCTGCGCCAGTGTTTCTTCGGGATCGTGGGCGCGGATGTGGAGCGGTTTGGTCATGAAACGCCTGGCCAGTGTCAACACCGGTCCTGGCATGGTGGCCGAAAACAACATGGTGTGGCGAAGGGCGGGAGTGTGTGAAAAGAGGCGCTCCACATCGGGGAGGAAGCCCAAGTCCAACATTTTGT
>CBFHPU010000039.1:0-11235 GCA_965657845.1 Pontimonas sp.
ACGACTTCACGCATGCCGTGATCGAGCCGCCACAACACTGCAGCTAAGCCACCAAAACCGAGTGGTCGAAGACTGACTGCTTCGGCATAGCGACTCACACTGCGCTGGGCGACTTCGCGGTAGTGGTCTGCGCCGGTGAGTTGATACAGGGTGAGTGCTGCCTGGGCAATGAACGACAGCCCTGAGGGCATCGCCCCTTCGGTGACATCGCCCGAAATCGCTTCCAGGCTGGACACGGTCGGATCACCACCGCCGGGCACAACGAATTCGCCATCGTCAGTGATGCAGGCGTCGACCAGCTCTTTTGCCTCTTTTGCCCACGCGGCTTCGCCTGTGGCGACGGCTAATTCGAGCAGGCCCCAGGCCAGGCCGCCATAGTCTTCCAGGGTTGCTGCGGCCTGGGATGGCTGCCCATCTTTCGACATGCGAATGAGGTGACCAGGCTCACTTCGGTGTGCGGCGAGCAATTCGTGAGCGAGTGAAGTGGCAAGACCGAGAGGGTCACCTGATACCCCATGTCGTGCCGCTTGGGCGAGGGCACCAATGGCCATCCCGTTCCAGCCGGTGAGGACTTTGTCGTCAATGGCAGGTGGGTTGAGGCTCTGGCGGGTGGCCTGATCCGCAAGGTAATAACCACCCTCTACCCGCCTGCCATCAATCATACTTTCGCTGTCCTGGGCGGAGGCGAGACCCACTTCCAGGCGCATCACCTGAGCAAGAAAGCCCACGATTCCTGTAGCTACATCCACTTGCCCCACTGCGGCATAGAGCGCGAGCAACTGGGCGTTGTCATACAGCATGCGCTCATAGTGGGGCTCTGACCAGTCTCTTTTCGTCGCGTAGCGAAAGAAGCCCCCCTCGAGGGGATCCACGAGCGGCGAGGCGGCCATCGCTTTCAGGGTCCTCGTCACCAACGCCGTTGCTTCTGGTTCACCGGTTGTCAGAAGAAACTCGAGCACGGGTGCGATGGGGAACTTAGGAGTTGTGCCGAAACCACCATATTCGGCATCTTCTTGGCTGATCAGGTGGGAAATAATCGCCTGCCAGTCCTCGGCAGTTAAGCGAAGGGGGTCGCGCTTTTTCGCTTCGGTATCTGCCTGCCTGATGGCCTCTCGAAGGCGCAGCGCGCCCTGATAAATCTCCTCGCGTTGAGCGCCCCACGCGTGGTTGACCGCGTCGATGGTTTGTCGAAAGGAGGGAATATCACCTCTGGGCTGTGGCGGCAGGTAGGTCGCTGCGTGGAACACATCACCATCTGGCGTCGCAAACAGCGTCAATGGCCAGCCCAATTGTTCGATAAAAGCTCCGGCCTGGGTCAAATAGTGGGAGTCCACTTCGGGGTGTTCTTCGCGATCAACTTTGATGGCCACCATGGTGTCGTTCACGAGCTCACCGATTTCTCGATCGCTAAAGCTTTCACGAGCCATCACGTGGCACCAATGGCAGGTGGCATAGCCGATGCTGATCAGGATGGGAACATCGCGCCGCTTTGCCTCAGCGAACGGTTCGGGGCCCCAAGGCCACCAATCGACCGGGTTTTCCGCGTGTTGGTGCAAATAGGGGCTCGTTGCCAAAGCGAGACGGTTTGCCATTGCTGTCACTCCTCACGAGTGGAACGCGCATGAGACCTTCAGAGTGATGCGCGACGCGCATCGGTCCCACCTGTTCCCCGGTTGTGCCCACAGGCTACAACTCCACGCGTAAGACGTGAGCTCCGGATGGCCAAGGCCCGGTCACTGAGGACTGATCGCTGAGAACTGGTGATTCGGGCCTGCTCATTCGGAGCGGGTCAACACGTCCAGAAAATCGTGGTTCACAAAGAGGAGTTCTCTACCGGCCTTGACATCACTGAGTAGCCCCACGTCCACTAGGGCGCGCAGCCACGACGAGGCGGTCTGACGCGACACGTTGCATCGGGTGACGACGGTTCCGATGCGACAGTAGGGCTGTTCGAAAAGCACTTCCAGGAATTGAGCATCACGCCCACCGGGCGTCGCAGCGCGGGCTCGCTCGGCGATATCCTCCTGACACCGTCGAATCGCGTCGATTTTCTTTGTCGTTGACTCAGCGGAGTCACGAACAATGTCGAGCATGTAGAGGATCCATTCGATCCAGGCGCCCTCGGCAGTCACTGCTCGCAACAGTCGGTAGTACTCGTTCTTACGGTCGATAATCGCGCGCGAGAGGTAAAGGATTGGCTCGCTCAACAGACCCGTCTGAATCAACATCAAGATGTTGATTACACGGCCGGTGCGCCCGTTGCCATCGTGGAATGGGTGAATCGCCTCGAACTGGTAGTGGGCGACCGCCATTCGCACCAAGGGGTCTAGGTCGTCCTTGGCGTGAACGAATCGCTCCCACTCCGAGAGCTTCTCCTGAATAAGATCGGCTCCTTCCGGTGGTGCGTAGACGATTTCCCGCGTGGCCGGGTTAGCAATTCTCGTGCCCGGTGTTGTGCGAATCGCCATCTCTCGCCCCTGGAGTGTGGAGCACAACCGAACGGCTGTGGCCCCCGTGAGCGGGCGATTCTTGATTGCGTCCACCCCGGCAAAAAGCGCAGACCGGTAACGCAATGCCTCCGTGGTGGCGTGGTCGCCTTCACCCGAGTCGACATGCTTGAACAGTTCATCGGCAGTGGTGACGATGTTTTCAATCTCCGAGCTGGCCTGCGCTTCGAGCAAGGGCACGGCGTGTGTCAGAACATTCGGGTTGGGCAGGATTTGGCCCGCCTGGGCGAGCGTCGCGAGTGCTACTCGCGCCTCGACCGTGGCTTTGAGCACGGACTTGGGTTCGAGGTCGAGGCCGACCGGGGGCAACGGCTTGAGGCCATTGAAAGGGACCTCAGGGCTCCAAGACACGTGTCACCTCCTTTGACCTATCCGTCTAATGTGTTAAATATTATAGAAAAACTTAACACATTAGACGGATGGGTCAAATGTCTTCACACGTCGACATAGCGCCCACACCTGTCTACTTCACCGCCCGCAGTGCTGTGATCGCAGGCGAGGTAGCGGTTGGACTGACCTCTCAGGTGGTTAAGGAGCGACCTACCAGTTACCTTCATTCGGGTGGGTGCCCACCCGCATCCCCTGGTCCATGGCTTTCATGGTCGCCATGTCATCGGCATCGAGCTCGAAGGAGAACACGTCAAAGTTTTCTACCAGGCGTTCCCTCTTTGTGGTCTTGGGAAAGACGATGACGCCTTCCTGGAGGTGCCAGCGAAGAACCACTTGAGCGAGAGTCTTGGAGTGCTTGGCGGCAATATCAGCCAAACCGGGCATGTCCTCCAGGGAGTATTTACCTTGGCCCAGTGGACCCCACGCTTCCGTAAGGATGCCCCGGGGTTCCTGGAGCCCTCGAAGCTCGCGCTGTTGGAGGGCGGGGTGTAGCTCTACCTGGTTGACAGCGGGAATCACCGAAGAGTGTTGTGCCAACCGATCGAGGTGTTCTGGTTCAAAGTTTGAGACCCCGATAGAGCGCGCCAGGCCTTCACCCTGCAGCTGCTCTAGAGCCTGCCACGATTCGACATAGAGGTTGCGCTGGGGTGCCGGCCAGTGGATGAGATACAGGTCGACATAATCAAGCCCCAGCTTCCGCAGGCTTTCTTCCAATGCGGGCCGAGGAGCGTCCGTTCCCTGGTCCGTGTTCCACAGTTTGGTCGTGATGAACAATTCCTCACGGGGAATCCCACTGTCGGCGAGAGCCCGACCCACACCTTCTTCGTTTTGATAGACCGCCGCGTTATCGATGTGGCGGTAGCCAATCTCGAGGGCGTCTGCCACCACACGCTGGGCATCATCTTGGGGAACACGAAATACTCCAAGGCCAAGCTGGGGGATCGTGTGCCCCGAATTCATGGTGAGCTCTGGGGTGGTGTGGGTCACGTGGTGGTCCTCTCGAGTCGATCTGTTGCCCTTGTGCCATCGGCCAGACAGCGATGGGCCGCTACACAACAGTGGGAGGGGACTCCGTCGCTGTCCCCTCCCACTGTGTTGGGAAAAATCTACCGCGCTCTGGCGGTTGGTGGTATCCCTAGTCCACCTTTGACTTCTCGCTAGACCTTTGTCGACTGTGCGTTGACCTCGTAGGAGGTGTTGGTCGATTCGAAGAAGTTCACCAACTGCAAGGTGTCGTTGGCTGTTGCCATCCACTTGGCCGGGTTGGACACGTTGTACTGAGCGGGGAGACCCAACTCTTCGAACCGACGGTCAGCCAAGTACTTCACATACTGGTTGACGTAGTTCGCGTTGAGTCCGAGAATGCCTGAGGGGAACATCTCCTCGTTGTATTCGCACTCCATCTCAACCGCTTCTTTAATCATCGCGATGACCTCTTCAACGAACTCCTCGGTGGCGACCTCGGGGTTCTCTTCCAGCACGGTGAGGATCAAGTTGATACCGAACTTGAGGTGGAGGGACTCGTCACGCACAACCCAGTCGATCAAGGAGCCGTAGTTCCTCAGGAGGTTGCGCTGGCGGAAGCTCAGGGCAACCATGAAGCCCGAGTAGAACCAGATGCCCTCCATGATGATGTTGTAGGCAATGAGGTTGCGCAGGAAGTCCTGCTTACCCTCTGTGGTGTTGATGTCGAGGGTGGACTCCGTCATGCGCTTGATGAACTTTGTCTCGAACGCTTCCTTACGAGCAATCGTCGGAGACTCGATGTGCTGACCGTAAATTTTCTCGCGGTCAACCGGGAAGGTCTCCAACACGTACTCGAAGCTCATGCAGTGGTTGGCTTCTTCCCACATCTGCTTTGCGAGGTAGAGGTGCGCCTCAGGAGCATTGACGTAGGGGTAGACGCCGAAGGCGAGAGCCTTGTTGACGATGAGTTCGCTGGGGTTGAAGAAAGACATGAGGAACTCAATAGCGTGGCGCTCTTCGTCCGTCATCTTCTTGAAGTCAGCGATGTCTTCACCCAACTGAATTTCGTTGGGGAACCAAGTGTTGGCGACAGCTTGGTCGTAAAGATCCATTGCCCAGCGGTATTTCACTGGTTTGAGCAGAAGACCTTCTTGGATTCCTGTTCCTAAGATTCCCATGAGTGGGGTCCTTTCACGTTGCGATGTGGTCGTTGATTAAATGTGTGGTTCGTTGTGTGAGGTAGTCGGTTCGTGCTGTTGCGGCCTGCTACTGGCAGGACTCGCACTGGAGCAGATCCATCGGGTCCACGGGGACGAAGTAGTCCTCTTGTGTGGGGGTCTGGGTCGGATTCATCACTCACCCCCCTTGCTGGCTCCACCGAAGCCGAAGCCTTTTTTGGCTCCTGCACCGGCAGCGACCGGAGCGGGTTCAGAACTTCCCGCGGCAGCGCCAAATCCTTTACGCGGTGCCGATGAGCCATCGCCCTGGTTCACTTGCTCGGACTTGTTCACCTTCACTGTCGACTGCTCAGCAGTGTGGCGGGGCTTCATGTGCAGGTAGTAGGTGGTTTTCACGCCACGCTTCCACGCTGAGGTGTAAATGGACATCAAGTCGTCAATGTCTCGGGTTTCGAGGTACATGTTTCGACTAATGGCCTGATCGATCCATTTCTGTGCTCGTGCCGCCACCTCGAGGAAGGCATAGGGCGAGAGCTGGAAACTGGTCTTGTAGATCTGCTTCAGATCGTCAGGGATTTCTGCAATGCCTTGGATGTCTCCCTGGCTTTGCAAAATGGCCTCGCGGGTCTTCTCCCACAGCCCACGCTCACGCAGTGCCTCAACGAGGTTGCGGTTGACTTCGAGGAATTTCCCGGAGCTCGTCGAGCGGCTAAAGATTTGCGAGAACTGGGGGTCCAGCCCAGGAGTGGTTCCTGCAACCAGTCCGATGGACGCGGTGGGAGCGATCGCCATCAGGGTGGCGTTTCGCATTCCACCCTTCACTTTTTCGCGTAGGGCATCCCAGTCGAGGCGGGTTGTGCGCGGAACGTCGATTTCGATACCACGATCGGCTTCTGCCAGGTCGATGGTGTCGAAGGGGACGAGACCCTGCGACCAGCGCGAACCCTCAAAGTTCTTGTAGGAGCCGCGCTCTTTGGCCAGGTTGGCTGATTCGTCAATGGCGGCGTAGGCGACGTGTTCCATGATTTCGTCGATGAGGTCGTAGGCCTCTTCCGATTCATAGCTGTAGCCCAGACGCTCAATGATGTCGGTGAAGCCCATCACACCGAGGCCCACTGCGCGGTTTTGTTCGTTGGAGAAGTCGGCTTCTTCCACGCTGGAGCGGGTGATGTCGATGAGGTTGTCCAGCTGGCGCACGGCCACCCGGGCGCTCTCGTGCACCAGATCCCAATCCATTTTTCCGTCGATGAGGTGCATGGAGAGGTTGATGGAGGCGAGGTTGCACACTGAGACGTTGTCGACATCCTGCGGCAGGCAGATTTCGGTGCAGAGGTTGGACAGGTGGATCGTGCCGGTGTTGTTATTCACGGCACGGTTGTTGATGGTGTCTTTCCAGGTCAACCACGGGTGGCTGGTTCCCTGCAGGGAGATGAGGATGGCTTTGAACTGCTCCCTCGCGCCCATCTTCTTGAACATTTTCAGCTCGCCAGCTTCTGCCATGGCGACGTATTCGGCGTAGCGCTTGGAGAAGGCTTGACCGTACAGCTCGTTCAGGTCGGACACTTCGAGCGGGTCAAAGAGGTACCAGTAGTCGTCGTTTTGCACGCGCTTCATGAATTCGTCAGAAATCCACACCGCAGTGTTCGCCGTACGGGTACGACGGTAAGGGTCACCGGAGTTTTGGCGAAGGTCCAGGAATTCGGGGAAGTCGAGGTGCCAGTTTTCCATGTAGAAACACAGCGCCCCGAATTTCTTTCCCCCACGGCTCACCGCGCGCAACACCGAATCAATGGTGTGCATGAAGGGGATCGGACCGGTGCTGCTGGTGTTGTTGGAGCGAATGGGTGACCCCTGGGCACGCAGCTTGGTCACCGACAGGCCGATTCCTCCGGTGCCTTTGGTCAGCCACATCACATCGCGGGTGGTTTTTGCGATGTGTTCGATGTCGTCTTGCATTTCCATGACGAAACAGTTGGCCAACTGCGGGTAGCTGGTACCACCGTTGACAAGGGTTGACCCTGCGGCGAGGTACTCCAGCTTGGACATTTTTTCGTAGAAGCGAAGCGCCTGCGCGGTGGGGTCTTGTTCGTTGAGGGTCAGGCCCATGGCGATGCGCATCCAGAAGTACTGGGGGACTTCGAGTGGGTCACCGTTTCGGCCTTTAATGCCGTATCGGTTGTTCAGTGTGACCACACCGATGTACTTGAGGCGGTCGTCGCGGGAAGGCTCGAGGGCTTCAGCGAGGCGATCCAGATCAAACATTTGGGTGAGGCGTGGATCGAGCAAGCCTTCTTCCACCCCGCGGGTGATGTTTTCGGCGAAGTGTGCCCGGTGGAGTTCTTTGAGCTCTTCGGGGGCGTCGTAGTCACCGAGGACTCGCTTGTACAGGGTTTTCAGCAACAACCTGGCGGCCACCGTGTCGAATGCAGGGTCATCTTTGACGTTCTGCAGGGCGACCTGAATGACGGCTTCGTCGAGCTGTTGGGTGGAGATGCCATCGAAGAGGGTGAGTTCCAGTTCGCTGGCGATTTGGGTCACCCACGCGATGGAGTCGTCCAGGCCTTCGGCAGCCTTCTCGATAGCCAGGTTGATTTTGTTGGCGTCGTAGCCTTCTTTCTGGCCATCGCGCTTTACGACTGTGATGTTCACGTCTTCTCCTTACACCGGCTTCACCGGGTTGTCATCTCTATTGCGTCTTGTGTTGTCTGAAGTCTCTCGGGGACACTTAAAGGCCCCGATTTCACCCCGGATATGACTCCGGCGGACCCTCGCGGGTCGGTGAGGCTTAATCACTATATCTATGGCCCCCGACAAGTCGTGAACCCTAGATATTGTGGGCGTGTCCTCCACACCTGTGGACAACTTCGAGGGGTTTTCCACAAGATTTCCGGCCAACGGAGCACGCCTAAAAGTCAGCTTTTCATTGACCACCGACACCCCGTCGCCAGGGCTTAGGCTGGCAAGGCTGTGAACAGATATCGCGACTTGTTAACAACTCCCGGAGTGGCCCGACTGATCTCGGCGCAACTCACCGCCAGGCTGCCCTCCGGAATGATCTCTTTGGCGTATCTCATCCACGTGGAGCGCCTCTTTGACTCTTACGGTTTAGCGGGCCTCGTCCTCGCCGCCACCAGTTTTGGTCAAGCCGCCGCGGGCCCCCTCACCAGCCGGTGGATGGGCCGCTGGGGTATGCGCCCGGTGATCAACCTCACCCTGGCGGTATCGGTCGTGAGCATGGCCGCCATCGCCTTTCTCGCCATGCCCCTGTGGGGTTACATGCTCTTTGGACTCATCGGTGGCCTGGCCACTCCCCCCATCCAACCCGCGGTGCGCACCATCTACCCCAAGATGGTCACCTCAAAACAGCTCGTGCCACTGTTTTCTCTCGATGCGTCTGCCCAGGAAATTATTTGGGTGATGGGCCCGGTCATCACCACAGTGCTCGCCATCCAAGTCTCCCCACCGGTTGCCATCATCGTCGCAGGGGTATTTCTCATTGTCGGCGGGGTGTGGTTTGTCAGCTCCCCCGAGCTCGGCAGCGTGCGTATTCCTCCCAATAAGGGACGCATCGGTCGCGTTCTCACCAAACCACCTGTTCTCCTCGCCACCGTTACCGGCTTTTTGCTCATCGGTGCGGCAGCAGCAGTGGAAGTCGCCGTCGTGTCGGTCTTTGGTGAAACCGGTCCGCAAGCAGGCGCAGTACTCGCCCTGTGGGCGATTGCGTCACTCATTGGTGGGCTCTCCCTGGGTGGGGTGAAAATCGGACCCTGGGCGCTCACTGTCCGTATGGCGTTAGTCACGGTGGGCATGGCGCTTGCGATGGGTGGTACCGACTTTTGGTGGTTAGTGGCCACACTCGCGATCGCCGGCGCCGGGTTGGCACCGGCCTTGGCCGTGATGTTCGCCATCGTCTCCGCCAGTGTGAAGTTTTCTGAAACCGCCGAGTCTTACGGTTGGGTCGGCTCCGGCCAACTCATTGGAGCGGCATTGGGCTCCGCCATCGCCGGCTTCGCCATCGATGGCTACGGTTCGATCGGTGGCTTTGCCACCGCGTTCGTGTTTTCCCTGGTCGGCACCCTGGTCGCCTTGGCCTTTAAACGCTCCCACCCGGATCTGCGCGATCGAGACCCCAGTCCGCTGCCTGACACGGAACCAATCTCTGTTGTTCGCCCCGCACCGCCGGTAGCCTAAAAGTCATGACTGCCTTGACTTTGCCCCGTCTGGGTTGGGGTGACCCACACTCCACCCGCCACGCCCTGATCGTCCACGGCTTAGGTTCTTCCGCACAAACCGGTTGGCAACTGGGTAGTGGGCTGTCAGAGGCGGGTTGGTATGCCACCGCGGTGGATTTACGCGGCCACGGTGTGGCACCTAGAGCACCGCGCTACCGCATCAGCGATTTTGCGACCGACCTGGCCCACACTCGTCCCGAACACGGTGGTGCGTGGGATGTCGTGATTGGCCACTCCATTGGCGCCGCCGCCAGTGTGGTCGCCCAAGCAGGCTCCCCGCAGTGGGCACGGAAACTGATTTTGCTCGACCCGGCTCTCGCCCTCGGTGACGAACGAAAAGAGTTGGTGCGCGTCGGTCAGCTCTATGGTCACGACCAGCTGACCGAAGAAGAAGCCGCGAGGGATAACCCGCACTGGCATCCGATGGATGTGGAACTTCGAGTGTGGTCCAACCGAGCAGCCAGTCGTTTCGCGATTGAACACGCTGTGTTGGATAACCCACACTGGGATGTCACCGAGGAAGCCGGCAGAGTAAACGTGTCGACACTGATTCTCGGCGGTGACCCGGCTGTCGATTCGATGTTTACCGGCGAGCACGCCGCCGCAGTGCTGGCCTCCAACCCGCTGATGACCCACGTGGTGATCCAAGGCGCCGGTCACGGTGTCCACCGTGACAAACCCGAAGACACGCTCAGCCAGATTGTGCGATTCCTCGTTTAGTTTTCGCCGCCCACTAACCGAATGGGCGCAGTGGGCGGTGAGGGGTCATTGATAATCCGCACTAATTCGGTCGCCATTTTGGGGCGAATGACGTGGTCCACACCCTCAACTCTTGTGGTGGCCACGCCGCGCATTCGTTCAATGACACGCAGGCCCGCCGGGGCTAAAAACGGGTCGAGGGTTCCATACATCAGGTCGACGGGGGCTTTGACTTGGGCCAGGTCAGTCACCGTCGACTGGGATTCAATGCAGCGCTCGAGGGAAAGCGAAAACGCCCTCCAGTTACCTTCGGACACGTCCACCAGGCCACGAATGGGGGAAATGCGTTCTAAGGCCGCCGCGGCCGTTTGAGTGAAACCAGGATTGTCTCGCATGAAGTGATACAGCCTTTTATACACATCCATTTGGGCACGATCGAGCGGGTCGGCCATGGTGTCACTCGGCAAATACACCGGAGGTGCCACCACCACCAAATGCTTCACGTATTTGGGGTATTTCGACGCCAACCGAATAGCGATTAGGGAACCCAACGAATGACCCACCAGCGTGAGGGGAGTCGACACCGTCAGGCGTTGCAGCGTGGTCACCACCGCATCCACGTGCTCATCCAGGGTGAACTGAGCATCATCGGGCGCATCCGAGCGACCAAAGCCCATCAAATCGACCGCCACCACGTGATGGTTCGGCGTCAGCTCAGAAATCACGTTGTGATACGTCACCGAAGAAGACGCAATGCCGTGAAGGAGCAATACCGGAGGGCCTTTACCCTCATCGGTGGCCACAAACAACGGAGGTTTACGCCGGAAAGGCCACACTCCGCGAACCGCCATGACTTTAGTATGCCCCGGCCACACCCAAGACATGCTGCGTCGCGATTTAATAAACCTGTCACAATGTCATAAACGGGGCGTGATCACGCCCCACGAGTCCTAACATGGCGCTATGACCATCTTTCGCACACTCGCATTGGCCGGATTTGTCGCATTGACCGCCGCTGGCTGCACCAGCACCGACATCAGCCAGGGCGGCTTCGAGACGGCCGATCAGGCCGTCGAATCCATGCCCCCTGGCTACTCCGACGACATGGCGTTAGAGGAAATGGGAGTAGACGCTCAAGTCAGCGCACCCAGTAGCCAGGGCGCCCCAATCGCTGAGCGCTCCCAAATCATCACCGGCGATATCTACCTCACCGCCGATGACCCACTGGTCACCGCCGATGAGGTGGAAGCAGAAGTCACTGCC
>CBFHPU010000040.1:0-10796 GCA_965657845.1 Pontimonas sp.
CGCACCACAGCCCGCGCCGGTGTCACCCGAAGTAGACGATGACGCTGTTGTGACCGCGGAGAACACACCGGAGCCGGATTTCCAACTCCAAGAATCGGGACCCACGACACCGCTACCCGAGGCTCCTGAACTGCCAGAAACACCTGAAGCAGCCACCCCGCCAGAGTTGAACCTGTGGCGAAGTTTCTGGTGGGTGTGGGTCGCAGCCGGTGGGGGACTGATTACTTGGGCCGTATTTTTTGCCTGGAAGCGCAGACGGGAGCCCGACCACCCCAGCTATTAGGGGTACCTGAAGGTGGCTCCGATCGCCATCCTTGACCCGGTGTTGCGAACACTACGTGCACACCCACCAACCCGGGTGGGTGTGCCACACTTAGGGTCTAGGTTCATTCTCCTGGTGAGGATCAGGAGACCTCCGAAGGGGAGTCTGGCCGGGGCATGTGTGGCATTGTGGGCATGGTCTCTACGGGTCCCGTTAATCAAGACATTTACGACTCTCTAGCGTTGCTCCAACACCGCGGGCAAGATTCGACCGGGATGGCCACCCTCGAAGGTGGCGGCTTTCACATCCACAAGGCCAAAGGCCAAGTGAAAGAGGCTTACCGCACCCGCGATATGCGCAAACTGCGCGGTACGACGGGTCTTGGTCACGTGCGCTATGCCACCAAGGGAAGTGCGAAACGAGAAGAAGAAGCACAACCTTTTTACGTCAACTCGCCGTTTGGCATTGTGCTCGTGCACAACGGGAACCTCACCAACACTCGCGAGTTAACCGCCCAACTTCACGACCAAGACCGCAGGCACTTAAACACCACCTCGGATACGGAACTCTTGGTGAACGTGTTAGCCCGTGAGCTCCAAGTTGCCCAGGATGGCAAAGACTTCGACCCACACCAGCTTTTCACGGCGATCACTCGCGTGCAGGAGCGAGTCGAAGGTTCGTATGCGGCGATTGCCCTCATCGCTGGCCATGGTTTGTTGGCTTTTCGGGACCCGTTTGGCATCAGACCTTTGGTGTTGGGGCGCCGGCAGGCGGGACTTCTCGGCACCGAATGGGTTGTCGCCAGTGAATCCCTCGTACTCGAATCCGGCGACTACGACATTGTGAAAGACATCGCCCCCGGCGAAGCGGTGTTTATTTCCACCGAAGGTGAACTGTCTGAACAACAGTGTTCACCCTCCCCGAAGCTGTACCCGTGCTCGTTCGAATACGTCTATTTGGCCAGGCCAGACTCCACCATGAACGGCATTTCCGTTTACGAAGCTCGGCTTCGACTCGGTGACCGACTCGCCGCCACCATCGCCAAACATGCCCCGGTGAAAGACATCGATGTGGTGATGCCCATTCCGGACTCCGCACGACCCGCCGCAATGCAGGTCGCCAGACGCTTAGGCATCGAATACCGCGAAGGGTTCTATAAGAACAAATACGTCGGGCGGACATTCATCATGCCGGGTCAAGCCCAGCGGACAAAAAGTGTGAAACAGAAACTCAACGCCCTCCCCAGCGAATTTGAGGGCAAAAACGTCCTCATTGTTGACGACTCCATCGTCAGGGGCACCACATCGAAAGAGATTGTGGAAATGGCACGGCGTGCAGGTGCCAAATCGGTGACGTTCACCTCAGCGGCGCCACCGGTGCGCTACCCCCACGTGTACGGCATCAATATGCCAAGCAGTAGTGAATTGGTCGCCGCGGGGCGAACCATTCCCGAAATCACTCAAGAAATTGGTGCGGACTACCTCATCTATCAAGAAGTTGAGGACATGAAGGACGCCATCCTCGAAGGCTCCGACATCACAGAGCTTGATATGAGCTGTTTCACCGGTGAATACTGCACCGGCAACGTCGACCAGGAATACTTGGACTGGTTAGAGGGCAACCAGTCGAGTTAGTCTTCACGCTCCGCAGTGACCTGACGCTCACGCTTTTTCGACCGGCGATCGAGCACCAACCACACCACTATCCCGGCTCCGATTCCGCCCGTCACGCCGTAGAGGGAAAAATAGCCCGCGAGAACAGAAAAGCCAACGCTCGGATCGGCAGGGAACAGTGACGTCGCGGCCAGCGTTCCAATCAGCCCCACACCTGCACCCAGCAGGACAAACGGTGCGAGCTTTGGTGCACGACGAAGACGCATCGGCTGCTCGTTGCCATCCGCGGCAGGTGGTGCGGACTGGTCCTCTTCTGGGGTCTGGCTCACGCGGTTAGCCTAACCGCCAGAGTGGAAAAAACTCTCGGAGGTCCGAGCGCTCCCCAGAGGCCTGGATGGACCCCTGTTGACTCAGTTGAGTCCAGTCCGCCGCACCAGTCGCGAGCTGAAGAAACGCGTCCGGGCTGAGCTCGACCGTCGCCGGGGGTGTGCCCCTGGTGTGTCTGGTGCCCTCCACAATTTGGGCTGCCCCAAAAGGCGGCACGCGAATTTCGACACTTCGCCCTGGCGCCCGAAGCTGAAGAACCTGGAGGGTGTAACGCACGGCGAGGGCCAAGGCGTCTGGATCCAGCTCGGAACCGTGCCCACCCGCGCTCCAGGCGTTGACCGCCTGCATCCCCTCAGTGTCTTGAATCTTCCTTCTGGACATAGCCCCACGCTAACAATGGGGGCTGTGTAGGGTGGCGTCGTGAAGATATTGGTTCTGGGCTCTGGCGCACGAGAGCATTCGCTGATTATGGCCCTCGCCAAAGAAAACGCCCACACTCTTTACGCCGCACCAGGAAACGCCGGCACCGCAGAGTGGGCAGAAAATGTCGCTCTCGATCCGACAAACAAGTCTGTGGTGGCCCAGATTGCCAAAGATCTGGATGTGGATCTCGTGGTTGTCGGACCCGAAGCACCCCTTGTTGCCGGTGTCGCAGACACGTTGAAGCACGAAAACATCCCCGTCTTTGGGCCCAGCCACAAAGCAGCAGCAATTGAGGGTTCCAAATCTTTCGCCAAAGACGTCATGGCCGCCGCCGGTGTCCCTACCGGTGAGAGTGAAACGGTCGCGGACGAAGCCACTCTTGTTGCGGCACTCGATCGAATGGGTGCGCCCTATGTGGTGAAGGCCGACGGCCTTGCCGCCGGTAAAGGGGTGTTGGTGACTGACGACCGTCAAGCCGCCATCGACCACGCCGCCTATTACCTGCAAGACGGAACCGTGGTCGTCGAAGAGTTTCTTGACGGCCCAGAAGTGTCACTGTTTTTCCTCTCCGATGGCCACACAGTCATGCCCCTTGCTCCCGCTCAGGATTACAAACGCGCATTTGATGGTGACCAGGGCCCCAACACCGGAGGTATGGGTGCTTACAGCCCTCTTCCATGGTTGGACGACGATTTTGTGGAACTCGTCACGAACACCGTGGCCAGACCCACCATCAACGAACTGGCCAGCAGGGGCGTTCCTTTTGTGGGGCTGCTCTACTGCGGCCTCATCGTCACCGAAAAAGGTGTCCGAGTTATCGAATTCAATGCACGCTTTGGTGACCCCGAAACCCAGGTCGTCTTGGCAAGGCTCACCTCAGACTTAGCCCCACTACTTCTGGCTGCCGCCAATGGGACGTTGGGCGAATGTGAACCACCGGCCTTCTCCGATGATGTTGCCCTCACTGTGGTCCTCGCCAGTGAGGGTTACCCCGAAAAACCGATTACCGGTCGAGTGATCACCGGCCTTGACGACGCGTTGGCCATCCCCGGTGTCACCGTCGCCCACGCGGCAACTACCCACAGTGACGAGGGACTCATTGCCACAGGGGGTCGAGTCTTAAGCGTGATTGCCACAGGCACTACCTTCGATAACGCCAGAAAAAGTGCCTACGGTGCCCTCCAGGCCATCACCCTGGAGGGTGGCCACTATCGCCTCGACATTGCCCAACGAGTGAGCGATGACCACTCTGGCTGATTGGACCCTCACCTACCAGGGGAAGGTTCGGGATCTTTATATTCCACATGGCGCATCTAGTGCGGCTGATGCCGATCGGTTGCTCATTGTCGCCAGTGACAGAGTGAGCGCTTTCGACGTAGTCCTCGAGCCGAACATCCCCGGGAAGGGCGCTGCACTCACGCGGGTCAGTGCGTGGTGGATGTCCACCTTTGCTGATATTCCTCACCATCTACTGGATGAGCGCCCCCCTGAGGAGGTGGCTGATCGCGCTGTCGTCGCCCGTTCCCTGTCCATGCTCCCAGTGGAATGTGTTGTTCGGGGGTACTTGGCTGGCTCAGGGTGGAAGGACTACCAGGCGACCGGCACCATCTGCGGCATTGATCTACCCCCCGGATTACACGAAGGGGACAAGCTTCCGGAGCCCCTCTTCACCCCGGCAACGAAAGCGGCCATCGGAGACCACGACGAAAACATCAGCTTCGAACAAGTCCTCGAACTAGTGGGTGAAAAAGACGCCCACGCCCTTCGCGACACCAGCCTCGACATTTACAACCGGGCCCATCAGATTGCCTGGGAGCGCGGGTTGATACTGGCCGACACCAAATTCGAATTTGGTCGCGGGGGTGCGCCCGGTGAGATTGTTCTAGCCGACGAATTACTCACCCCCGACAGCAGCCGCTACTGGGATGTGGAGCGCTACCGCGCAGGCGGTGACGACCGGTTAGACAGTTTCGACAAACAGGTGATTCGCAACTGGTTGGCCGGCACCTGGGATAAGACCGGCGATCCGCCACCCCTGCCGGCAGACATTGTGGCGACCACTCAGGAGCGCTACCTCGAACTGGAAAGACGTCTTCGGGGCTAAGCCACCCTTTCGATGTGCTCCCCCACATCCGACTTGGTGGCAGGCACAGCGCGTGCAGGGACCGTGCGTGCAGGGACCGGGTCGGTTTAACAGTGTGGGAATGGACAGTGTGGGTATGAATAGTGTGGGTAAGCACTCAAAGAACTAGCGAGACAATAACAAGATGGTTGTCAATCTCGACTCGGGTCCCCGCGTGCAGCCAGCACAGCTCTGGCACAAGTTGGCACGACCTGCCGGATATGCCCTCGCCCCTTTGCTCATTGGACAGGGACGCCTCGCTCGGGCCAAACGCGGCCGGCTACCAAACGCTCCCATGCCGTGGTCCGGAGTAATCGAGGGACCCAAAGCGTTGAGTGTTCTTGGTCTCGGTGATTCGACTATCGCCGGTGTGGGAGTGGACAACCCCATGTTGGGTCTCACCTCGCAGTTTGCGAAAGCTCTCTACGGGCACACTTCCCGGGGTGTGGAGTGGGACAGTGTGGGGCAACGGGGGATCACCAGCGCGCAGCTTCTTGACCACTACCTTCCCTTGGCACTGGACGAACATGACGATGTGGATGTAGTGATGTTGTCCATTGGGGCCAATGATGCGAAAAATTTGGTGTCCGCCTCCCGTGCAGTAGGCAACATTGTCCGCATCATCGACACCCTTCACCAGCATTACCCGAACGCGCTGGTCATTGCGTCGTCGCTACCCGCCTTTCACCTCTTTGGGACACTCCCCCAACCGCTGCGCTCCATCATCGCCGGCCACGCTCAATCCATTGAGCGATCGGCGCGACCTCTGGTGGAAGCGAGGCGTTTCGCGGTAATGACACCTCCACCACCGAACTACCCGCCCGGCTTCTTTGCTTCTGACGGTTTTCACCCCAGCGCTGAGGGCTACCGCATCTGGGCAGGCTTTGCGTTGGATTATGTCGCGGGTCGAGGCGGGTTTGCTCACCTTGCCTCCCGGTAGACTGAGACTGACGTATTGCCCACACAGGCCTAGGGGATGACATCTGGTGTCGACCATCATCATCGACGTGATGCCCAAGCGTGAACTTCTTGACCCCGCCGGCAAAGCCGTTCACCGCGCACTGCAACAAGACGGTCACAGCGACATCACTGCTGTGCGAATCGGGAAACGCTTCGAGCTCACCATCGACGGCGATGTCACCGAAGCGCACCTCGACAAGGCGCGTGCGCTGGCGGATGACCTGCTCTCCAACGGGGTGATTGAAGACGTGGTCGCAATCCGAGTGGAGGACACACCCTGATGCGAGTCGGGGTTGTCACCTTTCCTGGTTCACTCGATGACCGCGATGCTCTGCGGGCTGTTCGACTTGCCGGCCACACCCCGGTAGCACTGTGGCATAAAGACCACGACTTGCAGAGTGTTGACGCCATTGTCTTGCCCGGCGGCTTCAGCTACGGCGACTATTTGCGATGTGGGGCGATTGCCGCCCGCTCACCCATCATGAGCGACATTCTGGACGCCATCGCTAAAGGAACACCCGTCTTGGGTATTTGTAACGGGTTCCAAATTTTGGTTGAAGCGGGTGTGCTTCCCGGTGGCCTGATCCACAACGACCACGGACAATTCGTCTGCCGCGACCAAGAACTGGTGGTGGAAAACACTTCGACGGCGTGGACGAGTGGTTTTCACGACAACCAACACATCACGATCCCGCTGAAAAACGGTGAAGGCGGTTACATCGCTGACGACGACACCCTGAAGCGGGTCGAAGGTGACGGCTTGGTCGTCTTTCGCTATTGGGGGGTAAACCCGAACGGTTCACTCCACGACATTGCGGGGCTTCGAAACGAGTCAGGCACGGTCGTGGGTTTGATGCCACACCCGGAACACGCCGTCGAGCCAGGCTTTGGTCCAGACACCGACTTGGCGATGCGAAGCGGTGTCGACGGACTCACCATGTTCACATCAGTGGCGTTGGAGGGGGTCCTTCGATGACGCTGAAGCCGAAAAATCTTTACGGCATTGTGGCGGTGTCCGAAATGGTCACCTGGACGGGTCTGATTGTCGCGATGATTATTCGCTACGGCTTTGGCGAATACGGTCCATGGTTTTTCTATGCCGGGATCTCGCACGGCACAGTGTTTTTGGCCTACTGCACGGTGGCGTTGATTGTGGGGCACAATCAACGCTGGTCACTGGGTCGCCTCCTACTGGCTTTGGCGTCCGCCATTCCGCCCTACCTGACGGTGCCCTTTGACCGCTCCTTACATAAACGAGGGCTCCTCGAAGGTGACTGGCGCACCACTGCAAGTGAGGACCCGCGTGATCAACGCTTCCCCGACCCACTGTTTCGCTGGTTTATCGCCCGTCCGGTGTTGTTAATGCTCACTATTCTCGGCGTCGTCGTGGTGCTGACCGCGGTCGCTCTCGCCCTTGGCCCTCCCAGAGAGTGGGGATAGGCACAATGTCTCACACAGTTGATTCGGTCACCAACGCGGAAAACACTCCGGAGCGCGAGCTTCCCTACACGGAGCTCGGGGTCACCCACGAGGAGTATCAAGACATTGTCGGCCTGCTCGGTAGGCGACCCACTTCAGGTGAATTAGCCATGTATTCGGTGATGTGGTCGGAGCACTGCTCCTATAAGAGCTCCAAAGTGCACCTCAAACAGTTCGGTCAAAAAATGACCGAATCGATGCGGAAAAACCTCATGGTGGGCATGGGCCAAAACGCGGGTGTGGTCGATGTGGGTGAAGGCTGGGCGGTCACGTTCAAGATCGAAAGCCACAACCACCCCAGTTTCATCGAACCCTTCCAAGGGGCAGCCACCGGTGTCGGGGGAATTGTGCGCGACATTATTTCGATGGGCGCACGGCCCATCGGAGTGATGGACGCTCTGCGTTTTGGTGAACTCGAGCATGAGGACACCGCCCGCGTGCTGCCCGGAGTGGTCTCCGGCATCAGTTTTTATGGCAACTGTTTAGGCCTGCCCAACATTGGTGGCGAAACCTGGTTTGACGCCAGCTACCAACAAAACCCTCTGGTCAACGCACTCGCAGTCGGCGTGATGCGCCACGAAGACTTGCGTCTCGCAAACGCCACCGGTGTGGGAAACAAAGTGGTGCTCTTTGGGGCGAGGACCGGCGGGGACGGTATTGGCGGGGCTTCTATCCTCGCCAGTGAAACCTTCGGCGATGATGGTCGGCCGGCGAAGCGCCCCGCCGTTCAAGTCGGTGACCCGTTTGCCGAAAAGGTCCTCATTGAGTGCTGCATGGAGCTGTTCCACGGCAGCCTGGTCGAAGCCATCCAAGACCTGGGCGCTGCCGGAATTAGTTGTGCGACCAGTGAACTGGCCGCCAACGGCGACACCGGCATGGTCGTCGACTTGGACAAAGTCCTCCTGCGCGATGACACCTTGACGGCAGAAGAAATCCTGATGTCGGAATCTCAGGAGCGCATGATGGCCATCGTTTCGCCAGACAAACTCGACGCATTCCTCGCCGTCACCGACAAATGGGATGTCGAAACCAGTGTGTTGGGGGAAGTCACCGACACCGGTCGACTGGTCATCCATTGGCGCGGGGACACCATTGTCGATGTCGACCCGAAAACAGTCGCCATCGACTCGCCCGTGTACAACCGGCCCATGCAGCGACCTGGTTGGTTGGATGCCCTCCAGGCCGACACCATCCACAACACCACCAGGGCTAATGAACCCCCCGCGGTGATGGAGCAGATTCGAGCGGTGCTCGCCCACCCCAACCTGCAGTCGATGGCCTGGATTACCAACCAGTACGACCAGTACGTGTTGGGCAACACTGCGCTGTCGACTCCAGATGATGGTGGCATGCTCCGCGTGGATGAAGAGTCTGGGTTGGGTGTCGCCCTCGCCACTGACGCCAATGGCCGATACAGCCAACTCGACCCCCGCCAGGGGGCCCTCCTCGCTCTGGCTGAGGCGTATCGAAACGTCGCCGCGACCGGCGCAACACCGGTCGCCGTGAGCGACTGTCTGAACTTTGGAAGCCCGGAAGACCCCGAAGTGATGTGGCAGTTCGCCGAAGCGGTCACCGGTCTCGCCGATGGCTGCGTGGTCCTTGAAATCCCTGTCACCGGCGGAAACGTCAGTCTGTATAACCAAACCGGGTCCACCCCGATCCAACCCACCCCTGTCGTTGCCGTCATGGGTGTCATTGATGAGGTCGCCAGGCGTCTACCGTCTGGTTGGCAAGACGACGGTGAAAACATTTACCTGCTGGGAAGCACGGGGTTAGAACTCGATGGTTCGATATGGGCCGATGCCATCCACCAGCACTTGGGTGGCACGCCACCCCGAGTGGACCTCACCAAAGAGAAAGCCCTCGCTGGCTTACTCCACCACGCAGCCCACGACGGTTTAGTCACTTCCGCTCACGACCTCTCCACTGGTGGTTTGATCCAGTCGCTCACCGAGGCGTGCCTACGCCGCGGTGTGGGAGCCAGGGTGTGGCTCGGTGAAATGTTGGAAGAAGACAACATTGATCTGGTGACGGCACTGTTTTCCGAATCCCAAACCCGAGTGATCGTGTCCGTCGCCAGAGAAGACGATGTGAAATTCCGGGGGCTCTGTGCCGGGCGGGGTGTCCCCGTGATGCGCATTGGTGTGACCGACGCGCCAGGCATGGCCCTGGATATCGCCGACGTGGGAACACTGAGCCTTGACGAACTTCGTGAGCTCCACGAATCAACCCTCCCGGGCGTCCTCGGACCCGTCGTCGGTGGACAGGTCTAACCTGAAGTCACCGTGATTGAACAAGAGCGATTCCTCGTCCCCTCCAGTCAGCGCGAAAAGTGGTTGGAAGTGCGCCAACAGGGCGTCACCGCCACCGCAGTATCAAAAGCGGTCACCCCTGATGGTTACCGTGAAGTTCTCGAGCAGTTGCGTAAACCGACCGACATTCCCGACAACGACTACATGCGTTTCGGGCGGGAACAAGAAGGTCCCATCATTGAAAAATTGCAGTCACTTGTGGATATTCAACCGAACGACTGGTTGATCTCCCGAGACACGGGCGAGAAAAAGTGGATGATGGCCACCCCTGACGGGCTCTCCAGCAACCACGAAGTGATTGCTGAAGTGAAGACGACTGGGCGTGATTGGGAGCGCTGGGCCAAAGTTCCCGGTAACTATCACCGGCAAGTCCAATGGCAACTTTTTGTCACCGGAGCAGAGGTGTGTATTTTCGCCTGGATGCTGCGCGTCAAGCGCGGCAGTGTGATGGAACCGGCCTGGCCTGGACCAAAATTTTTGGAAGTCACCCGAGATGAGGTTCTGATTGAGCGGCTTCAAGAGACCGCCCACCGCCTCTACGCAGACTTACTCGCTATCCGCAGCTAGGGCTTCGTGATGCTGAATGACTTCAGCAAGGATGAACTCTAAGAATTTTTCCGCAAAGGCCGGGTCGAGATCGGCTTCTTCAGCCAAACGGCGCAGGCGGGCAATCTGTGTCGCTTCCCGTGCCGGATCAGACGGCGGCATGGACGATTCGGCTTTCAGCCGGCCCACCTTCTTGGTGTTTTTGAACCTCTCCGCCAACAGGTGAACGAGTGCCGCATCGATGTTGTCGATGCTGCCGCGCAGTTCGTGCAGTTCGGCCATAGGATCCAACGACATGTCTGACAGCCTAACCCGCAGGCTTAAGCCCCACCCAGCAGATCGTGTCGAACAATGACCTCATCGCGACCAGGACCCACACCAATCACCGAAATGCGCTGGTGAATCATCTGCTCAAGCGCGACAACATAATCTTGCGCGGCTTGAGGAAGGTCACTAAATTCCCTGGCACCCTCAATGTTTTCACTCCAACCGGGAAGCGATTCGTACACGGGGGTCGCGTGGTGAAAATCACTTTGCGACCAGGGCACTTCATCCACGCGGACACCGTCAACCTCGTAGCCAACACAGACAGGGATTTCTTCCAGCCCGGTCAGCACATCCAGTTTGGTCAACACGTAATCGGTGATGCCGTTGATTCTGGTCGCATAGCGGGCAATGGGTGCATCGAACCAACCGGTGCGGCGGGGCCGTCCCGTGGTGGTGCCAAACTCGTGGCCGCGTTCACGCAGCCA
>CBFHPU010000041.1:0-10794 GCA_965657845.1 Pontimonas sp.
CCTTGAACAGGAATGGCGCACCTGGTGTGCTAAGGAAGAAATCGCGCCCAAACGTCCAAGTGCCCACTACCTAAAGTTTTGTAGAAGTTGGTATGAAAAACGAGGCCGGCCATCATGAAGCGAGAGTATCTGATCTTCTGTGCATGAGTAATTTGGTCCATGCTTCATTAACGAAGGAGCATGAAGAAAATGGCGTCGCGCTACAATCTTCGGCGTCCAATTCGGTCATCCCCGAGAATAGACATCCTCATAACGGATTATATCGTCTTCTCCCAGATAGCTCCCCGTTTGCACCTCAATCAAAACCATCGGAACCTTGCCTGGGTTTTCAAGGCGATGCACGGAGCCGAGCGGGATGTATATGGATTGGTTCTCTGTCAACAGTTGCACTGTCTCGTCTACGGTCACGCGGGCTGTGCCATGAACCACGATCCAATGCTCTGATCTATGGAAATGACTTTGCAAGCTCAGAGCCGCACCGGGATGGACAACGATGCGCTTGACTTGAAAACGGTTTCCGAACGCAATGCTTTCGAAATACCCCCACGGTCTGTGATCACTGGCGAAGGCCGTGGCCTGTTTCGCCCCATGAATCTGTAGGTTTTTAACAGCTTCTTTCACACGTTGGCTGTCGGATTTTTTAGCTACAAGGACGGCGTCTGGCATAGCGATTGCAATCATGTCTTCCAGACCGATCCCAACTAATTCCAGGCCCGGGGCTTCACTTCTCAATAATGTGCCTTTGCAATCTAATGCGGTTGCGCGTTGCGAGAGAGCGTTTCCAGCGTCGTCTTTTTCAACTTCGTTGTAGACCGATTCCCAACTGCCCAAGTCAGACCAAGCGGCCCGATAGGGCATCACCGAAAGGTTTGTTGCCTTTTCCATTATGGCATAGTCGATGGAGATATTTTTGAGTTTGCTCCATGGCTCTGCCCCCAAGCGGGTAAAGCCCAGGTCAGCTTCCGCGCTGTCGACAGCCGCGCGAACGTCCGTGAGGATTTCTGGTGCGTGCTGTTGAAATGCCTCGATCAGGCTTGAAGGCTTGAAAAGGAAAATACCCGCGTTCCACAGGAACCGTCCGCTTGCCACCATTTGGGTTGCAGCAGAATGGTTTGGTTTCTCGACAAACTGTGCCAAAGGCTGCGGCGCGTTTGCATCAAGCTTTGCGCCATCAGCCAGTTCGAGATAGCCATAGCCTGTCTCGGGACGTGACGGCTCTATACCAAAAGTGACCAGTCTTCCATCCTTCGCGGTCGGCGCTGCGGCAATGACGCTGTCTTGAAAGGTATTGGTATCGGCGATTACATGGTCGGACGGCATGACCAACATCAAGCAGTCCGGTGCTGTGTCGTGAAGCGACAAAGCGGCTGCTAGAACGGATGCTGCAGTGTTGCACGATTCGGGTTCGACCAATATCCGGGTCGGCTGCCTTTCGATCGCAGCGAGTTGCTCCACCACCAGAAAGCGGAAAGGATCACCGGTGACAATGAGTGGCGCCTCGAACTCTGGTCGTGAACAGATCGAAGCGGCCAATTGAAAGAGGCTTTTCTCGGCAATGAGCTTTGAGAATTGTTTGGGATAGCTTTTTCGGGATACCGGCCAAAGTCGGGTTCCCGCACCACCACACAAAATCACAGGTACAAGTTTGTCGATTTCAATCACTTCTTGCTTCCAATTTTTCTGGTTTTAGCGTGGTGTTGGCTAATCATATCAGCCCTTTTCCCTGAAGCAGTCCAACCATTCGATTGCCCACGGATTCAGATGAATGGTTCTTCACAAGGTGTAGAAAGCCCTGTTCCGCTCTTTTTCTGGCGTCGCCTGGATTTTCATAGATGAAACGCAAGATTTCGGCCGCATGATCAATGGATGGCTCTGCCCATGTTGCGTTCTGTGCCAGAATATAATCATCTGGTCCTACATCGATACGCGACCACTGCACCGGATAACCGGTGTTTTCGTTTACAAAATCGGTGGATCCACCATAATCTGTAGATACGACGGCCTTGCCTGCCGCCAGAGCTTCGGCGCATCCAAGCCCCAAGCCCTCAGACCGATGAAGTGACAGAAAAACATCGTGTCCGACGGTCATAGCGTTGATTTCGGCGCGCGACATAAGCTTATCGACAACTTTAATGCGCGGATCGTCTTCAGCCTGCCGTGCAAGCCACTCACGTATTCCTAAATCTCGCTTGCCCCGCGTTTTCACGGTCAGGGATACATCCTCCTGACCAGGAAAAGCCTGCTTAAAAGCGTATATCGCAGCTTCGGGGTTTTTTCTGGCTGGAAAAGAGTCAAAATCGAAATGAAAGAGGATTTTCAGCGGTCCCGTCCGAGGAAAAAAATCAGGCGTTTGCGCTTGCAGCTTTATAGGATGCTTGACGAGACAAGCGTTCGAAAGACCATGTCGCTGGAGCGTTTCGAGAATAAAGTTTGAAGGTGCCCAAATACTGTCATATTTCTTTAGATACTCAACGTATTTCAGTGGAATGCTGTCCAGTTCCCAATAGGGGTAAGCGATATTATGTTTCTTTTTGCAGATTTGATGTCGTAGCTGCTTGAACCCAATCAGGCCGTCGATAATAAGGCTCGTGTTATATGGGGCTATGTCCGATACGAGATCAACAAAACTTTCCTCGTTTTGTCGGTCTTTTAGTACTCGATTGCAGGCTGCAATATTTACGTTTTGAGCGGAAAACGCATGGTACAGAAGGCGTGCGCTTTCGCCCAGACCTGTCTCGGAAAGCAGAAACCCGTGAAGGTTAATTCCCTTCTCGAGCCCGGAACGACCAGTTAACCAGCACGGCTTCGGCGTGGCGTCGGGGCACTGCAATCGGTAACATTGAAGTAACTTTGTCAGATTTTTATGCACAATATCCACGATTCAAAGTTCTGTTTAATTCAGTGAGCTTGTACCCTACCTCCATGACGGTGCGGCCGATACCACAGCATTTAAACTTCACATATGAAGCGAGAAACTGCTCTGACAGATCATAGTATACTGAAGACATGTGAGGCTCTTAGCACCGCGAGAGAGGTTGAGTAATTTATACTGCCGCCAAATAGCTTGGATGGCTAGCTTACCGCTGCATTGATGTGGCATTTGCCCGATGCAATACAGGCATACAAGTGGGTTGATGATACATCGGCCTTTGTTGACCTTCAGATCACCTGATATGCAGATTTTTGTTCAGGCGTCAAAATCGCCGACGTACAAGAGGAGGTTCATGCGTATAGGCCCTGGAACGTGATTGGCGATCATGAGTCCAAAACAAGGCCATAGATGTGCAGGATACGGACAAGCACTTCCTTGCTTTTTGCAGTATGCGTCTTTCTCTTTATCATTTTGGATCGTCTCTCTCGTCATGCGATCCACCTTAACAACTGGTTCGAATTTCCGCGATCACCTCTGTCATCCCCTTTGTCCTTTACCGTTCACCGACTACTCCACCCCAATTGACTTTTGGTACTTTGAGGTCGAAATCTCTGCGGATGCGAGGAACGCGAAATCATGAACCATACGCGTTTTCCAAATCCAGTTGAAAAGGCATGGCGCATACGATGGATCTAGAAAAATACGTCACAGAACTGTATGTGCACGTCCTCGGGCGCTCCCCTGATCCCGAAGGGTTGGAGAATTGCTGTTCACTCGCGCGGGAGACCGGCGACCCAACAATGGTTCTGATGCATCTCATAGAAAGCGCCGAATATGAAATGCGAAACGCTCTGCCCGCAACAGCAGACGAGAGTGTCTGGCGCGAGGCGCTCGATCTGATTGGAGGGCGGAGGTTGACGATCGTTGACGTCGGTGCGCAGGTGCTGAGCTTCGAGGATCACGTTTACGCGCCGCTGCTGCGGCCTGAGATACCGCATCACGTCATCGGCTTCGAGCCGCTTGCTGAAAAGCTTGAGCAGCGCAGTAGTCAGGAAAAGGGGCGTCTTCTGACGCTTTACCCTTATGCGATTGGCGATGGAGGCACTCACACGCTACACATCAACAATGACGACGCGACCTCTTCTCTGTTTCCGTTGAATCGCCCCTTCGTTGATCAGTTCGAGCACCTCAACTCTCTACACGAGGTGGAACAGCTTACCGTGAAGACACATCGTCTCGATGACGTTTTGCCCGATGAAGCCATCGATTTTCTCAAGCTCGACATCCAAGGTGCAGAATTGCTTGCGCTTCAAGGTGCCGAACGCACACTTTCAAGAACCGCTGTCGTTCACTGCGAGGTCGAACTTTCGCCCATCTACGAGGGGCAATCACTTCTCCCCGATATCCAGAAACACATGAATGAGCGCGGTTTCTCGCTGGTGGACCTAATTATCCCTCATCGCTATGCCTACCTTAATGATGCTGGCATCGACAGCCGCGACCGCCTGCTTTGGGCCGACGCAGTCTTTCTGCGCGAAAGTGACGACCCCTCTAGACTGGCCGCCCAAGCAGTTATTGGCGCACTAATCTATGAAAAGAAGAGCATGGCCCAACATTTCCTCGAGAGGGCGCGAAACGGTGGTCCCCGAGCGTAGGGTCTTGACCCATTGATTTCATTTGGAGCGCCCCCACTGAAGTTCTCTAATCGCATTGGTCAAGTTATTGCTGCCTACGTAAACGGCATAGTTCGACCTCCTCGCGCTACCGACACTTTCCGCGACCACTCAACAGGCGAGCACACGTTTTCCGGAAGCCCGTAAATTCCCCTTGGGATCAACGTATCGATAGAGCGTGACAGGCGTGACGCCGAGCTCCTTGCAAAGCTCGGCAACGGATGTATCGCGGTTTGCCATGGCAGCCTGAGCCAAGCGCACTTGAGACTTTGATAGTGCGAATTTTCGCCCTCCGGTTCTGCCGCGTGCTCTCGCAGCCTGCAGCCCGGCCAAAGTGCGTTCGCGGATCAGCTCGGTTTCGAACTCGGCAAGAGCCGCGAAGATACCAAATGAGAGGCGCCCTGCAGCAGTTGTTGTATCAATCTGCGCTCCCTGGCCCGTGAGGACCTTCAGACCAATGCCGCGCTCGGAGAGCATGCTGACGGTTTTGACAAGGTGGTGGAGACTGCGGCCCATGCGATCGAGTTTCCAGACAACCAAGACATCGCCGTCGCGTAATGCCTTGAGGCAGGCGTCCAGACCAGAGCGATCGTCTTTTTTACCCGATGCCTGATCTGAGTAGATCTGACTCTCTTCGACGCCGGCTCCAAGCAAAGCATCCCGCTGCAGGTCAAGCGATTGGCTCCCATCCGCTTTCGACACCCGAGCGTAACCGATCAGCATCTTTCACAAACGATCGTTTGTGAAAGATGTGGGACTTTGGCGATTAGGATCATAAATTCTATATCTTTTCTCATGTCATAAACAAATATACACAAAGGATGATTTGAAATCAAAAGTAATATTCTGTGGAGATGACCCGTCTGACTTTGTGTCGTAAAGCCTCTTGGAACTTGTCGCACCCAGCAAAGCGGTATAATTGGCGGTGTTTAAATGGAGTATGGTTTCATGGCAGCTGCGACTAAGCGCAAGGCGTCCCTGACACTCGATGTCGAAGCACTTAATGCCGGTAAGGAATTTGCGATCAATGTCTCGGTAGTCGCTGAAAACGCAGACCTACGCGGGTACTGGCCTGATCTTTCAGGTCTCGAACCTCATAAAAAATAGGCGCCGCTCCCATGACTTTCATATCATACGCTCAGAATTTCGAGGACGTGATGCTGATGCGCGCCCTCAAGAACGTAAAGCACGGCTTCTATATTGACGTCGGGGCCTGCGCACCTGATGCGGACAGTGTGACACGGATATTCTACGAGCAAGGCTGGAGGGGAATTAACCTTGAGCCAAACCCACATTATCTACACCTGCTTTCAGAACAGCGTGATGGTGATGAAAACCTTGGTCTTGCCCTGTCAGATACGGAAGGCAAACTGACGTTTCATTTGATTGGTGAGACTGGGTTGTCATCACTGAACGCTGAGATCGCTGCCGCACATGCAGCAGAGGGAAGGTCATCAACCGAGCTATCGGTCCACGTTTTGACGTTACAGAAGCTATGGGACAAACATGTCCCCGCTGGCCAAGACGTCCATTTCTTGAAAATCGATGTGGAGGGCGAAGAGGCCGGCGTCATACGTGGTGGCGATTGGGCGAAGCATCGGCCTTGGATCGTCGTCGTCGAAGCAACTGCGCCAACCAGTCAGAAACCCAGTCATGAGGAATGGGAGCCAATCTTGCTCTCACATGACTACCGCTTTGCTTATTGGGACGGGCTTAACCGTTTTTATGTAGCAGGCGAACACGCTGATCTCATGGAGGCTTTTTATGCGCCACCAAACGTTTTTGACGACTTTGTCTTGTATCGTCAGGTGCTTGTTGAGGACCATGCTAAAGATCTAACCACACGGCTTTCCGACTTGGCCAGGGAGCGTGAAGCGCTTAAAGAGCGCTTGGAGGCAGAACACAAAGCGCTGATGCAAGAGCGGAACAAGGTCAGCGCTTTAGAACGGCAGGTTCGCTACGCCAAACGCCCTCTTTGGGAAAAAATCGTGTTTCGTGACACTGGCCGGCCCGTACGCGCGGTGCGACGGGCTCTGTTTCATTCGAACGGAAAACCACGAGGTATTTTTCGCCGTATTGTACAACACAAGAATGGTCGGCCCCGCCGTGCGTTCCACGAATGGATGAGCCATCCTGAGTATCAGGCATTGCCAGGCGCGATCGCCTTCTCTCCCAAACCAAGACCGGATATTTTAGACCAAGAGTCCGCTATATCGCCGCGAACGCAGTATTTTATGGACCGACTGAGTAAGAAATCTTCTGAGGATTGAGTAGAATAGATGCGTATTGTTATTGACCTCCAGAGCAGCGACGATGAATGGCGGACCTCGCTTCTGCTTGCTTGCACTGTTGCAAAATATCGCGGCGACCATGAAGTCTTCGTTTTAGTGAATGCGGCTGAGCGTGAACGCATTTTTGAGATACGCAGGGCGTTTCACGACATCCTTCCACCTGATGCGCTGCGTATTTGGTCTGCGCCCGAAGACGTGATGTCTTGGAAGCCCTCGGTGGAGGAAGTGGGCCTTAAGGCGAATGAGCACATACGTATGGCGGTCCTTGCGACACTGGAGCCGGATGCTCTTTTGTTAACCAGACTGTCAGATGGGCACCGTGAAGACTGCGCGGCCAAGGTGGACTTCGCTGCTGAGCTGCCAACGGCTATTCTGCTTCAGCCGGCTCCTGCTTCCTCTCAAGCAGAGCCTTTAATGACGCCCGAGGAACTGCAGTGTTTTGCCTATCTGCGCCAACCTCTGGAGGTTTTCGCGGTAGGCCAGAGCCTTGGTGATGCTGTAGCCAACCTGCCAGAAACTGTGCCGTCGCACCTTACTGAGCTACCTATTCTCTTAGACGCTGCTGAGCATGGAGCGGCCCCTGAGTGGCAGGTTGCAGCCCGACGCATCATCTCACGTCTTGAAGAAGTTGTAAGTCATTCCACAGAAGCAGTCGCGAGAGACGCCAAGAAACGCCCACGTCTTGCCTTCGTGTCTCCTCTTCCCCCTGTGAAGTCAGGTATCTCGGAATACAGCGCGCAGCTCCTACCGATGTTGGCACAGTACTACGAAATAGAGGTTATCGTCGATCAAGAGCTTGTCAGCGATCCACGTATCGACGGGATATTCCCGGTCCACAATGCTGAATGGTTTGGGAAGAACGCAGGCACATTTGACCGTGTTCTCTATCACTTTGGCAACTCACCTGCGCACAAGTACATGCATGGTCTGTTGCGAAGGGTTCCAGGTATCGTTGTTCTGCATGACTTCTATTTGATGGATTGGGAGGTCGGTGGGCGCCTGAAGGAAAGCAGCAATATTGTTCTCCGGAACCATGGTGTTCGTGCCCTGATCGAAGGTCTGCAACTTGATAGTGACGCGATCAGTAAGTGGTCAATTCCGGCAAATTTGGAAGTATTGCAAAATGCGACAGGGGTTATCGTGCATAGCCAAGAATCTTGTCGGTTGGGCACAGAGTGGTACGGAGACGGCACGACAGAAGACTGGTCTGTCGTGCCGTTATTGCGACCGGCCGTGGATGCTATCCCGCAGGACCGAGTAGACGCACGCGCAAGGCTTGGCTTTGAAGAGGACGATCTGGTGATCTGCAGCTTTGGGCATGTCACGCCGACAAAGCTGGGTGTGACCCTTTTGTCGGCATTTAAGACCGCTCAATTTTCTGATGGTCAATCTGTAAAACTGGTCTTTGTTGGAGAGCTAGAAGAGTCTTATGCGGCTGAATTCAATGATGAAAATACGTCTGAAATGGGTGAGGTCAGTTATGTGACAGGCTGGGTCGATACGCATGAATATCGCGACTATCTACTCGCCGCTGATATTGCTGTCCAGCTACGCAGCATGAGTCGAGGCGAAACCTCTGCCTCCGTTCTGGACTGTCTGACACACGGAACTGCGACGATCGTGAATGCGCATGGCAGCATGCGGGAGCTTGATCCGGAAACGGTGATGGTAATTTCTGATCCGGTCTCTGAAACCGATCTTACACTTGCTCTTGAGCAGCTTGCCAATGACAAAGATCTGCGTGCGACGATCGGGGCAAAAGCAAAGCAGGAAATTGGCCGATTGCACGCTCCGCAGCACTGTGCGGAGCTTTACCATCAAGCGATTGAAGCTCGTGTTTGCTCGATGCTGCGCGCTGTTGACCAACTGCCAAATCAGATAGCACATCTGCCTTTAACTGAAGCTGATCAGCTTGCCATCGCCACAGCTATGGCCCTTAACTGTCCGCCAGACCCACGCCAGAAAACATTGTTTGTGGATATTAGTGCGGTCGCCGAGCATGACATTCATACCGGTATTCAGCGGGTAACTCGGGCAATCTTGAATGCACTCTTGCTAGATCAGGACAAATCTTATCATATTGTTCCAGTGCGTTTCCAGCAAGACGGCACATTCTCGACAGCGTTTTTCTATGCTGAAAAACTGCTTGATCTACCATTTGGGCAAGTGTCAGAACACACCATTGATGTCTGCCGGGGAGACCTCTTTTTAGTTCTGGATCTCGATTTTGGGCGGAACCAAGAGCGGCAGAAGGTCTTTGAAGGCTTTCAGGATGCCGGTGCAATGATTTGGCACGTGGTTTACGACCTGCTTCCAGTCAGGCTGCCTCAGTATTTTCCAGACCATTCCTCTCATCGCTTTGAGGACTGGCTGACTATGGTCACCGCTTTCGATGGTGCTGCGTGCATTTCGCAAGCGACGGCAGAGGATTTGCAGAACTGGATGTTGGAAAAGGATATAAAAACCACAAAGCCCTTTGAAATCAAATGGTTTCATCTTGGCGCAGATATAGAGAACTCAATACCCACGCGCGGCTTGCCCGATGATGCAGAAGAAATTTTAGCCCAATTGGCGCAAAGGCCGAGCTTTCTGATGGTTGGGACAGTAGAGCCGCGCAAGGGACATGCACAGACACTGGCGGCGTTTGAACTGTTATGGGCTGAGGGAGCCGATGTTGACCTTATCATTGTTGGCAACGAAGGCTGGAAGATGACCAAATTCATCAAATACCTGAACCAACATCCAGAGAATGGTAAACGCCTTTTTTGGTTCACAGGTATCAGTGATGAGTATCTGGAAAAGCTTTATGCAGCCAGTAGCTGTTTGATTGCTGCAAGTGAGGGAGAAGGTTTTGGGTTGCCGTTGATCGAAGCCGGACAGCACGGCCTACCAATCCTGGCCCGCGGACTGCGTGTCTTCCGAGAAATTGCTGGTACAAACGCTGTCTACTTTGATGGTTTAGAGCCTGACAGTCTTGCCAGTGCCCTGCGAGACTGGATTTCCACATGGCACGAAGGAAATGTTGTATCCTCTGCTTCAATCCCTTGGTTAACCTGGACCCAGAGCGCCGCTCAGCTGCGGTGCGCAATCGGTTTGAGCGAGGCACAAATCCAAGGCGATGAAGCCAACCAGGCAAGCCAAGTTCTCCTTTAAATAATCAGTCCTGGCATCTGGTTGATCAGGTTTTGATGAGGCGGTGTGGCGCGTTTTTCTTTGGAATGCTGCGGCCCTCTGTCGTCATCAACCTGGGGCGCCACCTTATCTGAGGTCAGAGAGAGTGAGGTACCAAAGGACTTAGGCATTAAAAAATTTGCATTTAAGCATGATTGAATGCAATCATGCAGGGGTGCTTTATGGGGTAGATTCCGGTAGGGGGCAGGATGACACCCTAAGGCTCCCGCCCCCATCTTTTCCTCGCGGTTTTGAGCCCTGTGGTCGCCTTCGTTGTGGCGATGAGCTTGCTGCGCCCGTTTGATGGTTGTGAAGGTGGCAAGAAATAGGGATGATTACTTCACAACTTTGCCCCTGCTTGCCGCCGCCACCGGTATTCGCCGGTGAGCAGGATGTGGGCCCATCCAAGCGGCGAGATGTGTGCGAGCAGAGCCGGGTCGCAATTCAGCCCGGCCCGCTGCCGCGCGGCGACGGCCTGACCGAGGTGCTTGGTGTTCCAGTAGATGGGTCTATCCCAACAAAGGTACGAAATGCGACATAGGCTTCTAGCCGGTTGAGAAGGGCATTCCGAGAGCGATCCAAAAGGATGTACGAAAGTAACATGGTGTCCAAAAGTCAGTTTTGCTAATATTTAGACGCGTATTGCAAGCCTGTCCGCAATGGAACCTTTCCGGTCAGCAAGGCTGATGCTGATGCGTCTGGATACGCATCTGGCTATCAATCGCTCCCCCGAAATGAGCAGTGTGGAACAGTGTCAAATTCGGGGGGAACGAAATCATACAAATTT
>CBFHPU010000042.1:0-10733 GCA_965657845.1 Pontimonas sp.
CGGATGATGGACGTGTTCATGGGTGGGTTGAACTACCAGGTGGAACACCACCTCTTTCCCAACATGCCCCGTCCCTCGCTGGCAAAGGCTGCCGCCATGGTGAAGGACTACTGCAAAGAACATTCCATTTCCTACACGGAGACGACGCTCTGGCGTTCGTACGGCACAGTGGTGGCCTACCTCAACAGGGTGGGCTTACAGGCCAGGGATCCGTTCGATTGCCCTGCACCTCAAATGATGGGCCGCTAAGAAGCTTGTAAGTGTGGGCCTGTGGCCGAGCGCAGACGATGAATCATGTCGTCGAGAGCCCGTTCAACCGTTTGGCGGGTGATGCGCGCGGCCTCGCCGCCCATCTGTTCGAGCTGTTCGGGGCCACTCGAGACCGTGATTCCGATTGACGTCCAGGTCAACACCGTCATGTTCGCGATCACTTCTGTGTCCGCAATGATCTGCTCAGGATCGGCTGTTTCCGCCCACGAATTATCTGCTGTGACCACGCCGTCTCGGACGTCCGCTGCTAACCGATAAAGCCTGGTGTTACTGAGGGAAAACCACTCGCGCAGTTCGTCACCAAAAAGCTCAAACATCAGCGACGACGCGCGGCTTGCGGAGCGGGGGAAGCCGAAAAACGCGGCCCACCCGGGGTATTGCACCGACCAGCCGTGGTGGGCTGTGAGAAACGCTCGAAGTCGGTCTTCCGGCGTAGAGGGGGCGGCAATGGTGCGGGCCCACAGCGTATCCACCAGGTCGCGGTAGACGGCCCGGCCTGCGTGGGCGATGAGGTGCGCCCAACTGGTGAAGTTGTAGTTAATGGTGCTGGGTTGGACACCGGCTTCCCGTGCAACTAGAACGGAACTGGAATCCGTGGTGCCGTTCTCCCCGACGATTCGAACAGTGGCGTCAATCAGCTCCTCTTTGATTGGGCGCTCAAGAGAGTCACCTCTTGGCCGACCTCGGCCTCTGTGGATTCGCGGTGCCGATGTCGTCATTCTTTTGACACTAAGTCGAAAGAGGGCAGAAGACAAGAAGAAACGTCATTGTTTATCGGCTTGTAATAAATAAAAATATTATATTTACGTAAACAATGTTTCAGTAAATTTCTTCACGCTTGTGCTCCGTGTCATTCACCGAGCACCCGGCGCCAGGCCGAAAAGCTTCTGACGGACCCGCTGTGTGGTCTTCTCAACCACGGGTAGGGGTGAACCTCCGCCAATTGGGTGAATTTCTTAAACGACGCTACCGGGGCGTAAGTGAGGGCCACGGCGTGTTGTACGGCAAACACATAAGGATCACCCAAGAGCACTCGAACGTCGCGCCTTGTCGACAAATCGGCAAGGGTTTGCAGGTAAAAACCGATGCGCTTTGCGCTGAGCTGCAGGCGGGTCAGAGCGGGCGCGTTGAACACAAAGACAACGGGAAGATCGGGGTGGGCCTGCAGGGCGGGGTCGTCATCACCCAAAGAGTCAATGGTCAACAACACATATTCCGGCGAGCGCAGCCTCATTGGCTGGACGGGCCCTCCGGTCACCTCTGGGTCCGAGTCATGCCTCAGCAGTGGCTCATCGACTAACTCTTGTGGTGTGGTGGCGTCTGGAAAGTCTTGGATTGGGCATTGGCTTGAGAGTGGGCAGCGCTCACACAAACCCGGCGCACGCTTTTCGACCTGCCAGCGGGCAAAACCGTAAGGCTTACCTGTTCCTGCACCCACGGTCCACTGCCACCCTAAAAGGTTGGCAGCCCTCGAACCATCGATGAGCTCTCGGTGCATCCGCTCTTGACCGTGAAGCCAGCCCACGCCGTTGCGAACCGTCCAATGCGAGGCCAACCACATGCGGGTCTGGTTCACCAGCCAGCCGTCGGTTTCTAACTCGGCGGCAACCTCATCCACACAGGCCATGTCCCGATTCCAGCCATCTCCCGGCGTATCCCAGGTGGCCTCAAAGCGCAGGTTGGAAAACAGCCTCGTACCCACCCGCGCATAGAGATGCCGTGCGTATTCCTGCCACAACAATTCGTCCCGAAACTTTTCCCGGTCACGAGCCGGCGCGTCCTTCACAGCCTGATAGACCTGCCCGAGGGTTAACAGGTTGTGGCGAATATAGGGCGAGAGGACACTCGCCCCGCGACGCTCTTTCGGAAGCACTTCAGAGCGCGTCGTGGCATACCCCGCAATGTCTAGGGTGGCCAAGGCTTGATCGGCAGCTGTTTGCCCACCCGGGATGGGGCTCAACGCCACAGGCCCAGAGTAGAGCCCTTCGAAATGGCGTTCGATGACCTTCTCGGGGTCATCAACTACCGGTATGTCGCGAAACTCCATAAAAGTGGAGGCTACCCAGCCGAAGTGATGGCTACTCCCAGGCACAGCTCGCTTCGCCGTCGGCCAACGAGCCGGCACACCTAAGCTTTCACCATGAACGGTGTCCGAACCCTCGCCCGCCTTGCCTTGGGCGCAGCCCTACTCTTTGCCGGATTGGGTCACCTCACCTTTGGGCGGGAAGAATTTCAGGCTCAAGTTCCCCCCTGGTTACCCCTCGACGCTGATTTCGTCGTGCTGGCTTCCGGTGTCGTGGAAATCACTCTCGGGGTGTTGCTCCTGGTCACCAGGCGGTATCGACGCCAGGTGGGTTGGATCACCGCCGCGTTCTTTGTCGCTATTTTCCCGGGAAACATCTCGCAGTACCTCACGCAAACCGACGCCTTCGGGCTCGACACTGACACTGCCAGGCTCACCCGTCTGTTTTTCCAGCCCCTACTGGTTTTGTGGGCGCTCTGGGCCACAGGCGCGCTCAGGAAAAGGCCCCCGGTCTCGCACAATTCCTCCACCGGATAACCTCAGCGCAACCCTTACTGCGACATAACAGGTCACCGGTTATCGGCCGCCTAGTTCAGCCTGATGACATCACAGACGCCGATAGCCCAACGCGTCACGATCTGCGCTATGGTGAGAACACCGGTGAACAGATCGTTGTTCCCTGCGTCGTAGAACGCTCCCTCACCACAGAGTGGTTGATAATTTTCTTGCGGCGATCGGATGCATCACTCGATGCACTCGCCCCCTGCCAGGCTTCGGCTGGCACTACGTGATGAACATCATCACCAGAAAGCCCTTACTCATTATGAATACCCAGAGTTTTTCCTCACTTGGCGTGCCCGCCACACTTGTTGCCGCCCTCACCCAGGCCGGTATTGACAGCCCTTTCCCCATCCAGATCGACACCCTGCCCGACACGTTGGCCGGCAAAGACGTCTTGGGTCGGGGCAAAACAGGCTCGGGCAAAACCCTGGCCTTTTCCATCCCCCTGGTCGCAAGACTCTCCGGGGAACTCTCCGGGGGTAGCCGAAGGGCCAGTCGCCCACTGGGTCTTGTGTTAGCTCCCACCAGGGAACTGGCCACCCAAATCACCAATGCGATGCGGCCGCTTGCAGAGGCAGTAAACCTTCGAGTGACCACGATCTTTGGCGGTGTGTCTCAAACCCGCCAAGTTCAGGCCCTTCGCGACGGCGTCGACATTGTGGTGGCCACTCCGGGACGCTTGGAGGACTTGATGGGTCAAGGCCTGCTGCACTTGGACGCTATCGAAATGACGGTGTTGGATGAGGCAGACCACATGGCTGACCTTGGCTTCCTGCCCGTTGTGACCAGGATTTTAAACGCCACACCCACTACAGGCCAGCGATTGCTGTTCTCAGCAACCCTCGACAACGGGGTCAACAAACTCGTTGAGCGTTTTTTGCACAACGAAGTGATGCACGCGGTGGATGAGGCGAACTCCCCCGTGACCCACATGACCCACCATGTATTCGACACCCCCAGCGCGGAATCAAAAAAGGAACTGCTTTACGCTCTGGCCTCCGGCACTGGGCGACGGATCCTGTTCATGCGGACTAAACACCACGCCAAAAAGCTCGCTAAAGCACTCACCCAAGCGGGAATCCCTTCTGTTGACCTCCATGGCAACCTGTCCCAACCCGCCAGAGATCGAAACCTGGCGGCCTTCAGTGACGGTTCCGCCAACGTCCTCGTGGCAACAGATGTTGCCGCCAGAGGTGTTCACGTCGACAACGTGGACTTGGTCATTCACGTGGACCCTCCGATGGAACACAAAGCGTATTTGCACCGCTCTGGGCGCACAGCGCGTGCGGGGGCTGAGGGTGATGTCATCACACTGTGTCTGCCCACCCAGAAAAGTGACCTGAGTACTTTGCTGAGAAAAGCCGGCATTACGGTGACCCCCATCAGTGTCACCTCACAATCACCGGAGGTCTTGTCCCTTGTGGGCGAGGTCGCACCGTATGTGAAGCCCATGCCCGCAGAACACCAACATCACGGTGGAGCACACCGAGGTAAGGGCACCTCGACTGGGGCTAACGCCCAACGCAAAAGAGCGCGTCGCGGTGGAGCGAGCCAAACAGCTCGCGGCCGCAGTGCTCAAACGAGTCGGACTACTCGCACTGGGGGTGGCCGGCCGAACACCGACACCCGGCGCTCACAACAGCGCTAAAGCGTGACACCGGACGCCCCACGGTCACACCCGACACCTCAACACGAGCGTCGCCGAAAGCGATGAGGAAGCCCCCAACACGGCTGGGGTTGAGCCACAAGCGTTAGGGTCGTGAGTCTCTCATGATTTCTTCCCCCTCAGCCCACGTGGGTAATCCAGGCGTTGTTCGAGGTTTAGCCCGGGTAGTCCGCTACGCACGAAAAGAACTACCCCTACTTGTCCTCGGCATGGGTGTTGCGCTGATTGCCAGCGCATTTGCTCTGGCCATTCCGCTCACGTTGGAATACGTGGTGGATGGCCCACTGTCCACTGGGGACCCTGAGGCCGTGTGGCCGGCAGCGGGCTTGGTCGCCCTTCTCGGTCTGGCGGAGGCATTGTTTATCTACCTGCGCAGAGTGACGGTGCTCACTCCGGGCACCAAGATTGACTCCAACATTCGAAACGACATTTACCGCCACCTCCAGGACCTTCCTGTCGCCTTCCACGACCGCTGGAACAGCGGCCAGTTGCTATCCCGGGCACAAAACGACGTCAGTTTGATTCGCCGCTGGATGTCGTTTGGCCTCGTGATGCTGGTGGCGAATGCCATCACCATCGTGTTGGGTACGGCCATTCTTTTTTCGTGGAGCCCGCTTTTGGCCGGAGTGTTCGTTGTGTGCTCTTTGCCAATGGTGATTTTTGGCTCTCGTTTTCGGCGCGGCTTTGAACAGCTTGCCCGTGATGCCCAAGACCAGTGGGGCGATGTGGCAACCCTCGTCGAGGAGTCCGTTCATGGGATTCGCATCCTCAAATCTTTTGGCCGAGGTGACGACGCCTTCGATTCTTATGCCACTTACGTTCAGCGGGGTCGAGAGCTGGAGGTCACCAAAGGAACCACCCAAGCAAAGCTGGGGTTTTGGTTGAATTGGATTCCCGACTTCGCTCTTGCCGTGTCACTGTTCGTCGGAGTCTGGTTGGCCAGTATCGGCGACCTCTCGACCGGGCAACTTTTCGCCTTCTTTGCCACAGCGGCCGTTCTTTCCGGTCCGATTTCTTCCCTCGGCTTTCTTTCCGCGCTGGCGCTGGAAGCTAATAGTGGCTTGAACCGGATTTTTGAGGTGCTGGAGACTCCCAATCCGATCAACACCGCAGTCACACCTCGCACTCCCCAGAGCCGCGCCGGCTCACTAGTGTTCGAGGACGTTCACTTTCGACACCAGGGCACACCCGCTGATTCCCCGGACCTCATCAACGGTGTGACCCTGGAGCTTCACCCCGGGGAAACCATGGCGCTTGTGGGGGTGACGGGGAGCGGCAAAACCACCCTGACAGCGCTACCCACGAGGCTGTATGACGTGACCGGGGGCCGCATACTCCTCGACGGCGTCGATGTTCGGGACTTTGATCTGGTGGTGCTTCGCACCCGGATTGCCATGGCCTTTGAGGATGCCACTCTCTTTTCCACCAGCATCCGTGACAACGTGCTCTTTGGACGCTCAGACCTCGTTGACCCCCGCAGCGCCGAAGCGGACGCCATCCTGGACATGGCTCTGGGCATCGCTGAGGCGGAATTTGTGTATTCCCTGCCCGATGGGGTGGACACGGTGATCGGCGAACAGGGACTCAGCCTGTCTGGGGGGCAGCGCCAAAGGATTGCTCTGGCCCGGGCGATTGCTGCGGAACCGGAGGTTCTGGTCTTAGATGACCCGCTTTCCGCCTTGGACATCGAGACTGAGGCACGAGTCGAAGCTGCCCTTCGGAAAGTCCTTGCGACCACGACAGCACTGGTGGTCGCTCACCGCCCCTCCACGGTAATGCTCGCTGACCGCGTCGCACTCCTTGAGAACGGGCAAATCAGTGCCGTGGGAACCCACAGCGAGCTGCTGGCCTCCTCCCCCAGTTATCGAGCTGTCATCTCTTCACTCGACGACACTCCCCAATCGCCGTCAGGGGCCACCGAATCTCCCAGCGAGGCCCCCACCCAGGACACCACCCGGGAGGTCAACCGATGAGCATGCAGGGGGTGAAGGGAGAGGACCGCGGTGATCTGAGCCGCGACGAAAGCCGGCAGATTAGACGCCGGTCAATTTCCCTACTCATGGACCTGCTTCCGCCCTATCGCCGCCAGGTGCTCGCCATCGCGGGGTTAATTGTGGCCAGCGCGGCAATGCAAGTGGCAGGGCCCGCACTGATTGCGCGTGGAATTGACCGTGGGCTTCCCGCCGTGATCGAAGACAATGATTTCGTGCCAATAATCCTGATTGCCGGTGCTTTTCTCCTCACCGGCTTTGGCGGTGCGCTTCTTCTCGCGGCTTACACCAAGAAATCCATCGCGTTTAGCCAGAACATCATGGCCGACCTTCGGTTGCGACTTTTTGCCCACACCCAACGCTTAAGCATGGGCTTTCACGAGACATACACCTCAGGGCGAATCATCGCCCGGCAAACCAGCGACATCGCCACGCTTGGTGAGCTCCTCGGTGGCGGGCTGACCAACCTGGTATCCGGTGTGCTGTTTATGACCTTTACCACGTCAGCGCTGCTCACCCTCGACCCCGAAAGCGCCCTGCCCTTGGTAGGCGCAATCATCCCCATCATGGCGGTCACCTGGTGGTTCTCCCACGCCTCCCGTCGAGAATTCCGGGCTTCGCGCACCCACTCCGCGAGAGTGATTATTCAGTTTGTGGAAACCATGGCCGGTATTCGAGCGGTCAAAGCCTTCCGCCGTGAGTCGGTGAATCGTGACACTTACGCGGACAAGGTCGAGGACTACCGGGAAGCAACCCGTCGCACCATCCAAGTATTTGGTATCTATGAGCCCCTCCTGAAAGTCATTGGAACCCTCACCGTCGCCACCCTGGTCCTGCTCGGCGCATTTCGGGTAATCGAGGGCACCCTCGAGGTGGGTGTCCTGTTGGCGGCAGTGTTATACACGAGGAACTTTTTCACCCCAATCGACAGTCTCGCCATGTTTTACAACTCGTTTCAGTCAGCGTCGGCTGCTTTGGAGAAAATCTCCGGAGTCCTCGAGGAAGCCCCGGATATTGCCGACCCAGCCAAGCCGGCCCCATTTGCGGCAGGGTCTGGCACCATACGATTTGAAGGAGTGAGTTTTGGATACTCAGATGACGTCGAAGTTCTGCCGTCTTTTGACCTGACGATTCCCGGCGGCCAAACGGTCGCACTAGTGGGAGCCACGGGCGCGGGGAAGTCGAGTGTGGCAAAACTGATTGCCCGGTTCTATGACCCCACTTCCGGCACGATCACTCTTGACGGGAGGGACCTTAAAGACATCAGCAATCGTGACCTTCGTCGGGCGATCGCCCTGGTCACCCAAGAGGCTTACTTGTTCAGCGGTAGCGTGTCCGACAACATCCGTTTAGGTAACCCCCTGGCAAATGATGCCCAGGTTGAATCAGCCGCTCGCGCGGTCGGCGCCCACGACTTCATTTCTGCTCTCCCCAAGGGCTACAACACAGATGTGAATAAACGAGGCGGCAGGCTGTCATCGGGGCAAAGACAACTCGTATCTTTCGCCAGGGCATTTCTTGCCGACCCCCGTGTTCTGATCCTCGATGAGGCCACCGCATCACTCGATATTCCCAGCGAACGGCTTGTGCAACACGGCCTGAAAACTCTCCTCGCAGACCGGACAGCAATCATCATCGCCCACCGACTCTCAACGGTGGCGATTGCTGACCGTGTCCTTGTGATGGACGGTGGCCGCATCGTCGAAGACGGGCCCACCGCAGAACTGCTCAGCGGAACAGGCCGATTTGCCACACTGCACCAGGCTTGGCGAGAAACCCTGGTCTAGGACACTAGACACCAGTCGACCCTGATTCCCGCTGGACAGTACTCCCAGGCTCCGCGACCGTTGTGTCCTGGATTACGTCGTGTTCCCGGTGTCCCCAGTCCACTCGACTCTAAGGGGCCTCACCCTGCCCCACGGCGATTGCAGGTGTTACTACCTCAGCCGGTTGGCCCATTCCAGGGGGGTCGTGAGCTGACCTACAGGGTGCACAGAAGGCGTGTGAGCGGCTAGACCTTTCTAGCCTTCGGCAGATTGCCTGTTTGAGTACCCGACACCGCTCCACCCAGTCGAAAAGTAGAAAAGAATCCCAGTGCAAGGAACCCTGCCGCGGCATAGGCCGCCAGCTGGGCACCATCGGTGAAGGCTTCACCACTGGCTTCCTGAATGGCGTCTGCCGTTGCTGCGTCCATACCTGTGGCCACTGCAATCCCCGATAGCTGGGGAATCACGGCTCCGGCAGACTCCACGACAGCTTCCACAATTACCGCTTGGTCTGTAGTGGGAACACCCAGATCATCTAAACGATCCTCCAACGACGATTCGGTCCCCGTAAACAGCATTGTTCCGATCACCGCAATCCCCAGGGCGGAACCAATCTGGCGAACAGTGGATTGTGAACCAGATCCCTGCCCCGTTTGTTCCATCGGGACATCGACCATGATGACCCCAGTCAGTTGAGCCGTTGCCAGTCCAACTCCCACCCCATAGAGGAACAGAAACGGTGCAATTGCCTGCCATCCGGTGTCTGTGGAGGCCACCACACCGAAGCCCATAATGCCAACGATTTCGAGTAAGACCCCTAACTGCACAGCCCGTTCCGGAGGCAGCTTGCCCGACAGTGCTCCGCCAATACCGGACGCGGCAAACGCTCCCCCTGCAAGCCAGAGCAGTACCAGACCGGCACCAATGGGAGACATCCCCACGACATTTTGCAGCCACAACGGAATAGCAAAGAGGAGCCCGAATTCCCCCATCGAAATAATGAGGGCCGCCACAGAACCGTTGCGAAATGATGGGATGGTGAACAAATTGAGATCTAATAACACCCCTTGATTTTTTCTGGCCCGCTTCTTTTCCCACCAGACAAAGGCAATTCCTGCAAGCAAGGAGAGAACTAAGGCCACGGGGATCACCGATATTCCCGACTCGGCCCAACGAAAACTGCCCAGCGAGAACACATTTTCGGGATTGACCTCCCACCAGCCATACACGCGGCCTTCGATGAGGCCAAAAACAAGCGGACCGAAAAGAAGGACCGATAGGAGACCGCCCAGCCAATCAATCGACTTGCGCTCCCCGGGCGACTTCGATTCCATCACAAACAACAGCAACCCGATAATGATCAGGATTCCCAGCGGCACGTTAATGAGAAAGGCCCAGCGCCAGGTGAAATCGGTGGCGAGCCAGCCGCCCAAAACCGGCCCCACAGCGACCATTCCCCCAATAGTGGAGCCCCACACAGCGAACGCGATTCCCCGCTCTTTCCCCTGAAACGTCGCATTCACCAATGACAGTGTTGTGGGTAACACCATGGCCCCACCAAACCCCTGCACCACCCGAGCCCAAATCAAGCTGCTCGCACTATCGGCGTAACCTGCCCACACGGAAGAGGCGATAAACACCACAATTCCGATAAGCAGAACCCGCCGACGCCCCATCCGGTCGGCGAGCGAACCCCAGATCAGCAAGGTGGAGGCAAAGACCAGCACATAGCTTTCTTGCACCCACTGAACCTCGGTGGAACTCAACCCTAGATCCTTGATGATTTCAGGAAAGATTGTGTTGACGATTGTGCCGTCAATGATGACCAAAGAGATGGCCAACGAAATGAAGAGAAGTCCGACCCACCGCGTGGATGTTGATGCCGCCATAGGAAACCTTCCAGGTCTACGAACCCACAGGATGCAGGAGTGGATGCTCCTGCGCGACACAACCGGTGTGGCTCAGTCTAGTTTCAATCAGGCTCCGCGGAGTGCCGCGAACCTCGAGTGCCCTGTCGTGGGCGACTGCGTGTCCGTGATGGTCGCTCACCTAAGTATCCAGCCTTTCGAGGGCCCGTAAGCCTCAGGGTTTACAGCCCGAGAACCAATATCTCTGCCACGTGACCCGCGGGCACCCCTCAGAGCCCGAAACCTCACCCTCTGCCTACTTACTCCGACAAGCCTGATAGCGCAGGCCCGACCGCAGTGAGCGTGAAAAACGGAGAGTGCCCAATGTCTCATCCGCATGTGCCTCTGGAAGGTTTAGTCCACACTTCGCCCCCGACCTACATCAGAGCCCGGCCTGTCTCAGCGCGTGACCGCACTTTCCGGGGGCCTCAGGTCGCCACAGCAGAACGATAGCCGACGGAACTTCTGGCTCGATGTGCTTTCGCCAAGCGGGTAAAGTACACACTCCCGCGTGCGGCAAAACTAGGTGGTCCTGCCACCCTGGGGTCA
>CBFHPU010000043.1:0-7375 GCA_965657845.1 Pontimonas sp.
TCCAACCCGGTCAGCACATCCAGTTTGGTCAACACGTAATCGGTGATGCCGTTGATTCTTGTCGCATAGCGGGCAATGGGTGCATCGAACCATCCGGTGCGGCGGGGCCGTCCCGTGGTGGTTCCAAACTCGTGGCCACGTTCACGCAACCAGTCGCCCCACTCGTCTTCTAATTCGGTGGGGAAAGGCCCAGAGCCGACTCGGGTGGTGTACGCCTTCACAATTCCCACGACCGTGTCGAGGCGCCCCGGGGCGATACCGGAACCTGTTGCTGCACCACCTGCTGTGGCGTTCGACGAGGTCACAAACGGATATGTGCCGTGGTCAACATCCAACATGGTGGCCTGGCCACCCTCAAACAGCACGGTGTCACCGCGATCTAGAGCGCGGTGGAGCTCAAGTGCAGTGTCGGCTACCATCGGTTCTAAACGCTCACGGTGAGCCAACAAATCGTCAACGACTTCGTCGACACTGATTGCCCTGCGGTTGTACACCTTCACCAGTAGATGATTTTTGACATCCAAGGCACCTTCGACTTTTTGGCGAAGGATGCCTTCGTCGAAAATGTCTTGGATGCGCACACCGATTCGGTTGATCTTGTCTGCATAGGTCGGACCAATTCCTCGGCCCGTCGTACCAATTTGGCGCTTCCCCAAGAATCGTTCCGTGACTTTGTCCAACGTGCGGTGATACAGCGTGACGACGTGCGCGTCGGAGCTCACCAACAGCTTGGACACATCGAGTCCGCGCTCGATCAGGCCATCTAACTCTTCGGCCAAGACATCCAAATCGACTACGACGCCGTTACCGATTACGGGGATCACACCGGGGGTCAAAATGCCGCTAGGGAGAAGATGCAGTGCATACTTTTCATCGCCGATGACGACGGTGTGACCGGCGTTGTTACCGCCGTTGAATTTGACGACATAGTCAATGCGTCCGCCCAGAAGGTCGGTCGCTTTCCCTTTGCCCTCGTCGCCCCATTGGGCGCCCACAATCACGACTGCAGACATGCACAATCCTCAGCTAACTTCGGGCATCAACCTGTTCAGTCTAGTCGCCGGGCGCGGGTGCCACACCGAAGTGGTGTTGCATCAACCACTGGTGCATCACAATCGCCGCGGCCGCTGAAGCGTTAATCGACCGGGTTGACCCGAACTGGGTAATTTCGATGACCTGATCAGACGCTGCCAACGCTTCTTCAGAAAGGCCAGGTCCCTCTTGGCCAAAAAGAAAAACACACTTCTCGGGTAGAACAGTGTGTTCAATGGGGGTGGAACCTGGAACATTGTCGACACCGATAATGCTGAGACCCGCTGTGGCGGCATAGTCCACAAACCCCTGCACTTCGGGGTGGTGTTGGACGTGCTGGTAGCGGTCAGTCACCATCGCCCCGCGACGGTTCCACCGCTTGCGCCCCACAATGTGAACCTCTTTGGCCAGAAAAGCATTGGCTGTGCGGACAATGGAGCCGATGTTCAAATCGTGTTGCCAGTTCTCGATGGCGACATGGAACGAATGCCGGCGCTTGTCCAAATCAGCAACAATCGCCTCCATGGTCCAGTACCGGTAATGGTCGGCAACGTTTCTTGAATCGCCGTGAGCGAGAAGCTCGGCGTCAAACTCTGGCCCGGTCGGAAGGGGACCCACCCACGGACCCACCCCGTGAGTGGAGCGCTCTGGGTGGCTCTCTGGCTGATCAGTCACGGCCTCAGCCTAAGCGCCAGCGAGAACCGCAGAACTCCCTCAGCCCACCAGTTGATCATCCAGTGGCTCCCCGCCCTCGCGGTAGATAAAGCAGCCCACCACTCGCTGGCCCTTTTCCCATTGGGCCTGGCCAATCGAATAGCTGGGGACGACCAGCAAATCGTCGTAGCGCTCCGGGTTGTTCAAATCAGCCAGATCCCACTGTTCACACAATTCACTCGCCTCGTCGCGCACAGCCTGATCACCCGGGTAATCGGCACCCGGATCGTCATTGAGTAGTTGTGCTCGATGAAACTCTGCCTGGTGGGGGTTGTCACAATCAACCACCTCAAATTCGGCGGCAAATGGCCCGTCAAATAACGCCACGCACTCACCACCCAGTAGTTCTTCCCACGTCCAGACCCCCACAGGCCGTGGCCCACTTCCCACTGCGGGAAAATCCACCACTACCGGTGGGGCAGACACCTCAGCCGACGACTCATCGGTGAGGGCTTCAGTCGTTGTCGGCTCGGCCGTCGCTACATCTTTCGTGCTCTGGTGCGAATCAGTCAACGAGACGGTGAGCCAGTAGCCAACGGCGAGCGCGGGGAGTACTCCAACGACGGTGACGATGAACCACCGAGAGCGAAGCAGGTGTGTGGTTTGGGTCACGCCAAGCCGAGGTCGCTGAGGCCTAAGGCTGCCCGGTAGGGGTAACCCGCGTCTTCGATGACTTGTTTAGCCCCTGTGTCGCGGTCGACAACTACCAACACGGCGACAATTGCTGCCCCCGCTTTTTCTAACGCTTCAGCTGCTTTCAGTGGTGAGCCACCGGTGGTGGAGGTGTCTTCCACAACGACCACTTTTTTGCCCGCCACGTCGGGACCTTCGACCTGTTTGCCCATGCCGTGATCTTTGGGTTCTTTTCTCACCACGCAGGCATCTAACGCTCGCCCACGCAATACGGCTCGGTGCAGCATGGCCGACGCAATGGGGTCGGCCCCCATGGTCAACCCTCCGACGATTTCCACTTCGGGAAACTCGTCTAAAAGCTCCAGCATGACATCCCCGATGAGTGGCGCAACCCGGTGGTCGAGGCTCACCTGGCGCAGATCGATGTAAAAGGTGGCCTTTTTGCCACTGGTGAGGGTGAAATCTCCCCGCTGCACTGCCATCTGAGAGATGTGCGTGGCGAGTTGTTCCCGGGAGGTCGTGTCGTGGGATGTCACGGGGTTAGTGTATCGCCGACCAGGCGACCGGCCACGTTGGCTCGTAGGATGGGGAGTCGGTATGAGGCGGGGGCAATCGCGATGATGGACATCCAGTTTTTCGGGTTTCTTCACCTTCGTGACTCTCAACAATCCACGGTCAACGTGCAAGTGTCGTCTTTTCTTGACCAGGTGCGCATTTACGCCTCCAACGCTCTGGCGGTCAGCCGTTCACTGGCGGCCTACGATCTACCGTTCACTCTTTTGACCAACCAACCAGAGTTGATTCGTACCGCGCACCCAGAGGCGGCCGATGAGGTCAACGTGGTCGAAATACCTTTTTCGACCCATGTGCCAGAGGGGGTGCGATTTTTTTCCGGTCACTACAAACTGGACGTTTTTCGCTACCTCGGCCAACAAACTAACCGCTATATGGCGGCCATTGATTTAGACATGCTGGCGATTAATCCACCGCCTGAGTCTCTTCGCTACTACGTCGATAACGGCGTGGCCCTGGCTTACGACATCACCGCGCAAGTAATTCCGTCCACGACGCCGGACGCCCTACGCACACAGTTGGAAGACATTTTGGAACGCCCCAGTCCGGGACGTTGGTCTGGTGGGGAATTTTTAGCCGGGCCACCGAAGTTTTTTAGTGCGCTTACTCGTGCTTCGGAGACCATCTACGAGCGCTACCTGGAACTGATTCCCACCGCAGCGCGGGTGGGTAACGAGCCTTATCAGGCGGCAGCGCTGGACATTCTTCGACACGAGGGACACCGCATTGATGATGCGGGAACCCTTGGACTAGTCGGCAGGTATTGGAACATGCCGACCAAACATCACCAAGCCCCGTTTCGCACCTTCGGACGGCATTTCATGCTCCACTTGCCGGTCGATAAGTTCATTCTCGAAAAAATTTCCCGCCGGGGTCGGCTCACCCCGGGCGATGCGATCCGCTACTACCGTCAACTGAAGTGGCAGTGGTTACCGTTGGAACTGGCCGCCCGGGTCCGAAAAGCTCTTCGCGCCGGACCGGCGAAAAAGGGGTGAGTGTGCGCATTGCGACCTGGAATGTGAATTCCATTAGGACCCGAAAACTGCGGGTTGTGGATTTTCTTGTCGAAGCCGACATCGACGTGGCCTTGCTGCAAGAAACCAAGTGCACCAACGAACAGTTCCCTCTTGAAGAATTTGAGGCTGCCGGTTACGAAGTGTTCCATTGGGGGCTCAACCAATGGAACGGTGTGGCCATCGTCTCTCGCCGGGGCATCAGTCACGGCGAGCAAGGGTTTGTCGGTATGCCCGGTTTTGACAAAAACGGTTTTGACCCACAACCAGAAGCCCGTGCCGTCTCCGCCACAGTCGGAAACCTGCGACTGTGGAGTGTGTACGTACCAAACGGTCGCGGCCTAAACGACCCCCATATGGCCTACAAACTGGAGTGGATAGAAGCCCTCGGCCAGGCCATGGCTGACTACTCCAGAGGGCACCCGGACATGGGCACGCTGGTCGGTGGTGACTTCAATGTGGCTCCGCAGCCAGAAGATGTGGGAGATCCGGATTTTGTCGAAGGAGTGTCGACCCACATTTCCCCCGCAGAGCGCGGGGCACTCGATTCGATGCTGACCACAGCGGGCCTGAGCGACTTAGTACGACCACTTGTCCCCGAAGGGTTCACCTATTTCGACTACAAGCAAGGAAAGTTTCGAAAAAACCACGGCATCCGAATCGATTTCCTTTTCGGTAATCCCGCCGTAGCAGGCGACGTGGCGACCGCATCGATTGAACGCGACCAGCGCACCGGGGAGCAACCCAGTGACCATGTTCCCGTCGTGGTGGAACTACACGAAGAGGAAGAAGATTTCGATGCACCGATGGTCTTTTAATCACCCCAAGAGGTCTGGCCAGTGAATACTCCAGCAAATTCGAGAGGTTTCGCCAGCGACAATTACGCGGGTGTTCACCCCGCCGTTTTGCACGCGATGGAGGCTGCCAACGGGGGCCACCAGACCTCTTACGGTCAAGATGACACCACAGCACGCCTGGCCGACACGATTAGGGCCGAATTTGGTGAACGCGCTGAAGTGTTCCCCGTGTTTAACGGCACAGGGGCGAACGTCATTGCTCTTACTGCCGCCATGCCGCGGTGGGGTGGGGTCATTGCGACCGACTCGGCGCACATCAACACCGACGAAGGCGGTGCGCCGGAGCGGGTGAGCGGTCTGAAACTCCTCACCACACCATCCGTGGGGGGAAAACTCACGCCGGAGGGGTTACTGAGCCAAGCGGGAGGGCGCGGTGATGAACACCACGCGCAACCCTTAGCGGTATCCATCACCCAGTCCACAGAGCTCGGGACGCTCTACACCCCCGACGAGATTCGCACCCTGGCGGGTCTCGCCCACGAGCGAGGGATGGTCCTTCACGTCGATGGTGCGAGGTTGTGGAATGCCGCAGCCGCCTTGGGTATGTCGTTTCGCGAATTCACCACCGATGTGGGCGTCGATTTGGTGAGTTTGGGCGCCACCAAGAATGGCGCGATGGCTGCCGAAGCGATTGTCGTGATTAACCCCGATGCGGTGGACGGGATGCTGTATTTGAGGAAACTCAGTATGCAGCTGGCGTCGAAAATGCGTTTTCTCTCCGCACAAATCCACGCCCTGTTTGATGACCAACTGGGCCTCCAGCTCGCCAGCCACGCCAATGCGATGGCCCGTCTGTTGCGCAGCCGCCTAGACGCGGCAATTGAACGCGGCGACATCACCGGTCTTCGCTTTTCCCACCCCACGCAGGCCAACGCGGTCTTTGCCGTCTTAGATAATTCAGCAGCTGACCGACTGCGGCTTAACCACCAGTTTTATGACTGGGACCGACCCGCAGGGGAAGTGCGCTGGATGTGTGCGTTTGACACCACCGAAGAGGACATCGAAGCGTTCGTGTCCGACATCGTCACGGCCTTATCCAGCGGTTAACACCGCTTAGAAGAGTTCCGCAACATAGACGCGGGGCGAGACCAGTCCGTCTGGACCAAGAAACTACTGGCGCCAGCCCGGAGCAATCTCATCGAGGGGCTTTCGCACACGAGGATTTTTCTCTCGCTCCTGAAGCTTTTCGGGCAAAAGGGCTGGGTCACCCTGGTAACCGACTGCGAGCACCGCCCACGGTTGGTGCGCATCATCCAAGTTGAGGACACCGTGCATCGCCTCTTTATCGAAACCGCCCATTTGGTGGACAATCAGACCCATACTGGTGGCCTGAATGCTGAGATGTGCAGCGGCTTGACCGATGTCATACACCGCCCACTTCTCTTCTGTGCCTTCATCGGTCACCATCTTGGCGACGTTCACAATCAGTGCTGATGCGTGAACCGCCCATGACTGATTACCTGAGGCCAGCGCACCCACCACGGCATCAAACAAAGGCGTTCCCCGCTTTGCCACATACAAACGCCACGGTTGTGTGTTCCCCGACGACGCCGACCAGCGGGCGGCTTCCAACAGTGAGCCCAGTTGTTCGTCGGTCAGTGTGGCGTCGTGATCAAACGCCCTGGGGCTGTGGCGCCTGGCAAGTTCGGGCATCAGCGGGTAGTCGGTGTGTGCAGTGGTATCCATGGTGTCTTTCTAGTTTTCGGGGGTTGCAGAAGTGTCAAAGCGGGTCAGTTCGAGTCCGCTGTGGTCGTCATTGATGTCGACTTTGACCGTGTCACCGTCATGAATATCGCCGGCCAGAAGCTTTGTCGCCAGTCTGTCATCGATGTGTCGTTGCATGAGTCGACGAAGCGGGCGCGCCCCATATGTGGGATCAAACCCGTGCTCAGCCAACCACGCTCTCGCCGCCGGTGTGACCGCCAACTCCAGCCGGCGCTCTGAGAGTCGGTGTTGGAGTCGATCGATAGTGATTTCCACAATCTGTCCCAACTCTTCAGTGGAGAGGGTAGAAAACACGACGATGTCATCTAACCGGTTCACAAATTCGGGTTTGAAGGCTTTGCGCACTTCCTGGTGCACAGCATCGGTTTTTTCGGTCCAACTCAACGTCGAATCCGTCAAATAGCCAGAGCCCAGGTTCGAGGTCAGGATGAGAATCGTGTTTCTAAAGTCCACGGTTCGACCTTGGCCATCCGTCAGTCGCCCATCATCAAGTACCTGAAGTAACAGGTCAAACACTTCGGGGTGTGCTTTTTCGACCTCGTCGAGCAAGATGACCGAATAGGGGCGCCTGCGCACTGCTTCGGTGAGCTGGCCACCCTGTTCGTAGCCGACATACCCCGGAGGGGCACCGATGAGTCGAGAGACGGAGAACTTTTCACCGTATTCACTCATATCAATACGAATGAGTGCTTTTTCGTCGTCAAAAAGGTAATCCGCGAGCGCTTTCGCGAGTTCCGTTTTTCCCACACCGGTGGGACCTAAGAACATGAACGAACCGGTCGGCCGATCCGGGTCGGATAGGCCCGCCCGGGTGCGCCGGACTGCTTC
>CBFHPU010000043.1:7472-9801 GCA_965657845.1 Pontimonas sp.
CCGGTGGGACCTAAGAACATGAACGAACCGGTCGGCCGATCCGGGTCGGATAGGCCCGCCCGGGTGCGCCGGACTGCTTCACTCACCGCGCGCACTGCATCTTTTTGCCCAACTAGCCGTTTGGCCAGTTCGGATTCGAGGTGCAGCAAGCGTTCGGTTTCACCTTGGGTGAGTTTGTCTACGGGGATACCTGTCCACGCCGCCACCACAGCGGCAATATCTTCGTCGCCTACCTGGTCATTCACCATGCGCTCTTCAGAGCGCTCCGCGGATTCCGCTTCCGAAATGGACGCTTCGATACCGGGGATCACTTCATAGTTCAATTTGGAGGCGTGCTGGTAGTCGCCTTCGCGCATGGCTCGATCTAAGTCGATGCGCGCTTCACTGAGCTGGGTTTTTAACTCACCCACGTCTTGGAGGGACGCTTTTTCACTGGCCCAACGCTCTTGCAGGGCACCGAGTTCTTTTTCGCGCTCGGCCATGTCCTCACGAAGTTTGGCGAGGCGCTCTTTGGACGCCTCGTCTTTTTCTTTCTTCAAGGCAAGCTCTTCGATTTTCATGCGGTCAACGGTTCGTCGCAGTTCGTCGATTTCAACCGGGGACGATTCAATTTCCATTTTCAGGCGGCTGGCGGCCTCATCAATCAGGTCGATTGCTTTATCGGGTAGTTGCCTCGACGGGATGTAACGGTTGGACAGGGAGGCCGCGGCAACCAGCGCACTGTCGGCAATGGCCACCTTGTGGTGTGCCTCATAACGGTCTTTCAGACCACGCAAAATGGCGACCGTGTCTTCCACACTCGGTTCGCCGACGAACACCTGTTGGAACCGCCGTTCAAGGGCTGCGTCCTTTTCAATGTATTCGCGGTATTCGTTCAATGTCGTGGCCCCGATAAGTCGCAATTCGCCACGGGCCAACATGGGTTTGAGCATGTTGGCGGCAGCGACAGAACCTTCACCACCGCCGGCACCCATGAGGGTGTGTAATTCGTCGACGAAGGTAATGATTTGGCCTTCGGCGTCGTTGATTTCTTTCAATACCGCTTTCAAGCGCTCTTCAAACTCGCCACGGTATTTCGCACCAGCAACTAAGGCGGCCATATCGAGTGCGATGAGTTGTTTGTCTTTGAGTGAATCAGCCACATCGCCCGCGACAATCCGCTGAGCGAGACCTTCAACGACGGCAGTCTTTCCCACGCCGGGTTCACCGATCAAGACAGGATTATTTTTGGTGCGCCTGGTCAACACTTGGGACACTCGACGGATTTCTTGATCGCGCCCAATCACCGGGTCGAGTTTGCCTTGCGCGGCAATCTCGGTCAGGTTTTGGCCAAACTGTTCCAACGCAGACTGGTTCTCCCCACCTTGGGGTTGTGCTTCTGCCATTAGCGCTTCTCCACTTCTGTCCCACCAGAACGGGGGGGACTAAACCATTCATTCCACATTCGCCACAGCGGATTCCAGACCACCATTTGGCCACCGCGCTGGGCTCGCTCACCAGCTCGAAGGGGAATCACTTCACCCTCTGCTCCGGCCGCAAAGACTCGCCGACCTTGGCGTTTGAGCACCTCGTCAGCGAGCGCACTTTCTAGTTCCCGCACTCGAGCGTGGAGGTCACCCACTTCTCGTTGAAGCTCCAAAATTCTTTTAATGCCTTCGAGGTTTAACCCCTCGTTGCTGAGTGTCTGAATTTCTCGAAGGGCCACCACATCACGCATCGAATATCGCCTGGTGCGCCCAGCCGTGCGAGTGGGGCTGACTAACCCCAACTTGTCGTATTGACGCAGTGTTTGGGGGTGTAATCCGCTGAGTTCCGCTGCGGTAGCAATGGCAAACAGGGGAGTGTTCTCATCCATATCGGGCGAGACCATGTTCACCTCCTACCTTTTGGCTTTCGCAATCAGGTCATCCCGCGGGTTTTCCTGCGGGAGCGTCTCGAAGAGTTTGTCCAGGTGGGCTTTAGCCGTTTTTGACAGGTGGCTTGGCACAGCGACACGGATTTCGACTAACAGGTCGCCGATGCCTTGGCTGGAGGTGACTCCACGGCCACGAACGCGCATCACTTGACCGCTTTGGGTTCCAGGCGGCACTTTCACTTTCACAATGTCACCCGAGAGGGTCGGCACCTCGATGGTGTCGCCCAGGCTGGCTTCTTGGAAGGTCACCGGAACGACCACTCGGAGGTTTTGGTCTTCCCTGACAAACACGGGGTGTTTGGGCACTCCGACGGTGATGATCACATCACCGGCTTTTCCGCCGTCCGGGCTTGGTCGCCCTTTACCGCGTAGGCGCACTTTTTGTCCGTCTTTTACTCCTGCCGGAATTTTGGC
>CBFHPU010000044.1:0-9484 GCA_965657845.1 Pontimonas sp.
CTTTTCGCATCGCCTGGGCATCGCCGTCCACCCACAACAGCCTCCCGGCATCATCGCCCAACGCCACAATGAGGCCCTGGTCCAGGGTGTAGCGAAGGAGAAGTCGGTGCACGACGGGTAGTACGGGGGCGAGCGGGTGGGCGTTTCGGTAGTCCACCAGATCACTGCGCCCCAGCACACTGCGGGGTTGACTACTGCCCGGGTCAACGCGGCCCAGTGAGCGAAGCCAAGAGTCTCTGATGACGGGCCGCAGTTGACCTAAGGCTTCGGTGTCGTCACCTAAGCGGTCTTTCGCCCTCGAGGTGCTGGCCAACCAGCGCTCACCCCACTGGCCCAGGGTGGGCCGTGGGGCTTCCGTGGAACCCGGGGCGCCCCTTCCACCCCGTGTGCTGGTGACACTTCTGTCACCTCTGGGGCCGGGTATGTGACTGCTGGCCATTTCACTCCTTCTTCGTTGAAGGCTCTTCCACGCTACTGCAGCGCCCACACCGTGGCTAGTGCGAAGTGCGGGAAGGTCCAGGCCAGGGGTGCCCGGCAGAGTGCTGGCACTTAGCCACGGCCGAAGTGGTGAGTGAGCCTGCGCGTGGGCTCGTGAGGGTGAGGCACAGTGGCCGGGGACTTAGGCGATGAGTTGCAGTTCGCGCTTGAGGGTGTCGGCGCTTTGGAAGGTGAAGCCGACGAGGGAAATGTGGCGCCAGCTAATTCGGCCCTCAGCATCGACGATGAAAATACTTCGGCGCACCCCCCTTCCCATTAGCCCGACACCGTAGGCGGCGACGACGTCGCCTTTTTCGTCAGCGAGCAGTGGGAAGCCGAGGTTCTTGGTGCGGGCGAAGCGTTCGTGGCTGTGTTGGTTTTGGCGAGAAATGCCCCAAATTTCTGCACCCAAATCCCGAAAGCTTGCCAATTCGTCCTGGTAGCTACACAGCTGGGCGGTGCACCCAGGGGAGTTGTCTGCCGGGTAAAAGGCGAGGACGACGGGGTGACCGCGACGCTCACTCAAACTGAAATGACGGGTGATGGCTTCGCCGTCTTCGACGACGATTCCCGGGAGGGTGAAGTCGGGGGCCAGTTCGCCTACGTCGGGGGATGTCACGAGGGGGACGCTACTGGGTGAAACCGAGAAAATCTGGGAAGGCTCCCATAATCAGTGGGTAGCCCACGAAGGCGACGGCGTCGATCAGGGCGTGGGCGATGATCAGTGGTGCGAGCCTCTTGGTTTTCATAAACCACAGGGCAAAGACCACCCCCATGGCGATGTTGCCAAAAAAGGGTCCAATGCCCTGATAGAGGTGGTAAAAACCGCGCAGTAGCGCTTGGAGGGCCACAATCGCCCATGGGGCAACACCCAGTTGGCCTAGCCGGTGGGTCAAGTACCCGACGGCGATGACTTCTTCGAGTATCCCGGCTTTGAGTGCCGCAAGCAGTAGCACGGGGATGGTCCACCAGTAGTCAGACAGGGCGCTTGGCACAATTTGCACGGTGATGCCCTGGTTGACCCCCACGATGTAGAGGGCGAGGCCGGGTAGCCCAATGAGCGCGGCAAGGCCCACACCCCACGCAATATCTCTTATGGGCCTGGTCGCATCCAAGCCGATAGCGCCCAGGCGCGGCCTGGTGTGCGACCACACCAGGTAGAACACCAAGGCGACGGGGACTAGTCCACTGATAATGCCCAGCAGTTGGTAAATGACGTCAAAGATCTGTTCATCAGCTAACGAGCGGTTGAGCGTGGCCGTCTGCTCCGAGAGTTGTCGTTCATCAGCTAACCGCCTCCAAAAACTCACCGTCGCATACAGTGCGCTCATCCCCAGGCTGAGCCCCAGAACGATGAGAATCTCGGCGCGAATGCGCCGGGGGTTAAGCGGTGTGGGACCCATTGCGCGGAATTTCACAGGACGGCGTCGATCCGGGCAGGCGGTGTCGAAAACGCGCCACTAATCGGTAGCCCAAATCGGCCAGGACGGACACAGGCCAGGTATCCAGCAGGTGGCCCACAAAACGCCACCCCCACTGCCGCTGGCCGCGAAGCAGGCCAGAAAACGCGGCCGCACCCGCCAAGTGGCGGGTGGGGGTAATGAGCCAGACGTAGTCACGAATATCGCTATCGCTTAAGCCCAGTTCCTCGGTGTCGGCCTCAGCGGACGTGGTGACCCGGGGGAAGACTGTGAGGGTGCGCTGCAGGCGACCCACCCAGAGGGCACAAAACGCACAGTCGCCGTCATAGACCAGGAGCGCATTGCTTAGTCCTCGGGTGGCCATGACCCCATGGTAGGTCGCCAAGCTGGAGGGACTGTGGAGCATGGGGTGTGCCCGGTTGGCGATAGCCTAAGAGGGATGAAGGTCGCACGTTTCGCCACAGACGGCGGTGAGCCCCAGTTCGGCATTGTTGATGAGGAAGAACTGGTGGTGCTCGCCGGTGATCCGCTGTACCACGGGCTGGATACCACCGGTCAGCGCATCGCACTCGAATCGGTGCGACTGCTCGCTCCCGTCATTCCCCGCTCCAAAGTGATCTGTGTGGGCATGAACTATGCCGCACACGCCCAAGAAATGGGTCACGAAGGCCCCGATAATCCTCTGGTGTTCCTCAAACCCAACACCGCGGTGGTGGGCCCAGGCGACCCCATCATTTTGCCCCCCGTGCACGGGCGCATCGTGCACGAAGGGGAACTCGCTGTCGTCATTGGTTCCGTGGCTAAACGGGTGAAACCCGAAGACTGGGAAAGCGTGGTCTTTGGCTACACCATCGCCAACGACGTATCCGCCCGGGATGTCATGTTTGCCGACGGGCAATGGGCTAGGGCCAAAGGCTATGACACGTTTTGTCCGCTGGGGCCCTGGATCGAAACAGAGCTCGACCCGTCGAACCTTGATATCCACACCTCGGTCGATGGCGAAACCAGGCGGGCCGGCAATACGAAGGATCTGATCTATTCGATTCCCGAAATTATCGCCTTCTGCTCAGACGTGTGGACGCTGCTGCCCGGTGATGTGATTTGTACGGGTACCCCTCCAGGCTTGGGGGGCTTCGTGGACGGCCAACGCGTCGACATCACCATTGAAGGAATTGGCACCCTGTCGAATCCGGCAAAGAACCGCGATGATCGAACCGACGACTAACACCCTCGACCCAGAGAGCATCGACCGGTCCAGGCGGCGCATTCGCACCGTATTAATGTCCGGTCAAGTCCTCGCTGGGCTCGGAATGGGATCCACACTCTCCGTGGGAGCCATTTTGGCGACCGAACTCTCTGGCTCCCCGGGGTGGTCGGGAATGGCCGCCACCTTGGCCACCCTCGGTGCGGCGCTCGGTGCACTGCCATTGGCGAACCTGGCGGCCCGTCACGGCCGCTCCTGGTCGCTGGCGACTGGAGCGTGGATTGCCGCTGTGGGGGCGCTACTGGCTGTGCTGTCCACCATCACCGGGCTGTTCATTGTGCTCTTGGTTGCCCTCGTGCTGATCGGGGTGGGAACGGCGGTGAACCTGCAGGCGCGCTTTGCCGCCACCGATGTCTCTACCGACGCCCACCGGGCAACTGATTTATCCCTGGTGGTGTGGGCCACCACAGTGGGCGCCGTGTCGGGGCCGAACCTGATTGGCCCGGGTGACGCGTTTGGCATCTGGCTGGGCCTGCCCTCCCTCGCGGGACCCTTCGTGTTGACCACGCTGGCCCAACTCTCGGCCGGAGTGCTCTACCGGGTCGGTCTTCGACCAGAGCCCCTCGCTCTGGCCAAACAGATTTCTGCCGAAGCTGCAGCCAACTCATCGGTTGATGCTGTCGGTGCCGACCGCCCTGGCGATCGCCGCAGTGCATTTATCGCCATTGCGCTCAGCCACGCCACCATGGTGGCGGTGATGGCGATGACGCCAGTGCACCTGGTTGACCACGGGGCAAGCCTCGTCATTGTGGGGTTCACCATTTCCCTACACATCGCGGGAATGTATGCGCTTGCTCCGGTATTCGGAATCTTGGCGGACCGTTGGGGTCGAAAACCCACCATCTTGTTCGGCCAAGCGATGCTCGCGCTTAGTTTGCTGGCTACCGGGTTTGGCTCCGAATCTGAAGCGTGGGTCATCGTGGGGCTGATTTTGCTGGGAACAGGATGGTCTGCGGGAACGGTTGCCGGATCGGCACTACTCACCGAATCGACACCGGTGGCCCGGCGCACCAGAGTCCAAGGGCTATCCGACGTGGCGATGAGTGCGGCCGGGGCCACCGGTGGTGCACTCTCTGGTGTGGTGTTAGTCCTCATCGGCTACAACGGCTTGTCGTTAGTGTCATTGGTGTTAGTGGCCACGGTCACACTGCGGGTGGTTCTCACCCGTCATTCGGGGGAAAGGGTGTCGTCGTGAGCGAGTCAACAACTGAGGTGTCGACCACGCAGGCAACCGGCGCGGATATTCGGGTCCGGTTTTGTCCGTCCCCTACAGGCACCCCCCACGTGGGGTTAATTCGCACCGCACTATTCAACTGGGCCTATGCGCGCCACCACGGTGGCACTTTTGTGTTCCGGATTGAAGACACCGACCAGGCGCGTGACAGTGAAGACAGCTACCACCAGTTGCTTGATGCGATGGGTTGGTTGGGTCTGAACTGGGATGAAGGCGTCGAAGTGGGTGGCCCACACGGCCCCTACCGGCAGTCTGAGCGCGGGGATATTTACCGCGACATCATTAACCGCCTGCTCGAAGCCGGACACCTCTATGAAAGCTTTGTCACCCCGGAAGAAATGGCGGCCAGAAACCTCGCCCAGGGCCGCGGTGAAAAGCAAGGCTATGACAACCACGAGCGACACCTCACCGACGCTGAGCGTCAAGCCTTCATCGACGAGGGTCGAACACCGGCACTGCGGCTCAAGGTGCCAGATGGGGCGCTCGACTTTGTGGACTTGGTGCGCGGTCCGGTCAGTTTCCCGGCCGGCTCCACCACAGATTTTGTGCTGGTTCGCCCCAATGGCGCACCGCTGTATACGTTTGTGAACCCGGTGGATGATGCCCTGATGGGCATCACCCACGTGTTGCGCGGGGAAGATTTGCTCTCCTCCACACCCCGCCAGATTGCCCTCTATCACGCACTGATTGACATTGGTGTGGCCAGTGAAATCCCCCGTTTTGGTCACCTCCCCTACGTGATGGGCGAAAACAACAAGAAACTCTCCAAGCGTGACCCCGAATCCAACCTTTTCCTCCACCGCGAGCGGGGCTTCATCCCCGAAGGGCTCCTGAACTATTTGGCACTACTCGGCTGGTCGATTGCCCCCGATCGTGACGTGTTCACGCTGGAAGAAATGATTGCCGCGTTTGATGTGGCCGATGTGAACCCGAATCCGGCACGCTTCGATCAGAAAAAAGCCGAATCGATTAACGGCGATCACTTGCGCATGTTGGCACCGGAGGATTTCTTAACCAGATGCCTGCCCTACCTCCACGACGCAGGGCTCATTGGTGCTGAGCCGACCGCGTCAGAGCGCGCCGTCCTCACAGCCCTCCTTCCCCACGTGCAACCCCGGGTGGGGTTACTCGGGGAGGTCTCGGGCATGGTGGGCTTCGCCCTCACCGCCGATGAGGGTCTAGAAATCACCGATGAGGGACGAAAGACCCTGCGCGAAGGCGCAGGTGATGTCCTCGACGCTTCAGTGTCGGCACTAGAGGGTCTCGAGCTGTGGACAACCGAGGCCTTGGAGGAAACGCTGCGTGACGCCTTAGTCGAAGGGATGGAGCTTTCACCCCGACACGCGTTCACCCCGCTTCGGGTGGCAATCTCAGGGCGCAGGGTCAGTCCGCCACTGTTTGAGTCGATGGAAATCCTGGGAAAGGATTCGAGCCTCGCGAGGCTTCGCTCGCTCCGGCACAGCCTCTAGAGGTGTACTAGGGTAGAAAGCCGGCGCCAGCCTGGTGGGGTGTGGTGTAATTGGCAACACGGCTGATTCTGGTTCAGTTGTTCTTGGTTCGAGTCCAGGCACCCCAGCCAAATCTGATCGGCGACCATGAGGCCGCTGCTCGGTAGGAATCGATTTTGGCCTTCTGCTCACTCCCAAACATAAAGGCGCGGGTTCCATCGTCCTGTTGCTGTTGTGGTCACTACTGGAGTGGCAAAGCTCGCGACGGCGGCGAGTAACTCGGCAAACGCCTCGGGGAGTTCGGCTTCACGTTGAGCTCGCGTGCGCCACGCGCTGTACTTCGGCTGCGCTCGTTCGTTCATCGGTGCGAGTCCAGGCAGCAGGGGTGCAAGCGTGACTTGCCGGTATTCGGCAACGGTCTCGATCGACGTGCGGAGTTCGTCGGCCTCAACCGAGTGGAGTCGGGTGAGGGTGTAGACGTCCGCGAAGTCTCGCCAGCGAGTGTTGGCAACGCCACGATCGATAGCGGTGACAAGTTTTTCGGCGAGGACCATCGTCAGCGGATACCCCAACAGCGTCACTGGCGGGAGGCCGAGGTCCATCACGCGAGGAAGCTCGACCAGTTCGGGTGCGGGCCAGATCGGGTCGCCAAAGTTCACATCCATTCCAACCGTCAGCCGGGCAGTGCCAAGAGTCGCGACCAGCTTGACTCGAACCCCGGAGTACTCATCCTCGTCTCGAGTCGTTGTTGCTGTGACGCTCGCGGGATCGAACACGAGTCCGTCGGCAAGTGTCAGCCTTGCGATGGCACGTACACGCTCGGCGACGCCCTCAGGGTCATCGGTGAGGCGGGTCGCCTGCAAATCGATGTCCTTCGTCGGCCGGCGTGCTGCGAAAGCGGCGAGCAGCACCCCGCCTTTGAGAACAAAGTCATCGCGATACTCAGAGTTCGCAATGCGCGCCAGTAGCCCTTCGAGCGCGTACAGGGTCATCAACTCCTGCACGTCTCCGCTGGTCTGTCGGGCGAGTTTTTTGAGGGCGAGGATGGCGTCGCCCTCAGTAGTTCCGCGCTGCGGGTGTGGGCTCATAGCAGGACCTCCAAGGCATGCTGGATCGCAGGGCGCGCCTTGGGGAATTCCTCGGCCATCGTGAGCAGTGAAGCGGGGCTGTTCCCGCGTTCGCCAAGCCACTGCTTCAGTGCGCCCAGGGCGAGGTCGCTACCCCATGCGTGACGCAGGCGGAACAGATCGATGAGGGTCCGTTCGGCGGAGTAGAGGCCGATGGATGATCCATCCGGCAGCGCATGGTCGGTGCGCCCGATGGTGAACGTGTCGGCGTCGAAGTGGTGCCAGGAGATGGGGGCGTGATGAACGATGACCGGGTGTGTGCCGCGGGGAATGGCGATATTGCTCCGAGCGGGAATCTCATCGGTCAGCTCGTGCAGTGACAGCGCGGTCAGGAGACACAGCGTGGCATCGGTTTTCTTTGCAGCGATGGCGATCCAGGCCGCTGTGGTGTCGTCAGTGAGTCCTGATCTGAGGAAAAGACCCGGGGCGATGCGTTCGAACTCACCTGACTCGATTAAACGGTTGAGGTCATGCCGAGTGAGACCCTGTGAGCTCAGATCGGCGTAGCTCAGTTGGTCGGGTAGCGTCGCGATGTCCAACATCGCCTCCAATCGACAGAAACCGTTACAGGTACAGCATACCTGTAACGGTTTCTGTTGAACAGTTTCGTTGTGTTCGAGGTTGTGCAGTTCATTGCCGGAAAAGATAGCCTCCATGCGGTCGGGTGTGGGTAAAAAACCCACACAACCGCATCAGGTGTGATCGGGTTGTGTCCAAGAATGGCCAGCGGTGAACCCCTTTGTGCTTCGGCGTCACGCTGTACTGAGGGAGAAGGTTTTTTATTCGGCCGGGTTCCCTCGCCAGGAATGCGCTGTGGACCATTGGCGCTGTGCGGGCGGTAGGGCGTCAAAGTTAAGTATATGTCAATACCTTAATATTTTGTTAAGGTATTGACATGATGGTGGTGACAAAACTGGAGCGGTTGCGCGAGGTCGCCATGGATCAGCATGGTTTCGTCACTACCGCGCAGGCGATCGACGAAGGCGTCTTGCACGCCGAGCTGTCCGCGATGGTCGCTCGCAAGAGGATCACCCGGGTTGCGCATGGCGTCTACCGGATCCCGCAGGTGCCCGAAACCGAGCATGATCAATATCAGCTCGCGGTCTTATGGACGGGAGTGCCGGAAGCATGTCTGAGTCATGACACCGCATTGGATGCGTGGGGTATCTCGGACATCAACCCAGAGCGTATTCATGTGTCTGTTGGTCGGCATCGGCGGCTGCGCCGTCAAGGCGGAGCCCAGTACACCATTCACTATGTCGATCTGTCACCTCAGGAGATGACCTGGTGGCAGGGAATCCGCATCGTCACTCTGCCCACCGCAATCCAACAGAGCATTGCATCAGGTGTGCCGACGTATCTCATTCGGCAGGCCCTCGATCGAGCGGGAACTACCGGAGCTCTAATGGCAGTGGTCCGTGACAAGCTGTCGCGCGAACTGGAGGTGCGTGATCAGCAAACATGGCCCTACGAACCTGCCCGGCGCAGTGAATACCCTCGCTCCAAAGACCAAAGCGCCTAGCTCCGCGCGAGTGCTCAATTCTTGGATTACGAAGGCCCAGGATGACCTCGGCACCGCGGGAGCGAGGCTGGGCTGGCTCGCTACCGCTGCGCATCGATACCCGGCGTTGCCGATCGCAAAACCCACACTCTCACTAGGCCGCCCGCAGGGGTTAAGGACATTCGATCCTCTGCGCCCAGCTCTCGTTAGAGTCCTTCCGCCTATGACCCAGCACAGATGCCAAAACCGTACCAATCGTGGTACGCTTTTGGCGTGGAGGTGGGAAATGGGCTATCGCAGTGATCTCTGGGAACTCGCAGCCGCACGCAACGGCGTCCTGACCGTCGCGGAAGCGGAAGACGCGGGTGTGCCCGCTGTTGAAGTGCGGAAGCTTGCTGCTCGTGGCGCGCTCAGAGCGCACGGCAAGGGCGTCTACTCGCACCGCGACGTTCCTCAGACGGCGTTTACCCAACCGACAATCGCCGTGGCTCTTGCTGGGGAAGGAGCTTTCCTCCACAGGGAATCTGTGCTTGATCTCCTGGGAGTAGGCCACTTCAACCCGCTGAGGATTCTTGTGGGCACTCGTCGTCGTGTGCGGCGCACCCTGCCGGAGTGGATTGCGCTTGAGAGACGGGTCGATGTGCCCGATGACGACCTCGCCCGGTATGGCGGAATCCCGGCTACAACTGTTCGGCGGGCCTTGGAAGACTTGCGCCATCGCATCGCACCAGATCGTTGGCAGGCTCTGGTCGATGAGGCTCTGAGGAAAGAGCTCATCGAAGAAGGAGACGTTAACCCGTGGAAGGGCTAGCTCGCTCCTATTTGTTTCCGCTTCCAGGCTCGAAGCGGACGCGTCACCTCAGCGAGCGTGGGCCGAGTAATCGTGGGCGAGGTGCTCTGCGGCGTTAATGAGATGACTGTCTGGGTCCCGCATGGCGTCTTCAGCGGAGGGCGCACGGTCGACCAATCGGGAAATACTCCAACCCTCTAAGACCGTGTCATCTGAGGTGCC
>CBFHPU010000045.1:0-8216 GCA_965657845.1 Pontimonas sp.
CCTCTTCGGCAGTCATTGTCGAGGCGATTAAAAAAGCTGAAGCGACCGTGATCGAACACGCTGATCATCTCGGTCAAGTCGACGCGGTCGCCGGCGACGGCGATCACGGCATCGGTATGAAGCGTGGCATTAGTGCCGCGGCGACTCGCGCAGAGTCCCTGGCGGACTCGGGTGCCGGTGTGAGGACTGTATTGATGGGGATGGCCGATGCCTGGTCCGACCACGCCGGTGGCACATCAGGCGCGATTTGGGGCGTGATCTTGGGGGCGTTGGGCGACAACACGTCAGATACTGACGCCTTCCAGGCGTCAGCGCTCGAGGCGGGCCTGTTGATGGCCAGTACGCGTGTTCAAGAATTTGGTGGAGCGCACCCCGGTGATAAGACGATTGTCGATGCGTTGGAACCACTCGCCCGAGTGTTTTCAGAAACCCTCGCCGCTGGTCAGAGTCCAGTAGCGGCGTGGGAAGCGGCGGCGGTAGCCGCCGAAGAGGCCGCTGAGGCCACCAAAGACATGGTGGCTCACATTGGCCGCTCTCGTATTCACGCCGAAAAGAGTTTAGGAACGCCCGACCCGGGTGCACTGTCTCTGTCACTTATTGCCCGAGCACTCGTAGGAAACCAAGGAGCACAGTAATGAAGAAATGGCGCATCGTGTTGGGTGCAGATGACGCGGCACTGTCCTATAAAGAGACCCTGAAAGCCGATTTGCAGGCCCACCCACGGGTGGAAAGTGTCGAAGATGTCAGTGTGGATCAGGCGGACCGCGTGACCCACTATCCGACCATGGCTATTGGTGCCGCGGAGCGCGTCGCCAGCGGCGCGGCGGACCGCGGACTACTGCTGTGTGGCACGGGGCTTGGTGTAGCCATCTCGGCCAATAAAGTCCCCGGAATTAGGGCATTTACCGCCCACGAGGGCTACAGCGTAGAGCGCGGTGTGAAGAGTAATAACGCTCAAATTCTGTGTATGGGTCAGCGGGTGGTCGGTATCGAGCTCGCCCGAAAACTGGTGTCCGAATGGCTTGAGCACGAATTCGACCCCGAATCTGCCAGCGCGGAAAAGGTGGCGGAAATCACCGACTACGAGGCACACTCGAACACCCACCACAGCGCATGAGCTCCCCGCTCTTCCTCGGCGTGAGCCTGAAGGCCTACTTTGGCCAACAGGAGACACTGCACTGGTGTCGCCAGGTGGCCGAAGTGGTCGGTACTCACCCTGCGGTTGTCAGCGGAGCTATCGAATGTGTTGTCCTGCCCAGCCACCCCTTCTTACCGGCGGTGCGAGAAATATTCGACGGATTGCCCATCGTGGTGGGCGCCCAAGATGTGAGTGCGTTTACCGGTGGTGCCTACACCGGTGAGGTCACTGCTGCGCAGTTGAAGGAAATTGGTGTCGATTTTGTGGAAATCGGCCACGCAGAGCGACGTGAACACCTTGGTGAAGACGACGGCGTGATTGCCAACAAAATGCGGGTGGCTTTGGATGCAGGCCTTCGACCCCTGCTGTGCGTGGGGGAGCAGGCCAATCGCGGTCCTGATTTTGCGGCCCAGACCGCGATTGCTCAGATCGAGGCGGCCTGTGCCCACGTGAGCGACCACCAGAAATTAGACAACAGCGTGATCGCCTACGAACCAGTGTGGGCCATTGGTGAGGCTGAGGCAGCCACCTCCCACCACATTGTGGACACCCACCGGCAGATGCGCGAGTTCCTCGATAGTGATCGCCGCCTGAGCGGCATGCGCATTGCCTACGGTGGTAGTGCCGGGCCTGGTCTTTACTCCACCATCTCACCCGACGTCCGGGGGCTTTTCTTGGGTCGCTTTGCCCACAACGTGGACAGCCTTCGGGCCATTGTTGACGAAGTGGCACACCCCACCCACGTCTAGTGAGCCGGCTCCACGCTTGGCCTCAAGTCGCCAGTGGTGGTTCAGCAGTGGGCTGGTGTTCCAGTCATGCAGTGGAGCCCTCTCGACTAGTCCAGCCCTCAAGATTGCTCAGGTTTGACCCCGTAAACCCGCACACTCAGGCTGTCCCATCATGAGTAATCGGGCGATATGGGCCGTGCGAACGCGACTCTTTCCACTCCGATGTCTCGGGTGGCGGGTAACCTGACATCTAGTGCGTGTTCTTGCGGGTGAAATGTCGTGAGTGACGGAGGGGGCTATGCCGTGTGAGCGAGCTGGGGTTGTTTTGTGGCTGGCCTGACAGGCTTTAGGCGCACGAGGACTCGAGACGCTCGGAGGCATGAGGGCCGTATCGGTCATTTGCTCGACGAAAAGGAGGGGAAGCCACCGTGGATTTTGGTTCACTCATTGTCCTGGCACTCATTGTGACCGGGGTCATTTTCGTGAGGCGACAACTCTTTCGCTCACGGGCAATGTCTTTCGGTCGCCAACAGGCCAACGCCCTGGAAGCACTCGCGCAAAGCTTTCCCGGCCAACACAGCACTGCTCTGGCAATGAAAAAGGGGGAAGAGTTTGTGTACGAGGCACACGGTGTCGCCCTCATGGAAACCCGCACGGGAGCCAGGCGCTCCCGGCGCACCATCGGTGCGCTGACCTTCCGGGTTGCCCCGGGCGTGTTCGCCACCGGCGGTGCCGGTGGCAGCGTCAGCCCGCCACCACCGGAGCACATGACGGCCATTGATCAGGGCTATGCGGTGTTTTCCAACCAACGAGTGGTCTTTGTCGGTGGCATGCACACCAGAGAGTGGGCGTTTTCCAAACTGCTGGGTGCCACACCGTTTCAATCCTCCGGTGTGTTAATGGCCGTATCCAACAGGCAGAAAATGTCGGGCATTGTCCCTACCCACCAAGGAGGGTTAAGCCCCTGGGTGGCATTTCAGATCGCTCAGCATGTGGCCGAACACGGCGTGGAGGCAGCACAGCAACAAATCGCTGACGCGATCACAGACGCCCGCGCACAAGTCGACTTCATCAAATCCCACCTGTGGGCGACACGCTCATCCGTGGAACAGTTCCAGCGCCAGCAGGCCCGTGCTTTGCCTGCCACACCCGCCGCGGGTTCCCCGGCGGGTAGTGACCGCAGTGAATCAGCCGTCCCGGGTGGCAGGTCCGGGTCAGGGTCTCCGGCAACAATCGATGTGGTGGGGGAGTCGTTTCACCCCGAGAGTATGAGCACACTGCGCAAATACTTTCGCTCGAAAGGCAAAAGCGAACACATTGTGGAAGCGGAGCTTCGCTGCGATCCGGACAACCCGCATAGCCCGTCGGGCAAAGCAGTAGCGGTCTTTATTCGAGACATGCTGGTGGGCCACATCCCTGAAGTAATCGCCCCCAAAGTGTTCGACCAAGTCGACGCCGAGGGTGGCAGCCTGATGGTGGGCTCCAGGTTGTGGCTGGATAGTCCACGGGCAAAGCCCAACAAGTCCTCGGTGGTGTTGTTTGTGGACTCGAGACTGAGCTCTCATGAAGGATCCGGGGGGTCTAGTAGGGGTACTGATTGGCTTTGCCTTTGTGGTGGGTGTGCTGTTCATCATCGGATTATGGTGGCTGGTGTTGTTCGGCTTAGCTGCTCTGGTTTTCCTGATTTTGTGGATCACATCAAGAAGACAGCACAAAACCACTAGGGACATCCTCCGCTTCCGACCAGGCCAGTTGGTACCGTCCGAGGTGTGGGCGAAAGCCGAAGGACGGCCACTGGCGGGTGGCGAGGCGCTTGCCGATGTCACCATCGTGGGGGTCGATGAACACGCTGAAAACTGGGCAAAGTTTGTGGAAATCGCAGAGGTTGACCGTGCCGGCGAGGTGAGTGTTAGAGGATACGCGATTGCGTACTTAACCCCGACCGCCGATCGCGGAGTGATTCTCGCCTACGACAGGCTGGTGCTCGGCCACATCCGTGCGATCGAGCTTGAGCATTATTTCGAAGGCTTGTGGTCTCGTGGAGGAATTCTGCATATTGCCTTTACCGCGAAATTTGATGCCGGGAGAAACCTCCTCGGCGTGACTGCTCACCTGCCGATGTTTCTTGGCGGCGAAGGGGTGCTCCCTGCGCATGAGCGCGCCGCCTGGCGGGCCATTTGGGGAGGGCTTCGTGGAAAGAACGACTGAGGACGGTGCTGTGTGAAACAAGCTCCTGATGGCACGGTTGTGCTCTCCGCATCTGATGTCACGCAAGCGCTGACCTGTGAATGGCGCTTTGTGCGCCTGGTCGAGGCTCAGCTCGGAATGGGTCCCAAACCTGTAGAAGAGGCTGACCCCATGACGGAGATCACCTCAGTGCTGGGCAACCGCCACGAACTCGCGCTACTCGAGAAACTAAGCGCCGAACACGATGGTGACGTCGTGGAAATAGCCCCTCCCTGGGACCGTGGAGATGATCAGCAACAAGGCTATTTCGAGCACCTCGAGGACGCGGTCAACGAAACGAGGCAAGCGCTTGCGCAACGACGCCGAGTGGTGTTTCAGGGTGCCTTTTTTGACGGTGCGTTCCAGGGCTTTGCGGACTTTCTGGTGTGGAACGAAAAAGGCTTCTACGAGGTCTATGACTCGAAGCTCGCTCGCTCGGCGAAAGTCTCCGCATTATTGCAATTGGCTGCTTACGCCGAACAATTGCGGGGCAGCGGTATACCTGTGGGTCAGACTGTGTACCTCATGCTCGGTTCGGGCGAGATTGTTGATTACCTGCTTGCCGATATTGAGCCGGTGTACCAGCTTCGGATGCGGAAGCTTCGCCACATGGTCGAAGAAAGAAGTCACGCCGGTCGAGCAGGCTTTGGCCCGGCACGTTGGAGCGACGGGGGCTATTCATTCTGCGGGGAATGCGGTTCGTGTGAGGAAGAAATCGTCGCCCACGATGACCTACTTCAGGTCTCCGACATGCGCCGCGACCAGCGGGCCAAAATCATGGCCCAAGGCCTGTCAACAATGGAGTTGTTTGCACACTACGAAGGGCCCATCGAGGGGCTGAACCCTCGTTCTCACGACAACCTGAAACAACAGGCTCTTGCTCAGGTGAGGAACAGGCGGGAGCAGGGGGCGCGACCCTACTTCACAGTGGATCGACCGGAAGGGCTTCTCGCTTTGCCCGACCCCAGCCCCGGAGACTTGTTTTTCGATTTTGAAGGCGATCCGCTCTACCAAGAAGGCGAACGCTGGGGTATCGACTACCTATTCGGCTGGGTTGACGCTGAGGGACAGTTCGATCATCACTGGGTGGACAGTCTCGCGGATGAAAAAGAAGCTTTTGAAAAGTTCGTTGACCTCGTTCTTAAGCGTCGTGCTGAGTACCCCGATATGCACGTGTATCACTACGCCTCCTATGAACAAACCCATCTCCTTCAGCTTGCTCAACGTCACGGAACACGTGAAGAAGACGTCGACCAGTTCGCCAGAGAGCATGTTCTGGTCAATATGTTGCCGCTGGTCAAGAATTCCCTTCGGCTGGGCCAGCCGAGTTACTCGATCAAATACTTAGAGAAGGTGTATCTGAGCACTCCCCGCGAGGGCGATACGACCAACGCAGTGGATTCGGTGGTCGACTATCACGCGTACCGAGCTGCTCTGGAGGCCGGCGACCACAGTAAAGCTCACGAGATTAAAGCCAGCGTCTTAAAGTACAACACCACCGACTGCGAATCGACCAGGGAGCTGTTTCACTGGCTCCTGCCGCACCGCCCGGGTGAATATATCCCGCCAGAGCCCCGAGAATCAGACTCGCAGGCTGCGGAGGATCCCCATGCGCTGCGGGATGCCTTGCGTTCCCTGGTGGCCGATGTGAAGCGCTCGGAACGCACCGCCAATGACCACGCGGTGGCGCTTGCGGCAGAGGCTCTGGAGTATCACCGACGGGAAGGCAGAACGTTCTGGTGGAGCCACTTTCGACGACTGAGTGACCCTATTCCTGGGTGGGAGGATGAACGCGGTGTCGTCATGGTTAATGGCGTGAGGGTCGTGCGCGACTGGGAACCCAAGCGCACCGTGATGTACCGACAGCTGGAGATTCAGGGGCGTTTTGCGCCGGGAACTACCTTGAAACAGGGTGAAAAGCCTTTCGTTGTCTATGACTTGCCGCCTCCGGCCGCGCTGATTAACCCTACGAACCCGCACGCTCGTGGCGCTTCCACCCGCTCGAAGGTGGTGGAGGCCGGTGAGGGATGGGTACTGATTGAGGAAGGCGCCGCGATAGACGACGGTGAGTGGAATCAGGTGCCCCTTGCCCTCACACCCTCGACACCACCAAACGACAAGGCCCTTCGTACCGCAATTGTGGCGTGGGCGACTGGCTTGGAAGGTGCACTGTTGGAGGGGCAAATGCCTCACGATCCGGCGTTGGATATTCTCAGAAGACAGCCCCCGCGGGCCGTGATTACCTACCCCGATGAGGTTCAGAGCGTGGCTGAGGCCATTACTCAGACGGTGGTGGACCTCGACTATTCTTACCTCGCTATTCAGGGCCCACCGGGAACCGGTAAGACCTACAACGCCGCCCAGGTGATTGCCAACCTGGTGCACCGAGGGTGGAAGGTAGGGGTCGTCGCGCAGTCTCACGCAGCCATTGAGAACGTCTTGGAGTCGGTGGCTGGGCGTGGAATTGATGCAAGTGACATTGGGAAGAAACAAGGGCTCACTCAGGTAGCTGACGCCGAGAAACCCTGGACGTGGCTGAAAGAGAACACCGATGTGGGACGGTTCTTGCAGGAACCAGGCGGTTGCGTGGTCGGGGGAACAACGTGGACGTTCTGTAGCGATAAAGCAGTCACACCCCGAGGCCTTGACCTCATCGTGGTCGAAGAGGCTGGCCAGTATTCGCTGGCGAACACTATTGCGGTGTCGGTCGCGACGAAGCGACTGCTGTTATTGGGTGACCCGCAGCAACTCCCCGAAGTGACGCAGGGTTCCCACCCCGAACCCATCAACACTTCGGCATTGGGCTGGCTCTCGCGGGACCACGATGTCTTGCCGAAAGAACTGGGCATCTTTCTCGAAACAACCCGGCGCATGCATCCGGATTTGTGTGACGTGGTGTCGACGCTGTCCTATGAGGGTCGTTTGGATGCGATGTCCCACCCTGATCGCCAGTTGGAAGGGGTTGCTCCCGGACTTCACACGGTCGCAGTCGAGCATTTTGGAAACTCTGTGGAATCGGCGGAAGAAGCTGAGGAGGTGGTCCGGATTGTCGGGCAGGCGATTACTCGGTCATGGACTGAGGGTACTCACACAGCGCCACTAGGGCAGTGGAAAGAGAACATCATTGTGGTTGCCCCCTACAACGCTCAGGTAAACCGCATTAGGCGAGCTCTTGACGAGGCAGGATTCGATGCCATACCGGTGGGCACAGTCGATAAGTTTCAGGGCCAAGAAGCGGTGGTGGCCATTGTGTCAATGGCGGCATCTTCTCTCGAGGAAGTTCCTAGGGGCCTGGATTTCTTGCTGCAAAGAAACCGCCTGAACGTCGCAATCTCCCGCGCAAAGTGGGCCGCCTATTTGGTCTACTCGCCAGGCATCCTTGAGTGGGCTCCAAAAACACCGGAGCAACTTGCGTTGCTCTCGCGCTTCGCGAGTCTCGCTCAACACCAACTGCCTGATCCAAGTGAGCCTTTTTCGACTGGGCGATAAGACTTGTGAAACTGGGCAAGGAGTATAAGTAGGACCGTCCCGGCGAGGAAGCTGGCCTTCAGCCTCGTGCGGTCACTTCCCACTAATCCTTACCGTAAGTGTTCTCGTAGGCGCGCTCTGCGGCCTGATAGACGGAATCTATGGTGATCTGGTGCCGACCAGTGAGGCCGAAGAGGGGCACCGTGAGTGTCACCCTCTCGTCCGAATGAATCTGTTCAATCCCGGGAATCTCGATTTTCATGCCTTGAGCGGCGAGTATGAAAAAGCCATCCTCTGGAGTCATGCCGAACACTGTCGTGAGCGCTTGGATTATTGATCCTGCGATGTATTCGACGCTGGTCGCAGGTTCGAACTGCTGATAGTAGTTCGGTAAATCCTTATGCTCGGGCGGACTCCAACCCAACAGGGGAAGGATTTCCTCTTTCTCTGGAGCCTGTTCTCTAAGCAGCTCTGTCGGGCCCAATTCCGCGTGGAGGTGGCCGTTTGGTTGCCGTATCACCTGCGCGTAGGGGGCATCGCGATTGAGCGGTTCATCGGGCCATGCCACATCCATAGACCAGATCTCGTCCACCTTATAAAGGTTCATGGTGGCGGCAATCAGATCAACCAGTGGCATCCATTCGTCGCTTACGAGA
>CBFHPU010000046.1:0-8030 GCA_965657845.1 Pontimonas sp.
GGCCAGGCTTAATGGGGTCGCCCTCAGGCACGCAGATACCTCGGTGTTTGACCACGCACTGCTGGGGACCGGTATTCCTTTTGGTCAGATGGCTCACATTGACGACCACGCAGCGGATATCGGCAGGGTTCTCCCCCGCTGTGCGGGGGTGCGGCGGATGGGAGCCGCCGCACTCGATCTGGCGTATGTCGCTGCCGGTCGACTCGATGGTTTTTGGGAGCGCATCCTTCAACACTGGGACATTGCCGCGGGGCTTGTGATCATGCGGGAAGCCGGAGTGCAGGTGGAAGGATGGGAACGAGATGAGCGTCCCGAAGACACCGGGTCGGTCATTGCTGCCACACCGGAACTCTTTGACACCTTCGCCGGTCTACTGCGAGGCACCACCACCGACTAAACCTCGTGCAGCCTCGCAAAGAGATCACCTGAATCACTCTCGGGCGACAAGGAGCGAAGCCAGTTCCTCGTCGCTGTCGCATCCCGCCACTCATCCCATAAAAACTGACCCGTCTCACCAACAACCGGGTTAAACCGGTAGTTACCCAACTCCATCAGTCGATCGACCAGCACGAGACTGAGTTGGGGAAAGCCGGGTAAAAACTCGACGGAAATCATTGCCACCGCAGTGCTGAGGCCCGCGAGAACTTCTTCCTCAAACCCTTCCACGTCGATTTTGATGTAGCGGGGTGTGCCGTGTTGGGCAATGACACTATCCAGGGTGACCACTGAGACTTCCTGGCTTTCATTCCAGCTGACTTGCTCAAAACCGGCCACACTTGCGGCACCGGAGACAAAATCGGTTCGCAGTGACGACACGGTCGGATGGCGAGAAGATACCGCCAACTGACCCGTGGTGACAGTGGACCCCGCTGCCGCTTCGATGAACACGATGTCTTTCGGCAGTGTCGCCCGGAGGAAACCCGCAAAAGGCTGCTGTGGTTCGAGGGCGATGACCTTTGCCCCCAGCGAGCGCATCGCCCGAGCCCTGGTGCCCGCATGGGCGCCCACATCAATCACCACATCACCTGGTGCAATGAGTGGCCGATAAAACCGTCGCCACGCCCGCAGGATGAGGGGGTTGAGGTACACCACCACGGAGCGGGCAAAGCCCCACCAGCGCGCAAGGCGCTGACTGTTGGTCTGATTGCCCACGTTGGTTAGCCTAGGAGGGTGGGCTTGAGGGGAAGTGAACGGGCGCCGGTCGCCAGGCGAGCGGGCGAACCTGCACACCCCCACGACATGACCCCCGCCTTTTGGCTCTGCGAACACCGGGCGCTTTGACGATGACGACGAGCGCGCTGTGGTGTGTGGGCCCGGGGCAGGCCGAGATACGAGACGGCGCCCTCGGTGAGGGTGTGTTGGTCAACACCCTCTATTCGGGCATCAGTCGGGGAACAGAACGCCTCGTGTTTCGAGGTGATATTCCCGTCAGTGAATTCCAGCGCATGCGCGGCCCCGCCCAGGAGGGTGATTTTCCCTTCCCCGTCAAATACGGCTACTGCGCGGTGGGCACAGTAGCCGAAGGGGAACTGGCCGGACAGACAGTGTTTGCCCTCCACCCCCACCAAACATCGTTTCGCCTGCCCCAGCACATGCTGACACCCCTGCCAGATGGGGTCCCCGCCCAGCGCGCCGTCCTGACAGCCAATATGGAAACAGCGCTGAACATTCTGTGGGATAGCACTGCCGGAGCCGGTGATCGCATCGCGGTTGTCGGAGCGGGAGTCGTGGGTGCGCTGGTGGGTTACCTGGCCGCACAACTGCCAGGTTCCGTAGTGACCCTCGTGGACACCAATCAGGATCGTGCGTCTCTGGTGGAAACACTGGGGTGCGAGTTTTCGACCCCGGATCAGGCGCCGCAGGCGTGTGATGTGGTGGTGAACACCTCCGCGAGCGCTGCGGGCTTGCGCCACGCATTAACACTGGCCGGCCAAGAAGCCACCGTGGTGGAGGCAAGTTGGCATGGCAACGCCATGGTCGAGGTTCCCCTCGGTGAAGCTTTTCACAGCAAGCGCCTGAAGTTGGTGAGTTCGCAGGTGGGGCAGCTGCCGGCGATTCGCACCCCCCGGTGGAATCACGCCAGGCGTTTAGCCACAGCCTTAGAGCTGTTGCGAGACCCGGTGCTGGATGTGTTGATCACCGGCGAGACGGCGTTGTCCCAATTGCCAGGCGAGTACGGCACTATTTTGAACGACCCCGCCACCCTGTGCCACCGAGTGGTCTACCCCACGTCCTGAGGAGTGCCAAGTGTTTGCGTTGGAAGTTCGAGACCACATCATGATCGGCCACTCGCTACCCTCCCCGGTTTTTGGGCCCGCTCAAGGCCTACACGGGGCAACATTCACGGTCGATGCCGCTTTTTTCACCGAAGACATCGATCAGCACGGCCTTGTGGTCGACATTGGTCTCGCCTCCCAAGCACTCTCTGAAGTGTTAGAGCCGCTGCGCTACAAGAACCTCGATGACGTTCCAGGGTTTGAGGGGAAGTTCACGACCACCGAGTTTTTGTGCAAACACATTTTTGACGGCCTTGCCGAGCGCATCCGCACAGGCCAGCTCGGTGACGGCGGTCGTGTGCAACGCCTGAAAATCATGCTGCACGAAAGCCACATTGCCCGCGCGTGGTTTGAAAGCGAACTGTAGGGGTGGCTTTTTCGACCGATTGGTTAACCCTCCGCGAGCCCGCGGACCGGGAAGCCAGGGATCACACCTTGCTTCAGCGGGCTGTGGAACTGGCTGGAGTGGACCCCATATTGATGGATTTGGGGTGTGGCACAGGGTCCACTGTGCGAACCCTGGCACCCGCGCTTCCGGAGGGCGCCACTTGGCGCCTAGTCGATAATGACCCGGTCCTCCTCGAACAGGCGCTGGAAGCGGCGGGTGAACCATCAAGCGGGCACCTTGTCGATATCGACCAGCTCGATTCACTCCCCTGGGAGGGTGTCACATTGGTGACCGCCTCCGCGTTACTCGACCTGGTCACAGAGGACTGGCTTGTTCGCCTCTCAGAGGTGCTGAGGGTCCCCTTCTACGCAGCACTGTCCTACAACGGCCAGATGCACTGGGATCCCGTTGACCCCCGCGATCAGACAGTAACCGATGCGTTTAATCGACACCAACGCCAAAACAAAGGGCTAGGTCCTGCATTGGGCCCGACATCGGTAGAAAAAACGATCGAAGTCTTCGAAGCCGCCGGTTTCACGGTCCTCCACGGCGAGAGCCCCTGGCAACTGGGCCCCGAATACACCGAACTCCAGCAAGCACTCGTTTCGGGGATTGCCCAGGCAGCCAGTGAGGCGGCTGGCAAACCGGACGAAACGACCGCCAATGCGTGGGGTGAGACTCGCGTCGCGCAGGCCGCACAGACCCGGTGTGTCATCGGCCACGGTGACCTCCTCATCATCCCCCGCTCGCTTTCGAGTGGGATGTCGAGCACGGTGTCAAGCACGGTGGTGTCCTGATGGAGCAGGTGGACGTGAGCGCGCGGGTGTGGCAACACCTTTTAGCGGTGCGCGACGGTACGGCACATCTGAGTGGTGGCGACTGGAGCCCCGGCGAGCAGCGTGCCGTGGAGCTCTATGGCCCGCTTGCCCAAAGGGATGTGGGCCCACGCGTATTCGGACAAATTGGTCAATCGTTGGACGGTCGCATTGCCACAGAGTCTGACGATGCACGAGATATTTCGGGACCCGATGGGCTTGCCCATCTCCACCGCATGCGGGCACTGGTTGATGGGGTGATTGTGGGGGTCAAAACGGCCCTGCACGATCAGCCACGGCTGACCGTGCGTCTGTGTGAGGGCCCCAATCCAGCACGTATTGTGATTGATCCGCACGGTCGACTACCCAACGATGCACCGATATTTCGGGCCGATGGTGCCCGCCGACTGGTGATTCAAGCCGTCGAGCAGGACCGACCTGAGGGCGTTGAGGTCATCGCGCTCCAGGCCACGGAAGGTCGGCTCGAGCCCGATGACATGCTCGCTGCCCTACACAAAGCAGGACTGACCACGTTGTTGATCGAAGGGGGTGGCTTCACCATTTCCCGGTTTATCGACGCCGGTCTCCTCTCGCGTTTACACATCGCCATCGCCCCGGTCCTGATTGGTGCCGGCCAACAAGGAATCACCATGCCCTATCCCCCGGACACGCTCGCCGAGGCGCTTCGACCCACCACCACAGCTTTTTCATTGGGTTCAGACGTTGTCTTTGACTGTGAGCTACCTGGCGACCGGGACCAGGTGGTAACACCCGCTTCCCTTTAGGTCCACACTTCGAGTCGGTCGGTGCTCCACGTGCGCACAGTGCTGAAGGGTCGCTCACGCCTTCCCGCGCAGTCACCGCCTGGTGACAAAATGAGATGTCGCACGACGGTGGCTATGCCCGTCAACCCGCGTGCCACACTATGCCTATGGGCAGGGTCAGCTTCTATGGGGTTACCACGACAGGAATCTTCTGCCGTTTTGGCTGTCCCTCCAGAACACCCAGACCCGAACACGTCGTGTTTTTTGACACCGTGAACGACGCCACGGAGCAAGGCTTCAGATCGTGCAAAAGATGCCGGCCTGACCAGGAGGTCTCACCCCATGAAGCGTTTGGCGCCTTTGTAGTCACTCAAGTGATCGCTATCGCCCAGGCCACACCCCAGAGTCGCATTGAAGACATCGCCCGGGGCCTTGCCCTATCAAAACGACAACTCGAGCGCATCATCAAAGCGGCGACAGGTTTATCCCCCAGGCAGTACATCCATTCAGCCCTCCAGGCCACACAATGACCACAGACCTGCGTTGGTTACCCGGCTTTATCGCCTTAGGGGTGGTGTGGGGTTCATCATTTTTATTCATCGACCTCGCACTGGAAAGCTTCAGCGCCGCAGGAATCGTTTTTCTCCGCGGTCTCTTAGGTGCACTGAGCTTGGTGGTGATCCTTGTGGCCAGACGAGACCGCCTCCCCGGTCTCGGACCACACTGGTTTCACATCGCGGTTGTGGCCCTCCTCCTCAACGCGTTACCGGGTTTTCTTTTTGCCCTAGGCCAACAGTGGGTACCAAGTTCATTAGCGGGAATCGTCAACGCAACCACCCCTTTAATGACCGTCCTGGTGGTGGTGATCGCGTTTCGAGAACAAAAGCCCACCGCCAACCAAGTGTTGGGTATTGCTGTGGGGCTGGCAGGAATCATTCTGGTCACCAACGTGCTCCAGCGCATTGAGGGCCTCACCGTGCTCGGCGTCGGGGTACTTCTCATCGCCACACTCTCCTACGGGATCGCGATGCCCTACGCCAAGCGCCACGTCGCCTCCTTGCCTTACAGCCCCTACGCCTTGGCGACCGCCCAAGTCGGAGTCTCTGCCGTTCTCACCCTGCCGGGCGCGCTCTTTTTTGGCCTCAGCACCGACACCATCACCCAACCCGCACTATGGGGAATGCTGGCACTGGGGGTACTGGGCACCGGGATGGCCTATGTCTGGAACTATCGAAACATTGAACTGGCCGGAAGCGTGATTGCCTCCAGCGTGACCTACATCACCCCAGTAATTGCCGTCATCCTCGGGGTGGCCTTCCTGCGGGAGTCATTGACTCTCGGTCAACTACTCGGAGGTGTCCTCGTCGTCGTCTCGGCACTGCTGGTTCAAGGGCGCTGGAAACCACTGCGCTCCCAGCTCCGGCGGCAGCAAACCCCCTGATTTGTGAAATTAACGGGGGCGCCGGCTGGAGCCCCAACTTGCAATAGCGTGGACGACGATACCGATGACAACGCCCCAAATAAGATCGACGGCGACAACGACCACGGCGGTGGCCAGGTAGCTGAGACGACTGGGCCAGGTGGTTCGAAGGTTCTCCACAATGCTGGCCGGGTTCGCGATGCGCCAGGAAGCGCCCAGGAGGACGCCGGCGAGAACAGCGGTGGGGATGTGAGCGACAATTGCGCCTAGCGCAACCACAAACACCCACAACACCACGGCGTGGAAGACCGTTGCCATCCGGGTCCTCGCGCCCGCGTTCACATTCACTGCTGTTCGCGCAATGGCACCAGTTGCGGGCATTCCTCCGACGAACGACGATGCCATCGTGGCAAAACCTTGGCCGATGAGTTCCCGGTTCGGTCGATAGGCCTCCACCAGTTCCACATCGCGGCGTTTCACCATGGCATCGGCAACGCGTGCCGACAAGAGAGATTCCACCGCCCCGAGTAGGGCAACGACGAACGCGGCATACACAATGGTTCCCCAGGGCAGGTCAGGCCACTGCAGGTTGAGTGTGAAAAGTTGCGCTGCCGGCAAAGCCCCAATCGTGGAGACAGGCGCGGCGATTAGCCATGCAAACACCGAAAGGACCACAACCGCAACACCACTCGGCGGAAAATGGTGCAACGCAGTCCAGCGTCTGCGGAGGGCCGACCAGCCGATTTTGATGCCCAGGGTGGCCCCAACAAGACCGAGAGGCCAAAAATGCAGTGGCGTCTGCCCGACGTGCTCGAGTGTCCCCCACGCGACTTGGAAGGTTTCTGTACCCTCTCCTCGAGGAACCTCGAATATCAGCGGAAGCTGTTGCAGGGCGATCACCACGGCAATGCCGAGCGTGAAACCTTCCATCACAGGCCAGGGAATGCTTTCCACATATTTGCCAAGACGCAGGATGCCAAAACCGATAATGAGGGCTCCAGCAATGACACCGACTGCGAGCAAGCCCGACATTCCGACCTCGGCAATGATGGGAAAAAGCACCACCACCATTGCGCCTGTCGGTCCGCTCACCTGGTAGCGAGAACCTCCAAGAAGGCCGGCGACAATGCCGGCAACGATCGCAGTGACCATCCCACTGGCGGCCCCTGCTCCTGAGGTCACTCCGAAACCTAACGCGAGGGGCAGGGCAACAATCGCGACGATTAAGCCCGCGGGCACATCAAACTTCAGGGAACCCAAAAAATGTTGAACCACGTGCACCCCACAGAAAGGAACCTCAGCGCGCCATTGCTGTGCACTCTACTCCGGCGAGGACCAGCCTCCGCACACCCCATTCATATCTGAGAAAGCGGGGCAGAATCGACCAGGTGGGGATTCACACTCTGTGTGGAGTGAGCACGTCGAGGCCGAATTGTGTGGCCTCGCGCATGAGCACCTGATCAGTGGTGGCGAGGGTGGCACCCAGCCTGAGTGATTCGTGAAGTACCACCGCATCGGGCATCCTTAAACCGCTTTCGACCCGAAGGGTGGCAAGTCCCGCCACATCATTCTGATCAATGGGTCGAACCTGGATGCGTAGTCCTGAGAGGCGTTGCTGAAACTCCGGGGCTTTACCGGCTTTCGTGGGGTGGACCATGACCTCGGCGTAGGTGAGGGCTGGCATCGATAGTTCGTGGCTCAGCGTGTGCAGAAACATACCCATCGCCCATTCGTGGTGGGCGTCGCTTTCACTACTGAGGGCGATGAGAGCACCGGCATCGAGAACGACTATGCCGGCCATTCATCCCGCAACTGCTCACGCCAATCAGGCGGCCACACACCGGTCATACTCCCGGCCAGAGTCTCGATTGCGAGCTGACGACTCGCCACGCGTCCTTGGCCTTCCTTTTCCACTTCGTCGATGCCCCGTTCCAGAATGCGACGAAGCAACAGTCCCTTTTCGCCCGCGATGTCAGGCCACACCTCTGCGGCGACCTCGAGGGCAGAAGAGAGGCGATCGGTCTCCGTGATCATGTGCCGGGGACGGGTTGTGGGCATGGTCGAAGTGTAACACTTATATTTTAGTGCAACACCTTGTGAGCGACCCGTGCTCGATGACCGATCAGGCTGCCCGACGAGATGGGCCTGTGCCCCTCAGAGTTCTTTTGGGTCGGCTACAGCGGGCAGGTCCAACAGCGGTGGCCTAAAGGCATCCCGCTGGGTCGCAATTCCCGCAATCACCACCAATGCGATACCCAGCGCATCAAAAAGTTGGGGAATCTGAAACAACACCACCAGGCCGATTGCGGTCGCAATCGCCGGTTCCACTGCCATCAGCGTGCCAAAGGCACGCTTATTCATGCGCTT
>CBFHPU010000047.1:0-8011 GCA_965657845.1 Pontimonas sp.
TATACATCGACGAGGTGTTAAGCCACCGCCGCGATGAAGCCACCGTGATGGGTCCCCCCACTGGCGCCATTACACAGCCCAACCCCACGGTGGAAATCAACTGGCGAGACGTCGTTTAAAGCAGCCACCAGTGTGGCCGGGCACTTCTCACGCTTGACCGCTGGGCTCGTAAGAACTGGGCCCATAAGAACTTGGCCCGCATAACCAATGGCCCGTAACCACTGGGTCCTACCGACTGGCTACCCTTTTTTGTCGGTCAATTTCGTAGAGGGCAATTCCGGCAGCGACACTGGCGTTGAGGGATTCGGTTTTGGGGTCGAGTGGAATCGAGACCACCATGTCGCAGGTTTCTCGAACCAAACGCGAAAGCCCCGCTCCTTCAGCGCCCACCACTAACACGACGGGCACGTCACCCAATTCGGCCTCCCCAATGGGGGTGGCATTGTCGCCGGCGAGGCCGACCACAAAATAGCCACGCTCTTGCAGGGCTTTCAGGGTGTGGGTGAGGTTGGAAGCTTGTGCTACAGGCGCGTGGCTTAACTGCCCTGCGGAGGTTTTCCATACCGCTGGGGTGACCCCGACACTGCGACGTTTGGGAACGATCACTCCCGATCCGCCAAACGCTGCGGTGGAGCGAACAATGGCGCCCAAGTTTCGGGGGTCGGTCACGCCGTCAGCGGCCACAAGGAGTGCTTGGCTTCGCCCGGATAACCGCTCAGCCACACGGTCTAGCGCCCGTTCGGCAACTTCCATGGGTTCTTGGTAGCGGTATGCGGGGACGGTGAGAATAATCCCTTGGTGGACCACGTCGGCACCGGCAAGCCGGTCCAGCTCGGGTGTGGTCGCCTCTGTAATCGGAATTTTTTTCTTGGTCGCCATGTCAAGAATCTCAGCGACCCGTTGGTCTCTCTGCAGTCGCTGTCCCATGGTGATTTGGGTGGCGGGGACTCCGGCGCGTAATGCTTCCACGACGGGGTTTTTCCCACACACCACATCGGGTGTCGCGGGTCCGTCTTGTCGAACCGGGCGTTTTGGGTTTCTGGTGGTGGGTCGGCCCGGTTTTTTCTTATCCCGATACCAGTGCCGTTCTTCTGCTTTTGGGGTGGGGCCTTTACCTTCTAGGGCTTTTTTACCCCGACCGCCACTGCCGATACGTTTGCCGGCTGGTTTTTTAGCTGCCACGAATACTCCACTGCGGGCCGTCTGCTGTATCGGTCACATCGATGCCACCGGCCTGGAGGACATCGCGAATCTGATCGGCTAAGCCGAAATCTTTAGAATCTCTGGCGTTTTTTCTGGCATCCAGAAGTGCCCCCACCAGTGTGTCAAGGTGTTCACTGCTCGAGTGTCCAGGCTGTGACTGTGTTCGCCACTGCGTGGAGTCCGGGTTCAGCCCCAGGACATCGAGCATGGCGACCACTTCACTTCGACACTGTGACGCTAGGCGGGTGTCACCGTCATCAATTGCGTGGTTTCCCCGGCGCACTGTGTCGTGAAGCACCGCTAGTGCTTCGGGGATGCCCAGGTCATTGTCCATCGCGTCACTAAACGCCTGCGGCAATGACGCGGTGACCTCTGGCAGATCGCGGGTTCGCTCGACGAACCCTTCAATACGGGTGAACGCTTTTTCGGCCTCTTCTAGGGTCCCGTCGTGCAGGTCAATATCGGATCGGTAGTGCGCGGCACTGAGCGCATAGCGAATCACGATGGGCCGGGCTTTTTCTAACCAGTCACCGGCAAAAATACTGTTGCCCAACGATTTAGACATTTTTTGGCCGTTGACTAACACCAGGGCGCTGTGGACCCAGTGGCGGGCAAAGTCGTCTCCCGCGGCAGCGGATTGGGCGAGTTCGTTTTCATGATGCGGAAAGCGCAAATCGAGCCCACCGCCGTGAATATCAAAAGTGGGACCCAGGTAACGAGCCGCCATGGCGGAGCACTCCAGGTGCCAACCGGGTCGGCCACGACCCCACGGGGCAGGCCAGGCCGCGGTCTCTGGTTCGTGCGTCTTGTGCCCCTTCCAGAGCGCGAAGTCATGCACCGAGCGCTTCGCACCGGCAGTAGTTTCCCCCGGTTCCATATCTTCTGGTTTTTGCCGGGTCAGCTCCCCGTAACGGGACCAACTGGCCACATCGAAGTAGACATCACCGGAGGTGTCGTCACTGATGTAGGCGTGGCCACGGTCAATGAGGCGCTCAATCAGAGACACCATCGCGGGAATATCGCCTGTGGCTCTCGGTTCGATGGCGGGGCGGCGAATACCGATGGCGTCACTCGCTGTGTGGAACTCTCGTTCCACCCGGGAGGCAAGATGCCACCACTGTTCGCCTCTGTCCTCGGCCTTTTCTAGAATCTTGTCGTCAATGTCGGTGACGTTTCGCACCATCGTGACGTCTAAACCCCGGTGCTCCATCCATCGCCACCACAGGTCATAGACCAGGGCACTTCGAAGATGCCCAATGTGGGGCTCAGATTGCACGGTGGGCCCGCAGACATACATCGACACCTGCCCAGGCGTCAGTGGCACGAAGTCGACCACTTCGCGCACTAAAGAGTCATACAACCTGATGGGCACGCCTTCATGGTAGTCGCCAGGTGGTTAACCCATTTCGTGTCGTGCCACGAGTGCAGTGGCAATCGCGGCAGCGCCTTCACCACGTCCGGTAAGACCGAGGCCATCAGTGGTGGTCCCCGCCACGTGTACTGGAGCTCCCACGATGACACTCAATGCCTCACACATTTCTTGTCGGACCGGCCCGATCTTCGGGTGGTTGGCAATGTATTGGACCGACACGGAGGTCGGGCTAAAGCCCGAGCTTCGAAGCAAATCCAGTGCATGTGTCAACAGTGTTGTACTGGCCACACCCTCATATTCGGGCCTGTTCACCCCAAAATGCGTCCCTAAATCGCCCAGGCTCGCTGCGGCAAGCAGCGCGTCTGTTATTGCGTGGACGATCACATCACCATCGCTGTGTCCGGCAAGACCCGGAACACCGGGGAAATCCATTCCGCCTAAGACCAGAGGTTTGCTCGCATCAAATTGGTGGACATCTACTCCAGTGCCCACCAGGACGCCGCTGGGGTGGGCGGCCGGTCCTGCTAACGCGCGTTCGAGGGTGTGCAAATCCTCCGGGTAGGTCACCTTCAGACTTTCTCGGTGACCAGCGACAGCGACAACGTCGTGGCCAGCCGCGCGCAACACCGCCGCATCGTCGGTGGCATCACCCACAAACTGTTCATAGGCGGCCGTCAGTGAAGCAGTCTGAAAACCTTGAGGTGTTTGCACCGCGCCTAGTTCTTCACGGGGGTGGGCTGCTGAGGTGACGGCAGTTGCTGGATTCACCGGAACAATCGTGTCCACCACCGGCAGGATCGGAATCACTCCCTGGTGTCCGGCCTCCAGCGCATCAATGACCCGCTGGAACACTTCGGTGGGAGTAAGCGCCCTGGCCGCATCGTGGATCAGGACGTGAGTACTGTCGTCCTCCACGGCGACTAACCCCCGACGGACACTCTCCGTCCGAGTGGCACCCCCCTCAACCACTGTGACGGTCACACCGTGGGAGGAATTGTCGGTACTCAGAACAGTGCTCAAGACACTGTCCGCGAGGGTGCGAGCTGGGGTTAACCAACCCTCAGGAGCTACCACCACGACGTGGAGTGGGCGGTGTAAGCCCAAGAGGGGTGTGAGGGAATGTTCGAGAAGGGTTTTCCCCGCCAAAGTCACGAACGCTTTGGGGGAAGCGGAGGCGAGTCGTTCACCACTGCCCGCAGCGACCACAATCACCGAAAGGGTCACGGGATCGGCCCAACCTGACTTAGGAGGCGAGAACCTCGTCGAGAGTCTGTGAGGCTTTTTCCTCATCAGTTTTCTCAGCGAGTGCAAGTTCAGAAATGAGAATCTGGCGAGCCTTCGCCAGCATGCGCTTTTCTCCGGCAGAAAGACCGCGGTCTTGGTCACGCCGCCACAGGTCGCGCACCACTTCAGACACCTTGATCACGTCACCCGAGGCCAGCTTTTCCAGGTTGGCCTTGTAACGACGTGACCAGTTCGTGGGTTCTTCGGTGAAGGGCTGACGCAAGACATCAAACACCTGGTTCACACCTTCGCGACCAATGACGTCGCGGACACCGACCAGGTCGACGTTGTCTGCGGGGACCTCAATGGTCAGATCGCCCTGTTTGACGTTGAGTTTGAGGTAGAGCTTCTTTTCGCCTCTGACGGTCCGTTGCTTCACCTCGGTGATGGTTGCCGCACCGTGGTGCGGGTAGACAACGGTTTCTCCTACTTCAAACTGCATTTAGTAACGCCCTTTCAACAAATCCCCAGTTTATCACAGCACTACTGCTACGATTCCGCTTCCCCGGCCCACCCCGGTGTGAGCCCCCGGTCGCCCCGCAGGCTTCCGCAGTTGCTCTCTGTGTCGGTTAGGCTAGAGGGGTCGGACCACTTCCCCGCGCCCGACAGAAACTCTGAGCGGGGTAGCACCCTGGAGGACAGCAACCACCGTGCGCGCTCGCTTTGCACCAATCTTTGTGGCGTCTGCTTTGACCGCAACCGCCCTCACCGGCTGTACGTTTACCGCTGAAATCGCGAACCTGCAGCCTTACGACCCCTCCGATGGGGTGGCCATCACGATGGATGACGTGGCGGTGCGAAATGCCCTTCTGATTACCGGTGACGGCGCAGAAGCAAACCTCGTCATGACTGTGGTGAACACCACGGGAGAAAATGTGGACCTTCGGGTTCAATATGGTCCACGCGATGCGCGCCAAACAGACATCATTGCGTTGCCGGCAGAACCCGAACTGTTCCAGGTGGGTAGTGACCCGGCCAACCAATTGATCATCTCGGACGAGGGCATCATTGCGGGTTCACTCTTCCCCGTCTACTTCCAGCACGGTGATGCCCAGGGCGAAATCATTGAGGTGCCTGTCCTGGATGGAACCCTCGCGGAGTACGAACTCCTCGTTCCTTAGTTTCCCGGCGCAGACCGGTGTGGGCTTACGTGCCAGTACCTAGCCCCGAATAAGCGTGGCGCGAGGTTTACGCCTCGAAGCGGTAACCAAGCCCCCGCACGGGGCCACTCTCGGTGGGTTGGGAGGGCACTTCTTCGATTTTTGACCGCAGCCGTTTGATGTGCACGTCGAGTGTTTTGGTGTCACCGAAGTAGTCAGAACCCCACACGCGGTCAATAATTTGTCCCCTGGTCAGCACACGACCCGCATTGACCATTAACAGCTCCAATAGTTCAAACTCTTTGAGGGGAAGGGACACCGGTTCACCCTTCAGGGTGACCTGGTGTTTTTCGGTGTCTAAGCGGATCCCGTGGTGTTCCAACACATTGCCCGAGCCCGAAGCGTCAACGTCCTGTCGACGCATGACGGCACGAATCCGGGCCAACAGTTCCCGACTGGAGTAAGGCTTGGTGATGTAGTCATCGGCGCCCAGTTCTAACCCGACGACGATGTCCACTTCGGAATCTTTTGCGGTCAACATGATGATGGGGACACTAGAGCGGGAGCGCACTTCCCGACAGACTTCCGTGCCCGGCATACCGGGCAACATGAGGTCTAACAGGATCAGGTCGGGGTTGTCGCGTTGCGCGACTTTTACTGCCTCGAGTCCATCCTCGACACCGATCACGTCGTAGCCTTCGCGGCGAAGCAAATATTCCAGCGGTTCCCGCAGTGACGCTTCGTCCTCAACAACCAAAATGGTGCTCACGCGCTTTTCCTCTCACGCCCCTTAGTTGGGGGGTCCTGCTCAGTAGGTGTGGTGGCCACAAACTCTGAGGGCCTTGTGTTTACGGGTGTCGCTTTTTTGGCCTCCACCACAGTGGTGTTCTCTCCTGCTGGAGACTGACTGTGGCTGGGCTCCGTGGTGTTGAGTTTGATGGTGAACGTGGAACCGCGACCCGGGTGTGACCACACTCGCACTTCACCGCGGTGGTTGTGGACGACGTGTTTGACAATACTGAGACCCAACCCTGTTCCGCCGGTTTGGCGAGACCTCGCCGGGTCGCCGCGGTAAAACCGCTCAAAGACGCGGTCTAGTTCGTTGGCAGGAATACCCACTCCTTGGTCAGTGACAGAGATTTCGACGCGACCATCTCGCACCACAACACCCACACCGACCCGGGCGGGGGCTGTGGAGTAGGCAATCGCGTTTCGCACCAGGTTGTGTACCGCGGTGACTAGCGACCCTCGATCGCCCATCACCCACGCTTTCGATTTAGCGTTGACGACGAGTTCAATTTCGGCGGATTCGGCAAACACCCTGTTGGCGTCGACTGCAGCATTCACCACCTCATCGATGGGGAGGGCTTCACCGTCTGCGACACCGCCCAACGATTGGAGTCTGGAGAGTTCAATAATGTCACCGGTGAGCTCCGCTAACCGGTGTGCTTCTTTTTCCAAACTGGCCGCAAATTTGCGCACCTGGTCGGGGTCGTCTGCTGAGAAACTGAGTGCTTCAGCCAGAAGCGACACCGCCCCAATGGGGGTTTTCAGTTCGTGAGAAATGTTGGCAATGAAATCACGGCGGACATTGTCAATGCGGTAAATATCGGACCGGTCTTCGGCGACCAGTAGGACAAATCGCGAACCCAGCGGGGCGACGCGGACCAATACTTTCAGTGGTGTGCCATCTGAATGATTGAGTTCGAATTCTTCTTGCAGTGATGTGCCGGTCTTGCGCGAGCGTTTCACCAACTTGGTGACCTGTTCGATTGCTAACGAGCGATCCTCCACAAAACCCAAATCCAACGCTGCCCTAGAGGCACGAATCACCCGATTGTTTTCATCAAGAACGAGACCCGTGGCACCAATCACTTCGAGGGCGGTGTCGAGACCATCAGGGACAACTTCTTTATCAATGCCCCTTGGACCCGACCACGGATGTCTAATCAGCCAGACAACACCCACAATGAGTGCGCCTGCGACAAAACCGAGGAGACCACTAAAGGGCCAACTCATCCACAGGTCCATAAGCAGAGGGTACGCGCCTGTTCCTAGTAGATGCGAGCTGGCGCGTCTAGAATGGCAACAAAAGTACAAGAGTTCACGAAGTTCTCACCGGTCGTTTACCCGCATTCGACAAGGTGTAGAACACATCACACGCCTTTGCAGCAGGGAGCGCCATGCGCCAGCTATTCCAACAAGAGCTAGCCGATTTGAAAGACGACCTCGTCGACATCGCACAAAGTGTTGAAGGGGCGATGGATCGCGCAGTGCGCGCGTTCAACCAATCCGACGTTCAGTTGGCAGAAGAAGTGATCGCCCAAGACCACCTGATTGATGATGCTGTTCGAGAACTCGACGAACAAGCCATCGCGATTCTCGCGCGTCAAGCACCCGTCGCGGGTGATCTTCGCCAAGTCATCTCCACCCTGCGTATTAGTGCGTCGTTGGAGCGCATGGGTGACCTCGCGTCCCACTTGGCCCAACTAGCCCGCTACCGTTTCCCCGAAAAGGTTGCCCCGAAAGGCATTCGCCCCACCTTTAAAGAAATGGGTTCTCTCGATTTGAAGATGGCTGGCCTTGTGGTGAGTCTGCTTCAAGACCCCAACACACAAACGGTGGAAGAAATTCGCGACCTGGATGACTCCATCGATGCGCTGCACCTGAACGTGTTCGAAACGGTGCTCAGTGAAGAGTTTGGTTCAGGAACCGCCACAGTGGTCGATGCGACCCTGGCGTCTCGTTACCTGGAGCGCTTTGCCGACCACGGTGTCTCAATTTCGAAGAAGGTCCTCTACTTGCTCACCGGCGAGTGGGATCCAGACAGCTCCGAGTAATCGCCTCATCCGGTGAGGCGAGAAAACTGGGGCTATTTTTTCCCCTGTGAGGCCACGGCTTTGGCGCCTGCTTCGGCGGCAGCCGGGTCAAGGTAGCGGCCTTTGCCGGTAATGGTGCCGTCCTCATTCACGTCATAGACCAGAGGAATACCGGTGGGGATGTTCAGTTCAACGACTTCCTCATCGGTTAAGCCCTCTAAGTGTTTGACTAA
>CBFHPU010000048.1:0-7885 GCA_965657845.1 Pontimonas sp.
GTCGGTCGGCCTCATCGGGAACCCGTTCAATAATTCCTCGCTCCACGAGGGTCGCAAGCCGATCTGCGAGGATATTTGTCGCGACGCCTTCTGCAGAGGCGAACTCCCCAAACTGGGATTTTCCTGCTAGTAACATGTCTCTGAGAATCAGCATCGTCCACCGATCCCCGAGAATGTCCAAGGACGCAGCAATCGGGCAATCCGAGCGGAGAGTCTTCTTCATGGTCTCCTCAGCGGGCGGGTGTGAAATGCTTGCAGACCCAGTTTACTTGCCCTTCGCAACTTAAAACAATCAGTTGGCGCCATTCGACCCCCAAAACTCATCGCACGGTAATCGCACGAGCCGCCACTTCTCTCCCATTACCCTTTAGGTAGTGCGATGTGTGGGCGGGGTCAGTAGTCGGAACGCACCCTGCTCTATCCGCTAAGCTACGAGGGCTTCGAGGGCTAAACACCCTCCGAGGTCAGTGTATCGGCCGGCGTGACCGGGACTCTAGCCTCTCTGCGAGGACATTCACGCAGGTGGGGCGGTTGGTGAGGTATCGGCATCGATTACCTCTTTGGCTTCAGCAAATATCCGAGCGAGAGCTATGCGCCATTCGCGTAACGACACGGACAGTGTTTGCCACGTGAGGTCTCTGTCCACAGTGGAATAGTGGTGGGCGAGAATCTCGCGGTTCTTGGCAGCGTCGCTCCAGTTCACCCCAGCGGGAGGGACGATCCCGCTCGCCGCGAGGTACTTCGACGCCTCTCCAATCTTGATCATTAGTGAGTCACCGGCCTCTTGGGCAACCAGGTCGCGGTCGTAGGCAGCTTTTCCGCCATCGACGATGGACGACACGACGTCAAGCCACCGCTGAATATGGAGCAGCTCTTTGGCAACACGCAATTCCATCACAGCAACTCCGTGTCTCGGAGGATGTCTCGATCGAGCTCCGGGTCGAGCCCTCCGTAGGTGATCAGATCGACTTCTCTTCCTAGTATGCGGGTGAGAGCCTCCCGGAGCCCCGCAAGATCCACGAGGCTCGCTCCCGCGGGAGGTTCCACCACAAAATCAAGGTCGGAATCTGGCGTGTCCTGACCGCGTGCGACGGAACCAAAGACGCCAAGTTTGCGAAATCCGCGGTCTTCTGCCACCTGCCTCAGAATGTCCCGGCCTGCTTCTAAGAGGTCACGAGGCTTAACACCCTCGGTGCGCTTGTGGGAAACCTGATAGCTCACCGCGGGTTGGGTGAGTCCAAATCGGGCGGCCATCTCCGCCTGAGAGTGACCTTCGCCCAGGAGACCCCGAAGTGAGAGAGTGCGACGAATGCGGGCAATTTCGGCATCGTGCAGCGCGGAATCGTAATGAGCGAGTAGGGCCATAAAATAATTTTATCACGGCGAAAGGCCTTCTCGAGGGGCAACTCCTCTGCGACTCAGTCTTCGTTTATCGCACGCGACCCCGCGGCCACTGCTCGACAACAGGCCGGGCTTAATGCGGTTGTGCACAGCAACATGGACGGCCACCAAGTACAGCGATAAGGTTTACTTATCATGACGATAAGCCCCGGCACACTGGTCAAGCAGGCGCAAGAGCAGGAGCTGCTCGCGCGCGACGATTTCCGCCGTCAACTCCACGCGGCAAGCAAACACATGTCACAACGGGCCCTCGCAGCCCGGCTGGGAATTTCCCAGCCGGCGATTGCGCAACGTCTGCAGGGCTACACGTCTGCCTACGACACGGGGCCTCTCGAAACCATGCAATCCTGCGCCCAGAGCATCTGCGACAGTCTGGGTTCTCCAGAGGAGTCGCTTGGAACGCGCCTGCGCCTCGTGGCACAGGCAATCAGCGACTTCCGGTCGCTCACCCAACCACACGACAGGAGATTTTTTCTGCGCGAGCCCCAGAGCACAGGTGATACCCGATGGGACGCTCTGCTCGCCGGTGTGGCGGCGAGAGAGGCTAGGCGAGTCGGTATGCCCATCCCCCTGTGGACAACTGACGACTCGCGTTTTCTTGATAGGCCATGGTTTCCCACAGAGACCTTGAGTCTTCGTGCAATCGCATTTGAAGCCTCCCCCGCCGATTTTGCGATTCGACACGTCTACCTTGATCCAGCCGAATTGGAGTCTGTGTGATGCCGGAGGGCTTTACTCGGGAAAAGATTGTGGCCGCCCTCGAAGAACTCGGTCGGCGCCTCGAACTCTCCGGCGAAAGAGCAGAGCTCTACATCGTCGGAGGCGCGGCGATGGCACTCGCCTTTACTAGGGGCCGGGTGACGAGAGACATTGATGCCGTTTTTGTTCCCAAAACTCGTATCTATGACGAAGCAGAGGCGATGGCGGCCGAAGACAATAGTTTGGGGCCGGATTGGTTAAACGATGCCGTGAAGGGCTTCCTTCCCCAGGTTGAAGACTCCAAGGCTCAGGTAATGCTGGAGCGCCCCGGCATCAGGGTCCTCGTTGCCTCACCGCAACGACTCCTCGCCATGAAGATATTTGCTGCCAGGGTTGATCGAGATCGAGATGACATCCTCACCCTCTGCACCGAAGCGAATATCAGCACCATTAACGAAGCATTAGACATGACCTACGACCTCTACGGTGACCTACTCACCGCAAAGAGTAGGTTCCTGACCATCGAGCTTCTGCAAGATAGCCTCCCCATGTCTTAAGCGACTGACTCACAGACCTCTTCGACCTCAGGCCATCGACTGTCGGGCCCGGGTAAAACCCCGCGATTAGAGGTGAAACCTGAGGTCACTGGTTGCCAACAGTCTCAGATACAGTGGGCAACCACAGCCAGCGCTAAGGAATAGTCGTGGAACATCCAACACCGAGGACAAGCCTGCGCCGCAGGCGAGGGTTTGGCGCCTGGCTCGCCGTCGTCGGAGTTAGCGTGGTGGCAGCGATTGTGGTTCCGTACACGCTGATTCCATTGATCAACCACCCTCTTGCCACGTACTTCTTTTGGACAGGGTTCTCTCTGGTCATCACGCTCTTTGTCTTTTGGGGTGTGCGCAGCTGGAGGGATGAAGGGTGATCGACTCCTGGCTGATCTGGTTAGCCATTGGAATCTTCACCGTCTTTGGCATCACCCTTTCTGTCGTAGCTACTCGGGCTAACCAGGGAACAGCGACCGACTACTTTCTGGCGGGGCGAGCAACGGGTTCCGTGGTCGCGGGTCTTAGCTACTCGGCAACGACCTACTCCGCGTACATGCTGGTGGTGTTGACCGGCCTCACCTATCGCGGAGGGATTGGGGCACTGGGATTTGAACTGATTTACTTCGCGGGACTCAGTTTGTTGGTGGTGTTTGCGCCCAGGTATTGGCTAGCGTCGAAAAGGTGGGGTTTCGTTTCTCCCGCGGAAATGTTCGGTGCGCGTTATGCAGACCGACGTGTAGCGAAGGTGATGGCCCTCGTCTCCATCGTGTTCCTGTTGCCCTACTGCACCACACAAATGGCGGGCATCGGGCTTCTACTCTCCGGGGTCACCGACAATTCCTTCGACCTGTTCCAAGCCGTGCTCATTGGTGCCGCACTAGCTATCGCGTGGACCCTTTTTGCAGGCCTTCGATCCGTCGCCTGGACGGATGCCGCCCAGGCGGTGATGATGATGGTCTCAGCACTCGTTGCCCTGGGATTTGTGATCGCGGGACTGGGAGGGATTCCCGAGTTTCTCGAGGCCACTATCGACACCCGCCGCTTGTGGTTGGACGTGCCCGGTCCGGATCTGTGGAGCTTTGGGACATTCATCGCACTGTCTTTGCCTTGGTTCTTTTTCACCATCTCCAACCCTCAGGTCGCTCAGAGACTGTTTATTGTCAAAGACTTCCGCTCAATGCGAAACATGATTTTATGGGTACTGGCATTCGGGCTCATTTTCACTCAGGTATCGATTATTTGGGGATTTGCGGCCCTCCAGGTGGCCCCCGGGCTGGAAAACACCTCCACGGCCACGCCGTCTCTTCTCACCAGCGGAATAATCCCGTTACCAATCGTCCTCTTCGTGATCGTCGGAATCTTAGCCGCGGCAATTTCAACCCTCGATTCCATTGCCTTGACCATGGGTTCCCTGATTGCGCGTGATTTCGCACCACGCAAAGCGTTCAACGACAAAGCCCAAATTCTTGCCGGACGGGTCGTCGTAGTGGTCGTGATTGTTTTTGCGAGCTATTTTGCGCTTCGCTCCACCGACATTGTCGACCAACTCGCGTCACTCTCGGCCGCCGGTTTGATGGTCATGGTGCCCACAGTTGTCGGAGCCTTCTTTTGGAAACGCTCCACCCATTGGGGTGCACTGTCTTCACTCGTGGGTGGGTCTCTGGCGGCGGTCTACCTGGCGGTGGTCCAAGGTGTGAGCGTGTTCAACCCGCTCCTCGTCGGTGTTGTCGCAACGATCAGCACGCTCTTATTCATTGTGGTGAGCTTGGCCACCAGAGCTCACCCGGCCGCCCTAGATTTTGCTGGCGATCTCAAAGACGAACTCGCGCGCCACCGAGCGTGGTGAGCTGGCCTAAGCACGCCACGTATCCCCAAGTCGAAAACCCTCCAGCGGTTCAGTCCCCGTCCAATGGAACCGGCTGCAGCCGGGTCCCGTCACCCAGTAGGCCCACCATGCACTCTCGCTTTTCATTGAGGCAGCTCGAGACGATTTGCTCCATCGTGTCCTCATCCCAGCCATTCATCCAGTCACCGTGGAAGGAATATCCACCCTGCTTGGCATCAATCGGGTCGGTGATGAAGCGCCACTGAGTAGACGGACCGGTTTCTTCGGTCACCCGCACTCCGAAGTTATAGGAGATTTCCGGTAGCGCAACGGGGTGGGACTCCGGGCAGTAACCCGTTCCTACATCGGGAGCGTCAGCCGGAATCGGATACGCCATATGGCTCTGGTGGTCCACAGAGGTGATGTTTTCCCCGTCCCAACACTGGGGGAACACCAGGCGCATCTCGACAATGTCGCCCTCGGCGCACTCGGGGATATAGGGGACATGGTCCAGCGGGTCACCCGAGCTGAATTGAGGCTCGGGGGCTTCCCAACTCAGACATCGAAACTTCGCAACCTCCGCGTCTTGAGGCTGGCTGGAGGCCATGTCACCGGCGATGATGGTGAGCCCCTCTGGCATCGGCTCAATCTGCTCAGCGGGGACGTGGTAACCGGTCTTGTAGTAGAACAGCGGGTCGATAAACGGGATCCGCTCGCCACTGGGGCCAAACAACGCAGGAACCCAATAGCCCGACTTGTTGAGCGACACCCCATCACACGTGGTCGAGGGTGTCTCCTGGAGCGAAGTGGTCGTGGTGAACGCATCGGTGTCGGGGTTACCAAAAAAGACGTGCACGTGGGACATTCCCGGGTCCCCCGGCCACACCAAAGGGTCATCGGGGCCGATGTGTGATTCCAGGCAGTGGGTTCTAAACGCACCACTTCCGTCTTCTCGAAAGCCGGCAGGCTCCAACGCCTGGACCACCTGATCCAGCGAACCCACCTCGGCTAACCAGTCGACCTCGTTAACCAGCTGATACGGGGAATCGCCCCCGGTATCGCCGGGCGACTCTCCTGAGTCTTCCGACACAGCCGGCGCCAAGGACTCCGTATCGCTTGGTTCACCCGAACCCGCTGCACATGCCGGCAAACCCGCAATGAGCAGCACAAGTCCGCTGATAGTAAATCGCATCCCCTGTTTTCTACTAGACAAAAATTACATCGGTGTGAACATCGAGGCGGCCTACCCGGCCTCGAATGTGGGGCTGTGGCTGGTATCGACTGCGCCCCGCAGGTTTTGGTCGACATGAGAATTGGCGGACACTAGCGTGTCCGCGCACTGGCGGAGGTCACCACGGACGATCGGTTCGGACCTGAAGACACCTCCTAGGCCTGGCGTTGCGCTCCGACGATGGACCCAGACCATGCGGCGGCCGGTGCCAACTTTCCACCACGGAATCCCCCAAGGCCCACACCGATCACTCGCGGCGCTATGGCCGCCATCGCAGGTCTGGTAGCCAAACGCGGGGAAGGGACCAGTGTGAGGGAAGTCGACAGCTTGGGCCATTGAGCGAAGAGAGTTCATAGCGGCGAGAGCGACCGGGACTTAGGCACTGACTTTCGACCCAGGAGTGCGGCTAAACATGCGGTACTTACCTGTCTTCGCGATACGCCAGTTCCACAGAAAAATCACTGGGACCAAAACGACTGTTGGGCCGAGCCAGAGAGCAACTTGCGCGAGAGGATCGTCAACCAGGGGCGAGACCTGTTGGACAAGGACCGCAGTAATTGTGGCAATGGTTCCACCCAGCATCCGAGAAAGATGGACGCTCACCCGTTGGGCGTGTGCAAGGGTTCTCCTCGCCTTCACGACGTCTTCTAATCCAAAGGAGAGCCCTAACCCTCCGAATGAGGCGAGTGCCCAACCGAGTGGTTCATCAGAAACCACCATGAAGACGCCGTACCCAATCATCACAACACCGAAGACAAGCATCAACCAGGCAGCAATGACGTCGATGCCTTCATCCACATGGCGCCTTCGGCCCCTTCGATAACCCGCGAAGGCCATGTAAAAAGAAAACAGCGCGATGAAGAACAAGAACGGATTGGGGCGAACAAAAGTGACCGGTATCGCGGTTATTCCCACACCCAGCATCGCCCAAAAAAACACGGTGCCGACCCTGCGATGAAAGGTCGCACCTTTTGCCACCCCAACGGCAACGAAGGCCGCCACCAGAGCCACTACCCCACTCAACACATGGATTATCAGCAACAACTCGATGATGAATTCCACAAGAAAAGGGTATTGCACGCCCATCTCAGGACCCGTTATACCCCGCTACTCTTTCGTTCACACCTTGTAGAGGCGAGGGAAATAGTCGCAGAGTCCTCCGCTCGATCTGCCGGTCGAGCAGTGTGCAGTCAAATGTTCAACGAACGCTCTAGGGCGTGATGTTGCGAGGCGAGCTATCCGTTGTAGCCGGCAAGGGGCGCCCGGTCGTCCTCTCGCCGCCTACGACGCCCAATGACCAACCACCAGAAGAACCCAGAGCCAATGACAACTGCGCTGAAAAGCACCCAACCAAGTAGTGGGGTAAACCACGCTGACCCACCAACGGGGGCGCTCACATCAACACCGAGGTTGATGGACTTAATCAGCCCATCGACACCAATCCCCTGTACTTGGAGGGTGTGGCTGCCAGCTGTCACGGCGCGCGAATCAACGAGGTAATCGATCTCAAAGGAACCATCGTCCGCCACAACGACTGTCCCCAACAGGACAGGCCCCGGAAAGAGCCACACGCTCGCCGTCGTTCCCGGGAGCAGCCCGGCCCCCGCCACTGAAGCTTCTTGGCCAACACTAAGGCGAGCTGAACCACCGGCTGCGTCGGGCAGTGAACCGGCACCAAAACCGTGGCTTACCTGCCAATCGGCCGCCTCAAGCGAGACAACACCTTCAGAGCGAAAAAGGGAGGAGGTCACATCTGCGACTTCTCCGGCAGAGGAACCGTAGAAGACACCCCCGCCGAGTGACGGGAAGTCAGCCGTGCGAGGGTCAACCTGTGGCCGTACCGGACCTTGAGCAACATCGACCACCACATCCACCGCTACCAGGCCACCGTCCTGGTCGTAGCTTGTGACCTGCATTTTTTGTGGGCCCACCGGCAAATCCGTCGAACCAGCGGCAAACTGCCCCTCTAACTCGAGGTCTACTCGTCCGTCGCCCCCCACAACACCCGCTCCCACTTCCCGGCTATCCGAGCCAAACCAGACCTGCACAGGAGCCGTGGGGCGGAACCCACTCATGCTCAACACGGGGCCTTCACCTTGTTCAACACCGGTCCAGAAGGCGGGATCAATCCCGAGGCCTATCTCCCAGTCGGCAAACGACACGCGAAGATCACTGTCAGCT
>CBFHPU010000049.1:0-7684 GCA_965657845.1 Pontimonas sp.
AGGCCTCGGACCCCGGGGAGTGTCCCGCTAGCCCGCTGCCGGAAAAAGCCAAGCCAGGCCGTGGCAACAACTCCAGATAGTCATTGGCTAAGTGGGCGACCACACCGACGAATTGGCTGCCTGCGACCCACAGGACTACCCGGGGGTTTCGACGAATACTCTCCGCGACAGCCTGAAACATGGGTACAGCCAGGGCAGCAGCTTCGGGGGCGCCTACGTCCGAGAGTCCTGTGACCGAAACAATCGCTCGGTAACTGAGAACCACCCCACGAGGCTCACTGCCAGTGGTTTCTGCAGAAAGCCACTGAGTGCCCACAGCTCGCAAGTGCACTGTCCACAGCACCCCGCCAACAAGTTCGATATCCACCGGTTTTTTGCGTTGGCGGTTTGCGACAAAGCGTTGGGCCAGGGTCGACGCTCGGGGCGCTTCCTGCGCCATGGGTGCCAGTGTCGCGTCAAGGGTCCACAAAGCCGCATCATTGTACGAATAATTTTCAGGTTGTTGGCTGATGTTGTTGGGATTCACAACCAAAAGATAAAAAGTAGACAGCATTTTTTTCTCGACTTATCCACATTTTTGCGACACGCTCCCTGGTACGTCCCCATAACTGGCTACGGTGACCCACACCCGGCCAATCCTCCAACCAGGGGCCACGCCCCAGTAAGGACGACACAATGCCAGACCACGACAGCACTTCAGACGGATATGTCGCCTGGAACCCAGCCGACGGCGGCTCACTCACCCGGTACCGACAGGTAGAAAATTCCGAAGTATTTGGGCCTCAACCCACGTCGACACTCGACCTACCGGACCCAAAAGATTTCACCCTCAGGCTCGTCGCCGGAATTATCGAATGCGTATACGGGCTTCGCGAACCCGCACAGTTTTCCCGGTGGGTCACTGAAGACGTCTACCGGGTGGTCGCAATGCGCGCCAAACGGATGTCAATTGGCCACACCCCCGCAGGCACCACACCGACCAGGCCGCGCTTTAGTATCGGTAACGCCATCGTCAGCACACCCCGAGACGGCGTCGTTGAGGCCTCCGTGATCGTGCGAGGTCCCGCGCGAGTTCGCGCGGTTGCTATCCGACTAGAAGGCATTGACTACCGGTGGCGGGCCACATCATTCAGCATGCTGTGAGGTGGTGCAGTGAGTTGCTGGTGGGCTACTTCTTACGGCGTTTCGCAGCCCGACGCTGAGCCCTATTCGCTGAGGGTTGCTGACCCTGCTGGCCTCCACCCTGCTGGCCAAAAGTGCCCCGCGTCGCGGTACCGGGGGGTGGACCAGCAGTGGCTTGTCGTGCTGCCGGAGCTCCCACTTGCACGCCTTGTTGGCTTTGGAAGGTTTGGCTGACGGCAGGCGCAGCGGGTGCTTGAACGACCTGGCCCGACTGGTTTCTCACTTCCACGTCACCATCTGCGGTCGGTGCGGTGTAGCTGAGGTTTTGTTGCGGAGCCTGATCCACAAGCCCCTTCGCGGAGACAATCGGTCCCACCTGGGCGCTCGGCTGTTGGATTTGCACTTCGAGATTGAACACATACCCGGTGGTGTCTTCACGGATTTGTCCCATCATCGACTGGAACAAGGCGAAACCTTCCCGCTGGTATTCCACCAGCGGATCACGTTGGGCCATCGCACGCAAACCGATACCGTCTTTCAGGTAATCCATCTCATAGAGGTGGTCACGCCAACGTCGGTCCACCACGCTCAACACCACGCGGCGCTCCAACTCGCGCATCACCGCTGAACCTAAGGCTTCTTCGCGCTTTTGATACGCGATAGTGCAGTCGGAAAGGATTTCCCTGGTGACGTCCTCAACAGTTGCCCGCTGACCGAGCTCCTGAACGAGCTCGTCAATGGTGATACCGATCGGGTAAAGCGTTTTTAGCTCAGTCCAGAGACCTTCGAGGTCCCAATCTTCCGGGGCAATGTTTTGTAGCTTCTCGGCGATCACCGCAGTGATTGTTTTTTCCACAAACGCGGTCACCTGATCGGAAATGTCGTCGCCTTCAAGAATCTGTCGGCGGTCTTCATAAATGGCTTGTCGTTGACGATTCAACACGTCGTCGTATTTGAGGACGTTTTTTCGCACTTCGGCGTTGCGCGCCTCCACCTGGGACTGCGCCGATTGAATCGCGCGGGAGACCACCTTCGATTCGATTGCGAGGTCTTCGTCGTCATCGCTTGTGCGTGCCATCAACGACTGGGCAGCACCCGCATTGAATAACCGCATGAGGTCGTCTTTCAGTGACAGGTAGAAACGCGATTCACCGGGGTCACCCTGACGACCGGAGCGGCCACGCAACTGGTTGTCGATACGGCGTGATTCGTGACGCTCAGTGCCCAACACGTAGAGACCACCTACAGCGCGAACCTTTTCGCCTTCTTCCTCACAGGCTGCCTGCACACTGGCGAAAACGGCATCCCACGCGGCTTCGTACTCTTCTGGAGTGTCGACTGGGCTTAAACCTTTTTCCGTCATTTGCTGGACGGCTAAGAATTCGGCGTTTCCGCCCAACATGATGTCGGTTCCACGACCGGCCATATTGGTTGCCACCGTGACCGCACCCAAACGGCCTGCCTGAGAAATGATTGACGCCTCACGGGCGTGGTTCTTGGCGTTCAACACTTCGTGCTTCACGCCCGCTTTGGCCAACATTTGGGAAATGCGCTCAGATTTTTCGACGCTGGTCGTTCCCACCAAAACGGGTTGGCCCTTCTGGTGGCGCTCCGTGATGTCTATCGCGACCTGACGGAATTTAGCGTCCTCGTCACGGTAAATCAGGTCCGACTGATCCATTCGAATCATCGGCTTATTGGTGGGTATGGGGACAACACCCAGCGAGTAGGTACTCATAAATTCGCTGGCTTCGGTTTGGGCCGTACCGGTCATACCGGAAATCTTTTTGTATAACCGGAAATAGTTCTGCAGGGTAATCGTGGCCAGAGTTTGGTTCTCCGCCTTAATCGCGACGCCCTCTTTAGCTTCAATTGCTTGGTGAATACCTTCGTTGTAGCGGCGTCCGGCGAGGATACGACCGGTGTGCTCATCAACGATGAGCACTTCGCCGTTAATGACGACATAGTCCTTATCGCGCTTGAACAGTGCGCGGGCTTTGATGGCGTTGTTCAAAAAGGAAATCAGCGGAGTGTTCGCCGACTCGTACAGGTTGTCGATCCCGAGATAATCCTCAACTTTTTCGATACCGGACTCGAGCACACCCACGGTGCGCTTTTTCTCGTCGACCTCGAAATCTTCTTCGGGTACCAAACGCTCTGCAATTTTCGCAAACTCAGCAAACCAACGGTTTGCTTCCCCCGATGCGGGACCTGAAATGATGAGCGGCGTTCTCGCCTCATCGATGAGGATGGAGTCAACCTCATCGACAATGGCGAAGAAATGCCCCCGCTGAACACGGTCCGCTTTCGCAAGCGCCATATTGTCGCGCAAGTAGTCAAACCCAAATTCGTTGTTGGTGCCGTAGGTAATATCCGACTGGTATTGCAGGCGACGCTCTTCTGGGGTTTGACCAGAGAGCACACACCCGGTCGACATGCCCAGTGCGCGAAAGACCCGGCCCATCAGCTCAGACTGATATCTCGCCAAATAATCATTGACTGTCACCACGTGGACGCCGCGAGCGGGAAGGGCGTTGAGGTAGGCAGCCAACGTGGCGACCAGTGTTTTTCCTTCACCGGTTTTCATTTCCGCGATATTGCCGCGGTGGAGGGCAGTGGCACCCATGATCTGCACATCGAAGTGTCGAAGCCCAATGGTCCTTTTTGCGGCTTCCCGAACAGCAGCAAATGCTTCCGGCAGTAGGTCATCCAGGGTTTCACCGGCGGCGTAGCGTTCACGAAGGTCGTTGGTTTCGTCCTTCAATTCCTCATCACTGAGGGTGACGAAGTCGTCTTCGAGGTGGTTGACAGCTTTTACTGCTTGGTGGAGCTGGCGGAGGATTCGCCCCTCGCCGATGCGCAATACGCGCTCAAAAGGATTAGCCACGGACTATTTCGCCCCTTACCGAGGTTTGGAAGATTACTGCCTCATGCTACCAACCGCCGCTTAGCTCTCCTCCAGAGCAATCACGCCGTACTGCCAACCCTTGCGTCGGTAGACCACGCTGGGGCGCTGAGTGTCGGTGTCGATGAAGAGATAAAAGTCGTGTCCGACCAGTTCCATCTTGTCCACAGCGTCTTCAGCGTTCATCGCCTCGGCGGGGAAGAGTTTCTTGCGAATCACGACGGGGCTTTCCGACTCGTCCATCGCGGCCAAATCGTCTTCGCTGATGGTGGGAATGGCGCCGGTTTCCACACTGCGAATCACTTCGACGCTCGCTGGAGTGATGTCAATGTCGGCAAACGATTCGGCACTGACTTCACCCATGGACTTGGCGCGGTGCTTAGCGTGTTGGGGGTCCCGGCGCTCTTTCGCCCGGCGAAGCCTGCGGACCAGGTGGTCCACAGCTTCATCGAAAGCGGCATATTTGTCCGCGTTTCGCGCCTCGGCACGAATCACCGGACCCTTACCAATCACGGTCAACTCGACAATGTCCTCTGAGGGCCCCTGGCGGCTGGAGTTTTCTCGGTTCAGTTTCACTTGGAACGTCATGGCGTTTTCGGCAAGAGCCAGCACCCGATCCGATTTTTCATTGACATAGTCGCGAAAGCGATCCGGAATGGCAATGTCGTGTGCGAGAAGAGTGATGTCCATGGTGACCTCCAAGTGTTTCTCACCTGTGGTGTCCCACAGATGCTGTAGTCCCAGCGTAGTCGTCGATTTTTATCGGTGTCACAAAGGTTTCGCGGCAAAGACCACACACCCCACCAGGTGCGCTCCCGCTCCTCGCACGACCACAGCGGCCTGCTCGAGCGTGCTACCGGTGGTGAGCACATCGTCGATCAAGACAACCCGGTGGCCTTTAAGCCAGCGTTTTGCCACAAAACGTGAAGGCTGAGCCAAGCGTGTACTCCTGGAGCGCCGTTTCCTTCGGTGGGGCCTAGAAAACAACTGCCCAAGCAGTGACAGACCTCCTGCTCGACGGAGCCCCTGCCCCACAATCACCCTCGGGAACACCTGACCAGATGAACTCTCCGTGCGTGAGCTGCCGTTAGCGACACCCAGATGCGTGCCATTCCACGTGTGGGCTGTGGCGTGAGCCAGTGCGAGCGTGGGCTGAACCCCTCGGGCAATCCATCCACCCAGAGAGGACGGGACGGGGACGAGCACTACCGGTCGATCGCCGGAGAGCTGAAGCCTCTCCAGCACCTGAGCCATCAAGTGTCCCAATGGTGTGGCGAGCCGACTCGCACCACGGTCTTTCCACGACACCACTGTCCGCTGCCACGTGCCCTCGTAGTCGGCAACGGACCACACCGGAGTGCCCCACAGGGCTTGTCGCCACGCCAAGGTGGGCTGGTGGTGGCGTGTGGCGGTGGCGGCACAGTGAGAACACCACTGCGTGTCCGGCTCTCCACACCCCACACACGACACCGGCAGGACAATGTTCACCACCGCGCGAGCAATCGATTCACTGTTCACGACAACACTGTGGTGAACAACACCCCAATCAGGTGTCCCAACACCAGCATCTGGGGACCCCCTTCGATCACGCCCCTCTGTGGACAAACGGGGTGGTCGGGGGTGGTCGGGGGTGGTCTACGGCCGAAACAGAGGCCGAAACGGAGAGTGGATGGCCGTCAGAGGGCGCTCAGAGGGTGCTAGGTGGCAAGCAGCCCCGTGCGAGAAGGCGCTTAGCGTGGCGTCCGACCAGAAGGTTCCCAGAGCATCGATGCCGATTGGTGGGGCCCTGATCTGACCCCCGTTTAGCGCTGGGTAACGAGGACGTTCGCTCGCTCACCGGTGGATTGCCAACCGTTACCGCGGGGTTGAAAAATGGTGCCCTGTTCGCTGAGGAGTCGAAGACCAGACACGCCGCCCACTCCGGCAACCAACGTGTGGGGGGCGCCCGGTCGGCCCGCCAAGGTCACTCGACCGTTGACATCTTGAAGGACAACTTCACCGGCTGGACCATCGCGGGTGACTACAGCCACGGTCGTGTCATCGACAAACGCTGCGTCGACCGCAGTATTCGCTAACGGGCTCAGCTCAACAAACTCCCCCAGACCTAATGGTTCACAATCCGGCCCACGTTGGATTCCAGCCAGCAACACCCGAACGCCCTGGTCGGTTTGCACCAGCAGTAACAGTCGGGTGTTATCCCGAGCGATTTCCATCGTTACCACCGAAGATTCGACCGGCAGGTCCACCGGCAGGGCCGTCAGGTTCGTCTCCGGATCAACCACAACTCTGGGGAACACCCGAAGCGCGTCTTCGCCTGGAGTTTCTGTCATCGACCAGGTGAACCCACACGAGTCAATGAAGGGGCGAATCAGGCCTTCTCGCACATCCCACGGCTCATCACTGACCCCACTTTCGGTCACCCGCCACACCCCCTCCTCACCGAGGACGGCGGCTTGTTGCAGGGACTGATTGAAAAAGACTTTCTCGGGCCTGAGCGACACGATGGACTGTTCCAAGCCCTCAATACTGTCGATGCGCCCCGCCTGAAGGTAACCGAAATCAAGGCCGCGAACGACGAGGCTTCTGGGGTCACGCCCCGAGGTCAGCACCGGTTGATTCTCATCGGTGGTGACAATACGAATCGGTGTTTGGTTGTAGGTGATCACCACATCGGACACGCCCGAAATTTGCGACAGGGTCGTGGTGAGCTGTAGCAACATGCGCTCACGCTGAGTCGCATTGGCATCTACCACTGCTTCATTCACATCGACTTGTGCTTGCCCGTCAACCACGGGCACCGGCGAGAGAACCAGTTGGGTACCAGGCGGGAATGCTGAAGCGGTCACGCCACCGCCCAACCAGTAGGAGGGTTCATCGAGCAAACCCCGAATCACTTTGGTGAGGACATCCCCTCGGGAGGCAAACCACCGCAGATCCGGCACTAACTCTCGGTAGTCCGACGAGTAGTAGTAGAGCTGGTAGCTCTCAAACGCTTCCCCAAAAGCCGTGTCCGTGAGAATGATGCCATCGGGAGCGTCGGCAATTCGCCACTGCCCGCCTTCCTGCTCCAGGGAAAATTCCAGCTCTTGCGTGGTGGGCGATGTGGCCGCTTCATAGCGACCCGAATCATCAACACTGGCAATAATTTGTGCTTCGTAAATCACACCGGCAGAGCCCTGGTCGATGATGCGCGACTCACCCTGTCGGATGAGTGCTGACTGGTTGGGGTTCCACTGGTCGGCAAAGTCCGTGGTGAGGAAGCTTCTGGCCACCCGGTAGTTGTTTTGAGCTGCAGCACCAGCGGCAATAAAACCTTGAAGGATGTCACTGGGGCTCGCCCCTGTGGAGGGGCCAGGTGGCAGAAAATCCACATCATCGTCGCTCACCACAGTCTGTGGGTCGACCGCCTGAACGTCCCCCGCGGAGGGGATTTGGGTACAACCGGTGAGAAACAGTGCGGCACCGAGCAGCAGTGCCGGCACGCGCAGGAGGCCTTTAGTACCCATCACGGGGTGACCTCCGCCGCATTGGTCACCTCAGGGGCAACCGACACACTGCCGCCCTCTGACCTGTCGCCGGGCTTGGCTACCGAAGCGCGACCAGAGTGGACCGTGGTGGCAATATCTGGGTGGTCGCTCTCTGGAGGCAGTGGCAACG
>CBFHPU010000050.1:0-7449 GCA_965657845.1 Pontimonas sp.
CGGTGCCTTCGCCGTCAACCATGGCGAGAAGGACTTCCCGCGCCATTTTGTCGTTGATGGTGCCCTGGGTGATGTGGCTATCGAGCTCAACAACCTGTGCGGGGGTCAACAGGCTGGTCACCAGCACATCACGGTCATTGGCGATCCGGGAGAGCTCACCCAGCCACCATTTTTTGGCTGACGCCGGCGTGGTGCCCTGGTTGATGGTCTCCTCCACCACATCCAACAGGTCCGCGTTGATGAGGGCTTGGAAGTCCGTTTCGGCCAGCTGCCATGCTTCGCGCAGTCTCCGGCGCCGAACGGACGGGGTTTCTGGCAAGGACTGCCGGATCTCTTCCACCCAGTCCGGGTCGGGACTCACCGGCAGGAGGTCCGGTTCCGGGAAGTAGCGGTAATCATCGGCATCTGATTTGGGACGACCCGGGCTGGTTTGACCGGTGTCTTCGTGCCAGTGCCGGGTTTCTTGAGTGATGGCCGTGCCCTCCAACAGCAGGGTGGCCTGCCGCCGGATTTCGTAAATCACGGCACGCTCAATGGAGCGAAACGAGTTGACGTTCTTGGTTTCCGTGCGGGTGCCAAACTCGGTGGCGCCCTTGGGCATCAGCGAGACGTTGGCGTCACAGCGCAGATTGCCACGCTCCATGCGCGCCTGGGACACACCCAGTGCGATCACGATGTCGCGGATGGTTTGTACATAGGCGCGAGCCAACTGGGGTGCTTTCTCACCGGCGCCCGCAATCGGTCGGGTGACGATTTCCACTAGGGGCACACCCGCGCGGTTGTAGTCGACCAGAGAATATTCGGCACCTTGGATGCGACCGGTGTTGCCACCCACGTGGGTGAGTTTCCCGGCATCCTCTTCCATGTGGGCGCGCTCGATTTCCACACTCCACACGCTCTGGTCATCGAGTTCCACTTCGACGACACCGTCGTGGGCGATGGGTTCGTCGTATTGGCTGATTTGGTAGTTCTTGGCCAAGTCGGGGTAGAAGTAGTTTTTTCGCGCAAAACGTGAGGTGGGACGAATCTCACAGCCCAAGGCCAGACCGAGGGCAATGCTGGAGCGCACCGCCTCAGCGTTCACCACCGGCAAGGAGCCCGGTAGTCCCAGGCACACCGGTGAGATGGCCGTATTGGGAGCAAAATCTTCCAGTGATGCAGCCGGGTTGGGTGCCGGAGAAAACATTTTTGTTGTCGTACTGAGCTCAACGTGCACTTCCAGTCCGATGACCGGATCAAAATGCTCCAGTGCAACATCTAAATCGACGAGAGTGTTCACTGAGCCACCCCCTGTCGTTGTTGACCAGGCTCTGGCACGAGTGCGCTGAGTGTGGAGCCGTCGCGCTGAATCATGAGCGCTTCCAAGGCTGCTCCCACACTGTAAAGGCGCTGGTCTTGGAAGGCTGGAGCCATCAGTTGGGCGCCGACCGGCAGCCCATCTTCTGGCGCCAGGCCAATCGGAAGTGACAGCCCGGGAACTCCGGCAAGGTTTGCCGGAATAGTGGTCAGGTCGTTGGCATACATCGTCAACGGGTTGTCTAACTGTTCGCCCAACTTAAACGCCGTGGTCGGAGCAGAGGGGGTGATCAGAGCATCAACTTGTTCGAAGGCTCTTTGGAAGTCACCCTGGATGAGGGTGCGCACCTGTTGGGCACTGCCGTAATACGCATCGTAGTAACCCGCACTCAGTGCGTAGGTGCCCAAAATGATGCGCCGTTTGACCTCATCACCGAAACCGGCCTCACGAGTCGCCGCCATCACGTCTTCGACGGTGACCTGACCATTGGTGGGGGTGGTGCGCATCCCAAACCGGACAGAATCGTATTTCGCGAGATTACTGGAGGCTTCCGCAGGCAGAATCAGGTAGTACGCGGCCACCGCATAGTCAAAGTGTGGGCAGTCCACATCAATAATTTCGGCGCCGTGGGCACTGGCCAATTCGAGCAACTCGGCAAATCGTGAGCGAACACCGGGTTGGAATCCTTCCGTGTCGAGCTGTTTCACTCGACCCAGGCGCACCCCGCGCAGGTCAGGTTCTACTCCCGAACGAAGTGCTGCTTCCAACATGGACGGCCAGGCATCAGGAATTGACGTCGAATCGTGGGGGTCGTGACCGGCAATGACGTCGTGGAGTAGTGCGGCGTCAGCGACGCTCCTCGCGACCGGCCCGACTTGGTCGAGGGAGGACGCCAAAGCAATCACACCATAACGGCTCACTCCGCCGTAGGTGGGCTTCATCCCCACTGTGCCGGTGAGGGCTGCGGGCTGTCGAATGGACCCACCGGTGTCGCTACCGAGTGCGATCGGCGCCTCAAATGCCCCTACCGCGGCAGCAGAGCCACCCCCGGACCCTCCGGGCACACGCTCGGTGTCCCACGGGTTGGTGGTCGGGCCGTAGGCGGAGTGTTCTGTGGAGGAACCCATAGCGAATTCGTCCATGTTCGTCTTACCCAGTGCCACCATCCCGGCGTCACGGTATTTCTTCACCACTGTCGCGTCGTAGGGCGGATGCCAGCCTTCCAGAATGCGTGACCCCGCTGTGGTGGGCATCCCCACCGTACACAGCACATCTTTGACCCCTAGAGGAAGCCCTGCGGTGGGGGGAAGACTTTCGCCCCCAGCACGTGCGGTGTCAATCTTTTTGGCCTCAGCGAGTGCCCCCTCATTGACGTGCACGAACGCGTTCAACACGGGTTCTACGGCTGCAATGCGGTCCACAAATGCTTGGGTCACCTCGGTGGCCGAGACTTCCCCCGACTGCAACAAACCTTGAAGGTCGAGGGCGGAAAGCCGATGAAGGTCGCTCACTGTTCTTCACCCAGGATTGCGGTGACTCGAAAACGCGAGCCGTCATGATCGGGCGCACCCTCGAGGGCCTGCTCAGTGGTCAACGTGTCGCCGACTTCGTCGACTCGCCACACGTTTCCTAACCCGATGGGGTGGCTGGTCGGTTCGACACCTTCAGAGACCACGGCACTCACTTTTTCCACGGCGTCAACGATGGCGCCCAGTTCCCCGGCCAGTCGTGTGATTTCGCCCTCATCCAAAGCAATGCGGGCTAAGCCCGCAAGGTGTCGCACCTGATCCGGGGTAATTTCCGACATAACGCCCTCTACTTAATCGACCCGCTAACCCCCATAGTTTAGGGGGCGTGGACTGTGGTCTTAGTCGGTGCTCACAGCGTCCAGGCCATCCGTAATGAGGGCCACAAAGTCTTTCTGATCCACCACGGGAATACCCAGCTCATAGGCTTTTTCCTGTTTTGATCCCGCACCAGGTCCGGCCACCACCACGGTGGTGTTCTTACTCACACTGGAGACAGGCACTCCCCCGGCCGCCCGAACCGCTTCAGCCGCACCATCACGAGTAAAACCCTCCACACTGCCGGTCACGACAACCTTGGCCCCAGCGAGCGGGCCCTCCTGCTGTGTTGAGCTTTGAGGCGACCATTCCGGGTCGACAAACCGCACACCCGATGCTCGCCACGACTGCAGAATCTGCTGATGCCAGTCCACTGCCAGCCAGTCAAGAATCGCTTGAGCGATAGTGGGCCCCACCCCATCGATGGCAGCGAGTTGCTCGCTGCCTGCTTTTTCGATGGCCTCGAGGGAACCAAAATGTGCCGCGAGAGCCCGGGCCGCTACCGGACCGACGTGTCGAATATTGAGACTCACCAGGAGACGCCAGAGTGGTTTCTCGCGAGCGTGAGCGAGCTGATCAATCAGTTCACTGGCCGCCTTCGAGGGAACCTCTGTCTCGGTCCCCGCAAACTCGCCCCCGTCTCGATAGGGCGGGTCGTCTTTGCCGCGCTTTCTCCTAAATGGACTCAAGACAACCGGCTCTCCGGTTTCGGGGTTCACCCGCGGTTGACCGGTATCAACATCCCGGGGTTGATAATCGATGGGGAAAATATCTTCCACACTCAAGCCAAAAAGTCCCGCCTCAGACTCAAGCGGAGGTGGTGAAGGCCGCAAGGGTTGGGTCAACGCAAAAGCACTGACTTCACCTAATCCTTCAATATCGAGGCCACCGCGCGAACCAATGTGTTCGATGCGTCCGCGCACCTGCGCGGGGCAGCTTTGCTGGTTCGGGCAGCGCAAATCGATATCGCCCTCCTTTTGGGGGGCAAGGGCGGTGTGGCATTCGGGACAGTGAGTGGGCATTTCAAAGGGGCGCTCTGACCCGTCACGCCGTTCCACGACAGGGCCCAACACTTCAGGAATCACATCACCGGCTTTGCGAATCACCACGTGATCGCCAATGAGCACACCTTTGGCTTTGACGACATCTTGGTTGTGCAGGGTGGCCCGCTCGACTTCACTTCCCGCCACAGTGACTGGATCGAGCACGGCGTAGGGGGTGGCTCGACCTGTGCGGCCCACACTGACCACGATGTCGCGCAGGATGGTGGTCACCTGCTCTGGCGGGTATTTGTAGGCGACTGCCCACCGTGGCGCCCTCGAGGTTGCGCCCAGTTCACGCTGCGTCGCCCAGGAATCCACCTTGACGACTACCCCATCAATTTCGTGATCCAGTTCGTCGCGACGTTCGTTTAACCGGCGAATGAAGTCGATCACTCCTGCCTGGTCGCTGTGCACTTCAGCCAGGGACGACACCGGCAGACCCCAAGAGCCCAACAGGTCATACAGCTCGCTTTGGGTCGATAGTGGTGGTTCGGGCCACGCCCCAATTCCGTGAACGGTCATCTGCAGTTGGGAAATCCGCCAGCGCCCCGATTCCTGTTTGGCCGCGCTACGTCCGTCAAGTTTTTGACGCAGCGACCCTGACGCCGCGTTTCGCGGGTTAGCAAACACTCGCTCGCCCGCCTGGGCGAGGGTGGCGTTCATATCGTGAAAGGTCTGAACGGGAAAGAACACTTCACCGCGCACTTCGACCACGGGTGGGTGGTTACTGCCCTCCAGCACCCTGGGCAGTCCCGGAATGTGGTGAACGTTTTCGCTGACGTCTTCGCCGGTCACACCATCACCCCTGGTAGCCGCCGTCATCAGTTGACCGTGTTCGTAGTGCAAGTTGATGGCCAGGCCATCGATTTTGGGTTCACACAAAAACTGTGCGTGGGGGTATTCGGCGTGAATCTTGGCCAACCACTCCCGCATTTCCTCATCAGAAAACACGTTGTCCAGGCTGTACATCCGCTCGGCATGCACCAGGGGCGAAAAAAGTGTTGACTGCCCTGCCCCCACAATCCGGGTGGGGGAATCGTCGGTGGCAAATTGCGGAAACTGTTCCTCGAGCGCTTCTAACCGTGCGACCATTTCGTCGTACTGGGCGTCATCGGCGAGGAGTTCGTTGCGCGCGTAGTAGGCGTCCCTGAGGGCGTAGATGTTGGCCGCCAGGGCGTCCATTTCTTGTCGAGCCTCAGACTCTTGCACGATGCCATTCTAAACCGGCGGTGTGGTCGGCCTGGTGTGAGAAAAGGTCAGGACGGTTTAGAAGGGCTGCTCGTCGGGCATTCCCGTGCGCAACTCCGCGGGGAGGTGGCCAAGGTCGTTGTGGGTGATCAGCACCGCCGGTTTTGCCGTGCGCACGCGAATGATGGTCAAGCCACAGTGGGCTTGGTTGATTCCCATCCAACGCCACGGCGCGGCCCCGAACACTTCTCGGACAAACCAAGCGATCACAAAGTTGTGGGTAATCAAGAGTTCGTGGGTGTCACCTTGACCGATTGAAAGCCATTCCGCTGTGGCGTCAGCCATTTGGGCTTCGCCGGCCTGAATTTCTTCGTCGCTCACTCCCCCAAAGAACGACTCAAACACGCTAGGCATGTCTGTGCTTGGCCCGCTGGGAACACAATCCATCAACAAGGCGGAAGGCTCCGGCGTGAGTGACGGGAGCCGGTTAGTCATGGTCTGCGCGGTATCCAACGCACGCTGAAGCGGTGAGGTGTACGCGTGGGTGAAGGGCACTCCGCTCAGGCGCTCCGCGATGGCCTCGGCTTGGCGCATACCCCGCGGAGACAGTGGACCTTCTGGCAGGCCGTATTCGGCGTCGACTTGTTCACCATGTCGAACCAGGTAGAGATACCGCGACACCGTGTGTCTCACTTTCCGAGGAGGTCGACCCACAGTGAGTGGGCAATCGAACCGGCTCCTAGTCTGCTACGAGTGACCCCACGCTGTCGAGGGCCGTGTCGCTGATCGCTCCCACCGCGACCGCGCTGAGTGGCCCTCCGGCAACACTCGCTGCCAAGTCCTTCACAGAATCCAGTGTCACCAAGTCGAGTCGCCTCAAGGCTTCATCTCGGTCGACAAATTCGCCGGTGTGAATTTCGGATCGACCTAAGCGCACCATCCGGGTGTCGGTGCTCTCCAGCGCCAGGGAGCTCGCACCCTGGAGGTTACCGAGTGTGCGCTCGAGTTCCTCCTCGGTGATTCCCTCTGCAACGATTTCTCGGAAAATGTCCTGCATCACTCGAACGACAGTGTCGACGTATTCAGGTCCGGTACCAGCGGCCATCCCAAACAGCCCCGCATCGGAGTAGTGGCCTGAGTAGGCGTAGACACTGTAGGCCAGGCCACGCTTTTCACGAATCTCTTGAAAGAGCCTCGACGACATCCCACCACCCAGCACAGTGGTCAACACGGCCGCGGTGGAGCGACGTTCATCTGTCTGGGTGAGCCCTGGTGTGGCCAACACCACCGTGGATTGCTCTAACGGACGATGAATGAGCTTCTTCGTGGGTTGTTCTGGAAGGTCCGGTGCCACCGTCGCGCGCCTCGGCACAGGAGCTACCTGCTGATCGAGTGGCCAGCCGTAGCGCTCTAGGGCCTCTAACAGGGTCGACACGGCGTGGTTATGGTCGACAGCGCCTGCCAGGGTCACGACAAGGTGATCGGGGCGGTAGTAGCGCTCGTAGTGGGCGACAACCTGATCTCTGGATGCGGCTTCGATGCTCTCTGGGGAACCACCGATGGGGCGCCCTAGAGGGTGGTCTCCCATCACCGCTTCGGCAATCCGCTCGTGGGCGACATCCGCCGCATCGTCATCGGCCATGGCGAGCTCTTCGAGGATGACCCGGCGCTCAACGTCGAATTCGTCAGCGTCGATCAGTGATGAGGAGACCATGTCGGCAAGTACGTCAATGGCCATATCGACATCGCGGTCTTGCACTTTGGCGTAGTAGCAAGTGTGCTCTTTAGCCGTCAGCGCGTTGTGTTCACCACCGACACGGTCAAAGGCCACCGCAATGTCCATCGCTGAGCGACGAGGCGTGCCCTTGAACAGGAGGTGTTCGAGGAAGTGGGTGGAGCCGTATGCCACAGCGTCCTCATCGCGGCTGCCCACTGGCACCCAGAAGCCCACCGAGGTGCTCGCGGCACCCGGTACCCATTCGGTGAGGATGCGCAGCCCTGAAGGGTGCAAGGTGCGCCGAAAGTGTGCCCCCTGAGAAATGGTGGCGGCGATTTCCGGAACGTCAAGGGGAAGATC
>CBFHPU010000051.1:0-6835 GCA_965657845.1 Pontimonas sp.
GACGGCTTAGGCGACATCGCGACCGATTCCCGCCGTGCCCTCGAACTTCAGGCCCCCGGTGTGATGGCCCGTAAGTCAGTGCACGAGCCCATGCAGACCGGTATTAAAGCTATCGACGCGATGATCCCTATCGGACGCGGACAGCGTCAGCTGATCATTGGTGACCGCCAGACAGGTAAGACCGCCATTGCCGTGGACACCATCATCAACCAGAAAGACAACTGGGCTTCCGGTGACCCCGAGAAGCAGGTGCGCTGTATTTATGTGGCCGTCGGGCAAAAAGGCTCGACAATTGCTGCCGTACGCGGTGCTCTCGAAGAGGCCGGCGCCATGGAGTACACCACGATTGTGGCCTCGCCCGCATCTGACCCCGCAGGGTTTAAATACCTCGCCCCCTACACCGGTTCGGCCATCGGCCAGCACTGGATGTATGACTCTAAGCACGTCCTGATCATCTTCGATGACCTGTCCAAGCAGGCCGAGGCCTACCGTGCGGTCTCACTGCTGCTTCGTCGCCCACCGGGCCGTGAAGCATTCCCTGGAGACGTCTTCTACTTACACTCGCGTCTGCTGGAGCGTTGTGCGAAGCTCTCCGACGAACTCGGTGCCGGATCAATGACGGGTCTGCCCATCATTGAAACCAAAGCCAATGACGTCTCCGCGTTTATCCCCACGAACGTGATTTCCATCACGGACGGTCAGATCTTCTTGCAGTCCGACCTGTTCAACGCCAACCAGCGCCCCGCTGTGGACGTCGGTATTTCCGTCTCCCGTGTGGGTGGTGACGCTCAGGTCAAATCGATCAAGAGTGTGTCGGGAACCTTGAAGCTGGAGCTCGCCCAGTACCGCTCCTTGGAAGCATTCGCCATGTTTGCTTCCGACTTGGACGCGGCAAGCCGTCGCCAGCTGGCACGCGGTGCCAGGCTGACCGAGCTGTTGAAGCAACCCCAGTACTCGCCCTACCCGGTGGAAGACCAGGTGGTCTCCATTTGGGCGGGAACCAACGGAAAACTCGACGAGATTCCCGTGGAAGAGGTGTTGAAGTTTGAATCGGAACTTCTCGACCACCTGCGTCGCAACACAAAACTGTTGGACACCATCCGCGACAGTGGAAAACTCGAAGATGACACCAAAGCCGAATTAGAAAAAGAGGTCGACAAGTTTGTGACCTCGTTCCGCGGCGCCGGTAGCGAAGGTCTGGGACACCCCGGATCGGAAGAGTTTGACGCTCTAGAAGACGAAGACATCGAGCAGGAGAAAATCGTCCGGCGCAAGCGCTAGGACGATTGGCGACCAAGAAGGAAGAGAACACACACGAGTATGGGTGCACAACTTCGGGAGTACCGCGGCAAGATTCGCTCTGCCAAGGCCACCAAGAAGATCACCCGGGCGATGGAGCTTATCTCCGCCTCCCGGATTCAAAAGGCACAGCAGCGGATGTCTGAAGCTGCCCCCTACTCGCGCGCCGTCACTCGGGCCGTCTCCTCAGTAGCCACCTACTCCAGCATCGATCACCCACTGTTGACGGAAGCAGAAAACCCCCGCCGTGCGGCGGTGGTCATCTTCTCCGCTGACCGTGGTCTGGCGGGAGCCTTTTCCGCCCAGGTATTGCGTGAAGCGGGTGACCTCGCTGAGCGTCTCCGCGGCGAAGGCAAAGAGGTGCTCTACTACGTGCTGGGTCGAAAAGCGGTCCAGTATTTCCAGTTCCGTGAGCGCCCCACCGAGAAACAGTGGATGGGTGGTTCGGATAAGCCCGAGTTTGAAACGGCAAAAGAAGTCGCCGAAACGGTGATCGCCAAATTCACCGAAGACACCGACGCCGGTGGTGTGGACGAAATCCACATCGTGTACAACCGCTTCGTGAGTTTGGTGACACAGCAACCAGAAGTGGTGCGCGTGCTGCCCTTGGAAGTGGTGGAAGGTGTCGACGAGCCCGGAGATACCGAAGTGTTCCCCCTCTACGAGTTCGAACCAGAACCCGACCAGGTATTAGACGCCCTTCTTCCCCGCTACATCGAAACAAGAATCTTCCAGGCCATGCTGCAATCGGCGGCCTCTGAACACGCGGCCCGTCAAAAGGCCATGAAGTCGGCAAGCGATAACGCCGACAAACTGATCTCGGACTACACCCGGTTGTTCAACAACGCCCGGCAGGCCGAAATTACCCAACAGATTTCCGAAATCGTCGGCGGCGCAAACGCGCTCCAAGGCTCCAAGTAAACAGAAAGAGACAGCGAAATGGCACAAGCTAAGACGGCAGTCGTTACCGGTCGTATTGCGCGCGTCACCGGCCCGGTGGTGGACGTCGAGTTCCCCAGTGACCACCTGCCTGGTATCTACAACGCGCTGCGTACCGAATTGAACCTCGGTGGTGAGAAAACCACACTGACTCTTGAGGTCGCCCAGCACCTCGGTGACAACCTCGTACGCGCTATCGCGCTAAAGCCCACCGACGGTCTGGTCCGCGGTCAGGCTGTGGAAGACACCGGTGCACCGATCAGCGTGCCCGTCGGTGACGTCACCAAGGGCAAAGTGTTCAACGTGTTGGGTGAAGTGCTCAACTACGACGAGCAGATCCCCGAATCAAACGAGCGTTGGAGCATCCACCGCACCCCACCCGCATTCGACCAGTTGGAGTCAAAGACTCAGCTGTTCGAAACGGGTATCAAGGTCATCGACCTGCTCACCCCGTATGTGCAGGGTGGAAAAATTGGTCTCTTCGGTGGTGCCGGTGTGGGTAAAACGGTGCTCATCCAAGAAATGATTCAGCGTGTAGCCCAGGACCACGGTGGTGTCTCCGTGTTCGCCGGTGTGGGGGAGCGTACCCGTGAGGGTAACGACCTGATCGGTGAAATGGAAGAAGCCGGCGTCTTCGACAAGACCGCACTGGTGTTCGGTCAGATGGACGAGCCACCAGGAACGCGTCTTCGCGTGGCGCTCAGTGCGCTCACCATGGCCGAGTACTTCCGTGACGTACAAAACCAGGACGTGTTGTTGTTCATTGACAACATCTTCCGGTTCACCCAGGCAGGTTCCGAGGTGTCGACCCTGCTGGGTCGTATGCCCTCCGCCGTGGGTTACCAGCCAAACCTCGCCGACGAGATGGGTATCCTCCAGGAGCGCATTACCTCGACGCGTGGTCACTCGATTACGTCACTTCAGGCCATTTACGTCCCCGCGGATGACTACACCGACCCCGCGCCTGCCACGACCTTCGCCCACTTGGATGCCACCACCGAGCTCTCGCGTGAGATTGCGTCGCGTGGTCTCTACCCCGCGGTGGACCCACTGACATCGACCAGTCGAATCCTCGACCCGATGTACATCGGTGATGACCACTACCGCGTGGCCACCACGGTGAAGCAGATTCTGCAGAAGAACAAGGAGCTCCAGGAAATCATCGCTATCCTCGGTGTTGACGAGCTCTCTGAAGAAGACAAGGTGACGGTCTCTCGTGCCCGTCGCATCCAGCAGTTCCTCTCGCAAAACACCTACATGGCGAAGAAGTTCACCGGTGTGGAAGGCTCCACAGTCCCACTGAAGGACACCATCGAATCGTTTGATGCGATTGCTCGCGGTGACTTCGACCACGTGGCCGAGCAGGCGTTCTTCAACGTCGGCCCGATCACCGATGTGGAAGAGAAGTGGGCGACCATGCAAAAGGAGATGGAGTAGTCGTGGCACCCCTCGACGTCACTGTCGTCTCTGCGACGGCCGAAGTGTGGTCGGGCGAGGCCGAAATGGTCGTCGCCCGCACCACTGAGGGCGAAATTGGTATCCTCGCCGGCCACGAGCCCACCCTGGGTGTTCTCGCCGCCGGTGAGGTGCGTATCACGACCACTTCGGGTGAGAAGGTGACGGCGACGGCTGAGGATGGTTTCCTCTCTGTCGATAACGACCAGGTGACCATTGTCGCCGGAATGGCTGAGATTCAGTAGCGCCTATGCGCATTGTTCTGCCTCCGTCGGAGACAAAAACCCCAGGCGGTCTGGACGCATCACACCTCGAGTGGGATCAGTTAGCGTTTCCCGAACTGACTGCCGTGCGCCAGACGATTGCCGACGACCTTGTCGCACAGTCTCTGGACCCTGAGGCGGCCAAAAAGGCGCTGGGCCTTGGTGCTAAAGGTGACGAGTGGATCCTGGCCAATAGGGAGCTCCTGTCGAGCCCGGTGATGCCCGCCATCCACCGATACACCGGGGTGCTATTCGATGCGCTCGATATTTCCGGGTTAGACGCGGCGGCCAGCGCGCATGCTGCTGAATCACTGTGGCTTTTTTCTGCACTCTTTGGACCGCTTCGGGCGATGGACCCCATTCCCCGCTACCGACTCTCCTTTGATTCGAAACTTCCCGGGGAGAACCTCAAATCCCGGTGGCAACCACACGCAGAGCAGATTTGGGCAGAAGATTTCACGATTGATCTGCGCAGTGAGGGCTACCGAGCCCTCGCACCACTACCGGAGGGCACCGGGGTGTTCATTCGAGTGGTGAAAGAGGTGGACCATGGGGCTGCTGTTGGGCACGCCAATAAGGCCACCAAGGGCAAGGTGGTTCGCGATTTGCTGACCAGTAATGCTCACATTGACTCGGCAGGAAAGCTCCTTGACTGGGGTGGCGCCCACGGTTGGCATTTTGCAGAGGTCCCAGACAATGCGGGGGAGCTGTACCTGGTCGTCGATTAGAGGCCCCCACTCTTTTGGCCTTCTGATTCTTGGGTGAACACTTGGCAAACGAGTCCTCGTTTTTCGCTTCTTAATCGGTGCCCCAGGGCACACTTGAAGCATCCCTGCCACCCCAGGAGACCCCGTGTTGATGTCATTACCCCGCCGGCTTTTCGCTGAATTCCTCGGCACCGCGGCCTTAGTCATGGTGGTGATTGGCTCAGGGCTCATGGGGCAGCGTTTGTCTGCAGACCTCGGTGTGGTGATCCTCATCAACCAGATCGCGACAGTGTTGGGTTTGGCTGTGTTGGTGGCCCTTCTGATTCCTGTCTCGGGTGCACACATCAACCCGGCAGTCACCCTGGTGATGACCCTTCGCCGAGAGCTGTCCGCGAGCGAGGGCCTGAGCTATGGCTTCGTGCAACTCGCGGGCGGTGTTGCCGGTGCGGTGGGAGCGCAGGCGATGTTTGACCTCCCGTTGGTGGAATTTTCCGACAATCAGCGGCTCACGACGGGAAGCTTTTTGGGCGAAGTTATTTCCACAGCAGGGCTCATCGCCGTGATCTTGACCGCCGTCGCTCAGTCCAAAGCGGGCTGGTTGCCGCTTCTGGTTCCTGCGTGGATTGGTGCGGGATTCTTTGCCACGTCGTCCACGTCTTTTGCCAACCCTGCGGTGACGGTGGGACGCATGTTCACCGATTCCTTTACCGGAATCGCCGTGGAATCGGTCCTAGGTTTCATTGCCGCTCAGGTTCTCGGGGCACTATTGGGATGGCTACTGGTGTCCTTGTATTACCCCACAGGACTAGCCCGTGAACCACAGGGTGAAGAGGCCTCTCGGGCTGCTCACACCGAACACACTGCGAAAGAAGGCCCCTAATGTCCACCACCCCCACGGTGTTGTTTGTCTGTGTTCACAACGCGGGCCGGTCCCAAATGGCGGCCGGTTATTTGCAGCATTTAGCGGGTGATCGCGTTCAGGTATTGAGCTCAGGCTCGGAACCGAAAGACCACATCAACCCGGTGGCCGTGGAGGCCATGCGGGAAGAGGGCATCGATATCAGTGCCAATCAGCCAAAAATCCTCACCGACGAACAAGTCGAGGCCAGCGACGTCGTCATCACTATGGGGTGTGGGGATGCGTGCAAGTTTTACCCTGGTAAGCGCTACCTGGACTGGGAATTAGAAGACCCTGCAGGCAAAGACCTGGAAACAGTCCGCCGAGTACGAGACGACATCCGCCGCCGAGTGGAACAACTGATTGGTGAAATTACGGCGTAACGCCGTCCGGTGCTTCCGATTCAGGATGAAAAGCTCCTGTGGAAAACTCTTCAATCCCTGTGTGCAGTATTACACTCGGTGCCAGAGAGGGGAGGGATATCGTGACCAGTAATGTACGCCACCGCAGTGACGAGGAAATCATCGCCCGTGCGGTCGAACTCACCGCCCGACCCGCCGCAGAGGTCGAAGCGGATTATTGGCGCCTCGACGCCGAGTGGGACAGCAGCGCCGATCACGGTCATTTGCTGAATACGCTCATCCAGGTGGGTAATGCATCGTCAATCGATGAGACGGATCACAAGAACTACCTTGAAGAAAAATATTCTTGAGACTCTTATTCGACACTGATGTTATTGTCGACGTGTTGGCGGAGCGAAGGCCTTTTTTGGCGGCCTCTGCGCCCCTGTTCTCACTTGTAGAGGCCGGACGAATTCACGGGATACTCTCCTCCAGCTCAGTTCCGACGGTGTACTACCTTCTAGCCAAACTCACCTCTCGCACCAAGGCTCGTCAAACGATCTCCATACTTTTTGAGAATTTCAGGTTTGCACCCGTACAGTTTGACGTTCTCCATCATGCGCTTAAAGGCCAATTCGCGGATTTCGAAGACGGCGTTATTCACGAAGCTGCGCTGTCCGAAGGAGCCGACGCGATTATTACTCGAAACGTGAAGGACTTTGGTCAGTCGGTGCTTCCAATCTTTGATCCCGTCGCCCTTCAGCGTTCGATAACGGATTTCTAGTCCATCCACTTTTCCGTTGCTCGTTGGCGCAGCTAAAGCCCCTTTTCGTGGGCAAGCAATGCCTTCTTCGTCGCAATTCCATCGCCACCGCTGTAGCCGGTGATTTTGCCGGTTGAGCCCATGACACGGTGGCAGGGGACAATGATGGG
>CBFHPU010000052.1:0-6808 GCA_965657845.1 Pontimonas sp.
TATGCTAAATCCATCGGGGCCGCTGCTGTTGTAGGACCAGAAACCAATCTCCCCAACAGATATCCCTGAGCTGGCCGCAGCAACGCTGGGCAGGGCGAGGGTAGCAATGCCGGCACCCGCTAGGACCGCACCTCCCTTGACCAGTGAGCGGCGCGACAACCCTTCCTTCACGGGCTCGATCACACCTAGCCGTTCGAGCTCATGAAGTACTTCAGGATTAACGTCCTGAGAATGCATTGCGTCGAGGTTGCGGACTGTGCGCGCATAGTCACCTGACAAACGAATTACGTCAACCTGTCCGGGGACAGTGGCAAAAACCTCCTCACCCACAACTTCAAGGACACAAGCAGGATTGAGTTGAAATTTGTTCACCGCAGTACATTAAAAAAAAAGAAATTGATTGTCAAATTCTCGACCCACCCCCGCACCTGGCCGATGCAGTGGTCCTTCTCCGGATAGGTAAGGCCCGACAGCGGCACCGGTAGGTGAGGCAGATCCTGCGTTCCGGTTACGAAACACAGCCCTTAGTCGGTTTCCGATAATTCGGACCCCTCGATAGGGACGGGTTAGCGTGGAAACTGGCGGATTCTTGTCGAATGCGCCGTGGTGTCAATGCGCGGGCTGGCCTCATTGCCGTGATCAAGGGCTCACCGCGAGAAACAAGAACGCCGAGAAAATTGCAAGGTGAAGCCCACCTTGGAACAGGGTGACCCTGTGGGACGCCACGGTGACGGTGCTCACAACGAGAGTCAGTATGAACAACACAATATCCACTGGTCTCAGCCCGAAAACGAGGTCAAAGTCGAGAAGAAAAGACACCACCACTAAGGCGGGAATTGTGAGCCCAATACTCGCTAACGCTGAGCCGTAGCCGAGGTTGAAACTTGCCTGAAGGTGTCCTGCTCGGGCGAACCGAAATGCAGCAGTGCCCTCGGGTAACAAAATCACCAGAGCGATGACAACGGCGACAAAAGTCAGGGGGAAACCCGCCCCGGTCACAGCGTTTTCCACCGAGGGAGAGAGCACCTGGGCGAGTAACACCACGGTCACAAGCGCCAGTATGAGAAAAAACACACTGAGGGCGAGCGTCCCTCGCGAGGGAACCACCCTCAACGATTGTGTCGGGGGGCTTGCGGGGTCTTCAAAGTGTTCGCGGTTGCGCACGGTGAGGATGTAGAGGAAAAGAACATAGACACCAAGCGCCGCTATTCCGACAAACACTAACTGCGGTGTCGTGAAGGTCGGACCCGATGAACCGGTCGTGAACGAGGGAATCACAAGGCTCAAGGTGGCAATAACGGCAATCGCACCAAGAGCCGCGCCACTGCCTTCAGAGTTAAACGATGACGTCGACGATCGAAGGGTGGCTGCGACGACGGAAAGGCCGATGATTCCGTTCGTTGCGATCATCACCGCAGCAAACACCGTGTCCCTGCCCAACGTTGACGCTGATTCCCCGGAGGCGAGAAGTACAGACACAATCAGGGACACCTCAATAATCGTGACCGCAAGAGCCAAGATGACAGCGCCCAGAACTCTGCCGACATACGCCGCGATTACGTCAACGTGGTGCACCGCAGAGATCACCCCGCCGAGCAGCACAATGCTGAGGACTAGGACGCCAAAAATATCGAGCTGCTGACCCCACAAAGCCACAATCAGCGCTGAGGCTACGGCCAGGCCCGCAACATTGATTGTCAAGGTCCGGGCAAGCGTCATAGTCGTCATGCTAGCCGGTGGTCTTCGGTCTACCCCGATCTTGGCCTCTATGTGAAAGTGCAGGGGTTGGGGGTTTGCCGGTGTGAGGATGGTGGTGGGAATCTTTGTGCCGTTCTCCTTGCGAAGAATCAATTGCCCCGCTCTTGCTGAGTCGGCATCATTGGGTCGGAAGGCGCTAAGCACTTCAGAGAATTACAAGTGGAATGCCCGTTAAACCGGCTCCACTACTTCCCCTTGGGTTGGTTTGCCCCTGCCCCAAGGGCTGCGCAGACCATGCGGGCCCTCAACGGCCAATGTTCTCACCCGGGTTGTTTAGCCTCGTCTGAGGCTTCGCACGCGCGCCCGACTCACCAGCATGATTGCACCTGCGGCCAGGAACAAGATGGCCAACGATCCTCCTCCGAACAACAACGCCCCATCAGGACCAGTAGCAGCCAAACGTGCCGCCTTGAATTGTTCCAACGTTAATCCTGAGGCCAGGAAGGCGGCGTACTCCGCCTCGGTCAACCCAGCCGCACTAGCCAGCTCTGCGGTCGATGAGTCGTCGGAGTCTGAACTCGAGCCTCCACCGCCTGAGCCAGAACAACCGTTCTCCTCCTCCCAGACCAGCGTGGGGTACTCGTCACAAATGTCCCACACTCGTCCCAGAGCGGGGTAACCCGTGACCTCTGCAGGGTCCGAACCACCGTGCGCAGTGGTGAGATTAACTCCCGCTCGCTGCGTGCGGTATTCCTTCGAAGTGTCAGTGTTTGAGTACACAACCCTGTTCGTGTAATCGCTAATTTCCGCAGCGGTTCCACCGGTATCACCATCTTGGTCATAGTTTGAGGGTACAAATGTGGACGCGGAAATCGCTTCAATTGCCCAGCGGTAATCCGTTGTCGCGTCGGATGCCATCGCGGTTCCCCCTGGCAAGTCCGTGGAGCCATCTTCCTCAGTGGTGTAGGAAGCGATCTGCTCGAGACGGCTCGCAGAGAGCGGAACGGCTACTGGCTCGCTGTTGCCGTCGTACACTGCGGGCTGACTTCCCGTGTCAATGTCACCGATTGCCTGCGAACCAGCGCCTGTAAGCCAGAAATTGGACACATACACATCATTGGAGTCGGTAGTCGAAGAGTAACCCACCAATCCTCCGGTGAATACCTGGTCCAACCTACAGCTGGTTGCACAGGTATTTTGGAAGGAGCCAGCAGCATACGTCCTAATCAAACGAACATTTGCGTTCAAGTCTGACCGTACCGAGGGCGTCCCGATTGCTAACTTGGTGTATCCGTCGGACCCCAGAATCCCTCCGGCGTGCACAGCCGACAAATCGTCGGTCATCACTCCTGAGTCGTAACTAATGCGCGCCTGCGCGTAAGAGTCACGAATTTCCAGAAGACCGATCCCCCAAGTCTGTCCCACGAGGCCTCCGATGGTGGGGCCTTCAATGGATCCGCCGCTATCCGTCCAGTCGATAGATCCCGCGTACTTCGAATACTGGATACGTGCAGGGTCGTTCTCAAAAGCGTCCGCATCACCTTCCTCCTCCCCAAAATCTCCCTCATTACCGTCATCGCCCATGATGGAGACGAGACCACCGATGACTGGGTTGGAATCATCAACATGGATGGTAACTGTCGACGACACCTCTGAAATGAGCCCTCCGCCGTAAAGGTTTCGCACAAGTCCTGACACATCGGTGGTACTGCTGCGGATTTCGCCGGTCAGCCGAACCCGCTTAATGGTTCCCCCATCGACCGCCAGAAAGAGCGCTTTTCGCGAGGAATAGCCCCCGGCCGAATCTCCATTGGAATCATAATTCCAGCCGAGCGACGCAGTTGACGTGTTGGCGCCGAGGGAAATGCGGTAGTGATCGCCGTCGTACACTCCGGTAAACGGGTCCGAAGTTGTCCCTACTACGTCGTTGGCGTAGTCGTCGAGTATCTCAGTGCCCGTTAGGTTCCGGGTTTGGAGATAGTGGCCGTCTAACGAACATGAATTTTCCGTAGGCGTAGAGCTTTCCAGCCCGACGTTGTGGAAATCAGCTTGAGAGGACACCCTCCAAGGGTCTGCCTCAACACCGGAGCCGCTCAGGGAACACGCGTCGACGAAGAAGTTTACGGGGCTCCCGCCAGCGCCAGCAATCGTGAAAAAGCCTCCGACGGCGATGGTGAACACCAGCGTTCCACCTCCATCAGCAATCGTGGGGTCCCCCGCGGTTGTTACAGCACTACCCGGACCGACCGTGCAGTCGCCGGCATCCGCTGCGGCACCATTAGTGACGGTGAAGGTGTCGCCCACGACACCAGTAATAACTCGATTGGTGTCCAAACCAGTAATCACGGTGGAATCGCTCAAGGTCGTGCCGCTATCGCAATCAACCGTGAAGGCCGTCGGATCAGCCGCCGCAAATGCGTCCTCAGTGGTCACAACCAAAGAAACGCTCAGCAGAGTCCCGAGGGTGAGAATCGAAAAACTTTTTTTCCAGATGGAACCAGCTGAATTGAACATGCTTTTGATTTTAGGGAGAACGGACGCGAGCCCGGCCAACAAAGTGGTTTCCGGGGAAGTTTTTCGAAAAGTGTCATGCTAGGGGGACACCTTTCGATCAATCTTTCTGCGCCCAATGTGGGCCTTGCGGGGCGAGCGGTACGTTAACCCTCGACCAAGAGACCGCGAGTTCCGTGCCTGGGAAGCATGTCGAGATGGACGGGACTGGGTGATGTTGCGCATGCCAGTAATCAGCCGGGGTTTAGCGCGGATGGAGTTGGAGTGTGGGCGGTGGTGATTTGCGTTGTGTGTCCAAACGTTACGGCCTCGGGGATGCGGGAGAATTTTGCGCTCCATGACTCCACGGTTCACCCCCATGGTCAACGAATCGCGTTCAGCGTGAAGTCCTCGTACGACAACACCACCGAAGCGTTCAGGCCGACCGTAGTGCAATCGCTCTGAGTTGCGCCCGGGCCCCACGGAAGTAAGGACCCGGGCGACTCAACCTCTCGCTATACGCTCTACTCCTCGTCGTTCCAGTGGAGCAGGCCTGAAATCATCATGCCCAGTGCTGCCACCATCGGGATAATTCCGAAGTCCGGCGCAAAATTGCGATAACCGACAACAGGCCCAACGAGAACAAGCAATCCCAGAACCACCCAAAAAAGGATGCTCACGCCCATACCAAAGGTGAGGCGAGCGAGGGTTGCCCCCCGTGCGAAGTAGCCAATCCCTGCAGCCGCAAGGAGGTAACCACCCATGAAGATAAGGGAGTAGTACATTGTGTTGGCAACATCTGCCGGAGCGGTCGACAAGCCTGCGGCCGCATTCGCTTCTTCGGTGAAGAACAGTGTCATCGCCACCCCCATTCCCCAGAACAAAGTGCTGAAGAGTAGCCAACCCACCGGGCTAAAAAACTTTTTCACTGAACAACCTTTCGTTAACGTGGGCGCGGGAATGCGCCTGACGCGAGTTTTCCAAAAGGGGCGAAGACGGTCTTGTACGAAATGAGCATGTTTTGCGAGCCCGGGAGGGCCAGCGTGGGATCTGACACAGGCCCGTTACCATCGGCGTCGGCGTGTCTGAACTGAACGAACTCGCCCGGGCCTGCGAGTAAGGCCGCTTGCCGCGGGGCTGGCTCACCTGCCCCGCGGCGCCACGCCCCATTTAGTGGGTGTGAAACAGTTCCATTGTCATCGTTTCCGGCTTGACGCCGGCGGCCTCCATCATTTGAGCCATCTCCGGCGCCTCGGATGCCTTGAGGAACTCTTCGGCGGCTTCGATGGAGTCAAACTCATGGATGACGACCACATCGTTTCCGTCGGTCGACGCGCGAAGCGCCGCCTCCCTGGTCACCCCCATCTGAGACAGTTGTCCGCGCTGCGCTTGGTACAACTGAAACCACTTATCCCAGTCGTCGACCTGGTGACGTGCCATCAAGGTAATCATTACTTTCTCCTTTTCGTTGTGGCTGATGGGGCCCTTCCCCCTCAGTGGCGCAAGTTAGCTGTTGCTAACGGGTCTGGCGTTCCACCGCACCGCGCAGGTAATGAGTGTGATCAGGGGCACCCCGATCACCACAATGGCGAAAAGCCCCATGCCGTCGGTGCCGCCATATCCAAACTGCGCTGCGGTACCTGCTGAAAGTCCTTGGCTCAGGGCAAAAGCGACCGTCACCACCACACCGAGCCGGGCCCTCAATGGGTCAGGCGAGAGGAGCGCAATGGCCAGAGCCACCAGACCCAGGGCAAGGATGTGGAATCCCCATGCCAGTTCAACGACAGCCGCAATCTCAGCTTCTCGAGCCGAGAGAGTGCCAGGCCAGTAACTAGGGGCGCTGGCTACTGTCTGTCCTGACAACGCGTTGATAGTTGGAAAGACGGTGAATAGGGTTCCGGTGGCCAGCAACCAAAACCGTGTATTGAGGATTTTCATTTTTTCCTTTCGATGTTTTAGCCGAGCAGGACAATTCCGTGCCCGACGATGACTCAAGGCTTCCAAAAGGGCTGACAGACGTCTTGTATAAAACGAGCATGTTTCGCGAGCCCCTGGCGTCACTGGGCGAGATGGAGGGTGTCCCCACTAGTCCGCGTCGGCTTCGTCGGCTTCCTCGCCGTGCGGTGTCGCCTAGTTGAGTATCAATAGGTGACCTGTGAGTGTGGCCACCAGGACGATGGGCACGAACGCCAGGAAAAAGGCAAATGGCTGCTTTCTTTCCGTTTGCGCAACCACTGTGTCCTGCGCCTCGGGCTGTGGATTTAGGCTCAGAATTCTGTACCGGTTTATCGTGGACAATCCGACAACCAAAAGGAGAACCGCCAAAGTGGAAGTGACGATTGTGAGGCCCAGTCCTGCACTTGGGTTACTTCCGAGTACTCCATGGACTAGGGGAATCCCCAGTGCCCACACTGAGGACAGGGTTATGAATGTCAAGAATTGGGCGTTGGTTTGATTTCCCACATCTGACAAGTACTGATTCTTTACGTCCACGAATTTCACCTTCCGTTGCGTGAAGTAAGCGCGAAGATGCGCTGGGTGAAGTTTTCCAAGAGGGGCGAAGACGGTCTTGTACGAGATGAGCATGTTTCGCGAGCCCCCGAGGGCCACTAGGCGAGAT
>CBFHPU010000053.1:0-6801 GCA_965657845.1 Pontimonas sp.
TCTCGATTCCACTCGACCCCAAAACCGAATCACTGAACGCCAGTGTCGCTGCCGGTATTGCCCTCTACGAAATTGATCGACAAAAAAGGGTGGCCAGTCGGTAGAACCCAGTCGGTAGAACCCAGTGGTTAAGGGCCTAGTGGTGACGAGCCGAGTGCTTACGGGCCCAGTGCTTACTTAAGCGTGAGGGGCGCACGACAACACCGGTGGCCGCATTAGACGACGTCTCGCCAGTTGATTTCCACGGTGGGGTTGGGCTGAGTGATGGCCCCTGTGGGGGGCCCCATCACGGTGGCTTCATCGCGGCGGTGAGTTAATACCTCGTCGATGTACACCGAGAGTGCTTCAGCCAATGACACGTCGCGGTCTTGGGCTTTAGAAAGTCTCGCGCGGTGGTGAAGCAACTGGTAAAACACCTCGGCAGGTTCCAATTTGGTCCGTAAATCCCTCGGTATCGCACGCACCACCGGTTCAAACACTCGGGTTAACCATTCGTGGGCGACCATTTCCTCGTCGACGACCTGGTCGGGGTAAAACGTGGCGCGATAAGAATCCAAGTCGTTGAGCAACTGGCGTGCCTGATTTTCTCCCGCATCAATACCCGTCAAACGAATCAACCGTCGTTGGTGGTGACCAGAATCAACCACTTTGGGTTGAATGGACAAGGTTGTTCCGGATTCATCGGAGGCCATACTGAGCTCTTCGATGTCGAAACCGAGGGCGTTGAGTTTCTCGATGCGCTCGCGGATACGCCAGCGCTCGGAGCGATCAAACGTTTCTTGACTGGTCAGTGCTTCCCACAGCGACCGGTAGGAATCCACAATCGAGCCCGCCATTTCCACCGGATCAATTTCTGGATCCAGTCGGCCACCGGCTTGAAGATCGAGAAGTTCACCGGCGACATTTACTCGGGCAATTTCTAAATCACTTTCTCTTTGGCCGTCAGATAACCCCGCGGTGTGCAGTGCGCCGGTTTCGGCATCCACCAAATAGGCTGCGAACGCTCCAGCATCTCGCCGGAAAAGAGTGTTCGATAGCGACACGTCACCCCAGTAAAAACCCTCCAGGTGCAGCTTCACCAACAACAACGCCATCGCGTCGACCAGCCTGGTTGCCGTTTGAGGCCGAAGGGTGTGGGAAAACACTGCCCGGTAGGGCAGTGAGAACTTTAAGTGCCTGGTCACCAGTGCAGGAGGAAGGGTTTCACCTCCACTACCCCGACGATCGGAGACGATGGCGACCGGTTCAACCGCTGGGGCCTCTAAGCGGTCGAGGCTTTTGAGGAGGTCGTATTCGGTGCGGGCCAGTTCCTCCGTCGTTTCTTTCACCGCCACAATGTGGTCGCCTAAGTGCACGAATCGCACAATGTGGCGAGAAATTCCTTTAGGGAGTGCCGCCACTGTTTCTTCCGGCCATGCCTCAAGAGGCAGCTCCCAGGGCAGTTCAAAAAGCTCGGGGCTTGGCTGGGCAGCCTGAATCGACAGAGGTGACATCACCACTCCTTCGACTCATTGACTCCGCAACTGATTCACGCTGCGACCGATTTACCCTGTGACCCACCCACGTACTGACGACACACCACGACATACAAGACTGGGGCTACCGCTTACAGCGGTAACCCCAGTCTCTCGCACTCTGTGAGTGGCGAGAAGGGTTACTTCTGTGAAACCACCTCGCGGTTCAGGCGAACACCGGTGTTCTTGTCAAAGACGTGTACGTGGCGATCAATCGGCATCAACACGACAGAGTCACCCTTATCGGGGTGTTCCCGACCATCAACCCGGGCCACAATGTCGGTCTTCTGGCCACCAATTTCTGCTTCGCAGTAGAGGTAACCATCGGCGCCCAATTCTTCAACCAGGACCACTGTGGCGGGGATGCCCTCACCGGACGTGTGGACATCGATATCTTCGGGGCGGACACCGACTGTGGCGTGGGTCGATGTTGCCGCTTCGGTTGCTTCACGTTCGATCGGAATGGTTGCCGAACCGAACTTCAAACCGCCTTCAACCAGGTCGGTTTCAAAAATGTTCATCGCCGGGGAACCAATGAAGCCCGCTACGAACACGTTTTGGGGGCGTTCGTAAAGCTCACGGGGTGTTCCCACCTGTTGGAGCACGCCATCTTTCAACACCGCGATGCGATCACCCATGGTGAGCGCTTCCACCTGGTCGTGGGTCACATACACGGTGGTGACGCCAAGGCGACGCTGCAGGGAGGCAATTTGGGTGCGTGTTTGCACGCGCAGTTTGGCATCAAGGTTGGACAGTGGTTCGTCCATCAAGAACACTTGGGGTTCACGCACAATGGCGCGACCCATGGCCACACGTTGGCGTTGACCACCAGAGAGCGCTTTGGGTTTCCGACCCAGGTAGGGCTCCAAATCGAGAAGCTTCGCAGCTTCTTCCACCCGCTTGGCGCGCTCTTCTTTACTCACACCAGCGATTTTCAGGGCAAAACCCATGTTCTCGGCCACGGTCATGTGTGGGTAGAGCGCATAGTTTTGAAACACCATCGCGATGTCACGGTCTTTAGGCGGCATATCGGTGACGTCACGGTCACCGATCATGATCCGACCAGAGTTGACCTCTTCGAGGCCTGCGAGCATCCGCAGTGATGTTGACTTTCCACAGCCCGAGGGGCCGACGAGTACGAGAAACTCTCCGTCTTCGATTGTGAGTTCCAGTTCGTCCACGGCGGGAATTTCGGTCCCCGGGTAGAGCCTGGATGCTTTGTCAAAGGTGACAGTAGCCATTATTTTTCTCCTCTTCACCGGCAGGTACGTGCCGGACGATCCGTTGTGAATGAGACGGTGGCCCTTGTCACCAAGCGCCATCGCTTGGCCTTCAGTATGGCATGACCGCTAGATACCGGCGCTGTCTTCCACATGGCTGCCCACGATGTGCACTGGTTGGGCCTCCAGAGAAAGTCACTCGTGTTGTGTGTGCCGAGGCAACCAGAGGTTTACCAGGCACCGGGCTATTCCGATATCCAAGAAACCGACGTCGACTACGACGGCCGACAGTCCACATCCGACCAATGACCTCAGGGTCCCCGGACTCGAGGCGCTTTAGGCTATGGACCATGGTGACCCCGCGATGACCCTCCCCGAAACCTTTCCGTTGTCGCTGTGCCCGACAGGCATGGTGCCACAGCGAAGCGATTCTCCCCACATTCCACTAAGCCCGGCAGAGATAGTCGACGACGTCTTGTCGTGCGCGGAGAGAGGTATCTCTTCCGTGCACTTGCACGCGAGACACCCCAACGGTGACCCGGCGTGGGAGCGCGACATCTTCGCGGAAATCATTTCTGGTATCCGTGCCGAACGAACCGATCTGGTGATCTGTGTGACGACCTCAGGACGTGTCGAAAGCGACGTGTCGAAACGCTCTGACGTGTTGGCTCTAGAGGGTGACCTAAAGCCCGACATGGCGTCCTTGACTCTCTCCAGCATGAACTTCGCGGGAAGTGCTTCGGTCAACTCGCCCCAGACGGTCCAAGCGCTCGCAGACACCATGGCGCAACGAGGAATCATCCCAGAGCTCGAAATCTTCGACACCGGGATGGTCAACTATCTGCAATACCTGCGCAAAAAAAACATCCTCACACCACCGTTTGTGGTGAACCTTCTGCTCGGTGGTGTCGCCAGTTCCCAGGCCACACCTCTCGATCTAGGTTTTTTGGTTGAACGACTTCCAGCAGGTGCCCTGTGGTCTGCTGCGGGGATCGGTCGTTCACAACTGGCCGCCAACACTCTCGCTCTCGCCTCTGGTGGCGGTGTTCGTGTGGGCCTGGAGGACAATCTGTACCAGGATGCTGCTCGCACCACCCTGGCCACTAACGGGGGCCTGGTGTCCCGAGTCATTGAGATTGCCGACCGGCTTGAACGGCGGCCGATGACGCCCACCGAATTCCGAGAGACACTGAGGCGATGAGCCAGTCTTCCGTCTCGAACACTCTGCTGTTGGTCGGAGTTCCGGCGGGTAATGGGCAGGAAATTCTGGAGACAGCACAACTGTTGGGCTTCGACATCGAGATTGTGGCTAGCGTCGCGCCCGAAACCCCCAGGGATTTTCCCGTTCACACTTTTGAGAGTCTGCCGGATTCTCTTCGAGGGGTGAGCGCTTTTTTGGTTGGTGAGGCGGGGCCGCCAGATCTCATGCTGCAGCGTATCGATCGGCGGTGGACAACAGCAGCGAGATTGCTGCGGGAGAAAGCCGAGTCCTGCGGCATTTTTCGTTGGGTGAACCTTGTGCACCCAACGGCGTCCATAAGCCCGTCCGCTTCTCTGGGGGTGGGGGTTTTTGTTGGACCCCAAGTATCTATTTCCAGCAATGCGGTCGTTGGCGACTTTGTGACAATCGGGCGCAACAGTACGTTTGGCCACGACTCCTCCATTGGCGACTACAGCAGGTTGGGTCCGGCAGTAGCGATTCCCGGGCTCGTGACGCTCGGAAAAAATGTCGTGGTCGGACCCGGCGCAAGCTTTGTTAACGGTGTTCGAATCACCGATGGGGTGCTTATTGGCGCAGGGTCTGTCGTTACCCGGCACATTCGACGGCCGCTCCAAGTCATGGGTAACCCCGCCAGACCCCTTCGACGACCCCTTGCGGTGTTGCGCCGCGCGGTGAAAAGGTCGGTCCGCAGCGCGCTGCGCCGAACGGGTCTCTACCAGAGGGCCCGCGATTGGTATCGCTCGAGGAGAGGCTGAGCCCAGACCCGCTAAATATGCGAATCGGTTTTGCCCCGCAGTAGACGCCCCGCCTGCCACAGTGCAGCCTGGATCATTCCAATGGGGCGAGGATGGTCCGCAACGGGTGGGAACCATACTGCCCCACGGGCAACAAGTCTCGCCAGAAGGGGAATGGTCCGTGAATAGCGTCGCAAGTGGTGGACATTCCTGCCCCACGGGCCACCCATCCGACTGGGGGCTTGCCTCGAGGTGGGGCCCACCTGATGCCACTGCGTGAACAGGGTTTCCATGTAGTCCACAGTGGATGTCTTCGGTGGGGGGAGGGGCAATGAGTGTGGGAGTTCAATACCGAGAAGTCTTTCGCACAACGTTGCCACATCGGACACCGCCTGGCGGGCGGAAGTAGGGAGGGTGTCGAAGACGGCAGTATCTGCGACACACAACAGCCGGCTGAAGTCAACGAGGCGCCGAACGGAGTGACAGTAATCCAAATAAAAGTGGAAAGCCGTTGCTGCCAGAGCATCCGTTGGGCTTAACGTTCGAATCGTGTGACGACCGTCGCTGACAGTGACCGATCGCTCTATCAAGACGTCGGCGTGGGGAAGAACATCGTGTTCGGAGGCCACCCGCCAATGTAAGTCGACTTCTCCGGCTGGGGAGCGATAGGGCATCTCCCGATTGCGAAATGTCACAAACCTCCAGCCCAGACGAGTTCTGGGCCCAATTGCATACTGAGGTGCGTATCCAGCCTCTATCAGCACCCGGTGGGCTGACCGCACATCGCGAGGTGAGACCAATACATCCACATCTCCGCCACCACGAAGCTCATCCTGGGCACCAAGCTGAAGAGAAAGAGGCCAGCCTTTGAACAGCAGGAAGTTGAGTCCCGCGTCGTCAAGGAGACGAGAAATTCGTACGCTCAGCGCACTGACCAGAAGCTGTTGCGACGTGTTGTTGTCGTGGAAGCCCAACCGGAGCGCCTCGAGAAGATCCGGAAGAAGGCTGCCTTCGCCGTAATGGCGAAGGATGAAGCCCTCTAGGCGGTGACGCCGAATGAGGTCACCGAGTGAATCAGTCGAGTCAGCGATCGCGGGCTGTTTTGAGCCTGGCAGACCGAACTCGTGTTGAAGCGCGCCGGAAGTGAGGCGAAAAAGCTCGTGTAGCTCCGGATTTACAACGGGTGGCCCGTCGTAGGGCTGGCTCATGCCACCTGTCATTGCGGGGGTGAAGAGTCGAGTGGTGTGGTGCTGGGGGAAGTAGTTGGCCACCGGTAGCTCGTGGTGGGGAAATACACTTCGCCCACCCCGCCGCCAGTGATTACGCGACCCCCAGCGTGGAGCCATGCGTGTGCCGGCCAATTGCTTGTTCCCTCTTGGCGAAGGCCGATGGTGACTGTGCCAGGGATTCCCCGAGAGATCAACATCCGCTGACCAGCGAAAGCCTGAGCCAGGCAGCTGGGGGTATAGGGCAAAATTCTTGCGACTTGGCCCAATGCTTTTTCCAGTGCTAACACGTCACCAGGCGCGGGGGATTTCTGGTCGCCATGATTAGTGCGGTCTGGTCTCCCCGGTGTTCCCAGAAGGTGGCCCCACCTTGTCATTGGCACAAATTTCTGAAGGAGTGTTCCGATGAGAAGCAAAGTCGTTACCCGGGCCAGTGTTGGGAGAGCGCGGAGTGTGTCGAGCGGTCGGTGTTTGGTAGCCACCCCACCACTCTAGATACCTGGAGCGTGCAATAATTCAGCGTGCGCTCAGTAGAAAGACACCCCGACGCTGTCGATGCCACCGTCGAAAATGACCTGGTGGTCATGAACATTCAGTCGTTGGACTATTACCGGTTCAATGCGGTCGCGAAGAGCATCTGGGACCTTTTGGAGTCGGGACCACTTTCCGAGGACGCTGTGTGTCAGGCGTTGTTGGACGAGTACGAGGTTTCTGAGGAAGAGTGCCGCCAATCGGTGGCCGAATTTCTTGATGACGCGCTCTCCAGAGACTTCCTGCGCGCAGTCTGAGCGACCTGGTGGCCTTCACTCACGCGGCCTTTGGCCGGAGCATTCGCTCTGAGTTTGAGTTGCCTCTGCTCCGGCCGGTGGAAGAAACTAAAGCCAA
>CBFHPU010000054.1:0-6541 GCA_965657845.1 Pontimonas sp.
TGGCGTCAGACAGTACGTGTGGGACTACCGCACCGCTGAAGACCGTGACCTGTGGTCGACAGTGGACAAGAACTACGCCATGGCCTCCAGCGTGCTCTTTGCGGCTGCTGATGCTCAAGCAGCAAACGCCACACTCCCGGCTCCTCAACAGTACTTCGAGTACGTCTCAGATCCGGCCGAAGCCTCCGCTGCTGCGGGAACCCCGGTGACCAACTTCACCACCTACTTCAGCGAGTCGGCCACCAACGACTACGTGACGTCGGTGTGGGAATGGAATGCCACAACCGGGCTGTTCGAAAAGAACTTCCTCAACGGCGACCCAGTCTTGGTCGAGTCTGGGGAACAGTTGGCCGTCACCAACCTGGTCACGATCAGCGTTGAACACGATGACTTTGTGGGTCAGCCCACCGCTCGGTTATTGAATGGTGGAGGATCTGCGTGGGTTGCGACCGGTGGAAAAGTCATCGAAGCCGACTGGCAAGGTGGCGCGCTCACCGAACCCGTCACCCTTACTGCAGGGGGTGAACCCGTGAAGCTTGCCCCAGGTAAAACCTGGTTCATGATTTACCCCGGAGATGCTTCTACTGCTCGCACCGCAGCCTGGGGTGGACCCGGAAGTGTGTCCTACGAATAGGACACATTGCGAAGCGTTCGACTCAGCTGAATCATGAGCTGAGGCTTGTGCCGGGGTTTTGGCCGGAGTCTTTGAGACGTTTGGCTAGTGCCCGCTCTCGCATTGCGAGAAACAGCGGGAACGTGAAGGCAAATGCGGTGAGCCCTGAGGCAAGGATGTATGCCCAGAGGTAGCGCATGCCAAGCCGTCTTCCTTCCAGCACAATAAACGCCGAACCGGCGACGGCGACAACTAACAAATCGAGGGAGAGGACCCAGTCGAGGGAGGTGGTAAACCACGCCTCGACATAGTCACTACTGGTCGCACCACCCATGACGGCAAGGCCGTTAAACACCCATGCGGTGACCAGACCCACGATGGCGACGACGAGGTAAAACCAGAAGCGGGAACGCTGTGCACGTGTCATTGTCATGTCCACACGGTAGGGCCGCCAGCTGAACACCGCCATCACTGGATTGCCTTTACCTAATTCCCACAACCGGTTTGCTAATGCTCCGGTGAACCCGTGGATACTCTTCAGCAGCCCCTTCTACGCTGGGTGCATGACTGATCGTCCTCACAAGCCTGTGTCGATGGCGCCATGGCGGTTAGAGGCCTCAGAAAGTGAAGAGGACGCGATGTGGCGGCTTCACCCTGAGAGGCGCCTCGCCATTGCCCACGACACCGCACAGCTCCTTGTGCGAGGGGTGGAGGGCGGAGACTCTTCGGACACTTTGGAGCGCTTAAACACTTTTGTGGACCGCGAAGGTGTGGATACTTTGGCGGAGTTGTGGGCAGGTGCTGACCCGGTGAGTCTGCCCGGCGCACTGTGGCGACTTTTTCGTATCCGAGAACAGGTTCGCTCCAGGCCGGACGTGATCGGCGAAGTGGTGCAACGCGGACTTGATGCATTGGACACGATTGATCCGGTTGTTGTCGGTGCTGAGGAGCCCGTGACGGCTTCCGGGGTGGGAGAAATCATCGACCAGGTGTTACGTGGTGGCTTTAGTGGGAACCTTGCTCCGGCCCTCGAGCGGGCTTCCGCATTAGCGCGCGTCATTGCCGCGGGCCTGTTGCATTGGCCATCAGCCGACGAGCACAGCGAACACGAAGTGGCTCTCAGGAGCCTCTCTTGGGGCGTGGTGGCAACAGAGCTTGCTGATTGCGCCAAGCGCGAAAAAAACGGCCAGCTTCGCTAGCGTGCTGGCCGTTAGTCTGGGGGAGCCTGGTCGCAGTAACCCCGGGCTCCATTATTTGCCGCTGCGAGCGGCCTCGCGCCGAGAGGCGTTCTGCGGCCAGGCTTTCACCTCACAACCGTTCAGTGATCGCTCTCGTTGGTTCACCCCGGGTAGCTGAGTCTGACTGTTTCTGGAGGTTAGTCCTCGGGAGCTCGGTGCGCTTCCACCGCCACGATCCGAGGAACGTCGGTCTCCAGCGAAAAATGGAGGACAACAAATTCGCCGGTGCTCATCCCGAGGTGTTGCTCGACCAGTCGACCTGAGCCTTGGGCGCTGATATCGCTCGCGGCTTTGAGAATCTGCGGCAACACAGGTCCGTGTGAGCACAGCACGGTGGGGCGTCTTTTTGACACCGTTTTGGTCACGATACTGATGGGGCCTTCAGCGCTTGGTTCCCATGCGTCTTGACTGATGCGCTTCCTGGTCACCACATCGAGACCGGTTTTCCTGGCTATCGGTTCAATGGTGGCGAGGCACCGTGTGGCGGGACTGGAGACCAGTCTCTCTGGTGCAAAGGCCGCGATTCCCCCTGCTTGGTATTTGGCTTGGTTGAGACCGCGTTGAAGCAGTGGTCGAGTGTGATCGGGGCCGTCCCAGTTTTCTCGGGGCATTGCTTTTCCGTGTCGAAGCAAAATGAGCGGAAAAGTGCGCTCTACGCCAGAGTCCACCAAATGTTGGAAGTTTTCCAAAATGTCGGCATCATGCGGGTAGCTGAGTTTTTTGGCGGCTTTGGTGAGTGAGACCCACTCGAGGGCAAAAATTTCGTCGTTCGATTCAAACGGTGCCCGTTCTGCCTCACCGGGATCCACTTCGGCCGCCCAATAAAACACTTCTTTATCTCGACCGCTAGGGATCGTGTAATCCACGCGACCCAGGTAGGCGCCCAAAGTGACGTGGAGGCCTGTTTCTTCCAAAATCTCCCGCTGCGCACACTCCGGAACGCTCTCACCGGGGTCACGTTTTCCTTTGGGAATGGACACGTCTTTGTGTTGGGTGCGATGCACAAGGAGAACTTTGATGTCACCGTCGACGCGTTTCCAACAGACCGCGCCACCAGCGACGACCGGTTTTTCCTTCTTACTCACCCGTTGTTACCCGAACGACTCGTATTGGCTTTGTGGCGGGCAGTAATGGCAGACATGGTTTCTTTCTGAATATCGACAAGGCGCTCACCATTATCGGCCACTGCGTGGCGGACCCATTCGCCAGAAACGTCCAAATGCCATGAGGCGACGTCGTCGCTCATGCCGCGGTCCATGTGAGAAAGCACCCGATCGATGTGACGTGGGTCGGAGAGTTTTAAGAGAACTTCGATTCGACGGTCCAAGTTGCGATGCATCATGTCGGCAGAGCCGATGTAGACAATCGGGTCACCGCCATGGTGGAAGGAGAACACCCGTGAGTGCTCCAAGTAGCGCCCCAGGATACTTCGCACACGAATAGTGTCGCTCACACCGGGCAGGCCCGGTACAAGCGCACAGATTCCTCGCACCCAAATATCGATCTCCACCCCGGCTTGGCTCGCCCGGTACAGCGCAGCGATAATCACTTTCCGGGCCGCCTGGGTTTCGTTGTCGATGTGTTTCAGGAGGCCTTTTCGCAAGTAGCGCGGGGCAACCAATAAGCGGGTGAATTTTTTCTCAATGGCGTAGCCGGAGAGTTCGTTAAACAGCCTGGCAACTTCTTTGCCGACCGACTGGTCGGACGTGAAATAGCCGTAGTCCTCATAAATTCGACTGGTTTTGGGGTTGTAGTTTCCCGTTCCGATGTGGGTGTAGTGGCCAAGGCCACCGCCTCGCTCTTGTCGGATGACAAGGGCGAGCTTGCAGTGGGTTTTTAGCCCGACCAAGCCGTAGACCACGTGCACGCCGGCTTTTTCCAACTTTTTCGCCCAGGTGATGTTTGCTTCTTCATCAAAGCGGGCTTTCACTTCCACCAGGGCCAACACTGACTTGCCGGCTTCGGCGGCACGAATCAGTGCCGCAATGATCGGGCTGTCACCACTGGTGCGATACAGCGTTTGTTTAATGGCCAGCACGTAGGGGTCCACAGCAGCCTGTTCGATAAACGCCTGAACACTGGTCGCAAACGATTCATACGGGTGGTGGACCATGACATCACCGGCGGCAATGGAGCGGAAAATGTTGGGCTCATCGGTGGGTTCACTGGGGAGTAAATCAGTGGGGGTGATGGGCACCTGTTTGGAGTATTTGAGATCGGGCCTATCGATATCGGCTAGTTGGAAGAGCCCGTTTAGTCCCAAAGGGGCGGGGAGTCGGTAGACCTCTTGGTCGGTGATGCCCAATTCGTTGACCAATAACTTCAAGGTCACATCGTCCATGTCTTCGGTGATTTCTAACCGAATGGGCGGACCAAACCGGCGACGAAGCAGTTCCCGCTCGAGCGCTTGGATGAGGTTTTCGCTCTCATCTTCATCAATTTCGACATCCTCGTTGCGGGTAATGCGAAATTCGTGGTGTTCCAACACCTCCATACCGGGAAACAACTCACCCACGTGGTGGGAGATCAGGTCCTCGATGGCGATAAAACGCATCCGACCCGAGCCGTCATCGGCTAGGGGGTAAAACCGGGGAAGAATCGGGGGAACTTTCACTCGGGCAAATTCAACCCGGTCGGTGCGGGGGTCTCGAATGCGCACCGACAAGTTCAGTGACAACCCTGAGATGTAGGGGAAAGGGTGTGCCGGGTCAACAGCGAGGGGCATCAACACGGGGAAGATCTGTTCGGTAAATACTTCGTGGAGGCCCGCACGGTCCGATTCGGCCAAATCCGACCACGATTCGATGTGGATGTGTTCGGCGTCTAATGCCGGTTTCACCAGCTCGTGAAGGGCCGCTGCGTGGCGTAGTTGGAGTTCGTGAGCCATCTGGGCAATATCGTCCAACACCTGCTGAGGAGACTTACCCGTATTGGTGGGAACCGCAATCCCGGTCACGATGCGACGCTTCAGCCCCGCAACCCGCACCATGAAAAACTCATCGAGGTTGCTCGCGAAGATGGCTAAAAACTTGACCCGCTCCAGCAGGGGGACCTGCGGGTCTTCCGCCAACTCGAGGACACGTTTATTAAACGCCAACCAACTCAGTTCGCGGTCAAAAAACCGTTCCGCGGGAAGGTCTTTAGCTTCTGGGACACCTTCGTCGTAGTCGTCAATGAAGTCACCACCGACACCGGTGGTGACTTCATAGTCGCGTTCGCTCGCGTTCACATTCTCCACAGGATTCATGCAAACACTGCTTCGTAAACGGGGGGTAACAACGGCGACATCGTTGTCGCCTTAGTTCTCAGCAGCGAGTTTGGCTGTTGTCGCCGGTGCACTCGATTCGGCGGCGTGTTCGTCGATGACGGCAAAACGGTAACCGACGTTTCGCACGGTGCCAATGAGGGACTCCATGTCGCCGAGTTTGGCGCGAAGGCGCCTGACGTGAACGTCAACCGTTCTGGTGCCCCCGAAGTAGTCATAGCCCCACACTTCACTGAGCAACTGCTCCCTGGTGAATACCCGGGAAGGGTGGGCCACTAAAAACCGCAGTAATTCGAATTCTTTGAACGTGAGGTCTAGTGCCCGGCCATTGACTTTGGCTTGGTAGGACACTTCATCAATGACCACCCCGGAGGATTGGATCATTTCTGAACCGGGTTTTGCTGCCTCGCGGGTCAACGCGAGGCGAATACGGGCATCGACTTCGGCGGGACCGGCATGGCTCAGCAACACGTCATCGAAACCCCATTCGGAGTTCAACGCGGCCATACCGCCTTCGGTGACCACCACCATCAGTGCTGAGGACATTCCCGTGGTCTGCAAAATTCGACACAGCGCTTTGGCTTGAGCCAAATCGTTGCGGGCATCAACAATGACCACTTCCGCACTGGGAGCCCGCACCAGAGACGCCGGCTCGGCGGGGATCGTTTTCACCCGGTGGGGCAACAGCCCAATGGAGGGCAACACCACAGAGTGGTCGTCACCGCTCAGCATCAAAATACTGGCCATCAACTCACTCCCCCTTCACCCCTTCAAGCCCCTGTGGGTAACACTCACCGTGAAAGCCCATGTGAAACCCATTTGCACTAAACCTCGAGTGTACCTGGGCTGCTCCTTACTGCCCAGGTCAGTCTGGAACCGCACGCACTCACGGCGCTGCGGCCCACGCCCGCGCTTTGCGGGAATACTCAGCCGACGACATAGAATAGGGGCGTGCACAACCTCTTATTTTTGGAAATCTTTTTCCTCGGACTACTGGGCCTGGCCGTTCTTGCCATTGGCTGGGTTTCTGGTGTGGTGCTGCTAAACCTCTTTCGGGGGCAGCGCTAAATCGTGGCCTCTTCGCTACTGGGCATACCAGGAGCTATCGGCGAGACCACCCCTGTCCATTACGGCAACCCTCTCGGCGAGCAAAGAAAGCTCGCCGAAGGCCACGCAGTGGTCGACCTCGGTGACCACCAGGTCATTACCCTCACCGGGCCCGACCGCTTGATCTGGTTGAACTCCATTAGTTCCCAAGACTTCTTGGGCCTTCACCCGGGTCACACCGTGGAGTCGCTGATTTTGGACCCGAACGGTCACGTCGAACACCGCTTCTTGGCCGTCGATGACGGCAACACTTTGTGGCTATTGGTCGAACCAGGCGCCGCGGAAGCGTTAATGGCGTGGTTGACCAAGATGCGCTTT
>CBFHPU010000055.1:0-6383 GCA_965657845.1 Pontimonas sp.
CCAACACCGCAAACAGCTCAGGATCTTCTCGTTGGAATTGGATGACCCCGTTCGGGTCAGCAGCGCGTTGAGGCACCAGCGACCCCGGGATCGCTCCTAGTGCTAATAACAACAGCAAAAACAGTGCTGTTTTCATACTGGTCAGTTGTCGCCAAATAAACCTCAGCCATCCGCTAGCACCCAGCGAGGGGCCCTGCGGGCCGCCGGAAGTTTCCGTAACACTGTCAGCCCTGTTCCCAACGGTCGTAGCCTGTTGGCTTTGACCGGTGGGCGTGGAGTCGTAGTGATCAGAGGGGCGTAACGGTTCCACTGATCACCACCTGTAGTTGGGACATCCATTCTTGCCAGAGACCAAGCACCATCGACAGGCCGATCACCATGAGGACGCCGCCTCCAATGATGTTGACCGTTCGCATGTGGCGCTTTAAGAAACCGACCGCACCAGTGGCGAACTGGAAACCGAGCGCCAGAGCAAGGAAAGGAAGCCCCAGGCCCAGAGAGTAGGCGGAGGCCAGAATCACTGCCCGGGGGATATCTCCCACACTCAGTGCCAAAGTATTGACCGCCACCAGGGTGGGTCCAACACAGGGTGCCCACCCTAAACCGAACACCACACCGAGCAGTGGGGCACCAATGAGGCCGCTGGAGCGGCCAAGTTCAGGCCCCCACGATCGCTGTAAAAACGACACCTGTCCAATGAAGACAAACCCCATCACAATGACCAGGGCACCAGAGATTTGGATGACGAGAGGCAGCCACTGCTGTAAGAGTGCTCCCAGGGACGCAAACGCCACCGAAAAGGTGACAAATACCGCACCGAAACCGAGGATAAACAAAATAACCCCAGCCACCAGGCGGCGCCTGGCGGCATTATTTCCTGCCTCCGGCATCGATGTCATACCTCCCACATATCCGAGGTAGGCGGGGACAAGCGGCAATACGCACGGCGAAGCAAAAGCAATAATTCCTGCCAACAGCGCGAGTGGTAGGGCGGCAAGAAGCGAACCACTAAAAATCACTTCACCCACAGAGGTTGCGGTCGTGACCCCAGCACTCAGCTCTGTGGCGAACTCTGCGGGTAGGGCCGTCGCAAGAGTTTCTAGGGGGTGGCGTGGAATCACTGAGGGGCCTCGGCGAGCACGTCAGAAATCATTGTGCGCATGAGATCCACGTCGGTAATGAGTCCGTTCACTCGGGCAGCTACTCGATGTTGGTGGTCGAGTATCAACGTGGTGGGCACTGCACTGGGGCTTGCCTGACCGGCAAAAGAGAGCCTGACCTGCCCGCTTTCGGCGTCCATTAGTGACGGGTAAGTCACACCGAATTCTTCGGCGAAAGACAGTGCGGTCGGAGCACGATCCAGGATATTGACCCCGATAAATTCCACGCCTTGCGCCTTGAATTCTTGGTTCAGGTCTTCGAGATCAGGTGCTTCCACCCGGCAGGGCGGGCAGCCGGCAAACCAAAAGTTGACCACCATCGGTTTGTTGTCGTAATCAGCTGAAGACCAGGTCCCCCCAATGTCGAGATCTCCTGAGAAGCTCAGTGCCTCGCCTCGATTACCCAAGGAAATGAAACTAAACGCGCCGTCCGAGGAGAAATAATCCTGCTCAACAACGTCACCGTAGTTTTGGGCAAGGGTGTCCGGTTCAGAAGAGCATCCGGCGACAAGACCCAAGCCGGCCACCGCTACCACAGCCAACGCACTTCGCAGCGCCTTTAGCCGAGCAGACCGCGTCTGGCGACGAACACTCGCGAGATTTAGTGCGCCTTCCTGCCCCAAAGGCCCAACCCTTCCGTTTTTACTGAAGCGCGAGGTCATACTGCTCCTAAATCCACTGCATCAGCCAGCAGCGATGCTGCTGGCTCGACGTATGCCACTTCTCGCCACGGGCGGGAATCGTCTGCGAGAGTTGTTGTGGATCCTTGTCCTCGCCCTGGCTCTTGCTCTGGCTGAAAACTCGTCACGCTACACAGCGTGCACCGACGGGCTTTGGGTGAGTGCACGAGCGATTCGCCATTCATGTGGCGGTGGACCATCCAAATCGGAAGCTGGTGGGAGACCACAACCACTTCCCCTTCATGATTGTCGACCGCATCACCTACAGCGGCCATCATTCTGTGAACAATGCTCTTGTAGGACTCGCCCCAGCTGGGGCGAAAAGGGTTCCACAGTTTTGGCCACACCGAGGGGTTTCGCATGATTGCTTTCGCGGATACCCGAGTGCCCTCAAAAATGTTGGTGCCTTCAATGAGTCTGTCGTCAGTGACGATGTCTAGTCCGTGTGCTGCGGCAATGGGTGTGGCGGTCTGCTGGGCTCGCAGCAGTGGGCTCGCCAACACCGCGCTAATAGGCCTGTCGGCAAAATACTGGGCCACGGTTTCTGCCATCTGCTGGCCCCGTGGGGTGAGCCCAAAACCGTCTAAGCGACCGTAGAGAATTCGGTCTGGGTTAGTGACCTCTCCGTGTCGAACGAGGTGAACCACTTCTGCTGGCACAGCCCCAGTCTAGATTCCACACCCGGGAGTGGCCTTGGAGCCCGCCTATCTGAACCTGCTCCGGACACAAAGCCCTTCCACAGTGTGCGCCAGCCTGTTGTGGTCTGAGTGGGCTCTTACCTAGGAGACCACAAGAGTCACGGCCAGAAGCGCCAGGATGACACCGAGTGTGAGGTTCAGGGCTCTGGCAGGAATCTTTCCAGATAACAGCGAGCCCAGAACCACCCCGGGTAGTGACCCGATCAACAGGGTGATCAGCAGGGACCAGTCGACCAAGCCAGAGAGCGAATAGGACACCCCCGCAATCAAGGCAATCGGAATTGCGTGAAGTAAATCTGTTGCCACCAGACGCTGTGGTGGGGTGTTTTCCGGGCTTAACCGAACAAGAAGCGCCATACCGAGCACTCCTGCTCCCACCGACGTCAATGACACACCCATTCCGATGCCAAAGCCCCCCATGGGGGCAAGCCAGCCCCGGGCTGGCTTTAGCTCGTGGGATTCCTTCGTGGAGCCCTCGGTTTGGGAGACTGTCGGAGTCTTTTTCGGGGTACCCAATGCTCGTCGAAGGAGTGTCCATGCTGTGAGTCCCACAAAGATCACAATCAGCCACGTCAACCAACTAGCGGCATCTTGGGTGACAAGAGCAACCAAAAAAATGGAGCCAATCAATACTCCTGGGATGCTGCCCGCCCACAGTTTTTTGGTGACCGACCAGTCGACCCGGCCGGCTCGGCCATGAATGCCGACTCCGAGCGCTTTGGTGATGGTGGCGAAAAGAAGATCCGTGGCGATAGCCACAGGTATAGGGACGGAGAAGAACCCAATGAGCAGTGGGGTCATCAACGCCCCTGCGCCGACACCGGTGAGGCCCACAAGAAGGCCCACCACCGATGACGCAGCAACAAGCAGCCAGTCGATATCCACAACAGCATTGTGTCGCATTTTTCATATTTTTTCTTCAAAAAGCAAAAAGACAGGCTGTTTTTACTACTAAAGTGTTTTTCGTGGAAAACGCGACATTGGCCGACGAGGTTCTCAGCCGAATCCTTCACGGGGAGCGTGGATCGGTTGACGACCTCCACGAGCAACTCCACCAAGAGGGCCACAACGTCTCCAGGCGGCACCTCACGCGAGTCCTAGATGACGTTCTGGGTGGCCCTGCCCCTACCGACCTTCTCGCACTGACCGACCACGAAGGTCGCCCCGCAAACCGCCTACTTGTTGACCCGCTGTCTGACCACGCCCAACGAAGCAAACAGCGCCTCCTCATCGGGCAGCTACTCACCGTTTCTGGTGCGGAAGTTCTGGTCGTCAATGACCGCCGCGGAACCAGGTGGTGGGCCAGGGTTTACGAGGGAAAAGGCGTTGAGGAGAATGCAGCACCCTCGCCCAAGAATGTCGCGGGTGCTCTGGAGCGAATCCGAGGCTTCTTCGACGCGGACATCATCGTGATCCCCCACGGCACTCTTCGCCTACACAGTGATGACAGCCATTCCATTGAGAGCGTGACTGTCGCCGATTTTCTCTACCCACCCCTGCCGTATGCGCCAAGAGCTCACGAAGAGGCAGTCTCCGGTGGGGAGCACTCTCACTTAGACGTGTTGGAAGCAGAAAGCATCCGCATTATTCGGGAAGCAATTGCTGTAGCCCAAAACCCGGCCATGTTGTTTTCTTTGGGCAAAGACAGCATGGTGATGTGGACTCTGGCGCAGAAAGCATTCTGGCCAGAGCCACCACCATTCCCCCTGGCGCTCATTGACTCCCGCTGGGAGTTCCAAGAGGTCTACCAAGTCCTGGACTACATCAGCAACCAACCGGGAACCCGGTTCCTTGTCCACACCAACCCGGAAGCGGTTGAGCGAAACGTCAACCCGTTCGATTTTGGCTCCGCCGCCCACACCGACATCACAAGAACACAAGGCTTGCGCCAGTTCTTGAACGAACACCGGCCCGACTTCATCTTTGGTGGCGGTCGCAGGGATGAGGAACGCTCCCGCGCGAAAGAGCGGGTGTTTTCGCTGAGATCTGAAACACACGGCTGGGACCCCAAAGCCCAACGCCCAGAGCTCTGGAATGCCTACAACACGACACTGTCCAAAGGTCAAAGCATGCGGGTCTTCCCGCTCTCGAACTGGACAGAGTTGGATGTCTGGCGCTACATCCAACGGGAACACATTCCTGTTGTCCCACTGTATTTTTCGAAAATCAGGCCGTTTGTGGAGCGAGACGGGGCGCTGATCGCCATCGATGATGAGCGATTCCAGTTAGAAGACGGCGAGCGGGTCTATTTCGAACCCATCAGGTTTCGGACACTGGGTTGCTATCCACTGACCGGCGGGGACCGCTCCGGTGCGTCGAGTGTGGCGGACATCATTAGCGAACTGGAGCACACCCGCGTGTCTGAGCGAAGCTCCCGAGTCATTGACTCCGATCCTGGCGCCAGCATGGAACAGAAAAAGAAAGAGGGCTACTTCTAATGCCCCAAGAAATTTTCCACATCACTTCCGCGGGAAGTGTCGACGATGGCAAGTCGACCATTTTGGCGAGGCTTCTACTCGACACCGGTTCCGTGTTTGAAGACCAACTGGGGGGAATTGACCCCAAGAAGGTCGACGCCACCACCATTGCGGACTTATTGGACGGTTTGGATAGCGAGCGCGAACAGGGCATCACGATTGATGTGGCCCACCGGTTTTTTGATTCCCCCACACGCCGCTACCACATTGCGGATTCGCCAGGCCACGAGCAATACACGAGGAATATGGCGACCGCGGCGTCGCACGCGGACGCTCTTCTGCTCGTGATTGATGCGAGGGTGGGCCTTAAGCCTCAAACCCTCACCCACTTGGGCATTGCCCGCAAGCTGGGTATCTCTCGCTATGTCATTGCGGTCAACAAAATGGACTTAGTCGACTACAAAAAGCGCGTTTTTACGGACATTAGCGCCCAAATAGATGAGCTTTTTGACCAAGTAGACGCTCCCCCGTATGAAGCGATTCCGGTCAGTGGCCTCGCCGGTGACAATGTGGTCCGCTCCACCAAGAAAATGAGTTGGTGGAAGGGAGGCACCCTCCTCCAGGCACTGGATACCTTTAGCCTCCCGCGCACCGAAAAAGCGGATCCGCTCTTTGCGATCCAGTACGTTCAGCGCGTTCCCGGCGGGGGACGCCGCTACCTGGGCAGCCTCCTGCACGGAACGCTCTCGGTGGGGGACCAACTACATTCGCCGCGTTATACAGCCAAGAGCTTCCGCGTCACGGAACTCATCGCCCATACCCAGCAACAGGAGACGGTCAAGGGTCCTGCAGAAATCTCTGTCGCCATCGACGCAGAAGTCGACCTCGAGCGAGGTGATGTCCTCTGGGTGCCCACACACAATGACCCCGAAAACGCAGCGGCAAAACAGTCAGAACAGGCCGTGCTCGACAGCAGTGATAGTGAACGCACCGCTCTAGAGCAAAGGGTCATAGAACATACCGACCAGTTCGAGGCAGATCTCGTCTGGTTGGATGAGGAGAAGGGTTTCCCGGGCCGCACCTATTTGCTTCGGCTTGGCCACACCACCACAAAAGCCACCATCACCCGTGCTTTTGATATTGGCCCGGATGGCTCAAAGGCGGGCCAGATTGACGACCTGGGTGCGAACTCTCTCTCCCGGGTGAATATTGAAGCCCACAACAAATTGAGTCTCACCACTTTCCAGAACCTTCGGGAGCTGGGACGACTGGTCTTAGTAGACCAAGTCAGCGGGAGTACCGTCGCGGCGGGAGTCGTGAACCACACTCTTCGCCGAGCAGACAACCTGAAGAAACACTCCTTCAGTGTGTTGACCGGAGAGCGCAGTGCTCTCACGGGCTACCAGGGCCAAGTGGCCTGGTTTACGG
>CBFHPU010000056.1:0-5877 GCA_965657845.1 Pontimonas sp.
CAGTCAAATCATCCTGGTCGGTTCCATCGACCCCCACACGACTTACTACCGCGTTGGTCTGGTCACCAGTCACGTAGAAGAGAGAGATCCCATCGGTTGTGAGTCCACGCATTCCCGCAGTCGACGGCATCTCTAACTGTTGTTCATCGCCCAGGTGAAACAAGCGGGCAGCTTCAGGAATGCCCCAATGCGCGTAGAAGGTGACATCGGCAGTGACGGTATAGGTGTCTCCCTCTTCATAGGTCGCGCCAGCACCATCTGCCTGCCAGCCCTCAAAAGTGAAACCGAAACGGGCCAGGTCTCCGTTTCCAGGAAGGGTAAGTTCCGAGTTGGCAGCCGCAGAAACATCCGCCGGCACCGATCCGGTCACTACGCCCCCTTGGTGCTGCGAGTTGTTGCCGTCAAACTCAACAGTGAACGTCCCGGAAGCGAAGGACTGTTGGGGGGAGTGCGCCAGGGGCACTCCGTGGCTCAGCATTGCGATCGCGAGCGCTAACAATCCGAGACCCCTTAAGCGGGACGGGGTTTTTGGGCTCGGCTTCGCCGCTTCACGTTTTTGCATGGCCTCATCTCGCATGGTTCCCTTGGGTACTGCTCGCGAAAAACCTCACTCCTCAGACGGAGGACGAAAAACCAGCGAGCCATCCGCAGAAGCTTATTCATCAACTTTTTCGGCGACAAACCTTAGAATGGTATTACTGACGGTACTGGTGAGGACAGCTTTTATTCCCAAAAACACCCCCAAGACAGTGAAAGTGTCACCCTAGGGGGACAACTTTGCTCGCGCTTCCCGGATTCCGTGGGCTCACCACAGGCCAAAACCGGGAGAACTCTTCCTAGGTGAGTCAGGAGGAAATCGACAAATTCCCAGCCTGTCGTGCCGCCAAGGTGAATCAAAACTGTCAATTTTTGTCACGCTAGTGGGACAAAAATTGAAAAAAAGCCACTTTTTTTTCCCGTCGCGAATCGCTAGCACGAGACCTGGGTAGCCTTCAAAGGCGACCTCAGATTGGTTTGCCATCGCTACCGGGATTGGAACACCGTGAATCGGACTCTGGTGTATTTCATGATTGCTGTCTTCACGCTGTCAACCCTCACGGTTGTTGCCCCCCGTGCGATTGCCTCTGGAGCAGTCCCCGACCCAGGTTCAACCCCTGCAATGTCGATTAGTGCGACAGTCACTGCGCCTCCTCGGGATGGCTATGCCCTGAAACAATTCATAGTGGGCTTTAGAAAAGTAGACGCGGGTGAACCAAGTGGATACCTGTACCTGGGAACAAGCGCCCAGAATCTAAGGTGGGACCCGTCCAACCAAGCCTATTGCCCGTGGCTTGGGGTCGAATGTGACGACCAAGTCGTGGTTGATATCGACGAGCCCACCAATGATCTCCCGTATAAAGTGTCGTCCTTTTCGCTTGGTTACAGCGTCAAACTCGACTACACCGATACATCACTACCTGGTCCTGAAGTAGGTGATGTCGTCACTATCAAATTGGCAGCTAATGCCTTCACGATGCCAAACCCAAACACGGGCTGGGAGCCTTTTATTCGATTTGATGACATCAACCCGGCCGGCGGCAATTTTCCCGTGTCAACGGAGGTTGCGACCTTCGCCTTGTTGCCCGCCAGTCCGGATACACCAGCGACCCCTACCGCTGTCGCTGGCGAGGAGCAGGCCACGGTAACCATAACCCTGAATACTTCTGGGGAATCCGTGGATCGATACCGAGTGACAGCAAACCCTGACGGCGGGACCTGCACCGTCGTGCCGCCGGAGACGGCGTGCGTTGTCACCGGGCTTGAGGGAGGAACCAGTTACACATTTACTGCTCTAGCCCTTAACAGCGGGCTGCCTTCGTCAGCTTCACCTTCCAGCAACTCGGTAACTCCCACAGCCACATCGACAGATTCCAGTGATGGGGGCACTTCTGAAAACAGCTCCAGCTCCAATTCAACTTCAGCTCCCGGAATCATGCTCGAAATCAGCAAGACGAGTTCAGCCTCGGATGCCACAATCGTGATCGGCGGCACGGGAATCGCTCCACAAAGCGCCTATCAACTCTCTTTGGAGAGGCCGCGCGAACTACTCAATCGGGGCACCACTGATTCCGAGGGAAATTTTTGGCAATCTGTCTCATTACCAAGTGATCTCGCGCCGGGCTCCTACCTCCTGACTCTGACTGCAACAGCCGCTGATGGGTCGGAACTCTCCTTACAGCGAAGCCTCACAGTCACCGCTTTGGGTGGCCTCGTCGTTGGCGAATTCTCCGATGGCTCAATTCAACTTGCCAGGACCGGACTGACCCACGATTCTTTGATTCCATGGCTTATCGGGGCATCGGTTCTTATAGTTCTGGGGGCATCGTTGATATTTCAACAAGGGACGCGGCGAGAGGAACTCGAGGCCTCATCATGACCCAACTACTCCTCTAACCCACAACAATTACTTGGCCTAAATCCCACGATGGCGGTCGGGCCGAAAGTGAGCCCGGAAACCGCTGCTGAGGGCCAAATCGTAGAGGGCTGTGTCTACTGAAATGTTGGCACCTCACAAGGCCGGAGACTTTGCGCGTGGACTGCAGCCCGATTGTGCGTTGAGGCCTCCCTCGCTTAGGTCAGAATTCAGTCAGGCTGCGGTAATTCTGTGGATTACACTGCCAAAATCGTGACTTTCACCGCTAAAGCAGGGCCCCAGAATCCCTCGACGCTCGAGCCCCAAAGGCTGTCGGCGTTGACTCAGCTGTCCCTTTGGCTCGTATTGGGCAGCGTGTTGGCGCTGTCCTTTGCCGTCCTCGTGGCGGGAGTGAATCCGGTTCGACTCACCGTGGTCGGCATCGCATACTTATTGGCCGCTAGTTTCACCCTGTGGCTGTTCCGTCGAGGTTTTCCACACCCAACTCTCGGCGCAGGCAACCTGGTCACCTTGGCCCGAATGGCGCTCATCGTGAGCCTGGTAGCCGCAGCATCCGGCGGCGCACGCCCGTGGCTGGTGGTGGCGGTGGCGAGTGTTGCCCTCGCCCTTGATGGTGTGGACGGTTGGTTGGCGAGGCGAAACGACCGGGTGTCGAGCTTCGGCGAAACGCTGGACATGGAAGTGGACTCGGCGTTTACGGTCATCCTCGCAGCGAGCGCATTGGTTGCCGGAACGATTGGTCCGGTCGTGTTGTTACTCGCCCTACCCCGCTACCTCTTTGTGGGGGCTTCGTGGGTCTGGCCCTGGCTGAAGGGTTCTCTGCCGGAGAGCCTGGCCCGCAAAGTGATCTGTGTGGTTCAGGTCATCGCACTAATTGCCCTGCAGGTGCCTGGGCTTCTTGGGGTTCTCACCACTCCGTTGGTATTAGTGGTGGGCGGAGCTCTGCTGTGGTCATTCGGTCGGGATGTGGTGTGGCTCTGGCGCCACAGGGCTTAACGGAAAGTCAGGCCTTAGTAGGTCAAGATGGGGTGATGGGAAGCTCTCGTCGCACTCGCCGCCGCTGGGTTCTTCTGGTCGTTCAGGTGGCTGTCGCGGTGGGTCTTCTGACGCTGGTGTGGCGTGTGGTGGACGGGGGTGAAGCCCTTCAGCTTCTATCTCAGGCGAACCTCTTGTGGATCATCGCCGCCATCGCGGTGTTAAGCCTGCAGATTGTGCTCTCCGCACTTCGCTGGCAGATCACAGCCGGCCAGTTGGGAATTACCCTTAATCGGCGCTCGGCGATTAGGGAGTATTACCTCTCCCAGATTATCAACCAAGCCCTTCCCGGTGGGGTGTTGGGCGATGCCGGCCGGGCAGTGCGGGTAAGAGCTCAGGCGGGTTTGTGGGCCTCCGGACAGGCTGTTGTCTTAGAGCGCCTCGCCGGTCAGGTCGGTTTGCTGATTGTGCTTGCCGTTGCCTTCATTGTGACGGTCACTGTGCCGGGTGGCGTGGTGTGGCCGGGGTGGCTTGCCGCGACGGTCACCACCCTGATTGTTGGTGGACTTGCAGCACCCTTTGTGCTTGGTGCTGTCGCGCGTCTTCTCCCTCCACGTGCCAGGCAATTGGTCACTGGGTTATTAGCTTCAGCGCGCCGCGCCCTGGCCGGCAAGGAAGTCCGGGTGTGGCAATTGGTCTTCAGTCTTGCGACAGCGCTGGCAAACATTGCCGGCGTGGTGTTTTGTGCCAGGGCACTCGGTGTTGATTTGCCCTTTGGTGTGGCGATGGCCATCGTGCCGCTGATCCTCTTCACCATGTTGGTTCCCATCACGGTGAGCGGGTGGGGGCTTCGTGAAGCCGCCGCCGCTGTACTGTTTCCCCTTGCTGGCCTTGGCGCCGCAGAGGGCCTGGCCACCAGTGTCGCCTTCGGTGTGGTCCTCATCGTCATTGCCCTTCCAGGGCTGTTGTTTCTGCGCTCCACAACCCACCAGGTCGCTCAATGAATCCGGCCACAAGACGAGAAGTCGTGTTCGCCATCCCGGGTGATCTCGACACACCCACGGGTGGTTATGTCTATGACCGAAGGGTCATAGACGAACTGCGAGACCGCGGGGTCACCCTCACCCACATGAGGCTGGGTTCTTCGTTTCCGCACCCCACCGAGGAAGACACACTCGATGCCACCACACAGCTGGCTTCGAGTGGTTCCGGTCAGGTTCTCCTGATTGACGGTTTAGCACTGGGTGCCCTTGAACCAGAAGTGCTCGCTCAGGTGCACACGCCGATAGTGGCACTGGTTCACCACCCGCTGGCACTTGAGGGCCACCTCGATTCCGCCCGCCGGAGCGAACTACACCGCATGGAGCGAGATAATTTGGCCCGGTGCGTGGCAGTGATTGTCACCAGTGATCAAACGGCCAAGATACTCACGAGCGATTACGGCGTCCCCGCCCAGAACATTACGGTCGCGAGACCTGGCACCGACCGCCCGGTACACACGCATGAGCCCATCAGCCCACCGTTGATTGTGTCCGTGGGCAGCCAAGCTCGGCGAAAAGGGCACGATGTCCTCATCGAGGCGCTCTCACACATTGATCACCTGCCGTGGCAGGCAGTGATTGCCGGTTCAGTGCGTGACGAGGCTTACAGTGCGGAGCTACACCGGATGGTTCATGACCTGGGTCTGGATAATCGGGTGCGCCTAATCGGCGCAGTGTCACCCGAACAGCTGCAACAGCTGTATTCGCAGGCGAGTGTTTTTGCCCTCGCCACCCGATTCGAGGGCTACGGAATGGTCTTTGACGAAGCCATGACCTATGGCCTACCCATTTTGAGCTGTGAGACCGGTGCTGTGCCGGACACTGTCGCTGAGGGTGCCGGGCTTTTGGTGCCAGTCGACGACCCGCACGCTTTTTCTCATGCACTGGGCAGTGTGCTCTCTGACGAGAAAAAGCGGGCGTCAATGGCCGCTTCGTCCCAGCACGCCGGGCAGTTACTTCCCACCTGGTCGGACACGGCCGACATCATCGCCCGCGTGTTGGATGGGGCCAGGGCAGACAGAATGGAATCGTGACCCCCTCCAGCACACCCGCCACCGCCTTTACGAGCGAAGATGACCTGGCATTGGCCGAGTCAGCAGCCCGGGAGGCAGGAACGACTTTGCTTCGCTATTGGGCCGAGCGAACTCACCTCACCGTGTCGACAAAGCGCGCCGGAGATTTTGTGAGCGAAGCCGATCTGGCCTCTGAAGACCATCTGAAGGCAGCACTTCTGGGCGCCAGGCCAACGGATGGTTGGCTCGGGGAAGAAAGCGGAGGCACCCGAGCGGGAGATGATGCACCCACCGGCAGGCGGTGGATTGTTGACCCTCTCGATGGGACAACGAATTTTCTTCGCGGTATCCCCCACTGGGCCGTATCCGTCGCATTAGAAATCGATGGCCACCTGACACTGGGGGTTGTTCACGACCCCGTGAAAGATGACACCTT
>CBFHPU010000057.1:0-5704 GCA_965657845.1 Pontimonas sp.
TGGGGTGATGGGTTCTGGCGTGTGCTCAGACTGGCAGATTAGGGTTCAGGGGTGAATCTTCGCTGGGAAAACAAGGCGCTTGAGCAGTGCACACCCGACGAGGTGTTGGCGTTTTCGAAGCTGCGCACAGATGTGTTTTTTCTGGAGCAACACATCACTGAAGAAGAAATCGACCGTTTTGATTTCGACCCCCACACCCGACACATCTGGTGTGTCGAGGATGACCGGGTGATCGGTTATGTCCGTGTGGTTCACAATGACGAACCTGCCACCGAAGATTTGGGTGTGCCAACCAGTATTGGTCGCTTGGTGGTGGATGCCCACTACCGTGGCGCCGGTGTGGCTCGGGGTCTCATGACCCGCGCATTGGAATCCGCGGGCGATGTTCCAGTGGTGCTTCACGCCCAGACGTATATTGAAGGCTTTTACGCCTCACTCGGGTTTGAACCTTTCGGTGACGTCTTTGATGAGGCGGGCATCGACCACGTTCGAATGATTCGACCAGCCAGGCAAACCCCCCAATGATCAAGCGCGTGGGGGTGTTGCTGGGCGCGGTGTTACTCACTGGCCTGACCGGCCTCACCTCCCCATTGAGCCCCGTATATGCCGAGGGGCAAGTGCCTGATGTCGCAACGGTGGATTCGGCGTCTTCGTGCGAGGTGCGCTCCTGGGAGGTGATGTGGGGGGTGAAGGAATCATTCCGCTCATATCTTTCGGGGTCGTTAGCCAACGGCGAGTGGAATGTGAGCGGTGATGTGACCTACAGCACGCCACTGTTTACGATTCGCGGCTCAGACGGTGTCCTCGCACCCGATCTGAGCTCGGGTGAATTGGCCGCCACCGGTTCGATTGGATTTTTTGGTCACGAAGGCCTGCTCGATCAAACCCTTTCCACACCGCGAGTGGTCATCAACGGCGACCAGGTGGATGTGGTGTTTGACATCAGCGGTGACACTCAAGAGGGGCGCACGGTCAATGCGCACAATGTGTCGTTTGTTCGAGTCGACGCCGCGGGTGCTGTTGTGGATTCGGAGACTGGCACCTGGAGTGTGGAATCGGCACCCACGGTATTGACCACCGAGGGTGCTGAAGCGTTTGGTACCTACCCCGCCGGTGAAGCGTTTGACCCCATCGACATTCGAGTTCAGGTCGATCCAGGGTGTCTGCAACCATCGTTATCGACACCGTGGTTTTTTGGTCTAGCCCTCGGCTCCGTGGTTACCGTGTCGCTGGCGATTGTGCTGGTGCGTAAATGGCGCGGGCGAGAGCGTCCAACACCAGAGGCGTCCTAGGCCCAAAACCTAAGACGAGATTGTCGGCCATGTCGACAAACCGCAGATTTTGACCCGCGGTCGTGAGCCCAATGGCGGGTTTCACGGTGACCAGTTCTTCGACACCGCCCACGCTGGTCAGGCCCGTACTCATTACCAAAATGAGGTCAGGGTTTGCCGCCACTAAGGCTTCATCGGTGACTGGGCGCAACCCTTCCCAACCAATTTCTCCGGCCACATCGATTCCCCCGAGTGCTGTAATGAGCTCACCAGCACCGGATTCATTGCCAAATAGGTAGTAGATGCCGTTGGCTCCGCGCAAGTACAGAAACACCATTCGGAGGCGCTTCGAAGCATCGCTTGGGATGTTTTGGGCAATGGTGGCCACAACCTGGTCAATTTCTGCGTCAATGCGCTCGCCGAGGCGTTCTCCAAGCTCCGGTTGACCCAACACATTCGACACGGCGCGGGCTTGGAGTGCGGGCTGGTCCAATCCGGGTGGCACTCGAATGAAGACCACCGGGATTCCTGCTTCTCGCAATTGGAGCATTACGTCGATTGGTCCCACAGTGCCATCGGTGAGGATGAGGTCTGGGCGTAACTCCAACACCGCTTCCGGCGAAATAGCGTGACCGGTGCCGGTCACGACCGGTAGGTCCTCAAGGCCGGGAATCTGTGTCGAAATGTCGCGACCGACCAGGCGATCGCCGTAGCCCAAACCGACCACGGTTTGGGCGAGCGATCCGGCCAGATCGACCGCGATGATCCGCTCGGCTCGTTCGACAGTGACTTCGACATCTCCCGCAAGATCCCGTGAAGTGACGGTTCGAGGCAGGTCAGGCTCGGGAGGGGTGTTCGTGATGGGTGTCACGGCGTCTGAAGAGAGCAGGGCGGTGGAGGGACCCTCCCAACTTTTGGGGTCAGCCAACCAGTCAATATCGGATAGTGCAGGCCGGTCCCCGGCCAGCTGTGGGCTGGCATCGTCTGAGGAGTAGGAGCCGGGTTGGCAGCCACCAAGGCTCACAATGAGCGCCAGGGCACCAGTCACACCGATGAGCGCTTGGGGTAAGGGAAAAAGTGCGGACACAGTGTGCCCGAGTTTACGCGCGCCAACTGAGCAAGAGACTGGTCCGGACCTATCATGGGGGGCGATGAGCCCCTTTGCTGCGGGAGCCGTGCCTCCCCATGATTCTGACCACACATCATCGTCGGCGCTATCCGACGATGACATTGCCCTGCTCGAGTGCGAGCGGGATATGTGGGGTGCGGGGGCGATGAAAGAACAGATCGTTTTTGAGCGTTTTGGCTTGAGCCTTCCCGTGTACTACCAGCGCCTGTACCGGGTCTGCCAGAGTCAGGCGGCTTTGGAATACGATTCGGCTCTGGTGCACCACATTCTTGACACCGCTGATCAGGTGACGACCCAGCGGTTGGCAAAAACGCTTCGAAGGGAAGGTCGCTAAATGGCGAAGGGTTCGAGGTTTTTGCCCGATCGTTTTGATGACGTTCCCCTCGAAAAGGGTTACGTCGGTTTGCGTCGCCTGAAACGGCCCAAAAGCTTTTGGTTGATTCCTGCGGGAATCGTGTTGGGTGTGAGTGCCGTAGTGGCTGTGGTGGGCATCATCTTGGTTGACCAGGCCGATAACTATTTAGAGCTCGACCCGGAAGAAATCGCCATCGCCGAACAGGAACCAGAACCTGAACCGGAACCCGAGCCAGAGCCAGAGCCGGAACCTGAGCCGGTCGAGCCGATTGTGAACCCCTCGGCCGATGAGGTCGAAGGCATCACCCTCACCGTGTTAAACGGGACCGACATTGCCGGCTTAGCGTCCGGCGCGGGCGAGCGGTTAAGTGATGAGGGCTGGCCGGATCAGACACTGACCAACGCAGATTCGCAAGACGTCGAGACCAGCCTGGTCGCCTACCAGCAAGAAGACGACGAAGCGTTAGCCCTCGGGGTGGCACAAATTCTGGGTATCGATGAGGTAGTCCTCACCGACAACTATCCCGGTGCCAGTATCACCGTGTTGTTGGGTGCTGACTATTCCACGGATTAATACCCTTCGGGGGTTAGTCTGAATACGACGGGGGAGGGCAGTATGAGAGTGATGCGAGCGGCCACTTCAGTTCTCGCGGTGGCCCTGCTACTGGCTGGCTGCCAAAGCGGTGCGGGTTCAGACGGTGGCGATGCCACCGATGAGTCGGCTCCGGTTGACAGCGCGGAATCGCCATCGATCGAAATCGATGCCGATCTCTGGCCACTGACCGGTCTTCCCTTGGACGGCGGCGATTCGAGCCTGCCGTCGCTCGCCGCAAAGATTGATAATGCTCCAGCGGCAAGGCCCCAAGTGGGTCTGGATGAGGCCGACATTGTTTTTGAGGAATTGGTCGAAGGTGGCCTGACTCGTTATCTGGCCGTGTGGCACTCCACTCTTCCCGCCGAGGTCGGCCCGGTGCGCTCTGTCCGTCCCATGGATCCCGACATTGTGAGCCCCTTTGGCGGAATCATTGCCTACTCGGGTGGCCAACAGCGGTTTGTGGAGGCGATGCTTGATGCGCCAGTCGCCAGTGCCATCAATGGCCAAAGCGATGTGGAGGACTTCTTCTACCGCAGTAGCGACAAAATCGCTCCACATAATGTGATTGTCCGGGCCCCCGAACTGGTGTCCTATTTCCAGGACCGCTCGGGACCCCCACCGCAGTTCAACTATTCGACCCAGGTCGACGAGTCGAGTGCGGCAACTGACGGAGTGGCGGCCAACCTGGTGCGCGTCTTCTTCAGCGGTTCGTCCTTTCCCACCTGGGAGTATGACGCGGAGGCGGGGTCTTACCTGCGTCACCAAACCAACGGTGCACCAGACAATGCCCTTTCGGGTGAACAGATCGCGGCCGAAAACGTCGTCGTGCTTGAAGTCGATATTCAGGTGATTCAAGACATTCCGACCACCAGAATGGTCGACTCGGGAGAGGGTGTTGTCGCGACCGGTGGTGGTGTCTTAGAGGTGCGCTGGTCGAAGGCTGCCCCCGAGGCACCGATTGAGTTGACCGACACGTCGGGCGCTCGAGTCCTCCTTGCCCCCGGCCAGACGTGGGTGGAGTTGATTCCGGCAGAAGGTTCCGGTGTTCCTGCAGGCCAGGTGGAGCTGGAGTAAACACCGGCTCGTCCACTTGCACTCTCAGGCGGAGAGTGCCAAAATCAATTAGCACTCGCAGTTTGTGAGTGCAAATTTGACTCACTGTAGACGTCCAGGAGGGACGAGAAACTGACATGGCAAAACTAATTGCTTTCGATGAAGAGGCCCGTCGCGGTCTCGAGCGTGGACTCAACGTCCTCGCCGATGCCGTCAAGGTCACACTAGGACCTCGCGGTCGCAACGTAGTGCTGGAAAAGAAGTGGGGCGCCCCCACCATCACCAACGATGGTGTGTCGATTGCGAAAGAAATCGACCTCGAGGACCCCTTCGAAAAAATCGGTGCTGAGCTCGTCAAAGAGGTCGCCAAGAAGACTGATGATGTTGCCGGTGACGGCACCACCACGTCGGTGGTTCTCGCTCAGGCCATGGTTCGCGAAGGACTGCGCAACGTCGCAGCCGGCGCTGACCCGATTGCCCTGAAGCGCGGAATGGAAAAGGCTGTCAACGCCGTATCCGACCGTCTGCTCTCCACCGCCAAAGAGGTCGAAACCAAAGCCGAAATCGCTGCCACCGCATCGATTTCCGCTGCCGACCCCGCCATTGGTGACCTGATTGCCGAAGCAATCGACAAGGTCGGTAAAGAAGGTGTGGTGACTGTTGAAGAGTCCAACACTTTCGGCACCACCCTGGAACTCACCGAAGGTATGCGCTTTGACAAGGGTTACCTCTCCGCCTACATGGTGACCGACACTGAGCGTCAGGAAGCGGTCTTCGAAGACCCCTACATCCTGATCGTGAACTCGAAGATCTCGGCCATTAAGGATCTGCTTCCTGTGGTTGACCAGGTCATCCAGTCGGGCAAGCAACTGCTGATCATCGCCGAAGACGTTGAGGGCGAAGCACTCGCCACCCTCGTGGTGAACAAAATCCGTGGAATCTTCAAGTCGGTTGCCGTGAAGGCTCCCGGTTTTGGTGACCGCCGCAAGGCCATGCTGCAAGACATCGCCATCCTCACCGGTGGTCAGGTCATCAGCGAAGAGGTCGGCCTGAAGCTCGAGGGTGCAACCCTCGACCTGCTCGGTCGCGCCCGCAAGGTGGTTGTCACCAAAGACGAGACCACCATTGTGGAAGGTGCCGGAGATTCTGAAGCAATCGCCGGTCGCGTGAAGCAGATCCGCCAGGAGATTGAAAACTCTGACAGCGACTACGACCGTGAGAAGCTCCAGGAGCGTCTCGCCAAGCTCGCCGGTGGCGTTGCCGTCATCAAGGCTGGCGCGGCCACAGAGGTTGAGCTCAAAG
>CBFHPU010000058.1:0-5630 GCA_965657845.1 Pontimonas sp.
AAAAAATTGAGCGCTGCCAGCCCCTCAAAGCCAAGGTCTTAATCCGATCGTCTGTGAGGTCGAAAAGATATTTTTCTTGACGCTCAAGCTGAACTTAGCGGAAAATACTTCACTCATGATGAATATTTGGGAGGATAATCATGGAAAAGCGGCTCGTATCAGCCGTCGCGGCCCTGTGTATGACGACAGCGGCACACTCCGCACTCGCACAGGCAAACGGCGAGGCGATGGACGTTCCAAAGATCACACCAACGGTTGTGTTGGAAGAGCTGGACGCCCCTTGGGACATGACCTTTACGTCTGACGGCGCCATGTTCTTTACCGAGAAATGTGATGGTCTTTCTGTCAGAACGCCGGATGGAACGGTGAACGCCCTTTACGGTATGGAGGACACTGAGGGTTACGCGGATATGGGCAGTGACCTTTTCTGCGAAGGACAGGCCGGGATGCTCGGCGTGGAGCTGGACAGCAACTTTGCCGAAAACCGTAGGCTTTATCTTTATTCGAGTTCGACCAAGTATCACGGCGACGGTTGCAAGACCAACTTCGAGAGGTGCGACGGAAACATCGTGATGAGATTCACGGTGAGCGATGACCTGACAGCCGTGTCCGACAGAACCGATATTGTCACGGATATCCAGTTCAAGCCGTTCGATTCCGATCAGCCCTTTGGCGGCCCCGGCGCGCATAACGGCGGCAGAATGGGCATTGGCCCAGACGGCTATCTCTGGGTTGCAGGTGGTGATCGTCACCGGGGCATCTGTCCGCAAGATGGTACCTTGCTGTGTGGTAAAGTCCTGAGGATCGACGGCGACGGCAATGCGCATCCGGAAAATAACCCACCCGAAGGGTTCGACCCGCGCATCTACACCTACGGGCACAGAAACGTGCAGGGCATTGATTTCCGCCCAAGCGATGGCCGGGCGTTCACTGCCGAACATGGCCCGTGGCACAATGATGAGGTCACCGCGCTTGTGAACGGTGGCAATGCCGGTTGGGATCCCGCCCAGAATACAGGTGGCCGGGGTGAATGCCCGGACGAGTACTGTGGCTATGAGCCCAACCAGACTGATGGCATGGATCCCGCAATCCGCGCGGCCTACACGCCGATGAGCGATACGCGCTTTGACGATCTGATGCCGCCTTCGTGGAACAACAACGGGTTCTCTCAGGGCACCGGGTCCGCAGCGTTCCTCACCGGTGAGAACTGGGGCTTTTACGAGGGTCGGTTGGCCGTCGGTATCATGGGCATCGGCTTTGGTGACACACCGATCGGGTCACGCATCGACATGATCAGCCTCACGGATGACGGCATGGGGATCAACAATATCACGCGAATGCCGCTCGGGTTCGAGGCCAGGTTCCGTGGGCTGGAGATGGGGCCGGATAACGCGCTCTATGTCGCCACGGACGAGGGCGAAATCTACAAGGTGACTGCGGAAAGCATGCAGTAATCTTTTGCAAAGAAAGAGCCCGCGCCATTCAATTGGCGCGGGTTTTTTGTGGCGAGTTTGACGCCGATCTTATTGCTCAGAAATCAAGCTTTCGGGCACTTCATAGCGCTGACCGTCCACCTCGATCATGTACATGCCGCTCTCAAGGTGCCACTCGGTGTTGGTGCCAACCCCGGACATCGTCACGCTTGCCTTCAGGAACTTACCGTCCCGAAAGAAAAGCCGCCGCTCAAAGCCATTGGTGAAAATCACCGTGACCGTCGTCTTGGCCTTGTCGGCCTTTTTGACGCGATAGTTACAGTGACCAAGGGCCGCGCCACGCTCCTGAGCACAGGCAATTGTGGATGGTACATGCGGGGCCTTATGATGGCGAATTCCACGCCGCGTTCCGCTAGCTGGCGCGGCAGGACCGGGAGGCCTACGCCGCGCATGTCCGTCAGTGGGAGAACGAGAACATGGTGGATATTTGAGGGTTTGGGGACTTCAAAAGTAAGCGTTCCGGCCGATCCGTATCACACCGTCATCCTCGGGCCAGACCCGAGGATCTCTTGCAACAAAGAGATCCCCGCGTTCGCGGGGATGACGGTTATGCGGCTTATGTACTCAATTGATGTGGGTGGAGGTATCAATATGCCCGCACATAGGAATCTGGAAAGGCGAGTTGCTAGAGGTTGTGTCCGCAATCTTGTTTCGCTTAGAGTTGGTAAAAGTGTTTTGAAGGAGCGAAAAATGTACCGCCCCGAGTACCTTGTTCAAGGCGAAGCCGCCCGATTGTTTCCAGTTCTGGCGACAACGTCCAAAGAGGGTCGAGCTACATCAATTTTACTAGGCTGTATTTCGATAATAGAAGAATTTGGCTGTGAACTGATGCTTACGGTTGGCAAGCGGGTGGGCAAGCGTACAAAAATCGACTGTTACACCGAGATAGTCTTCAGCAACGAAAAAACGAAGGTTAAGGACCGCCCTGATGGGCTTATAATTTTACGCACCGGGTCTAACGAATGGCGCGCATTAGTAGAGGCCAAAGTCGGAAACGCCGATATTGGTGCTGAACAGATAGAAAAATACAGGGAAATTGCCAAAGAACAGGGCCTTGATTGCGTGATTACAATATCCAATCAATTCGCCACTCAGCCAGAACATCACCCAGTAGAGGAGGTACGTAAAAGCCGCTCGAAAATCCCTGTTTTTCATTGGTCTTGGATGTCTATTCTCACAATTAGCGATATTTTGCTCAAGCAAGACAATGTTGTAGATACAGATCAGAAGATGCTTCTCAACGAATTGCGGAGATTCCTTACTCATGAAAGCACAGGGGTCAAAGGATTTGACCGCATGCCTCCAGATTGGAGTGAATTAAATCGGCTCATATCTGCTGGGGGTAAGATACCTGCTAAGTCGGTTGAAGCCTCCGCAGTTGTGGATGCTTGGCACCAAGAAACTCGCGATCTGTCTCTAATTTTGAGCAGGCAGACTGAAACTGTAGTCAGTGAAAAGCTTTCTAGAAAACACCAGATAGACCCTTTGCTGCGCAAACGGGATGAACTTCAGCATTTGCGCGAAGAATGCCAACTCCGGTCGATATTGGAAGTACAAGACGCTGCTGCACCGGTTGAAATAGTTGCAGACTTGGCCCGTAGAACAATTGATATTGGTATGTCTCTTCGTAACCGGTGTTCCGGTCACACCTTGGGGTCGTAGTTCCAGGGCATGAGGTCCGCGATGTTGCTCTGCATGTGCCCTCCAGCGATGGCTGTCAGGGTTTTTGTCAGCCAAGCGTGCGGATCGATGGCGTTCAGTTTACAGGTCTCGATCAACGATGCAATTGCGGCCCAGTTCTCGGCCCCCGCGTCGTGACCGGCAAAGAGAGCGTTCTTCCGGTTCAGCGCGATGGGCCGGATGGTGCGTTCGACGGTGTTGTTGTCGAGTTCGATCCGGCCATCGGTCAGGAACAGGCAGAGGCCGTTCCAGTATTTTGCGATGTAGGTCAAAGCTTCGCCGAGGGGAGATTTCCTCGCGACACGGGCGCGGTGCTTGGTGAGCCATGCCTCGAAGTCGCCGATGATCGGCGCCGAACGCTCCTGCCTTGCCGTGAGGCGCGCAGCGGGATCGAGGCCGCGGATGTCGGCTTCGATGCGATAAAGATCGCCGATGCGCTTCACGCCATCTTCCGCGATCGGCGCAGGGCCGGTCCGGGTGATCTCCACCAGTTTGCGCCTTGCATGCGCCCAACAGTAGGCCAACCTGACGTCATGTCCTCGCTTGAGAAGGCGGTTGTATCCGGCATAGCCATCGACCTGCAGGACGCCCCTGAAGCCCTGCAGGATCTGCTCGGCATGCTGACCGCCGCGCCCGGGCGCGTAGCTGAAGGCTACTCCGGGTGGCGCGCCGCCGCCCCAGGGACGGTCGTCCCGCGCCAAGGCCCAGAAGTATCCGGTCTTTGTCTTTCGTCGCCCAGGGTCGAGCACCGGGGCGCGCGTTTCATCCATGAACAGCTTGGTAGAGCGCTTCAGATCCGCGATCAGCGCATTGAAGACCGGTCGCAACTCGAAAGCGGCCCGACCAACCCAGTCGGCCAATGTGGAGCGGTCGAGATCAACGCCCTGACGGCTGTAGATCTGCGCCTGGCGATACAGGGGAAGATGATCGGCGTATTTGCCGACCAGCACATGCGCGACCGTGGCCTCGGTTGGCAGGCCGCCCGGGATCAGCCGCGCAGGTGCCGGTGCCTGAGCGACACCGTCGGTGCAGGCGCGGCAGGCGTATTTCGGGCGGCGGGTGACGATGACCCGGAACTGCGCCGGGACCACGTCCAGCCGCTCCGAGGTATCTTCGCCGATGCAATGCAGGCAGCCCCCGCAAGCACAGACCAGACTCTCGGGCTCGATCACCTCGTCGATACGTGGCAGATGTCCTGGCAGTGATCCGCGATTTGCAGCACGCGGACGGGTCTTTCGTTTGCTTGCCGGTGCATCCGCATCTTCCTCGGCATGGACCGATGCGATGGCCGTCTCGAGGTCCTCGAGCGCCAGTTCGAACTGCTCGGGATCGCGCTTCTCGGACTTGTGGCCGAAGGCGGCCTGTCGGAACGCGGCCACAAGCTTTTCCAAGCGCTCGATGCGGTCGTCCTTGCGCTGGTCTCGCACCTCTGCGGCGACCAGCATCGCCTTCAGAGCGGCAATATCGTCAGGAAGATCGGCGGCATTCAGCATGGGTGTGACCTACCAGATCGGCCCTATGGATGCCCGCGCAAACGCACGCCCGAGTCATCCTGCCGCAGTCATTCCACCGCCTCGGGCGCGCGGGCTTCGATGGCCCGGACGCGGCGCCAGTCGAGGCCCGAGAACAGCGCCTCGAACTGGGCGTGGTTCAGCGTCATCAGCCCATCCCGGATCGCGGGCCAGGTAAAGCTGTGTTCCTCCAGCCGCTTGTAGGCCATCACCAGCCCAGTGCCGTCCCAATACAGTAACTTCAGCCGATCCGCGCGCCTGGCGCGGAAGACGAAGACCGTTCCGGTAAATGGCTCCTTGCGCAGTTCGTTCTTCACAAGCGCCGCCAACCCGTCGTGCCCCTTGCGGAAGTCCACGGGCTTGGTCGCGATCATGATCCGGACCCGGTTCGACGGAAAGATCATGCCGTCTGTGCCAGCGCATGGGCAATCGCTGCGATGCGCACTGCCGAGGTCGTCGCGGCCAGCCGGATCGTGATCCCGCCCACGGTGATCTCGACAGGCTCGTCCACGCTTGGCTCGGCATCCGGCAAGGGGGCCGCGACCACCATCGACGCGAACTCCACGTCATCCTCAGGAGCGGGCAGCACCAGCTTGCCCTGTCGCGCAAGGGTCCGCCATGCTGACAGGTGGTTTGCCTTGACCCCGTGCCGCCGCGCAACGCCAGCAACCGTCGCACCGGGCCGCAACGTCTCGGCCACGATCCGCGCCTTCACTGTGTCAGGCCATTTGCGGTTGCGCCGACGGCCTCCATCCTCCGTGAGAACCTCCAATGTAGCATCCATGGAGAAACTCCTTCCTTATCCACTCCCAAGGAGCCGATCTCAGATCAGGAAGCCACGCGGTAGGTGGGGGTAGAACACCGGTTACAGTTGGCCCGCGGACCTTGGATCTAGCTTAAAGCTGCGTCGCAGCGTTGCCCATGGTTCTGGGGAACGCACAAGCCC
>CBFHPU010000059.1:0-5550 GCA_965657845.1 Pontimonas sp.
TACCGTTCAGACCCGCCTGGTTGAACACTGACACCTGAACGTCGGCTGCCCAAGCAGGTTGATGCAACGATGCCGTAAACGTCGATGCCACTAGCGTTGCAATGCCAGCCATGGGGATAGCGCGATGAGTCAGCCAAGAGAAACCGAAACTGGACTCGTTCGGGCGCGCCTCCGCAAGAAAAGTGAACATCTTCCGAATATACACCTTGTATTTGAAGAGAGTTCAGATCTCCGTCCCCAAGGGGAGCCAGTTAGGCCCAACAATCGGTGCCTCGACACCACCAAGCGAGTTCTGCTCCCCACTGATCTCTCGACGGACAATGATGCTCGGCCAGAGACGGCGAACTCAGCCAATGGAGTACACCCCCCGGGACTCGAACCCGGAACCCACTGATTAAGAGTCAGTTGCTCTGCCAATTGAGCTAGAGGTGCTCTGGCTCATCACTCGAACCGGTTGATAAGCCTAGCACCCTCCCGAATAGCACCAAGGAGAGCGAGTGTGCCGTTGGGGCGCGGCGGGAAACACTTCCCCGCACCACTCGGCCGACCCTCAGATACGACACCTACCGTAAGGTTTTAGATAGTCATTGGTTTGGTTTCCACCCACTGTTCCCCTGGAGGATTCATGTCGTCAAAACTCGCCGCCGGCGATACCGCCCCCACTTTTTCGATGCCCGATAAAGACGGCAACACTGTGTCGCTTGCAGACTTTGCGGGCAAGAAAGTGATCCTCTACTTTTACCCCGCCGCATCAACGCCGGGTTGCACCACTCAGGCGTGTGATTTCCGCGACAACATGGCCTCGCTGCAAGCAGAGGGTTACCACGTTCTCGGTGTCTCGAAGGATGACCTCCCCAAACTGCAGAAGTTTGCTGACGAGGAGGACTTAGGTTTCCCGCTTCTGAGCGACACGGACCTCGCCGTTCACAACGCCTACGGTGCCTATGGCGAGAAGTCGATGTATGGCAAAACGGTCACCGGTGTCATCCGCTCAACGTTTGTCATTGACGAACAGGGCATTCTTGAACACGCCCTCTACAACGTGAAGGCGACCGGTCACGTTGCAAGCTTGCGCAAGAAGCTCGGTATCGACGCGTAGCCACGAGGCCGTTCAGGTAGGTGGCGCGCTAGAGCGCGTCACCGTCGCTGAAGTGTTCTCGCACCGTGTGGTTGAACAAAATCAAACCGATCACGGTCACCGCCGGAACCGCTACGGCGAGCGCCACTAGGGGAATACCAAATTCCCCACTGTCGCTCGCAAGACCCACCCCCATTTGAAGCACCTGCCACACCAGTGACGCACTTCTGGCCGCTGTGGCACCACGCCACAGCCCCACCGTGACCGCCCCCAGCGCCACGGCAAACCCGGCAACAATCAGTGTGAGAAAAATTGCTGACCCATAAGAATCCGGTGTGGCAATAAAAAGCTCCACCACCAGCACGCCGGCGGCAACGAGCAGCGCGAGCGTTTCCAGGGCGGAAATTCCCACCACAACCCTTAATGGAGTCTGAGAATTTTCCGACTTAGCCAAAACTTTTATCCTTCAACTCTTGATTGAAGCCCGGGAATGTGCCAGTCTAGCTCCTAGTCTTCGCGACGTTCACATCGGAGTGGGCGGACTGTGGGTCCCAAAGCGAACAAATCTGGCTCCCACTCCGAGGCCGCGAGACGACACGGATTCGAATGGCGAATCCCAGACAATACAAGGAGCAACACCATGGACTGGCGTGACCGAGCTGCCTGCCTAACCGTCGACCCGGAACTTTTCTTCCCCGTGGGCAACACTGGACCTGCCGTTGAGCAGATCGACCGCGCAAAAGCTGTGTGCTCGACCTGCCCGGTCACCGAATACTGCCTGCAGTATGCGTTGGACACCAACCAGGACTCCGGCGTGTGGGGTGGCCTCAGCGAAGATGAGCGTCGCGCCCTGAAGCGTCGCGCTGCGCGCGCCCGTCGCGCGTCCTAACGCTTCCCATCTTCACGCCGCGCGTCTTCACGCGGCACGTCGGCTCACACCTTCTCGGTGTGTTGGGCACCTAATCGGACCTAAACGGTCGGCACTGCCTGGGTGACAGGTTTTTCTTGCAGGTACTGCAGGGGCACGTCGATGACGACTTCGGTCGCCTCGCCCTGGGTAGTGTGCCAAGAAATGGTGCCGCTTAGTTCACCTTCCACCAGGGTTCGCACAATTTGGGTGCCAAGTCCTTCGCCGACGACCCCATCGGGGAGGCCACTGCCGTTATCGCGCACGACCACTCGAAGGCGGTCTGGCCCACGCTCGGCAGTAATCTGCACGACCCCACCGACCTGGCCTTTCACTCCGTGTTCCACGGCGTTGGTGACCAGTTCGGTCAATGCGAGGGCGAGCGGGGTGGCGTATTCGCTCGGCAGAATGCCAAAACTTCCATAAAACACCGGTTTCACGACGGGGTTTGTCCCGGAAGCGACTTCAGCCGCCAGGCTCGATACCCGATCAAAGACGGTGTCGAAGTCGACGTTTTGGCTGAGCCCCTCCGAGAGGGTGTCGTGTACTACGGCGATGGCGGCGACTCGCCGCATCGCCTGGTTCAGCGCGTCTTTGGCTTTCTCATCAACCGCACGGCGAGACTGGATGCGAAGCAGTGAGGCCACCGTTTGTAGATTGTTTTTCACACGGTGGTGAATTTCACGAATCGTGGCATCTTTCGTAATCAATTCCCGCTCTTGCCGGCGCAGGGTGGTCACATCGCGACAGAGCACCACCGCACCAATGCGATCGCCCATGGATTTCAGTGGAATGGCGCGAAGACTGACGGTGACCCCGTTGGATTCGATTTCGCTTCGCCACGGAGCGCGACCACTGACCACCAGAGGTAATGATTCATCAACAATGAGCGTGCCGGTCAGAAGCGACGTGGTCGCTTCCGCCAGCACGCCCCCTTCTAATTCTTTGTCGTAGCCCAGGCGACTAAACGCCGAGAGCGCATTGGGGCTCGCGAAGGTGACCCGACCGGTCATGTCTAACCGGATCAAGCCATCCGATGCCCGAGGCGCACCCCGTGCAGGCGGTGACGGACCATCGGGGTCTGGAAACTGACCTTCGGACAACATGCGAAAAAGGTCGTTAGCGCATTCATTAAAGGTCAGTTCAAGCCGGGAGGGCATCCGCGATTCACTCAGATTGGAGTGGCGTGTCAGCAAAGCGACCGGTTGCCCGGCTTTTTCCCCGGGGGCCCTCGGCGGTACACCCCTACCGGGTGCTCCGCGCCTCCCCACGGGGACGGCGCGGACCCTGGCGGGAGTATTTTCATACCAGTCGGGGGCACTCGAGTCGACGATGGTGCCTGTCTGGTAGGCCTTGTCCATCAGTTCTTTCCACTCCGACCGAGGAGCCGTACCCACCACATCTCGGTAAAACAGTGTCGCTGACGATGAGGGACGCAGGTGGGCCACCGCATGAAACTCACCGTCGGCGTTGGGTACCCAAAAGACAATGTCGGCGAAGGCAAGATCCGCCAGTAACTGCCCTTCGCTGATTACTTGGTGGAGCCACGCAGAGTCGGCATCATTCAAGCCGGCCTGGGCGAATCGCTTATTACTGGCAAGGGGCACAACCCTTAGCGTAACGCGGTGAGCCTCAACCAACGCCGCCGAAGATTCGAGAACACTGCAGGGAAAAACCCCGCTGCAGGCCCTGGCTGCTCCTCGCGGCGACTACCCCCTCCACGCACCACACCACCTGATGTCGTGGCACGCACTCCCCCGCGTGCAGCATCAGAGGGCGCCCCAATTGAATGGGAAGAACCCTCTAAGCCCCACCGATGAGGAGCGACAGTCGCCAACTCGTGGTGGAGCGCTCGGGCAAAACCCGACTGGGGTTTCACATCGCTGGGGCTCAGCGCGTTTCGCTCTGCCTCGAGAAAGAGCGAGGTATCCCTGGGCAGGGCTGCATATTCGCTGAGACCCGCGAAACGCCACAGTGCTTCGCTCAACATCGCGTCATCACCGACCGCGCGTCGAGACCTGTCAACACCGTTTAGCCAGACTCGAACGGGTGTCCCCGCTGCCTGGCTTTCTAGCTCAGGCAGTGCCCTCGCAAAGCGAGCCACACCGGCTGGACTCACCCCACACACCGCCACAACACCATCTGCTCGTTGCAGGATGTGCGAGGTGATTTCCCCGCCGGCACTGCGGCGGTCCTCAGCACCTAGGGAGAGTTCGCTTCCGGTGTCGACAAGCACCACGTCAAAGAGCTCTCGAAGGATGTCGATAAGAACATCCAGGGAATCCCGGGGCACTTCACCCGGTATGAGCGCCCGGGGGGTGCCGGTAAGAATTGCAAATTCCGTGGGAGGCGACAGGTATCGAGAGACCAGGCGTTGGATGTGTTGAGCGTTTAACTCTCCCTTTCCCGCCAAACGAATCGCGGCAAGAAAGCCGGGGATAGGGTCTAACACCCCTAAGGCGGGTGAGATCACCCCACCTCTGGCGTCCGCATCAACAACACACACCGAGAGCCCCTGCCTGGCCAACACACTGGCAGTACTCACACACAGCGTGGTGGCCCCGGGGGCGCCGTGTGGTCCCCAGAACACGGTGAGTGTTCCCTGAGTGGTCAACTGAGGTGGGGCCCCTACAGGGTCAGCAGCCTGTGTTGAACCGCTAGTCACATCTGGCTCAGCTTTCACTTCCGGCACGCGCGCCTTACCCGTGACCAGCGCGAGAAGGTCTTCTGGTTGGTAGAGCCGGTGGCCCACACCGCGTTGGTCAGCCCACTGTTCTGCACCCTGATGGGTAATCAGAGCAGCCAAGATGATTCCACCCCGGTCTGCTGCCTGAACAAGTTCCGCAGACAAGAATTTTTCACTCGCTTCGACGACGACAAGATCGAGGCCACCCACGGAAACAAACTCTGTGGCCTCACGGGGGTCACCGCTTACCCATTGGGTGTCGACTAGACCTTCCGGGAGCCCCTGTTGGACGACAAACCAGTGGGCATCGTCGAGGAGGAAACCGGTGCGCATCAGTTTTCCCCGGTTACTACCAGGCGGGGGTCCACCGCGGGGCTCAATTGGATATCAAAACCGTTTGCCAGAGCGTGCACCATCGCCGGCAGATCGCGAGTGGTAATCGCCAAATCCACTCGCACCACTTCTGGGTTTGCCGCAAAACCTTCCTCTGCCCGGATTGCCACAATCCGGGCAGCAGGTGCAGCCACAACCGGGACTGCAAATTGCTGGTTTTCCATGGGCGCACTAATCCACACATCGACGTAATGGCCTGTGGTGAGCCAACCGGCACCGCCACTGCTGACCTGAACACTCAGGGCGCTCTGATCCGAGGGGGCCGGTTCGACGAAGTGCCCCTCAATCAGGACACTGCCACTGGGAAGAGTGGTTTCAGCAATCAGTGCCCCTGATGTGTCCAAGGATTCGGGGGTGAGTAGGCCAGGGTTGCCTGACGGGGTGCCTAAATACACCGTCTGGGTCGAGACATCAGCCAGTCGTTGCCCGGGGGTCACCTCTTGGGTGGTGACGAGGTAGGGCTCGAGGTGGTTCACACTGCCGACC
>CBFHPU010000060.1:0-5285 GCA_965657845.1 Pontimonas sp.
CACGACCCACCACGTCTCCCCCGGCTACCCTTTAAAAAGGGCGATGTGGGGGCGGGGTCTGTACCCGTAGAGTCTTCTGCTTAATCTCCTGAGCGACGAGAGCCAGAGGACACAAGCCCAGCCCCCTGGTCCATGTCCTTTGCAGATGCTTCGACCTGGTTTGCCATAGTGACCCACCGCGTCAACGGTTTCCTAGGATTTTGTGCATCTCCGGCCCATGCAGTGTGATGTCCCCGGCGCGCACCGAGCCAGCCACGCTATTCAGAAACCCCTCGAAAGCGGTGCAACAATAAATCTGGCGCCAGAATCTGCATCAAACTCACTGGGTTTCTGCACGCGAGACACGGCTGTGGTGACCACTGGCTAAACAGCAAAATCGCGGTCACCGCTGCGAAGTCGCGCCCAGGAACGCAAAATCTGTCTCCCTAGGGTGACAATTTCGATTAAAGGTTCGCCATTTTGTTTGTTCAACAAAGGGAGCACCAGCAATTGTGACAAGATGCGGAGGCTGGAGCCATAGCGCTTTGTGGGCATTTTGAGATTCGAGTTGAGGGGGGTCCAGATTGACAATTTCTAAGATGGCCACCCTGGGAGGGGGCCTCGCGATTATGGTGGTCGCCCTCGCCCAACTCCCCGCATCCGCTGTCGGAACCCTTCCGCCAGCGGGACAATCGACACCCGCGATTTCATTTAGTGGGACTCTGAGTGTTCCCGTTCCAGACACCACCTCTGCAAAACAGATTTGGGTAGGTTTTTGGAACCAAAATACGGACCCCATTACGTACGTCGACCCACAGTCAACTGACGGTCTTCAATGGGGAGGAAACGACGACTGCTCTGCCGGGTCGTGCGACGACCAAATAATTATCGATATTAACGGCGAGTCCTACCACCAACCCTTCTCAGTCACGAAGTACGCGTCGGGCTATATGGTCCGACTAGACTACACCGACATTAATGCGCCAGGGCCTGAGTTAGGCGACGTCGTTACCGTCAAAATGGTGGCGGGGGCTTTCACAATGCCTGGAGACACAACAGGTTTCGAACCCTACTTACGGATTGACAACATCCAAACAAACTCGCAGAACGGCGCCCTCCAAGGTAACGTCGAGGCGACCATCACGGCGCCTCTTCCCGACAGTCCCGATGTCCCGCAAGCACCCACCGCGACAGCCGGGGAGGAGCAGGCGACGGTCACAATAACGCCAAACTCCAGTGGAGAGACGGTAAGTACCTACCGGATATTCTCGAGCCCCGATGGGCAAACATGCGACGTGACGCCACCAGACACCAGCTGTGTCGTGACAGGCCTCCAAGGGGGCACCAGCTATTCCTTCACAGTTGCGGCTTTGAATGCTGGCTTTCCTTCCGCGGCATCTACCGCGAGTAATTCGGTCACCCCCACCTCAACAGCAAGCTCCTCTAGTTCCACTTCGTCACGTTCTTCTTCAGAGGCGGACAAGTCGGTTGCGAAACCCGCCATCCACCTCGATGTGCAGGCACAGGTCGGTGAACGGGGCGCTGGCACTCCCGTCTTAATGGAAGGTGAGGGCTTAAGCCCAGGCTCGGCCTATTCTTTGATCCTGAGAGAACCGTCGCGCGTTATTCAGCCTGGTACTGCGAACTCTATAGGACGTTTCAGCCACATGGTCAATTTGCCGCCCGATCAGACAACCGGTTCTTTTAGTCTCACCTTGTCTGCGGTGGGCGCCAGCGGCGAATCATTGGTTCTTGTTCAGTCCTTCACGATTGGCCCTGACGGCACCTTTGCGCAAATAGACTCCGCATACCCGACAGAGAATGGGCTGTTGGCTCGAACTGGCCCTGGCATGTCAACGGGGTTTGGCGTTTTGGGCTCTGCGCTTCTTGCTACCCTTGCCGGTTTGGCTTTGGTTGTGGCCAGCCGGCGGCGTGTCCACTCGCTCTAGCCTGAGGTTTTTGAGAAACCAACTGGCCACTGCAGGGGCCCAATGGTGTGTTGATGGTGGCCAGCCTCTCCAGGTGGTTGGCCACGTCTCAGGAAAGCCTAAACCGCAATGGTCGGAAACTCTCTTTTGGGCTCCAGCTCTTGCTGACGAGGCATCTCCCAGAGCGCTCAAGCGGCGGAGTCATACCGATTAAGTCCCCAAGCCAGCAAACCTGTTTCAAGAACGGGGCAGAAAATATCCCCGATCGGATTTGAGAAAGGGCGCCAGACACCGGGGGCCGTTTAGTCCTACCTCTCATCGGCGCTAATCCCACGACCCACCACTTCTCGGCATTGAGCGTTTACGCAGTGCGAGGTGGGAGCGGGGCTGGAGCAGGGACGTTTTCTGATCCATCGGCTGAGCGACAAGGGATATCGGCGGGTGCACTGACGGTAAACCACCCGCGCGTGAAGGCGCCCCAGCACACCAATTTGACGCTCCGCGGGTCAGTATGAATGGACTGAATCAGGTGTCCAATGACCGTTTGTCTCGAAGCTGACCGATGTCAAGAAGGTCCTGTTCACGTCCAGAGGCTTCTTTCATGCGGATCAGGTCTTCGTAGCCAACAACCCATACTGACACGCCCCCGGCCTCCGCTTCGCGGGCCCGAGAGCGCATCTGGTCGTATTCGACAGCCCCAGGAACGTCATTGAGGAAATCGAGAGGACCCGCATCAGTGTCCATCGTGAAAGATGCCCCGTTTTCAAGAGTCTGTGGGTCGGTTGGGTCGATGCCGAGTTTCTCCGCATCAACACCTCGCAGTCGGGCGTTTAGCTCCGAGAGAGCCGTCGCTAAGCGAACCATATTCTCTCGGTCAAGGCGTGCGATGAAGTCGATATCAGCCGTTGCCCGAACGTATCCGTGAGCGATGACAGCCCAGGCACCAATGGTGAGGTAATCCACGCCATGTCGATCGAGGGTCTCAAAAATCCGAGCAGGATCGAAAGTCGTCACTGGGCGGCCTTGCCCGCGAGTTGAGAAGCAAACGAACACAGAGCGAAGGCCTGCTCAAGTCGCCGACCAGCCTCCACAGCGAACTCGCTGTCTTCGTCAGTTAATTCCACCTTTCCAGGATACTGGCACGTCCTTTGCTGCGCTTCCCCCAAGGACCCAGGCAGTTTAAGCCGGAAGAGTTTGCGGCGTGTGGGGACCCAATCAAGAGTAACTGGGTGGAAGTCAATCAGCGGGTCACGTGGCGCACCCAGGGCACGTCCCAACACACAGTGTGCCGGCTCCGCATGCACACTCAGAGCACCGGTTGTTAGGCCCGCTCCGAGCGCCTTCTGCGAGCCAGTAACAAGAACAGTATGAGTATCAGCGCGAGCAACAACACGCCCACAACCCAGAACAACCAACTGCTCGCACCCTCTGAGGTCAACACCACGGGTTGTTCGACCAGGACACCAAGATTCGCGGCTTTCAACAGCCCGTCGTTACCGACACCTTGCACCTGCAGGGTGTGCTCACCCGGGGCAATCAACCGGGCATCGACCAAGAACTCGGAAGAGAATTCGCCGTTGTCATCCACGGTGACGGTCGCCATCAGTGTCGGCTCAGAAAACAACCACACGCTGGCCAGTGTCCCGGCCATGAATCCACTGCCCGAGGTTGTCCCCACCGACGACTGGTCAAGGCGCACAAGGACTTGGCCCTCGTCAGTTTCCACCACACCGTTGTCGCGGTCAGCGTTGACGTTGATCACCCAATCAGGGCCCTCGACAACCACATTTCCTGCCTCAGGAATGCCGGTGACCGAGACTTCTTGTGGCATGCCACCCGAGGTGGCTAACGATTGACCAGCGCTTAGTGCCGGAAGTTCACCCACTTGGCGGTTGGGTTCAGGAGCGGGTGCCCCTTGACCAATATTGATGGTCATATCCACCACGGTTTGATTACCGTCCTCGTCGTAGCCCACCACTTGCAACACCTGGCGACCAACAGGCACCGGTTGCTGGAGCGCATCCGCCTGGAAACTCACAGTAGAGGCAAAGGTCCCGTCTGAGCGAACCGGAATACGCGCAATCTCACGAGAGTCGGAGCCCGTACCGGGTAACCACAACTGCACAAACGAGCCGGGGTAGGACCCCTTGCCCGACACCCCCGCAGGCTGTACTTCCGGCATGAAAAGCTCCAGCGAGTCCGAGAATGCTGCGGTCCGAATTTCCCCGCCGTTACGACGATCCAGACTCACGCCAAACTGGAAAGCGCCCGCAACCACGGACACCCCATCGGGCCCCAGAGGTATTTGGCGAAGACTGGTAGGGACGCCTCCCACAGTGGCTCTAGAAGGAGCGTTCGGGTCAAAAACACTCCCCGGCCGACGCACCGGTTGGCCGACGGGTTTCACACTCACCGAAACTGTCTCGGTATCGGGCGCTGTTCTCCCTCCGCTGGGTGGTGTGGTGGGGATGGTCGGTGGCACGAGTCCTGAGCTGGGCGTTTTCGAGCTGGAAGTTTCCGTCTGAGGCTCTTCCTCGGAGTCATCGCCACCAGGTGTTTGCGGTGTTACCCCGTTTGACGTTGCGGAAGGAGAGGCTCCGCCAACGTTTCTGGCGACGACGCTGAAAGTGTACGCGGTGCCGTTGGTGAGGCTGGCGATTGTGCAGGTCGTACCTGACGTGACACACGTTTCGCTCCCGGGTGAGGCCGTGACCGTGTAGGACACGATTGGCGTGCCCGTGATAGGCGCTGACCAGGAGATGACCGCCTGCTGGTCTCCTCCGAGTGCCGACACTGACCGAGGGGCGCTGGGAGCGTCGACTTCGCCGGGACCGCCCGGCGGTGGAGTCCTCGATTCGGTGACAAGGACTCCACTGGAGGGGTTACCAAAATCACCCATCATGTAGCGCTCGTTGACATGGTCACGAGTGAAATAGGTTGCGTTAGACATTGTTGCCCCTGAGGGGTAGGGCCCAGAAATGGGACATAAGCCCCCGGACACTCCACTGGCAGCCCCACAAGCGTCTTCATCGGCAGTGAGAATCTCTGTCCCATCCCCATTGAACACGACATAGGACGGAGCGTTCGATTGGAGGGCCCACACTTTGTAGCCCCTAGAGTGATGCGATTGGTAAAGATATGTGCCGTCCGTAGCAATCCCATGGTCGTCGCACGGCCAGCCGTTAGTCCCGGAGTCCACAGTGGCGCCAGTCCAACAGGTGGTCGAATCCGTTCCCTCAATTCGCGCATCATCATCTGCGAGAAGAATGTCCTCACTGTGGGTGAGCGTGGGTGGGTTTGACGGTGTATCGGAGTCGTAGACCACGTCATACAGGCGCAAGACTTTGCAGTAGAAGCCGACTGGGCACACCAAAGGCG
>CBFHPU010000061.1:0-4848 GCA_965657845.1 Pontimonas sp.
AGGGGTGCTGGAGCGGCTTCACGTGAAGCGTTGGTCTCAACAGCAACAGCCTGAGCAGTGGGAAGAGTGTCAGTCATTTTTTCTGTCCGTGTAGGGGTTGGAGTGATGTTCTGGGTGTACAGGTGGTGCAGGTCGTGCTGTGGTGTTGTGGGTGGGGCGGAAACCACCCCACCCACAACAATTTCACCGAAGTGAAATTAGTGGTTTACCACTCAGGAGCAACCTCAGGTGCATCGAAGTTGTCGATGGTGACCTTCGGGTTGGGCATGTACAGCACCGAACCTTCATCGTCACGTCCGAGTTCGGTTGCACCGGTCATGGCGTTGTAGATACCTACAACAGCGTTCTCGCCATCCCATGAGGAGGACTGGAACACGGTGCCATCGAGCTCACCGGACTCCACCAGGGGGTTACCCAGGAAGGTGTTACCGATTGAGGTGATGAACATTGCTTCGACGTCGAGGCCACGAGCCTTGGCGGCGTCAATTGCACCGGCAACCATCGTGTCGTCAGCGGCGTAGATGCCCTGGACGTTCTCGTCGCCCACAGCGGTCAGCATTTCGGAGGCCGCAATCTGCGACTCATCCTTGTTCCAGTTACCTGGCTGTTCGGCCAAGATGCTCACGTTGGGGCAGTTCGCAGCAATGGTTTCGCTGAAACCAGTTCCACGGAGGGTTGCCACCGAGTTACCGGTCAGACCGTTGACCTGGATGATGCCGATTTCGGCGCCATCGGCCAGTTCACACATCATTTCAGCTGAAGCAGCGCCCTGGCCGTAGCTGTCGGTACCGGAGTAACCGTACGTCAGGTCGGCGTCTTCAGGGTTCACGTCAGCGTTGGTGATCCAGACGGGGATCTCGGCAGCGTTAGCAGCTTCGAGGCAGGGGCGAATCGAGTCCGCAACTGCCGGCCACAGGATGATGCCATCGGGCTGGGCAGCGACGGCAACTTCGCACTCGCTGGCCTGCTTGTCGGCGTCGTACTCCGAGTTGGTGATGGTCAGGTTAATACCGAGCTCAGCAGCCTTTGCCTCCATGGGGGGCAGGTAGGTGGTGCCGTATGGCTGGTCGTTACCCTGGGGGAGCAGTGCGTAGACCTCGAAGGTCTCACCGCCAGCTGCTTCTTCAGTGGTTTCTTCGGCGGTCTCTTCTCCACCGGTTGCATCGACTGCGGGCTCTTCAGCCGCAGCACAACCAGCGAGGGTGAGACCAGCGACGGCGAATAGGCTCGCCATTCCCAGTGACATCCGGGACTTTCGCATTGTGGTGCCTCTTTCTTCTTATTTACAGTGGACGAACACCCGAGGGCGTTCGGTTTCCCGTCGGTTAGACCGACGAGGGTTTCACGCGGCTACGAGTGACCTGTCTCAGGCTGCCGGCAACTGCGCGAAGACTTGCGGGGTCGGTGGTGACTGCGATGAGCAGGATGGCACCGATGAAAATCTGTTGGACGGGAACTTGAATACCCGACAGGGTGAGGGCCACCTGGAGTACACCCAGCGATGCCGCACCAATCAGTGTTCCCACGATGGATCCGCGACCGCCTTTGAGGTAGTTCCCACCGATAATTGCCGCGGCAAAACTCGCGAGCAATACGGTCGACCCGGCGGTCGGGTCAGCTGTTGTCCGCTCCAAAGTGTTGATCACTCCGGCGAGCGAGGATACAAACCCGGAGATCATGAACCCGGTGAAGATGCGTCGCTTTACGGGGATTCCCGCGTCGTAGGCAGCCTGGCGGTTGCCCCCGACCGCGAAGAATTCGCGGCCTGCTTTCACCCGTGACACAAACATCTGGATGGCGATGAAGACGAGAACAAAGATGATGATGCGCGGGGTGATCGGGCCTACCAGGGGAAGCCCAAAGGCGATACCCGCGTCCTTGTCGGCCAAACTTACGGGCGCCTCATCGGAGAGGACAAAGGCCAAGCCTCGCAGCGCGAACAGGCTTCCGAGTGTGGCGATGAACGAGTTGATTCCAATGACGGCCACAAAGAAGGCGTTGATGGCGCCGACAACTAAGCCCGTGAGAAGCCCCGCAATAATTCCGAGGGTCAGATCGGGGATGCTCGCCATAATCACACCGGAGAGCGCCAACGTACTGGCGACGCTCAGATCCAATTCACCCATCAGGATGACTGCGGTGAGACCCAGGGCAACAATGCCAATGAGCGCAATACGTCCCAAACTCACCGGGTAGGCGGTGAACACGAGGGGCTCAAAGAGCGCTGCAAAGACGAGGATGACGATGAGGAGCGCGACACCGCGACCCTCGGTACGCCGCGCCAGGGTGGAACGGAGGTTCCCCAGGAACCCGGTTTCTGCTGCTTTACCCAGCTGCATGGTCTGGCTCATCGTGTGGAGACCTTTCTGGCGATGGCGTCAATGGAGACGGCGATGACAATGAGGAGTCCGAGGGCGACCTGCTGGTAGCCAAAACTGATTCCTGAGAGGACCAAAATGTTGGTCAGTACGCTCACAAAAATCACGCCCAGGAGGGTGCGGAAGATGCTTCCCCTTCCGCCAAACACGCTGGTTCCCCCCACGATGATGGCTGCCAGTGCGCGGAATTCGTATCCCTGCGACATCGCGGACACCGCCGTGTTGGAAAACGCTGCGAGGACGAAACCACCGATCATGGCGGCGATGGCGGTGACAATGAAGGCCCCGATGATGACCAACCCGGTGTTGGTGCCGCCCAACCGGGTGGCCTTTTCGTTCACGCCGAACGAGCGCACCAGGAAACCAAAGTTGGTCCGAGTGAGCAGGATCGACAGCAGGATGGTCATGGCGAGCAGGACGAGTGCCGAATAGGGCACCGGACCAAGCTTGGCGAGACCAAACTCGCGAATAGGGCCATCTTGCGGGCCAAAGAAAATCGAACCACCCGAGAAGTAGCGAAGGACTCCGAGCCCGATGTAGGTCGTCGACAGGGTGACAATCACTGCGTTGGCTTTGAAGTATCCGACGGCGACTCCGTTAACGACCCCGTACACCAGGGCTGCAGCCAGTGAGGCCAACACGGCGAGGAAAATGCCGTATTCGTTACTCACGGCGATGAGAATCACCGCTGCGGTGGCGACCTGGGCGACAACGGATAAGTCCAAATAGTTTCCACTGATGACCACAAAGGTCATACCGACCGCGACAATGCCGATGGGTGCTGCCCGGTGGAATACGTCAGTGATGTTTTGCAGGGATACAAAACCATCGATGAAGAGCACCGCAAAGAGCACAAGGATGGCGGTGAAAACGAAAATGCCATTCTCGGCGACCCAGGTGACGGCAGCGCCGCGTGATTTCTTGACTTTGTCATCGGCGGGGGGCATTTCGCCCAACGCCATCTGCTCTGTCAGCGTCTCTTGTGCCACTATGCGCTCACCATCTTTTCTCCGGAAGCCAGCGACATCACTGCCTTCTCGTCTGCTTCTGCTTGGCTGAGGGTTCCTTGGATTTGTCCGTCTCGAACGACGTGAATCGTGTCGGAGAGTTCCAAAAGTTCGGGGAGGTCGGAGCTCACCACGAGCACGGCTGTGCCGTTGTCCGCTAAGCCCTTCACCAGACGGTGAATCTCGGCTTTTGCTCCCACGTCAACACCGCGAGTGGGTTCGTCCAACACGATCAGTGAGGGTTTTCTGCCCAACCATTTCGCCAACACAATCTTTTGTTGGTTTCCACCGCTGTATTGGCCTGCTTCCCGCTTAATCTCGGGTGGGCGAAGTCCCACCCGGTCGGCCAGTTCCTGCGCGAAGGTGATGATTTTCTTCTTCAGTTGGAATCCGGCCGTGGAGAGTTCTTGTCGGTTCGTGAGGTTGATGTTTTCACTGACCGTCATGCTCAGTGCCAACCCGTCCGTGCGACGCTCTTCGGGAATATAGCCGACACCGTTTTTCACGGCCGATTGGTAGCTGGTGAGGACCTTTGTCTTCCCATCGAGGGTCATTGTGACGTGACCGGATAGGCGATCGTCTGCACCAATGATGGCGCGGACCAATTCGGTGCGACCAGCTCCGACGAGCCCGCCCAAGCCCACAATTTCTCCCGCGCGGACCTCAAGGTCGACACCGTTTACTCCGGGTGCCCGAATTCCGACTGCTTTGAGGACGATCTCACCGGGGGTCGCGATACGGCGATCCTGCAAGTCTTTTTTCAACTCGCGACCGACCATTTCGTCGACAACCTTTTCGGGCGAGGTCTCACCAATGGGGGAGACCGAAACTCGTTTACCGTCTCGCAGGATGGTGACGGTGTGGGAAATGCGGAACACTTCGGGGATTCGGTGGGAAATGTAGACAATCGCCATGCCGCGTTCGGCGAGGCGTTGGAGCATTTCCAACAGGTAGTCGGTTTCCGCGGGTGTCAGTGTGGCGGTGGGCTCGTCCAGGATGAGTACTTTGGGTTTTCTTGCGACTGCTCGGGCGATTTCCACGAACTGTCGCAGGGCAACCGAGAGTCGGGAGATGCGTTCGTTCAGGTCAACGGACACACCGATTTCATCCAGGGCTTCCGCAGCAGTTTTTTTCATTTCTGCGTAGCGGGTGAAACCAAAAGTGGTGGGCGCGTAGCCCAACATGATGTTCTCCGCCACCGTCATTTCGGGGACCAACGAGAGTTCTTGGTGGACCAAAGAGATTCCCGCATCAATGGCTTCACGGGCGCCTGGCTCAAGAACAGCACCTTCGACGAGGACCTCGCCGCTGTCGTGGGGGATCACACCGGAGAGAACCCGCATGAGGGTCGACTTTCCGGCACCGTTTTCACCCACTACAGCGTGAATTTCGCCGGGGTGGACTTCGATAGACACGCCGTCAACGGCGGTGGCGCCGCCGAACTTTTTGACGATGTTGTGAGC
>CBFHPU010000062.1:0-4750 GCA_965657845.1 Pontimonas sp.
TTGTACTTCTTAGCGCCCTTGGCCGGTCCGCTCACACCGTGGGCATTGTGCACAACGTGTTGCCCCACGAGCCCGGTCCTCTTGACCGGTTGCTGATGCGCTGGCTGCTTGGCCGCCTCACTCGAGTCATTGTCCACGGTACGGAAGCAGTGGACATCGCCAGAGGCCTTGGTGTGCCACAGGACAGGCTGGTGGAGTGTTCTCTTCCCTCACCCTGGCCCCACACACCACCGCCCACACTGGGCGAAGCCCCCGGCATCACAACACACCCACGAGCTGATCAGCACACCGCTTTGAGGGTGCTCTTTTTTGGCACCGTGCGCCACTACAAAGGGCTCGATATTCTCCTCGAAGCTTTGGCGAGGACCCCCGCAGTGGAACTGATTGTGGCCGGAGAGTTTTGGGACGACGACAAGCCCTACTTTGATCAGATCGCCCGGTTGGGGCTCGACTCGCGGGTCACCATCAAGCCCGGCTACGTTGCCCAAGCAGATTTCGGCGAACTCTTTGCCGACGCTGATGTGCTGGTTCTGCCCTACCGCTCGGGAACGGGATCAATTGTCCGAGAGCTCGGTTTTCGCTTCGGCTTACCCGTGATTGCGACCGACGCCGGCGCCATTGCCGAAGGAATCGATCACGGCACCAACGGCATGGTGGTGCCGGCAGAAGACCCCGAAGCTCTCGCTGAAGCGCTCATCCACGCCTCTCGTCCAGAGGTGTTGGCACAATGGCGCGAAGGTGTTGCGAGTCGCCAGGACACACAAGCCCAGTTGTGGGAGAGCTACTGCAACGCAGTGCTCCACAGCACCACATCATCCCGACAGTCGACGCCTGGAGGCGAGAAATGACCAGCAGCGTTGTCTACACCGCATTGTTTGGCAAACACGAAGCCCTCCTCGAACAAGAAGTGGCCGCTACCAGCTCGCTGCGCTTCCTGTGTTTTACCGATAACCCCGCTTTAACCAGCACAAGTTGGGAGATTATCCACGTCGAGCCCCTGTTCGCGGCTGACCCCAGAAGGTCCCAAAGGGACATCAAAATCAGGGGCCACAACCTCTTGGCGGAGTTTGACCAGTGGCTTTACCTGGACAACACCGTTCGGCTGAAAGTGCTTCCCGAAGAGATTCTCGACCAGTGGCTTGTGGATGCCGATTGGGCTGCCATCGAACACGATGCCCATGAGAGCACCTGGAAGGAATTTGAGGCGAACCTGTCGACGAATAAGGACACCGCGGACCGCCTCAATGAACAACTCCAGGACTACTCCACACACCACAGCGGCTCCCTGGACGAACACCCCCTCTGGAATGGTCTATTCGCCCGCAGAAACACCCCAGACGTCCGGGCCTTTGCGGAACTGTGGTTTCACCACGTCTGTCGTTACTCGGCCAGGGACCAACTGTCCATCATGGTTGCGCTTGGCCAACACCCCATTCGAGTCCACCGGCTACACGAGCGGGTGAGAAATTCACCCTGGCACGATTGGCCGCACCGACAACACGAAACCCCAGCAAGCAAAGCCCTTCGGCACGCAAAAACCTCTGGGTTAAAACCCCTCGCGGAAGAACTCCTCGACGCTCGCAGCACCATTCAAGAGCGAGAAGCCGAAATCATTGGCCTGCGCGACGCCCGGTTCCTCGGATTGGCAGGGTTGTGGCGCCACCTACAGGAGGCGAGGCGCGCGAAGCGGCGAGCCAAAAAGCAGGCGAAAAAGCGGGGCGGATAGCCCCCTTAGACAGCTGTGGGAACGAGCGAAGCCACTGCTTCCATGTGGTGAGTGTGGGGAAAAAGGTCAACACCCTTCACACTCACCAACTCATAACCGGAATCGAGAAAGAGTTTGAGGTCTCGACCTAGAGCCACCGGATCACATGCCACGTAGATGACCTGTTGGGGGCGAAGGGCAATGATGTGGCCGACAACGTCTGCTTTTGCTCCCGTCCGTGGTGGATCAAGAACCACTGTGCCGACAGCCCCTTCAGGGGTAAAGCTCTGAAGAAACCTCTTCACATCGCTGTTGGCTACTTCGGAGTGGGGATAGTGTCGCAGGTTTTTAGTGGTGAAATCAGTCGCCCCGGAATCGGACTCGACAGCAATAATGCGCGAATCCGGGCCGTAGGCGCGACCAATCGCTTTAGCGAAAAGCCCCACCCCGCTGTAAAGGTCAAGGTGTTGGGCACTGGGGTCAACCGGCGTGAACCCACCCTCACCAGTGAGGCCTTGTCCTAGCGCGTCACTCACCAGCGCATCAAGGGTTTCTGCCGCGCTGTGGTGGACCTGCCAAAAACTGTGGTCGCTGAGGTGAAAGACATCATCACCGACCTTTTCGGTGAGGGGTTGTGGTTTTTGAGTGTCGATAATCACGCGCGGTTGCCCGGTGGAGGACTGAACTAGCCGAATCTGTTTGTGCCCCGACCAGTCACCGTGGTGAATACCGAGTCCCTCCAGCGATGACGCGGCCAGTGGCAGCGAGTCCACCGCAATTACCTGATGGGTGCGCTCGGCGTAGGGGCCCGCGAGGCCACTCTCATCCACGTGCAGGCTCACTCGGGTGCGCCACCTCAAGGCATCTGGGGCGCCATCAGCCGGCTCGACTCGCACCCCTTCGGCAAAGTCTTCTGACACACCGCCGTGTCGGGTGAGAGCTTCACGCAGAATGTCGGTCTTCAACACACGCTGATAGCCCAGGTCGATGTGACCGTAGTCGGCACCACCGGCTCTCGCCTCTGGAGGCCTGGAGACATCGGCTTCTGCCCAAATGTGTGACACACGGTTGATGCTTGGGCTTAACACCTCAATAAGGTCAGCAAACGCGTGGGATTTTTTCACCGAATAGACCCGTGCGAGGACCCGCTCCCTGGGCAGTCCACCGTGCACGAAAATGACGAAGCCCTCGTGCCGGGCGAGACCATCACCACCGTGGACGACCTTGGTAACCTCGAGTTCAACAATGTCGCCGGTATCTAATGCCATCCCTCCAGCCTAAGGACTCCACACCGTGCAACTGTTTCTCGCCTCTACCAGTCCTGCGAGACTCCAGACATTGCGACAGGTCGGCATCACGCCATCAGTTCTCGATCACGCTGTCGATGAGGAAGCCCTCGTTGAGGCTGCCACGGCGAGCGGCCCCATTCCTGCGAACGAGATGGTTCAGCTTCTTGCCCGAGCGAAAGCACTCGATGCGGCGAGCACAGCCGGTGTGACCGGCCTGATTTTGGGTGGGGATTCGCTCTTCGAAGTCGACGGTGAGATTTTTGGCAAACCCCACACGCCAGAGCGCGCAAAGCAGCGCTGGCACCGCCAGCGCGGCAAGACCGGTGTCTTACATTCCGGCCACTCTCTGCTGCACAGCCAGGACGGCGAAATTGTCGCCGAGGTGGGTTTTGCCACACACACCAGTGTCACGTTTGTTAATGATGTGAGTGACGACGAGATCGATGCCTACGTTGCGACCGGTGAACCCTTGAAAGTGGCGGGGGCGTTCACCATTGATGCCAAAGGCGCCGGCTTTATTGAATCCATTGACGGTGACCCCTACACGGTGGTGGGTCTGTCCGTGGCGGCACTTCGGCGCCTTGTTCGGCAGTTGGGTTTTTCATACACCGATTTGTGGTCACCCTAGGCGTTGTAGCTGGCCACAACGTTTCCCCGGGTTGATATGTGGCCTGGCTCCATAGGCGGGTGCTCTCAGGCCCCTAAGCTGTGTGGTCATGGCGCGAATTCAAAAAGTCCTCATCGCTAACCGCGGAGAAATTGCTGTTCGTATTATCCGGGCTGCAAAGGACGCCGGTATTGGCACTGTCGCCATCTACGCCGACCAGGACCGTAATGCCCGGCATGTGCGCCTCGCCCACGAGGCTTACGCCCTCAACGGTAAAACCAGTGCCGACACCTACCTGGTGGTGGAAAAAATTCTCTCCATCGCGAAACGCTCCGGCGCGAACGCCATCCACCCCGGTTACGGTTTCCTGGCAGAAAATGCCGACTTTGCCCGCACCGTCATCGACGCCGGCCTGATTTGGATTGGCCCTTCACCAGAAGCTATCGACCAATTGGGTGACAAAGTCACCGCCCGCCACATTGCCGAAAAGGTGGGAGCACCTCTTGCGCCAGGAACACTCAACCCCGTCAACGGGGTTGACGAAGTCAAAGAATTTGTCGCCCAGCACGGAATGCCTGTCGCCATTAAGGCAGCTTTTGGTGGCGGTGGCCGTGGTTTGAAAGTCGTCCACAAGGAAGCCGACATTGAAGAGGCGTTTGATTCGGCGACCCGTGAAGCGATTGCTGCGTTTGGTCGCGGTGAATGCTTTGTGGAGAAGTACTTAGAAAAACCTCGCCACGTGGAAACCCAGTGTCTGGCCGACAAGAACGGCAACGTGGTCGTCATCTCCACCAGGGATTGTTCACTGCAGCGTCGACACCAAAAATTGGTGGAAGAAGCACCCGCACCCTTTTTGACCCAGGATCAAGAAAAACTGCTCTACGACTCCTCAAAAGCGATTTTGAAAGAAGCCCGTTACGAGGGCGCTGGCACCTGCGAATTTTTGATCGGCAAAGACGGCACCGTGTCCTTCTTGGAAGTGAACACCAGGCTCCAAGTCGAACACCCCGTTAGCGAAGAGGTCACCGGAATCGACCTCGTGCGCGAACAGTTCCGCATCGCCGAAGGCGAAACGATTGACTATGACGACCCGACACCCCACGGGCACTCCATCGAATTTCGCATTAATGGCGAAGACCCCGGAATGAA
>CBFHPU010000063.1:0-4052 GCA_965657845.1 Pontimonas sp.
GTGAGGTCTCGCTTCAGCCGAACAATCGCGGGCTCGTCGAAATGGGCCTGCCAGTGTTCCCTGGTCGACCACCGCTCAATCAACACCACAGTGTCATCCACCGCGCGGTAGAGCTCGTAGAGCTCACAACCGGCAGCACCTCGAATCTCGTCAAGCTCGCTGGCCACCACAGCTTCCACCTGATCAGCACAACCGGGCAAGGGCTCCAGAGTCACCACCACCGTGCAGGGATTGGTCATCGCAAAAGTGTAAGTCGTGTAAGTCACGGGGGTAAGTGGGGCACGAAAAAGGGCCGGTGGCAAAAGCCACCGACCCTTTCACGAGTCGATTACTTACTCGACGAGTGCTGCGGGGTCCACGCCTTCTGGCAGGATGACCTGGTCGATCACGTGGATGACACCGTTAGAGGCTTCCACGTCAGTGGTCACTACCGTGGCGGTGCCGTTCAGGGTCACCTGGTCGCCAACTTCAATAGCGATGGTGGAGCCTTCAACAGTGGCGACATCACCGGTGGTGACGTCGGCAGCGAGAACTTCCCCGGCCACAACGTGGTAGGTGAGGATCTGCTGGAGAACTTCGAGGTTCTCTTCCAGGAGGAGTGCGTCAAGCACACCTTCGGGGAGAGCAGCGAAAGCCTCATCGGTCGGTGCGAAGACCGTGAACGGGCCCTCGCCCTGAAGAGTTTCCACCAGTCCGGCAGCCTCAACGGCGGCGACGAGAGTGGTGAATGAACCTGCTTCAGACGCCACGGCGACGATGTCGCCGGCCTCAGGCTCCGGTGCGGGCTCTACTTCTTCTTCGACCGCTTCGGTCTCTTCAACCGTCTCTTCAACGGTTTCTTCCATTTCTGGTGCGACCTCTTCGTCAGCTGCTGCGCAGCCCGAGAGCACCAGGGTGGCTGCTGCAAGTGCAGCCATCAGGCTTTTCTTCATGTGTTACCTCCGTGATTGTGTTCAGAAGTGATGCGAACGCCACCTGGAGGGTGTCCGGGTGGCGCATTTCTCACAGTAGAAAGCCCAGATGTTTACCGGCTGTTTACCCGATGCATAAGCGTTGTGGATTAGCACCGAATGGGTTGTGTAAAGCCTTGGCGTGAGCTGTACGCAAAAAAGGGCCTTACCCCGAGAAGGGGGGAACAAAGGGAGAAAGAGAAAGAGGAAGAAAGAAAGAAAGGACAGAAAGAGGGAAAAGCAATAGCACTCAGCAGTCGACCGCTCTCACACCACACGCTTCATGTGTGACGCCCGCAGCTCTCAGCGCTTGTGAGGCTGAATGCGAGCGTAGGTCTCGCTGTGGGCGTGGGCCGTGCGAGATAACTCCCAATTGGTTTGCAGACTCAGCCAGAACTGTGGGGTGGTGGAGAAAAAGGCCGCCAAGCGCAGCGCGGTATCCGCGCTGATTGCCCGCTTGCCGCGAATGATTTCACTGATGCGAATGGGGGGCACATCAATTGCGCGGGCAAGGCCACGTTGCGTGATTCTGGCCGGCCGCAGGAAGTCCTTCAACAAGATGTCTCCGGGCGCAGCTGCGGCAGCCATCGGCTGCTGGCGGTCTCGAGGAATCAGCGTCCGGGAACTGTCAGTGATAGTCAATGATTTGAACCTCCTCCGGCCCGTCTGGACCCCAACGAAAAATAATGCGCCACTGTCTGTTTATTCGAATACTCCACATGCCCAAGTGATTCCCTCGCAATTTCTCAACAGCAAGCCCTCTCGTGGCGTGGAGATCGGACAGGGCATCGGCTGCCTCTAACACCGTCAGCCGCTGCGACGCAGCGAGACAAAGCCTTGGATGCCATCGTGATGGGCATTGACCATAAAACACCTTTTCTGTCGCGGCAGTCCCAAAAGAACACATCACGCGCAAAACGTAACGCGTCACGTTACATTGTTGCACGAGTTATCCCCACTCCACTCTCTTCCGACACATAGTCGTCAGTCTGATTCGACGAATGAGGGCAACGGCCGACAGGGGCGGCCGCGCTCCACGCATGCGGCTCGCCCGCGTCGGAAGGACCCGAAATGTTCAGCCCGCAGAGACCAGTCCTACTGGCACCCCGAGACGTGGTCTAGTGGCCGCCCGGTTAGTCCCCGAACTCAGGAACCATCAACCCAAACTGGCGAAGTAGTGCCTCGTTCAACCGATCAGCAGCCAATGGGCCCGTCGAGAGCTTTTTTGCGGAAACGTCATAACCCAACGAGTACTCGGTGAGACGAAAGCGCACCTCGTCCCAGGCGTCAGCGTGATGGGGGCCGTCGGGCTGGGAGAGATCCTGGTGAAGCTCTTGCAACCCTGGGGTGGACCCGACGTCATCGAGCGGTGAGGCTCCGAGCGCGGAAACGATTCGCGCTCGAGGCATTTCGCGGGAGGGCTCAAAGGCTTCCACCAGGTGAATGGAGTGGCGCCAATTGTCGCCAAAGTCGTAGGCGTATTCCGCTGATGAGCGTCCAATGGCCAGTAGTTGCCCAACGCTCACCTCGTGTTCATCGAGGGCTTCAATCCACCACCCGTAATCGCGCTCTAAGTCTTGGGTGTCTGTCACCACCAGTTCCACGACGTGGGCATCGCCTTGCCATTCCACGGGCCTGGTGGAAGTCCCTGGCCGAAACTCGTGCAGGTGTGAGTCATTCCACCCAAATGCCACTTGCAGCACGGAATGTAAATCGAAGGCGGACAGCGTGGCATCCACCTCTAGGGTGCGCTGAATCGGGGTGGCCACATCATCGAGCGTGACCTGCAGTCGCGCCATCCATTGCGGTCCACGCCACGTCCAATCGTCCTCGAACATTTCCCTCCCTCACCAGCGCCAGTAACTCCAGCCTGCCGGACAAGGTGCGCCTGTACCAGGGCACGTTGCGCAAAAACCCCATGCCCCCCGCAACACGGTGCGCTCATGTGCGACCATCCGAGCGCCTAAGCTCAACGAAGAGCCGCTTGACCCTCACCTCACCATGCACACACCAGCCTCCCGTCCCAGCCACAGCCACAGCGCCAAGGGCGCAGACAGTGGCAGGGACAGAGACAACGCGAGAGCCAACCTGGTCGCAGGTCTGCGACTCGCCCTCGCGCACGAATCGGGTGTCACGATTACCGATGCTTCTGCTCCAGAGCTCACCGCACAGCAGGTGAAACAGCAGCGCATCTCTTTGGTCATTCTGCGCGCCAGAGAGCAGCTTGGTCTGAGCGCGCAGCTGGCAGAAGAGCTGGAGGCCGACGTGGCCTCCCACCTGGTCGCTGCCTCCCTGCTCATCACCCAGAGCGCGTCACTTTCCAGCGCGCTGACCGACGCCCACATCGACCACCTCATCTATAAGGGCGCAGCATTGGGGGCCCTTCAGGGTGGGGTGTCCTCCAGGGGTGCGGGTGATGTGGACGTGTTGGTGCAACCAGAAGATATCCCCCGGGTTGATCGGGTCCTTCACGACCTGGGGTACCGGCTGGCCCAGCAAATGCCCCCTCTCGATCACCGGGGAAGTTGGAAGTTCCTCACCGCAATCGATCGTGAAGTGGCCTACACCGGCCGACCGGTCGGGGTGGACGTGCACTGGCGCATTAGTCCCCCACGACACCTTTTTGCCACACCGCGCGAACTGTTCCAACGCGCCACCACCGTCGAGGTCGGTGGAGTGGAGGTTCCCACCGCGGCAGCGGGGGACGCACTGGCCATGGCGTGCTTCCACGCCTACTATGACCGCTTTTCCCAACTGCGTGCCATGGTCGATGTTCACCGGTTAATCCCACTCGCACTGCAGGCACCCCTGCCACCACTCAGTCCGGCCCTTGGCCGACTGACCGCAGGGGTACTCACCCTCCACCGGGAGCTCTTTCCCGGCATTGTGGATGACGAAATCACCGAACTGTTGACACACCTGCCCAGGCCGCTGCCGATGGTGTCGAAGGTGTGGCAGCGCTGCGGGGCGGACCCGGCCTGTCGAGAGGCCACCAGGCGTCCATGCCTGCTGTGGCAAAGGTTCCTCGCAGAACTCGCTTACGACCACCCCTTAGAGGCACTCCCCCGGTGGCTGGCTAAACGCTTGGTGTTCTTCCCCCCT
>CBFHPU010000064.1:0-4003 GCA_965657845.1 Pontimonas sp.
CCAACACATACTTGGTGGTCAGTGCCACAACTGATGCCGCGCCAAGTGCGCTGGTGGCCAACAGGGCAATTCGCCAATGGCGCCACCCGAGCGCGGCTCCCACAACAACGAGGATCACACTGGCGACAATCCAGGCGTCAGTGATGAGGTGATGCAAATCAAACGACCACATCACAAAGGCCGACCATGTGCGCACCACTGTGCTCAGAGCCACCGCAAGAAAAGTCAACGGTATCCATTGCCGCACTCCAAGAAGCAAACCGGCGCCAACACCGGAGAGTCCCATCAGGGCGAGGACAAGGGCATCGACCACTACGGGAGGGGTCACGGCACTCTCACCTCATCGAGAATGAGGATGTCTTCAAGGGGCATCGGGCTGATTTTTCGAAGCAGCGATTCTTCGACCAGTGCCATTTCCTCATCGTCTTGTTCTTGACTGGTCACAACGCCAATGAAGTGAGGACTGTCGTCGGTGAGGAGTTCGGGGTCCCAGGCGACGAAGTAGTAGCAGGTGTCTCGTTGGACCATTTCTTGGCTGGAGCGACAATGAATCCTGCTGTATACCTGGCTGTATTCGAGCAGTTCAGATCGGATGCCCAACTCGCTGACATTCAGAGGAGGCAGCGAAGTGTCGAGCTCAGTGGAAAGAAATTCGTCACTCCACTGTTCGAATTCAATACCGACTGGTAGGGCATCGGGGTTACCTGGAGGAGTGTCGAAGCCAATGTGGCTGACTCGAGCCATCGGGAATTTCTCCCACAGCCACCACCCGTGCATCTCAATAGCCATTGAGCGCCATTCCCAGTTTTCGGCAATATCGGGGCCGTTAAACACCGGTGGGCGAGGTGTCATGAGCTGTGGTGCCACCGTGACATTCAGGCCAATTCCTACCGCAAGGCCTATTGCGATGAAGGTGACGCGCAGGCGAACCACGAAACCTCCACTGGATACTGTCGACGAAATCTCCCTCAAGTCTAGGAGTCGACAGCACTTCAGATTTACAGCGGAATGTTTCCGTGGATTTTCCGCGGAGAGGCAACGTTTTTACTTTTCAGTGCCCGCAGCGATTTGATAATCAATGACCGTGTGGCGGCGGGCTCAATAACGCCGTCAATTTCACCGCGCTCCGCGGCGAGGAAAGGGCTTGCGACACTGATGGTGTAGCTATCCGCAAGTTCCGAACGTACCGAGTTCACATCTTTGCCTTCTTCTTCGGCGCGCTTCAGATCTTGACGGTACAAAATGTTGACCGCCCCTTGGCCTCCCATCACCGCAATTTCCGCAGTCGGCCACGCGTAGTTCAGGTCGGCACCGAGAGATTTCGACCCCATCACAATGTAGGCACCGCCGTAGGCCTTCCGGGTGATGATGGTCACCAGAGGCACTGTTGCTTCCGCGTAGGCGTAGAGGAGTTTGGCTCCACGGCGGATTACGCCGGTCCACTCTTGATCGGTACCGGGGAGGTAACCGGGCACATCCACCAGGGTGACGATGGGAATACGGAAGGCGTCGCAGAATCGCACGAAACGCGCCGCTTTCTCACCCGCATCGATGTTGAGCGTTCCGGCCATATGTTTGGGCTGGTTGGCGATGATGCCCACCGACCTGCCCTCCACACGGGCAAAACCAATGACCATGCTGGGGGCAAAAAGCGGTTGGACTTCTAAGAAGGACCCCTGGTCGACACACAAGTCGATCACCTGAAGCACGTCGTAGGGCTGGTTGGTGCTATCGGGAATGAGGGAGTTGAGTTTTCGGTCCCGGTCCGTAATTTCTAGTTCCACTGAACTCAAATATTCGGGAACGTCAGCCTCGAAATTGTCCGGCAGGTAGGACAGTAAGACGCGGGCATAGTCGAAGGCATCATCTTCATCGCTCGCGAGGTAGTGCGAGACACCCGATTTTTGGTTGTGGGTTAAGCCGCCACCCAGTTCTTCCATGCCGACGTTTTCACCCGTGACGGCTTTGATGACGTCTGGCCCGGTGACAAACATTTGGCTCGTGCCATCGACCATGATGACAAAGTCGGTGAGTGCCGGTGAATAGACGGCACCGCCTGCGGCGGGTCCGCAGACAATCGAAATCTGTGGAATTGTTCCGGACGCTGCCGTATTTCTCTTGAAAATTTCACCATATTTACTGAGCGCCACCACACCTTCTTGAATGCGTGCGCCACCGGAATCAAGAATTCCGATGATGGGGACCCTCGTCGCCAGAGCCAGATCCATAATCTTCATGATCTTCTCGCCGGCCACCTCGCCGAGTGAGCCACCGAAGATGGTGAAGTCTTGAGAGTAGACGGCGACTTGGCGGCCGTGGATTGTTCCCGTTCCAATCACGACAGAGTCGCCGTAGGGGCGTTTGTCGTCCATACCGAATGCGGTGGTTCGGTGGCGAACAAATTCATCGAGTTCCACAAACGAACCCTTATCCAGTAGAGCGTCAATGCGTTCCCTGGCGGTTTGTTTGCCTTTCGCGTGTTGCTTTGCCACAGCGGCTTCGCCGCTGGCGGTCACCGCTTCGTGATAGCGCGCCTTAAGCTGCGCAATCCGGCCCTGTGTGGTCAGTAGATCTGCGTCGACTTTTTCACTCACCCTGACAGGCTAGACCGCCAAGGCAGCCGACTTTTCATTTACGACCTCGCATGAAAGGCCCGTGTCGTTGGTGGATGCCTACAAAACCGTTACTGAGCGCCAGTCTTTCGTCCCCACAGCGCTACTGGCTATACAAGGCGAGATATCGACTAGCCGCGGTAGCGGGGTCAAAGCGCTCCCTGGCTGCGGCCATCAGCTTCTGGCGACTGCTGACACTTCTGCTCGCTTTGGCGAGGGTGTCAAAAAGGTCACGCAGTTCGCTGGGGTGAGAAAAGAGCTTCGCATCATCGTCGTAGACAGTGTGCTCGGGGAGGCCTGTGGCATCCCGGGCAATGAGTGACACACCCATGGCTTGTGCTTCCGAAATAGCGAGAGGTTGGTTCTCTGCCAAAGAGGGCACCACCAGGTAGTCGCTCGCCGAAAGTGCTGTCGTCATCTGACCCCCGCGAAGGTAACCCAATGCGCGAACGTTGGGGATTGTCTGTGCGGGTGCGCCTTGGCCCAGCATCAACAGGGTTGCGTTAAGCCCACCGGATGAGGCTTCAATAAATGCTTCCAGAGCAACCCGTGCGGCTTTGACCGGATCCTCCAGATTGCTCGCCGACACCATGAACACAGTGTGGTCCTGTGGGATTCCTAGTTGGGCTTTCGCATCGTTTTGATCCGTTGGTTCTGGGAGGTCGGTGGCCAGAGGATTGGGGATGACGTGGACGTCGTGTCCCTCAACACTCTTACTCCTCGAAGCCTCGGTTGCGAGCCACTGACTGGGGCTCGCAAGGCGAAGGCGTGGCACCGCAGAGAGGGCTTCTGCTGTGCGCTGTTGGCTTTTTGCAATTGCCTTTTTCCACGGCGCCCGAACGGCTGGGCAGGCCTCGCAACCCGAGGTGAAGCGCTCGCAGCCAAGTGAGTAGTGGCAGCCACCGGTGAGGGCTGCCATGTCGTGGAGTGTCCACACCACCATCCGCTCGCCGGCGATGCTGGCGAGTTCGTCGAGGTCTATCAGCCCGTGAGGCCAATGGAGGTGAATGACATCGATATCCTCTAAATCCGCTGATCCAAGGTCGGTCAGCCGATTTCGATACAGCGAAACGGGGGCATCGAAGGCCGGGTCTTTCACCACGTATTGGTCAAGGCCAGCGGCCAGTGTGTGGCGGGGTTTTGCCAGCGGGGTGGCGTGAAGAGTGCCAGATATTGCGGACAAGACTTCTGCCTCGTGACCGAGTGCGCGCTGGGCTGCGGCCAAACGGGTCGCGACAGTACCTGCCCCTCCTGAGGAGGAAAAGGACAAGTGCGCAATGCGTAGGGCCACGACTCCACGCTAGTTGCTTCGTGGCACCCACGCCCTGAGGTGGGAAGGCTCTGGCCTGTCTAGGCTTGGGGTGTGAGCGAAACCCCGGTAGGTCAGAAGA
>CBFHPU010000065.1:0-3892 GCA_965657845.1 Pontimonas sp.
AACCGTTTGGTTTGTGGGGTGGGTTTTCGCCTCCTGAGCGGCGGCAGATGTTGCGTCGTCGCCCAGTTGCCTAGTTGTGCATCTTGTACAAGACAGTGACGGTTATAGGGCTTCGGGTAAACCTGCACGTCCACGCATGTTGAGGGCCTTAGACGGCTTCCTGTGGCGTTTGGGAGGGGTTTTGTGGCCGTTCGCACACATTTGCAAATGTCGGCGTTCGCACGCATTCCACACCGTGTCGGCGGTCCCCCACATTCTGAACCCGGTTCGGTAGTATGGGGTTATGACTGAGCGGTGGATGATCGGGCGGGTAAGGATTATTCGTTACCCGTTACGTCGCCAAACCATGTTCGGATGGACACTCGTTAAAGAGGAAACCCGGACAGTGTTGGAGCTTTTTCATGGCCGGTCGATGTGGGTTTTCGAGGTGCTCCCAAAATGAGCGGGTCGGCTTCTAGGCGTAAGGGTAACGCTGCCGAAGTGGAAGTAGTGCATGCACTTAGGCGGGCCGGCTGGGAGGCTGAAACTTCGAGGAACGCTAGGAACGGGACACAGCGTGGTGAGGACATCGTGTCCGATTTTCCTATGAGTATTGAGGTGAAGAATCATACTCGGACGGATTTGGCGGGATGGTGGAAGCAAGCGCAAGAGCAAGCCGGCACCGCCATGCCTGTGGTGATCCATAAACGTGTGGGGAAAACCCGCGCGGAGGACTGGTGGGTGACCATGGACCTGCAAACGCTTCTCGATTTGGTGAAAGTGTTCCAGTGGGAGGAATCGGCGCAAGAGGTTATCGAAAAGATTGCTGCGGAGGTGGAAGATGTCGATCGGTAAAAAGTCGAAACTAAACCTGGCCCAAAAACGGCGCATAGTGTTTGTCCGCGATGGTGAGACGTGTATAGCAAAGGGTGTGTTCGGTTTTTGTGGTGGTGATTTGACTCTGCAACATCGGGCTGGTCGGGGTATGGGTGGTAGTGCGGAGCGTGACGGGTTCGACAATTTGGTCACTATGTGCATGATTCACAATGAGCTTGAAACGGCGAGCGCGGATTTCCATCGGTTGTGTGTGAAGTTGGGGTGGTCGATGCCGCGGTGGGTTCACGATCAGGGGTTCGCGGATGTGGTGCCGGTGTGGTATTCCGGCCGGGGTTGGTTTCTTCTGGAGGATGATGGTCGCGTGTCGATTGTGGATGAGCGGACGGCGAAGACTACGATGATTAGCATTTACGGTCCGGGGTTTGTTGGGGACCCGAGTGGACATCCGGCGGGGTAGTAGACTATAACTAATAACTAAATAGAGATGACCGCCGCGGGTGGAATCGCGACGGCCATCATGAAAACCGATGAAGCGAGCATCGGCTGGGGTCAAGTCTAGCCGATAGAAAGGTTAGACAAATGGACAAACTCAACACCGATGTGAGATTTAGCATCGTTCCCCAATGGCTGTTAGAGGCTGAGACCTCCGACCGGGCTATTCGCGTATACGCCCTTATTGCGGGCTATGCAGACAGCGAGACCCTAACCGCGTTCCCCTCACGGGAGACACTGGCTAAGAGGGCGAACTGTCACGTTAAGACGATAGATCGCGCGATTGCGGAACTGGTCGAGATTGGTGCCCTCACTAAGCAGCAGAGAAAAAACGGCGACGAATACAGTTCTAACCTTTACACCATTCGGAGGGTACCCCCACAGATGTCGCCACCTAGGGACACTGGTGTCGCGGGGGTAGGGACACCAGTGGGGCTACCTAGGGACACGGGTGTCCCACTAACTAGAACCACTGAACTAGAACCAGTGAATAAGAACCAATTAACTAATGAGTTTGAGATTTTCTGGTCTATTTATCCGAGACGAACTGGAAAACAAGCCGCTAAGGCTTCGTTTGAAAAAGCCGTGAAAGCGGTGGGGCTGGATAAGGTGATGGATGGCGTTCGCGCACTTGCTAATGACCCTAACCTGCCAGCTGAACAGTTCATCCCTAATCCGGCTACTTGGCTTAATCAGGGCCGGTGGGATGATGACCCTTATCCGGCGAAGCATGTGGATCGGAAGCCGACGGCTGCTGAGCGGACAGCGCAACTGATACACGGCGCACGTGCCAGGGACGAACAGGAACTTATCACTAAAGGGATTGGCGTTGGGCCGGACTTTGGTGGAATGTTGAAAGGGATAGACGGATGAACCGGGAAGAAACGGTCAAAGTGTTGACGATGGTTTCAGCGTTGGACGGTCGCAGTGCGGATGAAATGCAGGTCGAAATGTGGTTGGAAATGTTCCGCAACTTTTCGTTCGATCAGGTGAAGGCGGCGATTATTCCGGCGTATAAGGAATCCGATAAAGGGTTCCTAACGGCTAAAGGTGTGTGGGATGTGTTGCGCCGTGAGGCCAGTCAGCCTAAACCGAATCAGTGGGTTAAGGATTTGCATCAGATCGGGGAACATTTTGCGTGTACTGCGGAGGATTGTGCCCGTTGGGATGATGAGGCTAAGGCGTTGACCGAATGAAGCCGTCAAACTATGCCCAACTAGAGGCTTTTTATATTGCGTTGGCTAAAGAGAATCCGTGGCCGACCACTGTGAGGGCTGGGGAGACTGTGAAGGGTAATGCGATGTGGCGGCAGATGTCGCCGGATGAGTTGGACGAGTCGGCTCGGAGGGCGGCGGCAGAAATTGGTTGGGATGTTCCCGAAGCGGTATTTAGTAGAGAGTCGGAGTGATGGAACCGAAGATTGTGGTTGATGGTGCGCGTGTCTTTTTGGGTGATTGTCGAGATGTACTAAAGGGCCTGCCGGATAACAGTGTTGACTTGATTGTCACCTCTCCTCCGTACGCAGATCAGAGAGCAACTACCTACGGCGGAATTAAGCCCAGTGACTACGTTGATTGGTTTATGCCAATCGCAGCTGAGCTCTTTCGAGTCCTCAAGAATGACGGCACTTTTGTGCTTAACATAAAGGAAAAAACGGTCTCAGGAGAGAGGCACACTTATGTGATTGAGCTAATTCTTGAAATGAGACGAATGGGTTGGAGGTGGACTGAGGAGTATATTTGGAATAAGAAAAACAGTTTTCCTGGAAAGTGGCCGAATCGCTTCAGGGACGGCTGGGAAAGACTTCTTCAGTTTAATAAGCAGAGCGAATTCAAAATGTATCAGGATGCGGTGCGTGTCCCTATTGGCGATTGGGCAAAAGCTCGGCTAAAAAATCTAAGCGATACCGATAAGCGTAGAGACAACTCAAAAGTGGGTAGCGGGTTCGGAAAAAATATGTCCAACTGGGTCAGCCGTGAAACGGTATATCCGAACAATGTGTTGACGTTGGCAACTGAGACTACAAATCGGGCACATAGCGCTGTGTTCCCTGTAGGGCTTCCGGAGTGGTTTGTAAAACTTTTTACCGTTCCAGGTGATGTGGTGCTAGATCCTTTTGTTGGCTCGGGCACCTCGTTAGTGGCGGCTACAGGCCTTAAGCGCAATTCGATTGGCATTGAAAAGTTAGAGGAGTATTTGCCAATTATTGAGGATCGGTTGCGGTGGGCTGTTGAGAATATGGAGCCTGTGTGATGAAACCTGCTGTTGAAATTGATGGTGCGCGTGTGTTTTTGGGTGATTGTCGGGATGTCCTAAAGGGCCTGCCTGATAATTCGGTCGATTCGATTGTGACGGATCCGCCGTATGAGCTCGGCTTCATGGGTAAAAAGTGGGACTCGTCGGGCATTGCTTACGACGTGGATGTGTGGTCGGAGTGCCTTCGCGTGTTGAAGCCTGGGGGTCATGTGTTGGCGTTTGGTGGGTCGCGTACGTGGCATCGTTTGGCTGTGGCTGTGGAGGATGCTGGGTTTGAGTTGCGTGATTCGATTGCGTGGTTGTACGGGCAAGGATTTCCGAAATCCAT
>CBFHPU010000066.1:0-3783 GCA_965657845.1 Pontimonas sp.
GACTGGTCTGACGCGGCTGCACTGCTTTCTTCACTGGTGTTCTCGTCTGCCGAGCCCTCATCGACTGCAGCCGTGTCGGCGTCGGTCGAGGTGCAACCCGAGAGTACGAGAGCTGCTGCTCCCAGGACCGCAAGTCCGGTCCATTTTTTCGTGAACTTCAAGATCACTCCTTCGTGTTCATAAGGCGTAGCGAAGATGTCTAACCTTCTGGCCCGCTACCGACCAGAGTGTCCTCACTGTAGGGTCTGGTTTTGCCCGATGTCAATCACACTCGTGCACGTTTCGTGCAAAAGTTGTGCATCGTGGCCGAAATGTTACCAATTCCCCGCTATCGTGGGGACCACATCTGGATAGCTTCAGGAGGACGCAGTGAAGCGGCAATCTCAAATCCTTGAGTCGATCCAGCAACATGGTTTCCGGTCGGTGCGCGACCTGGCAGACGAGTTGCGGGTCGATGAGTCGACCATTCGTCGCCATCTCGCCAAGTTAGACGAGCTGCAACTCATTGAGCGCTCCTACGGCGGCGCGCGCATACAGCATGCTGCGGAGGATGTAGATGCGCCGACGCCTCACATTCGAGAGAAGCGGCTGATTGGCCGCGCAATGGCTGACCGGATCCGTGAAGGTCAGGTCGTCCTTCTTGATAGCGGCACGACAACGTTGGAAGTGGCGAAGGCTCTAGAACACGCCGAGCTCACCATCGTGACCAACGATTTACGAATCGGGTTAGAAGTGGCAAAGCGTCCCGGAATTCAACTTGTGTTCATCGGAGGTGAGCTTCTTCCGGAATCGACCAACATGTGGGGACCCACCGCGGTGGAGCAGGTCCAACAGCTTCGAGTTGATGTCGCGATCTTCGGCGCAGACTCCATTAGCGACAATGGCGCGTTTAGTAACACCAGCTACGAAATTGAACTTCAACGCGCGATGCTCGATAGCGCGAAGGATGCCTTCCTCGTGGCCGACAGTTCCAAATTCCACCGGCGAGCGCTCTTTAGAGTATTCGCTCTTGACCGATTTACCTCGATCATCACCGATAGTTTCCTGAACCCCCTGCGGGCTTCCCAACTGCCCTTGCCTGTTATTCGCGCGTCGGTTTCCTAACAGCCGTCATCTGGCACTGGCGTGTCACACGCTTCTTGTCGTGCACCCGGGAGTGCGTGAGTACTTCGTGCGTTTTGGTCGACTTGCCGTGCAATTAATTGCGAGATTGGTAAATTTTGTGCACGGGGAGGCCGTGTGCACCTTACGCTGGTGCTATCCAGTTCGTTAGCGAAGGCAAAGGAGACAGTGATGTCCCACGGGCCTCTTCTCATTGGTCTTGATGGCGGAACCGAAGGGTTGCGCGTAGGAATTTTTGACACGTCGGGGACACCCCTTGTGTACGTCAGAAACGCTTACCCCACTAATTTCCTCAGGCCCGGTTGGGCAGAGCAGAATCCAGAGGACTGGTGGTCGGCCGCCGTTGCTGGCGTGCGCCAGGCGATGAACGAAATACACGCCTCCCCCAGTGACATCGCCGCGATAGCTGTCGGAGCCACCAGTTGCACCGTCGTGTGTCTTGATGACGCGGGACGGGTCATTCGACCCGCGATTATCTGGATGGATGTGCGAGCCGAGCAAGAAGCATCCGATATTGCGGCAAGTGGTTCGCCTTCCCTTGAGCTTTCGGGCACACACCACGCATCCGCTGAATGGCTCACCTCCAAATCGCTTTGGCTATCCCGGAACGAACCCAGCACCTACGAGAAAACAAGCTGGGTCGCGGAATACACCGACTACCTCACCTGGAGGCTCAGCGGAGAGAAAGTGGCGTCTCTCAATACCGCCGCAATCCGGGCTTACTACGACCGCGAGAAGGGCGGCTGGGCGTCCGAACTGTATGCCCGCATTGGGATAGCCGATCTTGTCGACAAACTCCCGGACACAGTGGTGCCCATGGGTACAGCGGTGGGGCATCTCACCGCCAGTGCTGCCGAGGAACTTGGGCTTGACCCGAAAACTCGGGTTGTGATGGGCGGGGCGGATGCTTTCGTCGCGCAGATTGGTCTGGGTGTCGTCAATCCCGGGGCGATGGCGCTCATTACTGGTTCTTCGCACCTGCTGCTTCTCCAAACCGCAAAACGCACCCACGGCGAGGGCACCTGGGGCAGCTACCCGGACGCAGTTGTTGAGGGGCAGTACACCGTGGAAGGTGGCCAGACCTCTAGTGGCTCGATGGTGGGCTGGTTCCGCCATTTGGTCGGAGGCCACGCATCCGAAGAATTCTTCAATGAACTCACCTCAAAAGCCGAGCAGCTACCGCCGGGCTCAGATGGGCTGCTCGTGTTGGACCACTTCCAAGGCAACCGAACACCCTACGTCGATGCCCGCTCACGAGGGGCCATTCTTGGCCTGTCTCTCAGCCACCAGCAGGAGCACATTTTCCGAGCAATGATTGAATCCGTCTGTTTCGGTAGCGAAAACACGATGAGGCGATTCAAGGAGCAAGGCCACAACATCTCAGAAGTGGTCGTCAGTGGCGGAGCCGTGAATAATCCGTTCTGGCTCGCAATGCATGCAAACGTATCCGGGGTGCCCCTCCAGGTCACCAAGGTCGCTGAATCAGCGACCTTGGGCCCAGCCCTGTTGGCGGGAGTAGGTGCGGAGCTTTTCTCGAGCATCCAAGAGGGTGTCGACAATATGGTCCACGTCGATTACCGCATCCAACCCGATCCAGAAATCACTGCGGCTTACCAGCCGTTGTTCGACGAATACCGAGCTGCCTACGACGCTCTCGCTCCGAGCCTCCACCGCCTTTCTGCCCGGCAAAAAGGCGAAAGTGCAAGCGGTACTTGATGGAGACAATAATTGACCGACGCGACGACCAGGAGCTCGCTCGTGTCGCGCATATGCATTTTGTGCAACGCCTCGAGCAGAAGGAAATTGCCCACCTGATTCATGCTTCGCGGTCCACCGTGTCACGGATGATCAAAGAGGCAATGAACCGGGGCCTTGTGGAGATTTCAGTGCGCTTCCCTGTTCACAGACGCCTGGATTGGGAGCAGCAGCTCGCCGCACACCTCGGACTAAGCCAAGTCATCATTGTCGACGGTGATGCCCGCTTGGCGCCCAACGTCAAAGATGCCCTCGGACGTATCGGAGCAGGGCTCGTCGCAGACTCGCTACCGAACCCTGGCACTTTGGGGGTCTGTTGGGGACGCTCAATCGGACACGTCGTTGATCACCTTGTCAACCCCCAACAATCCACCATCAGTGTGATCCAAATGATTGGATCGATGCGCATCAGTGATGACGCCTCGAACGGGGTGGAGTTAGCGAGAAAAGCGAGTAGAAAACTCAGCGCGAAACTCGAACTGCTGAGCGCGCCCCTGATGCTCGACAGTGTTGCTGCTGCGGAATCGCTTCGCCAACAAAGTGCCGTGTCACACGTTCTCGAACGCTCAGCACAGGCAGACGTGGCGCTCGTCGGCCTGGGTGCTTTAGCACCCGAGTCCTCCGCCCTGGTGGGCGCGGGCTACATCACCCAACAAGACACCGCACAACTGGCCGGTCTCGGCGCAGTGGGTGATGTTGCCGGAATCTTCATTGACGAAAAAGGCGTGCCCGTATCCACGGAGTTTTCATCCCGAGTCATTGGCGTCGATATCCAACAGCTCAAAAACATCCCGCAAACCATCGCCATCGCGTACGGGGCGTCAAAAATCAAGGTCATCAGCGCAGCAGCGCACAGCGGTTACATCACCACACTGCTGACCGACTCTGCGACCGCCCAAGCACTCT
>CBFHPU010000067.1:0-3751 GCA_965657845.1 Pontimonas sp.
ACCGCTTGGTTGTATGGGCAACACGGAAAACATTTCCCGGGAACCATGCTGGAGTTATCGAAAACACACGACACGTTGAGTGTCGTGACCGACCAGGTCGGCCAACCGACCTGGTCTCGAGATTTAGCCCAGATGATTCGCACCCTGATTGAGTCAGACATTCGCTCCGGAATTTTCCACGGCACCAATTCGGGGCGCACCAGTTGGTGCGATTTTGCGAAAGAAGTCTTTCGTCTTGCAGGGCTCGATCCAGAGCGGATCCAGCCCACCACTTCTGAGGCGTTTGTCAGACCCGCACCACGACCCGCATGGTCAGTGCTGGGCCACGACGCCTGGAGTCACGCAGGTCTGGCGACACCGAGGCCGTGGCAGGAGGCCCTCCAGGACGCATTTCCCGACGTTTTTCCCGGCTTTGCCGCTGCTCCTACACCCCATACAGGGGCTGCATCATGACTCTGGGGCTTGTGGTCGTCACCTACCAGTCCAGCGACGTGTTGGGCACTTTTCTTGAATCGTTGAAGCACTCCACAGTTCTTCCAGGTGCGGTGGTCGTTGTTGATAATTCCCCCACGGTGCTCACCCCACCCGATACGCCGTGGCTGGCATCACTCGAGGTGATTCACCGTCCCGAAAACCCCGGCTATGGCAGTGGCGCGAACATTGGTGTGGCGGCGCTGCCGGACGAGTGCGACTGGGTGGTGGTGTGTAACCCAGACATTGTGGTCACCCCGGACACCATCGAGGTCCTCTTGACAGAAGCCCAATCCCACCCGGATGTCGGGGCACTGGGTCCCGCGATTTCCAACGAAGACGGTTCGCTTTATCCCTCAGCACGAGCACTGCCCACACTGGGTGTCGGTATCGGCCACGCCCTTTTGGGCGTGGCGTGGCCACACAACCCGTGGACGATTGCCTACCGCGGTGATTACCGGGGAAATGACACGAGGGAGTCGGGCTGGCTTTCCGGGTCGTTCCTGCTGCTTCGACGAGAAGCCTTTGTCACCATCGGAGGGTTCGATGAGGGCTACTTCATGTTTTTTGAAGACGTCGACTTGGGTTGGAGGCTTTCAGAAGCCGGCTACACCAACATGTATGTCCCCGGAGCTACAGCCATCCATCAAGGCGGCCATTCCACCAAAAGTAATCACGACTTGATGCAACAGGCTCACCACCACAGTGCACTGCGCTTCATTTCGAAACGCTACCCGGGTCCGCTCTACTACCCAGTGCGCACGGTGATCGGCGCGGGCCTCACCCTTCGAGAAAGAGTGTTGCGCGGTCGCGCCCTACAACTCTCGAAGCCTGAACAATAGGCGCCCGTGCACGGTAACCAGTAGTTACCTGGTTTTTAGAACCAATCGAGGGTTTTGGCTTGCACGTCGTCTCTCAGTCGGGCCTGATAAATCGTTAAACGGTCGCGAAGCGCCGAATCGTGAGCAGCCAACATCCGCACCGCCAGCAGGGCGGCATTTTTTGCCGCCCCCACAGCCACTGTGGCAACGGGGATGCCGTTTGGCATTTGAACGATGGAGAGTAGTGAGTCCATCCCGTCAAAATATTTCAGGGCAACCGGGACGCCGATCACGGGCAGTGTGGTCAATGAGGCGACCATTCCGGGCAGGTGGGCCGCACCTCCAGCCCCCGCAATAATGACTTTCACTCCGCGGGCGGCAGCACCCTCGGCAAATTCGACCATGTCGTGGGGTGTGCGGTGGGCGGAAACCACTTTGGCTTCCACGTCGACCTTAAATTCTTTGAGCAGTTCGCCGGCTTCCCGCATCACGGGCCAATCCGAATCGGAACCCATAATGATGCTCACTGTCGCCTGGTCCATTAGTGTTGCCTTCCCGCTTCGCTCGCGCCTCGCGCGAGAGTTGTCACCTGGTCAAGATCATCACCGTAAGCCACCAGGTGCCCGGCTTTTCGGCCAGGCCTGGGGGATTTACCGTAAGCGTGTGGTCGAACCTGTGGCGAATACTCCAACGCCGCACGGATGCGCTCATTACTCGCGTCACCAAAAAGGTTCAGCATCACCGCCCACGGCTGTCGAAGGGTGGTCTCCCCTAGCGGCCAATCCAACACTGCCCGGAGGTGCGCCTCAAACTGGCTGGTGATGGCACCTTCGGTAAACACGTGGCCCGAGTTGTGGGGGCGCATCGCCAATTCGTTGACCAGTAATTGCCCAGAGGCCGTCTCAAACATTTCGACCGCCAACACTCCGGTGACATCGAGAGCTTCAGCGATGACCTGACCAATGCGGGCCGCCTCAGCCGCCAGGTCGGAAGAAGTATTGGGGGCGGGGGCCACCACTTCGGCACACACCCCATCTTTTTGGAGAGTTTGGACGACGGGGAATGTCACCGAATCTCCCTGTGGTCGCCTGGCGACCAGTTGGGCAAGCTCTCGCGCAAACTCGACTTTTTGTTCCAACAACACTGGCCCGGAAGCCAACCAGTCGTCCACCTCGTGTGGGGTGGTAATTACCCGAACACCTTTTCCGTCGTAACCACCACGCGGTGTTTTTGCCACCGCCACACCATCATGCTCGGCAAGAAACGCCTCAACAGCCTGCGTATCGGCTGCCACAGCCCAATCGGGCAGTGGCACATCAAGTGTCGACAGGCGCTCACGCATCAGGGCTTTATCTTGAGCAAACATCAACGCGTGAGGGCCTGGGCGAACCTGGACACCATCGGCCACCAGTCGCTCCAACAGGCGGGTGGGCACGTGTTCGTGATCAAACGTCAACACATCAACTTCTTGAGCGAAAAAGCTCAACGTTTCCCAGTCCGTGTAGTCACCGACAACAGTGGCCGCAAGGCCCGCAGAGGAGTCTTCTGATTCGGCCAACACCCGAATCTCGACACCGAGTGCTTGGGCGGCAGGGATTATCATGCGGGCAAGTTGACCGCCACCAACAACCCCCACCCGGATGCTCACAGCACAAGCCTAGTAAGCCCCAAGGGCGAGTGTCCGTAGCCCGCACGCACTTCGGAGTTGACCACGCTGGTTACGCCGGTCGCAGGTGTTCAATATCAGCCGCCGAAATCACTTCGGAGTCACCAGAGGAGGTGCGGACAATAAGGCGACCGTATGGGTCCAGGTCCACCGCCGTACCGATGATTTCGAGACCGCCAGGGAAGCTCACCCGAACCTCCTCGCCAATGGTGGACACAGAATCGCGCACCATTGACCACAGTGGTCCAGGGATGGCGGTGGTCGCCTGCGACAGCGACTCCATTAACCCTGAAAGAAACACTCTCACCACCTCACAGAAGGTCTCTTCCGGACCTGATTCACGGTGTGGTGAATCACGCTGTTCTACCTCGTGGAGAAATAAAGAGGTGGAGTGGGTTGTGGGCAGCTCGTCGTGGCCCAACCCCACATTGATGCCGACCCCCACAATCACCCGACCGGGTGCGGGCATCTCGCCCAAAATACCGGCCACTTTTTTGCCCTGAATTTGGACGTCGTTTGGCCACTTCACTCCCACTCCAGAGACCACCGTGGTGAGCGCCTGGGCGAGATGCGCCCCGACCAACAGGGGCAACAGCCCCCGCCACTGATCAGAGATACCGACAGGCGTGAGCTGTGGTCCCAGTTCAACACTCAGCGCCAAACATTTACCGGGTGGGCTGACCCAGGCTCTGCCCATTCGGCCCAGACCCGCTGTTTGATTCCAGGTCGCGGCCAATCGACTACCCGAAGGTGCGGGAACTCCGGCCAAGTGCTTGTTTGTGGAATCAGTCGA
>CBFHPU010000068.1:0-3630 GCA_965657845.1 Pontimonas sp.
GTGTGCGAGATCGGAGTAATGGGGAAAGCATCGCTGTCGGAGAAAATCAGCCAGTCGTCATCGTGTGCTTCCCGGAGCGATTCTTCTGCGAGCATGTCAAGCCCTTCGGCGTGCTTACCAGAGAAATCGAGGACCTTTTCATTCTTGTTGAAGTGTTCAGTACTGATTCCACGCACCGCAAATACTCTCGTGTGAGGAACGTCCAGGTGGAGATCTAGAAACCTCCTTTGGGTATGAACCCAAAAGGGATCGCGAAAATGGACACTGAGAAACCAAACTTTAGGCGGAGAGTTCATAAATTCTTCAGGGCCACTGCTCGGATAATTGTCTCCAGTGTCTATCATCAGGTTTTCGTTAGCAAGCAGACATGAGCACTTTCATCAAACTGAGGTTCACCGGTGTCGACTTAAGGCATGAAACGGTTCGGGCCTCGAGACAGATACGTTGTGTGACGGATACGCGCCTGGCCCCACATCGACATGATGACTATGGCGGGTCCCCCGCACCGAAGCCACCGGGTGTACATGAGGGGGTTGGCGGAAGAAATCGAGGCAATGCTCGAGGCCTTTCAAAGAATTGTTTTTTCTCGGCTTTGGGCTTCCGAGACATTAACCTCGCGCTCACGTTGAGCACCGGTGGCTATTTCCGCGCCGTTGTAGAGCAGGCCGTATGACATGGTCAGTACTGGGTTGTCGTCGCGTCGCATGTGATTCGACCGCTGAGTCCTCGAGTCTGGTAGGCCCGGGTTCGGCCGAAGGTCTGGCGACACAACCGCACAAGAGACCCGGGGCGACGGTAATTAGGGGAATCTGTCACTGTTTGCTAAATTGAAATCTCTTCTATTTCAGATTAACGGACTTTGTAACCGTAGGTGCCTTTAAGGCCCAGCTGAGTTTCCTCAAGCAGACAGGTCAATCCCATTTTTGCTTCGAAAAATATAGCGCCGCGGGTGATTGGTGTCGGATTCCAAAAATGTGGCTCGAGTTCGCTTTTTGGGCTGATCACGAGGGCTGTGCCGTGGTTCCAAGGGCCTGCAGGGCCCTCGAAGGGAAGAAAGGAATTACACGCCGTTCCAGCCCACAGGGTCGCCTCAGCGAAGGACAAAGCAGATTACTTGCGGCGATTAGGTCCCACCAGGTTGGGCTCGGGAGAGCCATGGGAATTCACACCGGATTACTCGTTCCGTCCGGTCGCTTTAGCCAATATCAGGTTGATGTTCCCAGATATTAAGGTTCTGATGGTTGTTCGCAACCCAATCGATCGCTTTTACTCCGCCTTGGACCACGGAAAACAAGAAGGGATAATCCAGGCCGATCTTGGTGATTTGGCTGCCTTTGAGGAAGCCCACTTTTCCCGCAAGGGGTCCTGGCTCAACAGCCTTCTCGCCAAGGGCATTTTCGTACCCCCGATACAAATGGCTTATCGACTGTTCGGGCATGATCGGGTTTTCCTCACATCGCTTGAGCTTCTCCAAAACGCGCACACTTTCCCTGAAGAAATGGACGCTTTGGCGAAATTCTTGGAGGTTCCCGCCTCTCATTTTCATGACGCCCAATTTCCGCGCATCAATAAGAAAGGTGGCAACTATCGCCGGTTCCCCCATCTGCCACCCACTGCGCGGACACGGGAAGGTCTTGCTGCCGTGACGGCGTTTTACGAACCATGGTCGGCGCCTTTGAAACAGATTATGAAAGACAGGAAATTAGCGTGAAAGCATCCTTTATCGTTCCCGCCGATGCCCTCACCGCAAACCTTCTTAACTTGGTCTGCGCCTTATCCTTACTGGGTCGGGGGAGGAGCGAAACAATTGTTGCTCTCGACCGAAGCCACCTGCGGGATTCAGAGATTCTACTGGCCAATGCTTTCCCTCCTGAGGTCACAATCGCTTTCAGCGATTCGCCTGCCCCTCAAGGTCCGGCGACTGCACGCAACCGTGGGGCGAAGCTCGCGAGCGCCGAAGTCCTTGTTTTCGTGGATAGTGATGTACTTTTTGATGCCCATGGTGCCGCGTTACTTGTTGACCGGTTGGTGACCGATAGCAGTTGGCACGTCGGCACTGTTCGGTTAACGGGTAGACACGTCAATGCATACTCCGACTTTTTCTCGTACGAGGCGTTAAGGGTGAGGAACATCGGGGGAAGAGTCTTTTTCCCTTCGGCAGTTTTCGCCATTCGGAGCGAATTATTCTGGGCCGTTGGCGGTTTCGATGAAAGTTTTCCCGCCGCTGCGGGTGAGGACTGGGATTTGCTCCAGAAGCTCCACTCTTACGAGCCCGGTTTAGCCGTAGTGCGCCATGTGGATATTGTCGCTCAGCATGCCAACCCGGAGACCTTTCCGGCGTTGTTGGCACGAGCGCTCAGATACGGGCTCCACGCTCATCGGTATTTGACGTCAAGCCCGTTGAGTAAAGCACCGCTTCGAGAACGAGTTGTGGATCTTCTCTTTAGTGAAGTGCTCATTCCCTGGAATCGTGCCTTGACCGACGTAGAGAACCTGTTGCGAGGCACAATCCTCCCGAAGAGGCTCCGGCCGTTGACGAATCTGAAACTTGCTGTGATTCGGGCACAGCGCCGGCTTCAGAATTCCGTGGAGCCCCTGACGGAGGACCGGCAACGGTTTCTTCTGATGGAACGGTTGTGGTTTCGGTTTCGGAAGACTCCAGCGGTTCCCTCGGTTACCATCCCGGTGGAGTCGACGCACACCCAGTTGCCGCATGTGACCTGCTACGACCGCGGGGTCGAACAGGTGACTTACATCCGGCCGGAAAAGGAGTTTGCAGACACGCACCTTGGGCAGTATTCCGCGTTTCTTCGGTTTGCGTTAGTCACAGCCTGGAACCTCACCCACCGATTTGCCGTTCTCCTGGGTTTTTCGTGGTCGAGAATTTCCTCGTGGGGTGCCCGGCCCACTACAGGGGTTTCCCCACGCGAGCTGGGCAGCAGTTTGGCTAAGACCCCGAGTCCTTCTTGAGTGCTTGAGCTATGGGTCGAAGAGTTCGAAGACCGGCGACTCGGGTCCTCACCAGAAGTTAATAAGCGGCAACACCGTGCCGGTGTTGCCGTCCCGATTGTCCTTAGCAGTTCGCATGCTTCCCCAGAAGTAGCCAGCCCAGGTCGGAGGGACAAGGTCCCATCGATGATTGAGAAAACTGGGCTACCGGCCAATCCCGGTTTCCTGCCGCCATGAGGAGCCCGGCTGAAGTCGGCCATTAGGAAAGTCGTACTAGGGCAGCAGGCGGTTGGGTCCTCTGAAAAGATACGTGGTCTCCCGAATGCTGGTTTGTTCCAACATCAACATGATGACTCGAGCGAGTCCCATGCCAAACCCACCGTGCGGTGGGACCCCGTAACGGAAGAAGTCGAGGTAGTGCTCGAGGTCCTCCAAGGACATGCCTTTGGCTTGTGCTTGTTTTTCCAACACATCAATCCGGTGCTCACGCTGAGCACCGGTGGCAATTTCTGTGCCGTTGTAGAGCAGGTCGTACGACTTGGTCAGTGCTGGGTTGTCGTCGTGTCGCATGTGGTAGAACGGCCGAATTGTGGTGTCGTAGTCGGTGACAAACACAAAGTCACTGCCCGTTTCGGCCTTAATCAGTGCCGAGAGGCGCCGTTCGGCCTCAGGGTCAAGGTC
>CBFHPU010000069.1:0-3475 GCA_965657845.1 Pontimonas sp.
CCCGATACAGCTTCGCATTATTTCGCAAATCCTCGTTAAACTCGATAATCTTTTTAGCCTCACCAAACACAATGCGCGCCTGGTCCCTAGTGGCAGCGACCGAATAAGTCTCACCACCTTTAGGGCCGAAGAACAAATCGAATACCGCTAGGTGTGAAGCGAGCGCGGACTTCCCATTCTTACGCGGCAGACCAACTAGCGCCAGTCTGCGCTTATACCCTCCATCGTCGTCGGTCGCGTAAATGTTGCGGACAATATCTTTCTGCCAATCACGCAACACCAACTTCGAACCCGTCCGACCCGAAACCGAATCCTTAGTGATAACACCAAAGACCTCCACAAAGTCGATAGCTAACTGAGCCTTATGCGACGTAGTCTCAACGTCGTGGGTTAGCCAACGTGGCGGCCACGTCACCGCGCCTCATTCCGAGCCATCAGTTCCTCAAGTTTCGACTGACGCTTAATCTCCGCCAACCCCAACCGAGCACGATCCGACGGCGTAAACCCAAGCAACCCCAACTGTGAAGCGAGTACCTTCTCGGTCTCATTAATGCTCATTAAGGTTTGGCGGTTAGCAGGGTCATCCTCAAACAACCCATCGAGCACAACCAACCTATCCAACGAGCGACAAGTGCGTTCCAACAAATCCACATCGAGGCGCGGACTAATCCACAACTCACCCTCACCAAACACCGCACCCCAAAGGCGAAGCCCAGCCTTACCCAAACCCTCCGGCGCATCCACCTGCCCAGCCTCCAACAACACCACATCGTCACCAGGCATAGCCCGCTTCCCCGGATTACCCAACAAACGTTTTTTCTCAACAGGAACAGCCGGATTAACCATGACCACCAGTGTACCCCCAAAGGGTCCCAACTGCGGGTATAAAAAAAAGGCTAGGCTGAGGGGTGTAGGTTCGCTCGTTTATGATGTTTTACCCACCCTTGGGGGTGATAGCCCCCCTACCTGGCCGGTCGGTTGCCTCTGGAGGCGTTGCAGCTTCTGTGTGCTGGAAGAAGACCACCCGTCAGGTCCCCCGGTACTACGTGGTCGGCTTGCCAAGGATCGTTAGGGCGTGGGCCTCCTCCGCATATCCAACAGTGTGTGGCGTTGTCTCTGACTTGTTTGGCTAGCTTTCTGAAGTCGCTGTTGTATTGGCGGCTCTTGACGGCTTTTCTTTGTGGTGTGTCTTCCTTGATTGGTTTGTGTGTGTCGCAGTAGGTGGGGTTGCGGGTGAGGGTTCCACACCGTAGGCAGGGCTTATTAAATCTACCCGTCATGTTCTTGGTCGAAGTATTGGTTCATGTCCTGCCAGTAGGTTTCGATTTCCCGTGTGATGATGTCGTTCTTGGTGCGGTCGAATCTTGCTGACTGTAGGGCACCGAGTCCGGCTTCTGCCATACGGTCACGGTGTTGTGCCAAACGTGTGAGGACGTGTTCGTTGTTCATGATGGGTTACCTTTCTCTATATTTTGTGGACTGTGCCGGTGAAGTCTGTGCCGCGTTCCAGGGTGAATACGGCTAAGCCTGGTTGTGAATCTTCCCCAGAGAATTTGCGGAACCAACTGGAGCCGTTGTCCATGGTGGGGGCTTGGATGAGGAACCGTGATGCCGGATTTTCACCACGATCCACACTGCCCATTTCGAGGATGCGGAGGTGGTGGAAATGTCCGTGTACGAGGATGGAAGCATCTGCTACGGGTTGGGCACCGAAGGCTTGTTGTCGCCACCATGTCGGCATCCTGTCAGGGCGTGCTACCTGGTGGCCGTGGACGATACCGAGGATGTGGAACCCGTCATCGAACACATCTACAGCGAGTGACTCATGGTGTGGTTGTGGTTCCAGGAATCTAATGTTGTCGTGTCCGGTTTCGCTGGCGAGGCGTGCCAACTGTCGCCCGATGAACACTCCCCAGTCGTCTGTAGTCTTCCCTACCGGCTTTCCATTCTTGCGCCACTGACAATGGTTACTTCCTACGCTGGCATATTTGACCTGTGGCACCTTCTCGGCCATCCACCGGATGTGCTCCCACGCGAGGGAAGTGGCCAGGTCCACTTGTTCCATGATGCTGAGGTCGTTGGACTGCCACTGTTGATCTGAGGCCGCAGAGTCGAATCCTTCCACGACATCGCCTAGGTCTGCGAAGATAACCTGTGACGGCTTCTCACGCCTCACAATGTCCCACAAACGTGCCTTAGTCAGCTCGATACGTTCCAACAGTTCAGGTGTGCCGCCTCGGACATCTACCTTGCCTAACTGTAGGTCTGACCAGAGCACCACTAGGGCGGTGTCATTGGTGGCCTTGGGTGTCGGCTTTTTCGCTTTCTTGCGAGCGTTAGCCATGACAAGTGGTAGGTCTATCTCACCTTTGCGGCGTCTAAAGGTGAAACGGTAGGAGGTGAGCCAAACGAGGTCGCCGTCTTTCTGCTGTTGCCACCTCGAGGTGCGAACGGGTGGGATCACTTCGATATCGGACGGGTCGAGGCCGGCGTCGATGAGGAACTCGTCAAAGTTTTCCGGCTCAGCATCGTAACCCGGTGTTACAGCGGTACCTTCTTGACCATCAAACTCGATAGCGGGAACCACTTTAGGTTTCGATTTCACTTGTGCTGCGGATTGCAGGTTGTCAAGCATTAGGCCTCCAACATGAGCACAAGTGTTTACGGTGCCGGTGAAGGCTCCCGTAACCGACATCTATGCCAGACTCACGTAGCCCTTTGAAGATTCCTAGCGTGGAGTAGTTGTCTTCGTTTTCGAGGACGTTGGACAGAATGTCTGCATCCTTGGTTTCGATTTTTTCGAACAGTTTGGCGACCTTGCATCCGCCGGGGCCGTGGTTGTCCCGTTTGGCTTCTAATAGGTTCTCTAGCATTTGCTGTCCTCCCTGGTTTATGTTTCCAGGTTAATCACGCTTGCACCAGTTTACCGGCTTTCATTGTCCCGGCGTGTCGGAAAAAGAAAAACCCCGCCGAAGCGGGGCCTCCCTCAAGTCTCTCTAGACTTCATCAATGGCGAGGGCGTAACCCTCTGTTCTCCACTGTTCCCAGCGGTTCGTGAAGCTCATCTTGCGGCCCTGGAAGTCGACGGTGATGAGGCGGTCGTTAGCGGCCAGAATCTCAACCGCAAACATTTTGCCGGTGTCGGTGCTCGTCGCCCACACGATCTCTGCCGTCTTGGCTTCTTGGGCGGTGAAAGTGTTTGTGATGTAAGTAGTCATTTGGTTCCTCCTTGGTTGGTAATACCAGTGTATACCACTACACACCTGGGCGCAACCATTTCTCCAAGTTTTTTCCAAAGAAAAAGTCCCGCCGAAACGGGACCTAATCTAGCCTCAATCCAACCGGTCAAGACTTACACACCAAGCCTACCGATCAGAAAGGCGCATTATCAGCCGGGACCTGTTTCAAGTCCGGCCACACCTGCTGCATCTCAGGCACAGTCGCCGGCTTCTTCTCAAGAGCTTCCAGTTCGACC
>CBFHPU010000070.1:0-3336 GCA_965657845.1 Pontimonas sp.
GACCGGTATTCCCGTGTTCAAACTCACCGAAGAAGAGACTGCACGTTTGGTCTTCATGGAAAAAGCCCTTCACGAGCGCGTCATCGGTCAAGAACAAGCCATTTCGGTTCTGTCCAAAACGATTCGCCGCACGCGTGCGGGTCTGAAAGACCCGAAGCGTCCGAGCGGTTCGTTCATCTTCGCCGGCCCCACCGGTGTGGGAAAGACGGAGCTGGCAAAAGCACTCGCCGAGTTCCTCTTTGACGATGAAGATGCCCTGATCTCACTCGACATGAGTGAATACGGTGAAAAGCACACCGTGTCTCGCCTGTTTGGTGCCCCTCCAGGGTTCGTCGGGTTTGAAGATGGTGGCCAGCTGACCGAAAAGGTCCGCCGGAAGCCCTTTAGTGTGGTCCTCTTCGATGAAATCGAAAAAGCTCACCCGGATATTTTCAACTCGCTTCTGCAGGTGTTGGAAGAGGGTCGTCTGACTGACGGTCAGGGTCGAGTGGTGGACTTTAAGAACACTGTCATCATCATGACCACCAACCTCGGAACCAAGGACATCACTGGAGGCCCTGTCGGCTTCACGTTGGAAGGCAACGAAGAGGCCAGTTACCAGGCTATGCGCTCCAAAGTGGTTGAAGAGCTGAAGAAGAACTTCAAGCCTGAGTTCTTAAACCGTGTTGATGAGACGGTGGTCTTCCCGCAGCTGAGCCAAGAAGAGCTCCTGCAGATTGTGGGACTGTTCGTCAAGAGCCTGCGTGAGCGGATGCTGGATCGTGACATGACCATCAACGTCAGCGACCGGGCCAAAGCAGAGCTCATCACCCTCGGGTGGGACCCCACTTTGGGTGCAAGGCCACTGCGCCGGGCCGTTCAGCAAAACGTCGAGGATGCGCTCTCCGAGCGAATCCTGACGGGAGACTTGAACCCTGGCCAGCACGTCGAAGTGGACTTCGACGGGTCTGAGTTCACGTTCACCACGAGCACTCCGGCCAGTCCGGAACCAGTGGGTGCGGGAGCAACCGAGTCTTAGGGCTCCAGGCACCTCAGGACCCATAGGGCATCTGAGGGCGCTAACAATCTAAGAAAGCCGTAGCCTGGGGGAGTGAATTCCACTCCCCCAGGCTCTTTCTCTTCCGGCACCCTGTCGCCAGGAATTCGCCTTCGCCCTGCCACCACGGCCGATATTCGACCCATTCGCGAGTTGATTGAACCGCTGGTGGAAAAGCGCATCCTCCTAGGTAAAGAACTGGTGATGCTCTATGAAGCCGTGCAAGAGTTTGTGGTGGCAGAACAGGACAGCCAGCTGGTGGGTTGCGGAGCACTCCATGTGTTTTGGGAAAACCTCGGCGAGGTGCGCACTCTTGCGGTCAGTGATTCGGTGAAAGGCCACGGAGTGGGCGGAGCCATTTTGGATGCGCTCGAACACAGAGCACGGTCTCTTGGTCTCACCAGCCTGTTTTGCTTGACCTTTGAGGTCGAATTCTTCAAGGGCCACGGATACCAGGAAGTCACCAATTCCATTGTTGATACCGATGTGTATGTCGAACTGGTGCGATCCCCCGATGAGGGTGTTGCAGAGTTTTTGGATCTGGCGCGGGTGAAGCCCAATACTCTTGGCAATTCCCGGATGCTGAAGCAACTGGACTAGGCGCGAGACTAATTGCTCTGGCTACTAATCCGAGCGTTTGTTCCCCCAAGCGCGCAACACCGTAAAGGTTATTGTCTGATGGTCGTTGCCGTTTCTGAATAGACCCACACAGTGTGGTGTTGCATCTGGGCACGCCGGCTCGGTAGTAGGGATTTGGCCCCACAGGCTCGTACTCTTAAGGCATGTCCGGTGTTGCTCACGAGCCATCAGCTGCGGTGTATCGCCGCAGGCGAATTGCGGTGTTCGGTGGACTGTTAGCCGTCATCGTGGTGGTTACGCTGATCATTTGGCGACCCAGTCTCGGGGGAACTCCTACTGCGGTGGAGGAACCGGCCGAGGATCAGCTCACTGAAGAAGTTGTTCCGGTTGCTGAGTGCACCGCGTCCCAGATTGAACTGATCGCCCAAACCGATGAGCTTCGTTACGCACCGGGTGCTGTGCCCCAGGTGTGGCTGACGGTGCGAAACACTGGTGCGCTTGACTGTGAACTTGAGGTGGGTACCGATGTTCAGGAACTCATAATTGATTCTGGTTCCAGAGATAACCCTGATCTGATTTGGTCATCGACTCACTGTCAGGAAAGTGGGACGCCCATGACGATTACCCTCCAACCCGGGGCTGAGCGCAGCACCACAGCGATTGCGTGGGATCGCACCCGATCCACTCCGGAGACGTGCAATGACTCAAGGCCGCAGATGCCAGGGGGTGGCGCGAGCTACCACCTGTCGGTGAAGCTTGGCCCATTCGAGCCAGAGGGCACAAGGCAGTTCATTCTCGAGTAGCTAGGCGAGACCGAGGGAATATTTTCCCTCTGGAGAATGGTGCACTGTCCGATTCATGCGATTCCTACTAGACAATATCTGCAGCCCTTAACTTACAATTCCTGCACGACTTAGCTGACAACTTCTGCAGCCACTACTGCACAATTCCTGCAGTGGTTGATTTTCTGTCCACCAAAGAAGGAACACTGGTGAGGTGGCTCGCGCTGGTCCGGAATTGGCGACTAGAAGGGGGCCTTCTGGCCTTTCGTCGTTCCAAACGCCTCGGTGATGGCCTGCCGAATGGACCCGCTACGCCTGTCTAAGGTTGTGTGGAAACCCAAGCGTTTCCCCTCGCTTTGGCGCTGGTCGCCGGAGGTCACGTCGCGAATCTCGCCAGATAACGAGATTTCCCCCACCGCGGCAAGGGTTGATGGCAGTGCGACGTCTTTAATCGCACTGGCGACCGCCAGCGCAATGGCAAGGTCAGCGGCCGGTTCGGTAAGTCGAATCCCGCCGACAGTCGAAATATAGACATCTGCTTGGGAAAGCTTGAGGCCTGCTCGCCGCTCTAAGACCGCGAGAACCATTGCAACCCGGGATGAGTCCACACCGTTTACTACCCGCCTAGGCTGCGGTGCTGTTGTGGGCACCACGAGGGCTTGAATCTCCACCGGGAGTGCCCTCCTGCCCTCTACGGCGATTGTGGTGCAGGTTCCACTGGCTTCTTGGCCGCTGCCCGATCGAAACAGGGCGCTGGGGTCCGGTACTTCTTGAATGCCTTCACCGGACATTTCAAAACACCCCACCTCGTCGGTGGGACCGAAGCGGTTTTTTAACGCGCGGACAAATCGAAGCGCTGTTTGACGGTCTCCTTCAAAATGACAGACCACATCGACAAGGTGTTCTAGTGTCCTGGGTCCAGCCACTTGACCATCTTTG
>CBFHPU010000071.1:0-3269 GCA_965657845.1 Pontimonas sp.
CCGTGCGCTATCACAGCCCAAGCGATGTTCGCGTGGAAGACGTCGAAACTCCCACTCCCGGCCCGGGAGAACTCGTGATTCGGGTGGGCGCAAACACTATTTGTGGGACCGACTTGAGAATCGTTCGAGGGTTGAAGAAGAAAGGTGTCATCGCCCCCCGAATTCTTGGGCATGAGGTCTCCGGTGTCATCCACGCAATCGGAGAAGGCGTTGATGCCTACTCCCCCGGTGACACCGTCGGTATATGCCCCACCTACTCCTGTGGAGGCTGCTACCAGTGCCAAAGGGGCAGGGTGCATTTGTGCGAAAACGCACTCGTTCTGGGTCACCAAACTGATGGCGGTATGGCCGAATTTATCCGCATCCCCGCCCAGGCCGTCACCGATGGGGTGGTTGTTCCCTACACCGCCGATCTGGACCCCGCAGCAGCGGCATTAGCCGAACCACTGTCGTGCATCATCCATGGCCAGCGGTTTCTACACATCGGTGTCGGCGACACCGTGCTGGTCATGGGAGGTGGAGCCATTGGCTTGCTCCACTCTGCACTCGCCCACCTATCTGGAGCGCACCAGGTCATCCTCAGTGAGCCGATGGAATTTCGGCGCACACTGGGCTCCCAATTCGGGGTCTCGTTGGCCATCGACCCCACACAGGACAATCTTGAGGAGGCGGTGATGGCCGCCACGAGCGGACAAGGCGCCGATGTCGTCATCGTCTGTATTGGAATCCCTGCGTTAGTGAACCAAGCTATGAGCCTCGCCGCCAAACATGGACGGGTCAGTCTTTTTGCTGGTTTTCCTGCAGGAGAACTCGCCTCGGTGGACCCCAACCTCGTGCACTACCGAGAACTGACGGTAGTGGGCAGCTCAAACTCCACGGTGCCCGATTACCAACAGGCAATGGCACTGTTGGAAACTGGCCGAATCGTGGTGGACCCACTCATCACTCACCGTTTCAGTCTTGAGGAATACGACCAGGCGGTCGAAACAATTTCCGCTCCGGACGCCATCAAAGTCGCCATTATTCCCACGCCATAATCAGCAAAAGCCACCACTAGAAGGAGAAAAATGCCAGAGGCAGACAACACCGAATCACGTAACTACTTTGCGGACGTTCCCGTGGAAAACCACGGTTTCCACGTACGAGGCGCAAATTCTTTGGAATGGGGTCAAAAAAACCGCCTCGGACGAATTTTCCGCAAGGAATCCGGAAAGACCGTGATGTTCGCGGTCGACCACGGTTACTTCCAAGGGCCCACCACTGGTTTAGAGCGCCTCGATCTGACCATTCCGCCCCTGCTGGATAAAGCAGACGCTTTAATGGCCACCAGGGGTGCCATTCGCACATCAGTGGACCCCGCCATGGATAAAGCCATCGTGTTGCGCGCATCAGGCGGACCCAGCATCCTCAAAGAGTTGTCCAACGAGCAGGTCGCCATCACCCTGGATGATGCAATCCGAATCAACGCCTCCGCTCTCGCGGTTCAAATGTTTGTCGGTGGCGAGTTCGAAACCCAGTCGATTAAGAACCTCACCACACTTGTCGATGAGGGAATGCGCTACGGCATCCCCGTCATGGGTGTTGTCGCTGTCGGTAAAGAGTTGGTGCGTGATGCCCGTTACTTCCGCCTCGCCACCCGGATGGGTGCCGAACTGGGTGCACAAATCATCAAGTGCTACTACACCGAGGAAGGCTTCGACACTGTGGTGTCGACTTGCCCAGTACCCATCGTGGTGGCAGGAGGGAAAAAACTTCCCGAATTAGACGCCCTGATTATGGCCAGGCGCTCGATTGATGAAGGCGCTGCCGGTGTGGACATGGGTCGAAACATCTTCCAGAGTGCCAACCCCCGTGCGATGATCACCGCAGTGTCGAAGGTCGTGCACGAAGGAATGTCCGCTGAAGACGCCCACGAGCTCTTCAACGATTTATCGAACCAGTAACCACCAAGATGGCGGTTTCGGTGGCCAATAAGGCCTCCGAAACCGCCATTGTTCTTCCCGCACGAGTTCCCACCTCCTCGCGAATCGTGCGCGAACTCGCTCCGGTCTGGAATTGGCGCCCGAGGGCCTAGCGAGTCGCCGCGCGCCCCTGTCCTCTTGGGATCACGTTGTTAATGGAATAGTGGGGTCATGCATTCGACTGAAGCAGACGACAGCGCTGGTTGGTCCGAGGCCCAGGTACTAGTGCTGGGAAACACCAACGTTGACCTCGTCGCCTATGTACCCCGCGAAGTCGCTGAGGGTGAAACGATTATCGCCTCGGATTTCACAATAGGTCTTGGCGGAAAAGGTGCGAATCAAGCAGTCGCCGCACGGAGGGCTGGAAGCTCTGTCAGCTTTATTGGGCGGGTAGGCACTGATTCGTTTGGCGAGATGATGCAAGAAGGCCTCTCTAAGGAGGGCATTGACCTCGAACACCTCGAGCAGATTGAGGGTCCTTCAGGCAATGCAACAATCTGGGTTCAACCAGGCGGAGCAAACCGGATCACAGTGTTTTTGGGTGCATCAGGGACAATGACACCCGAGGCTGCGGAACACGCAGTCTCGAGCCACCCACACGCAAAGTTCTTCGTGAGCCAACTTGAGTTGAGGCAAGACGTAGTTTTAGCAGGCCTGCGGGCGGCAAAAGCACACGGCATGACCACAGTGTTGAACATTGCACCCTATTCAGCGCTTTCACCCGAAATTCTCGAGCACACCGACTGGTTAATCGCTAATGAGGGCGAACTACACGCACTGCTTGCCGGCGTAGGAATCGAAGCCTCTCTAGAGCTCTCGCCAGAGGAACTGATCTACCAGATCCCGTCCTGGTCGGAAGCAATTGGCACCAATGTGGTGGTCACCCTCGGCTCACAGGGAGCACTCGGCCATGCCGTCGGCTCCGAGCCATACTTCGCAGAAGCACCCAAAGTCACGGCGATTGACACTGTAGGAGCAGGTGACTGCTTTGTGGGCTACTTCGTCTCGGCCGTGAATGGTGGCCATTCCTGGCAACAAGCCCTTCGATCGGGAGTTCATGCCGCATCGGAAAGCGTGCAACGCCTCGGAGCCCAGGCGTCCTACCCCGCCGTGGAAGATGCGGAGAGTCTTCGCACGATCAGTTAGTGCACGAAGTGCTCACCTTTCCCCGACGCGCGACGGAAAAGGGTTCGCAGGGGGTCGCCTCACGTGAGTCAACCCAGCAAGTGCCGCAATATGTCGGAGGTGGCTGTAAGGCTGTCCACATGGAAAACCTCATCGCACTTGGTGCGCTAATCGCAATAATTG
>CBFHPU010000072.1:0-3233 GCA_965657845.1 Pontimonas sp.
GTGCGCCACATGAACCAATCCTACCGCCTTTAGCCTTAAGTTGTCATGTCTAACAGCGGTGGTCGTTCCAATATCGGTCCCAGCGAAATGCCCAGCCTCCATTGATCATCGCACAGTTGATGTCGCCTGTTCTCGGAGAAACGCACCATGACGCCGTACGGTTCCCACCGGCGGAACCATCTGACCGGCATGTGATTGTCGGTCCAGTGACCAAGATATGTCCGTGCCTACTGGTTCCGGTGGGAACCCCCAACAAGGCCACCAAGGCTGCTCGGGCATCTCTACCGCTTGCCCGTGGACATGGATGACCTGGTGAACAAGTCTCATCGATCTCACGGGCTGCAATGCCAGCCAGTCTTAATCTGGGTCCTTCTGCGCACCAGATAGGGCCGTCACCATCCCAGACATGGGTCGGGGTGCATTCGAAAGTCTGACCACTTGGAGTAATCGGGACTTCAGTTTTCGCTTCTTTCGGACAAATAGCAAGAGCAACCAATCCAAGAATGAGCAACTGGAATCTGAATTGTGGGATGGCTGAAGCCCCCCTTTTTTGTAAGTTTCGCTGAGGGAGTAGCATATGTTGACAGTCTAACTCAAATCAAAGTGGATCAGTCGGGACCAAGGGCAACTTGGTCCGCACAGCTGTCACTCGCCATCTAAAAATGCTGCGCGATGCACCAATAGCCGGTCTGGCGAAGCTGCGACGCGGGATCGGACACGTTGGCCTGCGGCGCCTGTGGACCGGGTACGTCTCGATAGACGATCACAGATTGCAAGTTTGCACAGTCCATTACCTGCGCATCGCTGCCGGTGGTCCACGGTGTAATCGCCGGACGTAATCTCCCCAAAACTGCCGTTTGAATTTTCCCCAGTCGTGAGCGTCAGGGGCAATTCCGAACTCCAATTATTCGGAATTGTCGCTGGCGCGGGACATGAGGCCTGATGCCCTGAACGAGGAACTGACGGGGGCAGGCAGGTGAAAGGACTGAGGGAGATCGTTTTGATCCATGATTTGAAGAAGCAGGGCCTGAGCGTTTCTGCGATTGCGCGCAAGGTTGGCTGTGACCGCAAGACGGTTCGGAAGTATCTCGACGGTGGGTTGGAAGCGCCGGTTTACGGGCCACGCCAGCCGCGATCGCGGGTGATCGAGCCTTATGAGGATTATTTGCAGGAGCGTATTCAAGCTTTTCCCGATCTCAGCGGGGCGCGCCTGCTGCGTGAAATCCGCAAGCTGGGCTACGACGGCGGCTATACGGCGGTCACGGATTTTCTGCGTAAGGTACGTCCGCCCAAGCAGACACAGTTTGAACGCCGGTTCGAGACCCCGCCGGGCAAGCAGGCTCAGGTTGATTTTGCCGAGTTCTCGGTTGAGTTCACCGATGAGCCCGGTGTTGTGCGCAAGGTCTGGCTGTTCTCGATGGTTCTGGGGCACAGCCGCTGGCTTTGGGGTCGGTTCGTTGCCAGCCAGAACCTGCAATCGGTCCTGCGCTGCCATATCGCGGCCTTCTCTGACATGGGCGGCGTGCCTGGGGAAATCCTCTATGACCGGATGAAGACCGCCGTGATCGGCGAGGACGAGGCTGGCGTGGTGACCTACAACAGCTCCCTGGTGGCGCTCTTGAACCATTACGGCGCAATACCACGCGCTTGCCAGCCGTATCGGGCAAAAACCAAGGGTAAGGTCGAACGTCCGTTCCGCTATATCCGGCAGGACTTCTTCTTGGCCCGCACGTTCCGCAACATGGACGACCTCAATGCCCAGTTCGACGCCTGGAGGACCGAGGTTGCCAATCCACGCGTTCACGCCACCACCCGGCGCGTGGTGGACGACGCCTTCGCCGAGGAGCTTCCTCACCTGAAACCGCTCCCGGCGATCCCGTACAGCGCGATATTGTCGGTGGAGCGCCGGGTGAGCAAGGATGGCATGATCGCGGTCGGCGGCAACTTCTACTCCGTCCCGGACACCACGCGACGTCGGACACTTGAGGTGCAGCATCACGCCACCGAGTTGCGGATCTATGAGGACGGTGAACTGATTGCTTGCCATCCTGTGCTGGAAGGAAAGGCCTTGCGCCGCATCGACCCCGCGCATCGTAAGGCACCACCACCACGACCAACCTTATCGCGGTCCTCGCAGGGATTGCGGCGGCCGCTCGACTTCTACGGTGCGGTTGGCCAGCGCCTGGCGGCTAAGGGGGCGCAGTCATGAGCGATCTTCTGAACCGGATCCAGAGCGCTTTGGTCGGGCTGAAGATGCCACGTGCGCTCGAAGCCCTCGATCATACATTACAGCAGCTTGAGAAAGGCGAGATCACCGCGATCGAGGCCATCGACACGCTCCTGAGCGAGGAATACGCAACACGGGAGACGCGTCGGATAGACGTGGCCCTGCGCACCGCCAAACTCCTGCCTGTTAAGACGCTTGAAGGCTTCGACTTCAGCTTCCAGCCGTCGCTCGACCGAGAACGAATTGCGGCCCTGGCCCAGCTCGACTTCATAAGGCGGGCTGAGGTCATTCACTTCCTTGGGCCACCGGGCACGGGCAAGTCGCACTTGGCCACAGCCCTCGGCGTCGCCGCCGTGAAAGCGGGCAAAAGCGTGTATCGCGCAACATTAGCCGACCTGATCACGGCGTTGAGCCAGGCCGAACGCGAGGGGCGACTGGCCGAGAAAATCCGCTTCTATACTCGGGCCTCGTTGCTGATTGTCGATGAGATCGGTTATCTGCCTATCACCACCGGTGGCGCCAACCTGTTCTTCCAGCTGGTCAACGCCCGCTACGAAAAGGGCGCCATGATCCTCACCTCGAACCGCGGATTTGCGGAATGGGGCGAAATCTTCGGCGATCCAGTTGTCGCGACCGCGCTGCTCGACCGGCTCCTACATCACGCCGTGGTCATCCAGATTGAGGGTGCCAGCTACCGGCTGCGCAGCCATGCTGACCTCATTCCCGAGCATGTCCGCGCAAACGCCCCCATCACCCCGCCACCGCCGCCGAAGCGCCGCGGGCGACCGCCTAAAACAAAGAACGGAGCAGATGATCACTGAACCCGGCTGATCACCGGACCCGTAAAAGTGGGGAATTTTACTTCGGCACTTCTGGGGAATTTTAACTCGGCGTTGACACACGACTTCGAGCATGTGCTGCAAGAACTCCCAGGCGGTCTTCCTGTCTGCCTTCTCGACGAGTTGGGTCACGGCAAACTTGCTTGTGCGGTCAATACCCACGAACA
>CBFHPU010000073.1:0-3212 GCA_965657845.1 Pontimonas sp.
CAGCCGCGCCGCCGAGTAAGCAACCGCCGCGCCGGGAAACTCGTCGAGCAGCGTTTGCGCGGGCTCGACCTCCGCGCGCTTTGACCACACCGTAAGCGGTGCGCCGTTGGTGTTCAGGTACGTTTGGATTGCAGCAATGAGCTCGTCGTGCGTGCTGTCGTCGTCCATCACCACCTCGGTGTAGCCCGTGGTGTCCACGTCGCCGAAGGAACTGCGCTTGGTGTAGTAGGTGCGGCGCACCACGTCGCCTGCGTTCTTGGCGGTGTCGCTCAACTTGCGGCGGTAGAATGCATCACCGTCGGCTTGCGCGGTGTAGTACGTTTCGACCGTCTCACCCGCAGCGAGCGACGCGGCGTCCACCTTGGCGGAAGCTTCGGCGCGGTAGCGGTCGCGGTAGTGGTCGCCCGGCACGTAGGTGCGCACGAAGATGCGGCCCGTGTTGGCGTGAACCCGTGTCACCGTGGCAATGGGCAGCGAGTTGGCCACCGTGGTGAACGTGCCGCCCGTGTTCGCGTACAGGACGTCGTTCAGCGTGTAGTCCGACGTATTGAGCGCGCGAATCTCGCCGTACGATACCGCGTGGCCGTCCGCGCCCCCTGCGAGGTTGGCGTCCAACACGCCGACGATGTACGCCGACGCGCTTGCGTTGTCCCAGGCTTCGACCAAAATGCGGTCGCCTTGGTTGCCCGCGAACGCCACGACCGCGCCTTTGTTGAGCTGCGTTTGGGTGCTGTTGCGGATGGGGATGGTGGTCTGCGAGACGCCGCCCGCGATCCACTCGCCCGATTCTTCGTCGTACACCACGGCTTGGCGGTCGATGGCGTCGGTGGTGATTTCGTCGCTTACGTCGGTGAGGTCAGGCAGGGCAGCCGCGCCGCCGCTCTCGCCCCATTCCATGCCGTCGCCGTCCGCGTTCACTACGAGCGCCTGACCGGTCGTGCCGTAGTCGCTCGGGGTGTCGGTGAGGCGCAGGATTGTGAGGTCGTCGATGTTGCGCCCCGTGGCAATTTGGGCGAGGTCGCGTTTCACCCGGACGATGAACGTGCCCGCCATAACGTAGCGGCGCGGGCTGTCGATGACTTGGCTGTCGACCGTTTCGAATTGGATGCTTTCAATGTTGACGCCGTTGTAGGTTCCGCGCACGCGATCGAGGGCGACACGGCACACGCTCGCAAGGTCGGCAGCCACATCGTAGGTGTCAGCGTAGCAAACCACGTCCACCGTGACCTCGTCCAGCTTGGCAGGGCCGTCGTTGGTGTCGTCGGGGTCGACGTTGATTATTTCGTAGACGACGAGCGGCGTTTGGCTCTCCTGCTCGGCGACTTCCGGGAAGATGCGCGTGCCGCAAATATCCGTTACGTCCGTGGCGTTGGACAGCAGGTAGTAGATGGCTTTTCCGACGTTCATTTCTTGGCTGCTTGGTTGATTACCCTATTGTACTCCTTTTCTAGCATACGCAATGCTTTCGCGTTGGCTGTGACCTTTGCGCGTTCAAATGCTCCTTTGTTGGGGCCCGGGCCGAAATACTGCAACCCGCTCTCAACGATACCCGCGAACCAACCGTCCTTGCGGTCTTTCCGACCTGTGGCGCGCGGCCCGACCCAGTAAGACGTTTCACGGTTGCCGTCGGATTTGTAGCCTTTGATGCGCCACGTGGACACCGACCGCTTCAGCGTGCCGGGTTCAATGTCGATGTCCGGGCCGGTCTTGCCGCCCTGCGAACCATTGCGCCGAACTTTGATTGTGCGGTCGTAGTCGGTTATCTCGTTGCGCTGTGCTTTCTTGACAACGCGGGCCACCTTCTTGTGTATTTTCAGTTGGTTCTCCTCGCTGCCCACGGCTTTGAGCAGCGCGGCAAATTTGCGCTCTACGCCCTTTGTGTCCACCTTGATGCCGCCGTCGCCCGCTGCCTTGCTTGTGGGCGGCCTCTTGCCGTATTTGCCGTAGTAGTCCATTAGGTCGTGGTGGTTTTGCAGATAATCACGAGCTCGGCGTTGCGGCCTACCTCCTCGATGCCAATCACGTCGTAGGTCTTCGAGTTGTAGAGGACGCGGTCGTCCGCCTTAATGCCTCGCGAGGTGGTGGAACTGCGAACCTTAAAGCGCAGCGTCTGCACCGCGATGTCCTGATGCGCAACGATGCTCTCGGCGGTGCCGCCCACTTTCATGAGCTCGGCCCATACGGTGGTGAGCGTTGCCCAGGTAGCGGCGCGCTCGCCGTAGGTGTTGGTGGTGTACGTTGCCCGCTCGATGGTGATGCGGCGGTCTGCTTTGCCGATGATCATAACGCACGGAAATTCGAGACCAAGTTGTACAACGCCATCGGTACCTCCTTGAGCGCGACGGGCGACACCGCGCTGCGGTTTTCGTACAGGTGCGCAACGTGGTTTTTCACAGCGATGAGCAGTTGCGGGGGCACGTTGGCGGTACTGTACCCGCCCGTCATGGTGATTTTAACGGGGTGGTATCGGTCAGCCACGAGCGAGGGGCCGCCTTGGAACCAAACGCGGGGCTGCTTGCTCGACACGTCAGCGTCGTAATACGCGGCGTCAAGCGTTGTGTAGTCGCTGTCGCCCGTTCGAATGATTTGCACGCTGTCCACGCTCGCGATGGTTCGGCAGGCGAGGCGACCGCTGTAATAGCCGTCGAGGTACGCGGTAATCGTTTGGCTGCCGAAGAATACGCGGCAGTAGTCCTGCACCCACTCAAACGCGGTGGCGCGTAGGGCTTCGATAATGGCGTCCTCGTCGCTGTGGTCGACACGTAACCACGCCTTGAGGTCGGCGGTGCTAATGAAGGTGGCGTAATCGGTTCCGCCTGCGTTGGTGATGGTCATGCCGTGAAATTACAACGAACGAAAAAAGGGGCGACCAAGCGGCCGCCCCTTTCAAACCAAATCGCAAACGAATTACGTGAGGGCGTTCGCCTTGCAGATTGCACCCGCCTGACGGATGGCGAAGTCGTACCAGCGCGACAACACCAATTCGACCTGACCTTCTTTGGCGTAGGTGGCGCGGTTGATTTCCAAGTCCAAGCCTCCGAAGTAGGCGAGGATGGTGCCCTGGGTGAAGTTGCCGAACAACATCACACCCGCGTCGGTGGTGGTGTCCGCAAGCGTCCCGTCCGCGAGGTGCGGCGAAGCGATGGCGCGGCGGTCATTGAACAGGCCGTTGTCCCACAGCGCGTTGATGGACGCGACACGGGCCTCGGCTT
>CBFHPU010000074.1:0-3204 GCA_965657845.1 Pontimonas sp.
CCGCAGCAGCGGCAGCCTCCACCACATGAGCGGGTGTGGGGAAGTCGGGTTCGCCGGCCGCAAAGCTAATCACCGGCCGGCCCTCAGCTTTGAGTGCTTTTGCTTTTTGGTCGACTTTCAGGGTCGCGGACGGCGCAATTTGGGACAGGCGGTGAGAAATTCCTGGGGCAAGCGGGCTCATAGGATTACCGTAGTATTCCGGGCGACCTATCGGAGATATCACCATCGAGGTGTGTTTGGCGCCGGAGACTTAACGGAAAGAAAATATGCCGCCATTTTTACTCTCCGCAGGTGAAAATATTGTTGGTGGCGAGATCGGGTTACTGCAACAAATTCCTGGGCCCGACCGATCTTTCTGCCCCTCTTCTTCTCGACCCGAAAGGCCAAAGGGATCACGATGACTGAGTTCCCTCCGTCGTTGACGAAGCATTCCCCACAGTGGTTTGTGGTTGTCGCCCTCACTGTTGCGGGTGATCTGGCCGGGATGTTGGCCACCTTCATGCCGATGAAGGTTGTGTTGATTTTGGCTTCCGGCGACGTCCCCGGTTTCTTTCCGGACTTCCTCATTGATGGTGGTGCGGTGTTTGCGTCCTTGGTGCTGCTCTTGGTTGCGGGGCTATTTGGGGTCATGGCCTGGTTATCGGGTGTTGTCATTGCCAGGATGGATCGTGGCCCGGTGCAGTGGGCTGGGAATAGTGGGCAGTTGTCGGATTGGAAGAGCGAAAGCTTCCAAGGGGCGAAAAAAACCCGCATGTTCGAGTCGTCGATTATTGTGACGCTGCCGGTGATGGCCGTATTGCTGTTGGTTTCACCGCCCTATTTGGGTTTTTCCGCAGTGTGGCTGGTACTTAGCGCCATAGGTGTGGTGGTGTTCGTGCGCCGCTCATCGAAACAAGCACCGTTTTTCAGCGGTGTGGACCAATTCAGCCACGCTCTTGCGAAATGGTTGCGCACCAGTGCGCTCGGCTCAATGGTCGGACTCGCGCTGATTACCCTTCTGGTGTCACCACCGGCACTCGGATCAACGGCGATTTTGATTGCGGCAATTTTCGGTCGCCGGTTGATTATTGCGGTAGCGGAGCTTGTGCCACAGGCGACAGTGGCGCTTACACACCGGGCGTTGGCCACCACCGGAGCCAGTCGCGCTCAGACGGTGCTGGGATCGCTGGTTACTAATCAGCCGACAGCTGGTGTGGTGCGCTGGCCGATCGAGTTTTTCTCCAGCGCATTGGGGGCGAGGCGGCTTGGTGAACACCTTGAAGCTGCGGGTTTCGGTCGCTGGGACTTTGCTGTGGTGGGCGCCCCTTCCGGACCGTCCTTGTCCCTCATCGCCGGGCCAGATAGTTCCAGCCGCCAATTGCTGATACGTGTATTTGGCACCCAACACGAAGAGGCGCGAGACCGGGAGTTACTGCGTCGGCAACACTCCGGGCAATCGGGCTTGTTTCCGGACCTCACGCCGCAGCGCGGCGTGGTAGCGGGCTTTCCCGCTATTGAAGTGGAGCTCGACAGTCCGGAAGTGCTAGCCAATCTGGACACCCCGGTCAGCAGCGAGGAAGCAATCGTGTTCCAACTGGAACGGGAAGTGGCCTCAGTGTTCGCTTTTTCAGGGGATGACTTTTCGGGCCCCACGGGCTTTATCGAAGCGGAATTCATCGAACGCCTCACGCGTGCTGCGCGGATACCAGGCCCCCACGCGGCAGACTGCGCAGGCCTCACCACACGGATTGGCGAAGCTCTGGAGCATGTTCACGTGCTTCCCCCAGCGCTGGTCCCCTCAAAGCCCCTCGGGCCCAACGACTTCTATAAGTCCCAGACCGACACCCTGTGTTACCTCGGCGGTCACACCTGGTCGGTGGGGCGGATGGGAGATAGCTGGGGTCCTGCCAGCCGCTACGCGAAACACTTGAAGGCGATCATGAAAAACCCTGCCGCAGACGGCGCGACCACAGGGGAAATGGCCGGGGCTATCAACATCGATGCCCTACTGCTGAACGCAGAACTCCACGCACTACACCGCGCCCTCCACGGCTTCCAAATGGGTGCTCTCAGCGCTGCCGTCGCCGCCGTCCACACTGGGCTCGATAGTCGAGGATTGAAGTGATAGCTGCTACTGGAGGGTTCCCCAAACCTGAGCCGCCCGATTTTGTGAACCTTCCCGTCCGTAGGCAATAGCGAGGTATGTCCAGCGGTGCTCAGGCCGCCAAATAAAAGGCAACGTGGCAATGGCTCGGAACAGTAGACTCAGGCCTCGTGACCACTAGGACTCTCATTCGCGACCTTGCCCACCTTCCAGACGGCAGTGAGGTGAGCGTTTCCGGCTGGGTTGAGACTGTCCGGGATCAAAAAAAGGTGCAGTTTGTCATCCTTCGCGATGAAACCGGGTCGCTTCAACTGGTGAACCCTGCCACCAGGGAAGGCGATGAAGCAGCAGATGCCAACCCGGATGCCCTTGAGCTGACCGAATCGATTTCCGCGCTAACCCACGGCAGCATGCTGAGTGTTGCAGGAACCCTGAAACACGATGAGCGGGTAAAGCTCGGTGGGTTAGAGGTCAAGATTGCCTCAGTAGATCTTGCATCGCTGTCCCTCCCAGAGCTTCCCATCGCCGAAGATTCCAGTGTCGATAAGCGGATGGACTGGCGCTTTGTTGACCTCAGGCGCCCAGATGCCCAACTGCTCTTTCGTGTTCAAACAACGTTTGAACACGCACTGCGTAGTTGGTGGATTGAACGCGACTTCATCGAAATCCACACCCCGAAGCTCATGGCCAGTGCCAGTGAATCCCGGGCGGAACTTTTCGAAGTCCCCTACTTCGAGACCACCGCGTATTTGGCGCAGTCACCACAGTTTTTCAAACAGATGGCCCAGTCGGCAGGTTTTGGCCGCATCTTCGAAATTGCTCCGGCCTTTCGGGCCGACCCGTCGTTTACGGCTCGCCATGCCACCGAATTTACTTCGGTGGACATGGAAGTCAGTTGGATCGACAGTCACGAAGATGTCATGGTCATGCACGAAGAGCTCCTCACCGCAGGCATTAGCTCTGTAGTGGAACAACACGGCGAGGCCATACACGATCGCCTCGGTGTGGAACTTGCTACCCCCACCGGGGCCTTCCCCCGAGTCACCCTCCAAGAAGCGAGGGACAAGGTCGCCGCCGATGGTTACACGATTCCCCGCGAAGACGGCGACCTTGACCCTGAG
>CBFHPU010000075.1:0-3031 GCA_965657845.1 Pontimonas sp.
GCACCAAGGCAACTACTGACCCGGAGGTGCGGTGGCCAAGCAGTCGTGCGGCACTAGCGCCGTGATCCAAAGCAATACTGACGGCAAGGTCAACATCGAGGGTGTGTGATCCAAATGCATCGGCTAGCGACTGGTGGGAGTCGGCAAAGATCTGGCCGATTGCTTCAGGGCTGTCCTCTCTCAGTGTCCGCACCACCTCCAACACGCGGGTATTTTCTTTCACAGCGTGGGTAGCTAGGGCAAGTTCTTTCGAATCCACGCCCTTTTTCTTGCTGAGTCCCTTCATGTCCACGGCCTGTGCTTCTCGAAGCGAGGGAACGCTAAGCGCATCGGCGACGTGTTCGATGGCTTCTAGTCGCTCAGATAGTGGCGGAAGGGGGCGAGGTTCAGCGTGGGTGTGAACCATCATCAGGGTGTGGTCGTGGGCTTGTAGTCCGAGTGGCACATTTTCAAAATCTTTACTGCGTCCATCGACAAGTACTCCCTGGTCGGCGTTGCCGGCCAGGGAGGCAAGGATGGGGCCAAGGCCGACATCTTCGCCAGCCGCAAGGGATTCGGAAAGGTTGCAAATTCGCGCTAGTTGGCCCAGGTCAGCATCGATTTGCCAGGCGTCTTTTAGGGCTAAAGCGACCGCCACGGTCAGTGCCACAGAGGACCCCATCCGCACGCGAGTGGGAACATCCGAGTCGATGTAAAGGTCCACTCCGGGTACGGCCTGAAGGTCCGCGCCAAATTGCCCCATTGCCCACGCAGTACCCAGCGGGTACTGCGGCCAACCCTCCAGAGACTCGGAGTCCAAGTCGTCCAACGAAATCTCGGCAATTTCGTCTTGGTCAACGCTGGCCACCCGGATCGTGCGGTCCTCTCGAACCCCGAGGGCTACTACCGTGCGCATATCCAGTGCCAGGCACAGGGTGTGACCGTCGGCATATTCAGTGTGGTCGCCAATGAGGCGCATCACGCCAGGTGCCGACCACAGGCCGTGTGGGTCTTTTCCGTAAATTGCGCGGAAACCCGCTCGGGTGTCGTCTCGGATATCGCCCAGAGTGTCCACATCCTCTTTCGTGCGTCGGGGACTGCCCTATTCTGTCCCATCTTTATGGCAAGCGGGTTACACCGCCCATTCCCGCGGATTTGTCAGACCAACCAGGCAGAATACTCGTGTGCCACTTCCTCTGAAAGACCGCTTTACGACACCGAATCGCCGCCCGCGTTGGCGATGGTGGGTGGGCACTTTGGTCATTCTTGCGTTCTGGTTCATCGGCGGGACGATACTGAGCCTCGTGATCTTGCCCTGGACCGGGGTTGACCTAGAAGGATTCTTCGTTGAGGGCGACATGTTCACTTCATTTCCTTCCTGGGGTTTCTTGCTTTTTGCGCTTGTCAGTTTCATCCCCCTCTTACTCGGTGTTCTGGTGGCGTATCGCTTCATTATCGGCGTCAAGCTTCGTCGACTCTTTGCCTCTGGAGTGCCCTTCAAGATGTGGCGTGTGGGCTGGGGTGCTCTGGTGTGGATTGCGATCATGGCAGGACCAGCAATTGTCGCCGTTATTGTCTCACCAGAGCAGTTCCAAACGAACTTCGACTGGCAGTCGTTCCTGCCCTACGCCGTCATTGCGGTGCTGTTGCTTCCGATTCAAACCACCGCGGAAGAAGTGTTCTTCCGCGGCTGGCTCATTCAGGGCCTCAGTCAGCGCTTTAGCAACATTTGGTTGCTGTCTTTGGCCAGTGGGTTACTTTTTGCCCTGCCGCACCTGGCCAACCCAGAAGCAGCGGGCGCGCTGTTGCCAGCAATGGTCGGCTACGGAATGGTCGGGTTCGCCCTTGCGTGGGTGACTGTGCGCGATCGTTCGCTGGAGATCGCGATCGGCGCCCATGCGGCGAATAATCTGTTTGCGGCTCTTGTGGTCGGGTACGAAGGGGGCGCGCTTCCCGCGGAGGCACCCTTGGTCTCTAGCGGTGAGATGGATTGGGCATTCGACAATCTGCTCTCGATTGTCCTGATCCCACTCTTTATTGTGTTGAGCCGTTGGGGTTACACAAAGCGTCAAGCCCCAAAGGCGCTCGCAACGTCACAATAGTTTCCCAGGCGCTGGAAAAATACCCCGGGGGGTATTATGCTAACGGTGTGACGAAAACTACTGCGCCCAGTCGAATCCAAACACTTTCCCCCGCATGGGGCGCCATGGCGATGACCGTGAGCGGTCTCGCGATGGTGTCACTGCTTGGCCCACTGCCCGGATCGGACATTGATGCCGGGGCGGGACTGGTGTTTCTCGCACTGTCCTGGATCATCGTGATCACGCTGACCGGCCTCTACTTGACCAAAATGATTCGCTACCGCGAAAACTTTCTCGCTGATTTGTTCAACCCCGGCCAAGGCGCTCAAACCGCCGCGTGGCCGGCCTCCTTGCTCATCTCCGCACTGGCGACATCTCAGGCAGGCTTCGCCGGGTACATCCCTGGCGATATTGCCTTGGCTGTGGGTGTCATTGTGGGCGGCCTGGGATTGCTCGGCACCGCACTGAGCGGTTTTGCGTTCTTTAGCCACGTCATCGGCCAACCAGATATTCCCGCCCAAACAATAACCGCGGGCTGGTTTGTCCCCGTCGTGCCCCTCGTGCTGGTCCCCAGCATCACCCTGCGGCTCACCTCCATTGCCGGTGGTGAGCCGGCGAGCTGGACGGTGTGGTTAGCAGTTTCAGCGTGGGGTGTCGGATTTGGGTTGTTCCTGCTTCTCGCCGCGATTATCGGTGGGCGACTGTTGATGCTGGAACCACCCGCAGCCCACGCACTACCCAGTTGGTGGGCATGGTTGGCACCCCTTGGTGCGGGCGGTTTAGGAATTGTCACCAGCACTCGGATGCTGGGCGATGAAGTGCTCATCACTGTGGCCTATTGGCTGGCAGCCGTTATTTGGGGTTTTTCCGCCTGGTGGGCAGTCTTTGCCCTTATAGTCATTTGGGGAAAGCGCAAGGAAGCACGTTTCCACCTAGGGTATTGGGGCTTTGGCTTCCCCACTGCGGCGTTT
>CBFHPU010000076.1:0-3024 GCA_965657845.1 Pontimonas sp.
TTTCGAGCTCCGTTTGTTTAATTTCCTCCTTGGCTGTTCCGGGCAACCCTTGCCACGCCTCGATTGCCTTCTTCCTTCGGTTTCGGAATGCGTCCAACCGTTCAGGGTAAGCGGTCGCGCATTGCGTCCAAAATTGGTCATTCCACTGCTTGAACTGGGCGTGTTCCTCCCGCTCCTCGTCAAAGCGGAAGTCCTCCGGATGGGGTAGCCGTCCGTTCTCCACAAAGAAGTCCCGTTCCCGCAGCATCGGTGCGTACGTCTTCGCCACGTCCGCGCCGTACACCTGTTCGATTTGCCATCGGCGGGTGCTGAGAATCTCCTCCTCCCAAACCCGGGTCAGCTCCTGCACCTTGTCGGTGCGGTCAACCTTCCGTAGATCGTCCTCGAACTTGCTCATGCGTTCATGGCCTTGTAAAATTCAACGTAGTCCACTTCGCCCTTTTCAAGCATCAGACGCTCGTAAACACGCGTCGCTCGCTCATCCACTTCCGCGAACTCGTTATCGTCACACGTGAGCACGGTTCGAAATCCGAGCGTATTGGGCGGGTCTTCGTCGTTAAGATTCCAGTGCAGCCCCATGTCATCGTGCAGCTCAAGCCGCCAAACGTCCGGGTATTTCTTGCGGACATTCTCAGCCCATTCCGTCATGCTTTGGTTTTCGCTTGGCAGGTCGTCCATGCTAATTCTCGGCACAGGTCGCGCCCCTCTTTTTTGCATCCAGCTAATCACCAATGATTTCATATCAATCATACCCCTCCAATACTCAAAAGCAATCGGTGTTTTTAGCCGTTCGTATTCCTTGTACGCGTCCTCACATCTTTGGTGCACCGTTCGCCACAAGCTCGCGATTTCTTTTGCGTTCATGGCTTTGGGGTGTTTCGGCGTGCGCGGTCGTTCTGCTGCAACTTTTCGCGCTCAGCTGGTGTTAGACGGCTTGCTCCGTTCATCCATTCCACGCGATCAGGCCGGACGGGTTCACGCTGAACCGACTCCTCCATCCTTTGACGACTGCGCCACATTTCCGCCACTCTTGCGCTCGCTTCCGCTTCCCTCTGTGCCCGCCCTTGCTCATTGCGAACGTGTGCGTGCTGGGTCTTGCGGTCGTCGTGCTTTCGCCATGCGTCTAAAAATTCAGGGAATTTGCAACGCTCAAAATACTTGGCCTCCAACATCCGTTCGCAGATGTACCGAAAATCCTCAAGCGTGAAGTGCTTGCCGTAATCGTCCGAAATCAACCGCTCCACAACCAGCATATAGTCCTGCGCACTCTTCAGCCGCTTGTTCATGTCGAGGGTGTCGCTCACGTACTTCACGAGCTGCATCATGGCTGCGCGTGTCTCCTCGGGTGCTTGCCTTATTGCCCGGGTGATCGGCGTGCCGCTCCATGCGTCGTCAAGACCGCCACGGTATGGTGCCAGTTCGCAAATACTCTGCAAACTCTTCCGGAGTGACGTCGCCGCCTCCGGTTTGAGTGCTTTCAAATTCTCGCTTGAAGTGAGCATTGATGAAAATGCCGCTCCACCCATTAGCGATGGCGTTGCCAATTGCTGCAATTGCGAGCTGTTCGTTTTCTCCTGCATCTTTTTGAAGTTTGTGGAGCGATGTCTGCTCCGAGGTTACTGATTTGAATGCGAATCGCTTTTCGGCTTTCTTGTATTTCTTCCACTCGCCCCATGCGTCCATGAACGCGTCCGATGTCCACGGGTAGACGATTTCACGCTTTGACCCTTTCTCTATTCTCTTCTCTATTCTCTTCTCTTCTCTATTCTCTTCTTGGTGGACGTTCGAGGGGATGTCTGAGGTACGTTCGAGGGGATGCAGGGTGGACGTTGGAGGGGATGTATCATGGACGTTCGAGGGGATGGACGTTCGAGGGGATGTACGTTGGCGGGGATGTACGTTCGAGGGGATGAGGGCAATTAGAATCCGCTGCCTTCCGTTGGTCGTTTGGGCATCCAGCATCCCGTACGATTTCAACGCGGAAATTGCCCTGCTCACCGACTTCGGCGTGATCCCGAACATTTCCGCGAGCTGCTCGTTGGTTCGGTACGCTGGTTTTCCGTTCTGCGCCCACGTCCACGCATCCGCCCATATCGCAAGCTGCACCGCGGATAAGCGGGTCAGATGCACCATAACCTCGGACGGCAATTGCAGGTAGTTCACGCGTTTAGCCCTGTGTTGATTAGGTCGCGCACCACCTGAGACACGCTCTGCTTCGTGTAACGGCTTAACCGCTCCAACTCCTTGTGTTCCTCGTCGGTAAACTTCACGCCGACAAATCGTGTTCTTTTGGGTTGTTTCATGCTTGCAAGTTAAACGCCGCGCCCGTGCAACGGCTGTCAATGGTTAAACTATCTATGCACACCATATCAACACTGCCCGCCCCGTTCCCGTCCTTCGGTTTGGATGGCGTGGTTGATCTCAGCGAGCAGCCGCTCGTTGAACTCCTTGCCGCCGTGTAGGGTCAATTCCAACAGCCGTTCGGGCCGTTGGGTAAGCCATCGGTAAAGCGTGGCGTAGTTGATGCCTAGCAGCTCAGCGGCGCGTGTACTGCTCCCGAATTCGCCTTGAATGAGCTTCATCAGGGGGGTGTATCTCGATTTCGATTTCATGGGGAATGTTCGCTTCTCGGATTTGCTTGAGGTAGGCGGCGAACGAGCGCGGGGCATCCACTATGGACACCACCGCGTTCGTGCCTTTTAGCCGCACCTTATAGGTGACTGTCGGTTCGTTTGCCACGTTGTTCGCGCTCTTCGTCCACGCGCCGCCGGAGCATCGCGTTGACTTCGTCCAGCATCTTCTTATTGGCGCGTCGGTTGTCGCGCTCATAGTGCCACATCCAAGCGCACAACGCAAGGAGGGTCACCGCTACCACGGCCAACATCAGAACGGGAGGCCATCGTCCGACGCCGCAGGAGCAGCCGGAGCGGGTTGAACGGGTGCAGGGGCTGCCTGCGGTGCGGGTGCGGCCACGCCTTCAATTCCTGCGAACTTGAGGCCGAGGTAGTAGCGCCCTTCGTACTC
>CBFHPU010000077.1:0-3007 GCA_965657845.1 Pontimonas sp.
CGGCTGGCCGAAGCACAGGACATTGCACACAAGTTGGGTATCCCCGGGTACATCGCCGTGCAAAACCACTACAACCTCGTCTACCGAGACGAATACGAAGCGGGCATGGCCGACTATGTCGAATCCCACCAATTAGCAGGCCTGCCTTATTTCTCCCTCGCCAGTGGTTTTCTTGCCGGTGCCTACACCAGGGACTCCCAACCAGATAGCCCCAGAGTGCAGCGGGTATCGGACACCTATTTCTCGCCACGAAACTTCGACACTCTCGACCGACTCAACACTGTGGCCACGCGCCACGGTGTGGCACCGTCCACCGTGGCGCTGGAATGGCTGCGGGCCCAACCCGGCGTCAGCGCACCCATCGCCAGTGCCAGTCGCATCGACCAAGTGGCGCCACTCCTACAACGCGTTGAGCTCACAGCAGAAGACCTGGCCGACCTTTCGCATGCACACCGGTAGCGCCTCGGCCCGCACACTTCGATAGCCAGCCCGTGGCCTCTTAGGCTTAGCCCATGGAGAGACCTGAAGTCGGCCACGGTCTGTTTTGGCACGCAGAAAATGCGTCAGACGTTGTCGACTATTGGGAGAGTGACCCGACCACCGGTCTAGACGACGAGGTGGTTCACCGTCGGCAAAATACGTGGGGGCTCAACACCCTCGGACCCACAAAAAAGAAGCCGTGGTGGCAGCGTCTGTTACGTGAGTTTGTCAATCCGCTGACCGGTGTTCTCGCCCTCGCGGTGGCTCTCACCCTCTACCTCGAAGACTACGTCGACGCCGTGGTGATTTCCGCGGTAATCCTCATTAACGCAGTCATTGGTTTTGCCCAGGAATATCGGGCCGAAAAGGCCATCAGCCAGGTGGCCGGGATGCTCACCCCTCACGCCCGGGTCGTTCGAGACGGAAAGCGCACGCGGATACCCGCTTCCGAGCTGGTCCCGGGTGACGTGGTCTGGTTGGAATCAGGCGACGGTGTTCCCGCTGATTGCCGACTGCTCGATGCCCGGTCTCTCGAGTGTGACGAATCGGCTCTCACCGGCGAATCGGTGCCGGTGGCAAAATCCGAGGAGTCCGTCCCAGTAGACACGCCTCTTGCGGAACAGTCGAACATGGTTTTCGCGGGGACCCTCGTCACCCGCGGCACCGCAAGTGCTCTCGTGGTGGGAACCGCGGGGAATACCGCACTGGGTTCCATCGGTTCGATGATGCGCCAGGTGGCACGCCTTCGCACCCCGTTGACCAGCAGGCTGGATCGTCTGGCCCAACAGATCACCGCTGTGGTGTTGGTCTTGGCGGTGGGAACATTCGCGTGGGGATATTTCGCGACTGACCGAGAGATGGACTTTCTCATCATCGCGGTGGTCGGTCTCGCCGTGGGGGCAATCCCAGAGGGCCTTCCCGCGGTGGTCACTTTCGCCCTCGCCTGGAGTGCGAGAAAACTAGCCGGGATGGGAGCTCTAGTGAGGCGGCTTCCCGCGGTGGAAGCTCTGGGTTCAGTGGATGTGGTCTTCACGGACAAGACCGGAACGTTGACCGCAAACGAGATGACGGTGGTTGACGTTCAGACGCCCGCAGGGCGTCACATCGTGACCGGTGTGGGTTACCACTCCGACGGTGACATTGCCGAGACACACCCCGATACTTCCGAAGCACTGGATGATCTACTCCGGGCGGTGGTGTTGTGTAATGATTCAACGCGGGAAATTCACGACAACACAGTCAAGACTGCGGGCGACCCCACTGAGCTGGCGTTGTTGACACTTGCTGCCAAAGCAGGAGTGAACCAGGAGGACCTTTTTGAGAAATGGCCACGCGTAGAGGCCATACCTTTTGATTCCGACCAGCAGTACATGGTCACCCTGCATCGCGGTGTGGACGGCGAACTTTTGGTCGTCAAGGGCAGCCCGGAGCGAATCCTTGAACTGTGTCAGCACACCCTGAGCGAACAGCAATTAGCCACATGGCACGCCGACAGCCAGACGATGGCGCGCTCTGGCTCCCGCGTCTTGGCTGCGGCTCACGCCCGGGTCGCTCCGGGCACGGGGCTGAACAGTTGGGAGAGCCAACCACTGGAGTTTCTTGGCCTGTTGGGCCTTCTTGACCCACCACGCCCCGATGCCATCCGGGCCCTGGAGCAGTGCCGGGAGGCGGGTGTCCATGTGGTCATGGTGACTGGTGATCACCCGGAAACAGCGCGGGCTGTGGCAGGGCAGTTGGGCATGGGCGTTCACGGCGTGCTCACCGGTCAGGAGCTTGACGATCTAACGGATGAAGAGCTCACCGCACTGCTTGAACACATCACAGTGATTGCCCGAGTCACTCCCGCTCACAAACTGCGGCTTGTGCAGTTAAGCCAACACGCAGGACATTTCGTGGCAATGACCGGTGACGGGGTCAACGATGCTCCCGCCCTGCGGCAAGCCCACATCGGGGTCGCAATGGGCCAAAAGGGCACCGATGTTGCCAGAGAAGCGGCCGACATTGTGCTGACCGATGATCGGTTTGCCACCATCCCCAAAGCAATCCGTGAAGGTCGCCGGGTGTATGACAACGTGAAAAAGACGCTGCTGTTTTTATTGGCAACGGATGTTGATGAGGCGGCACTCATCATGTTGGCCATCATTTTTGGGGTCGCCCTTCCCGTCACTCCGACACAGATTTTGTGGATCAACTTGGTCACCTCAGTGTCGTTGTCTTTCGCTCTTGTGTTTGAACGTGCTGAGAAAACCGTGATGACGCGAGGACCAAACCCCAAGTCGCTCTCACTGATCACCCCTCGAATGATTTCTCGGATCCTCTTAGTGGCCCTGCTCTCCGTTGTGGCTACGTTTGTGGTTTTTCAGGAACAGCTAGCGGTAGGTGTTTCGGTTCAGGAGGCGCAAACCGCCGCGGTCACCATGTTGGTGCTCGTGGAAATGGTTATTCTGCTGAACCATCGGCGTTTCACCGCCTCAGCGCTGAGTCGCGAAGGTTTAGCCGGGAACCGAATCCCGTTGATTGTCATCGG
>CBFHPU010000078.1:0-2990 GCA_965657845.1 Pontimonas sp.
GCCTTTTTGCGACCGTGGTCATAGAGCACCATGTCCACCGCCAATTGGGCGACCACGTCGCTGAGGCTGGTCAGGCTCACTTGTGGGCCGACCTGCGGCCACCAGTTCTTGGCGGCGGCCTGCGCCCTCAGACGCGCCGCTGTCAGCTCTGCCTCGGACGAACGCGCATAGGCGCTCAGAACCGCATCGGCGACTTCGGAAAAGGCGCTTTTGGCGGGCAACACGCTGCTGCGGGCCATCAGATCTTCGATGATCAGGGATGTGCCGCTTTCGTCTCTGGCCTCACGCAGCGCGCCCGGTGGCGGCGTGACCCCGGCCAAACGGCTGACTTCAACGCTTTCGGTGCCGACCACCTCATGAGAGGCGCCGGTCATACAGCCCGCCAGACCGAAAGACGCCATGACAAGCCAAGGAAATCGTTTCAACTGAAATTTCTGCCCCATAATGCGCCCCTATATCGCGGTCGCGAAACTTGAACCTGCCTTGGCCCGGGCCGCATCTTGCGTGCGGCTCCGGGATTGTTTTGTGATGTTAGGTGACCACGTCGATATCGGAATCAACCACCACGGTCGCATCATCACCCAAGGTGTAGATGTTGAACTGTTCCCCATGCATCTGCGTGCTGCCGTTCGGCTGCGCCCCGGTCACCGTGACGGTGTCATCGTCACCGCCGCGCACTACCAGCTGGTCTGTCGTATCGGACAGCGCAAGGATCTGTTCTTCGGTGATTGTCAGCTCTGACTGGTCGCCAAAGCGCAGGTCGATCGTCTCGATCTGAAACTGCGAGAGGTTGGCATTGCCCGCATCAACCGTGTTCGTGCTGGTCTCATCCAGAACCACATAGGTCGACGAGGCATTGCCGGACGTATCGGTGCTGGTCACCACAAGCTGGGATCCGTCGGGGATTGGCTGGCTTACGTCACCGTTATCGACAAAGAAATAATCCGTCTCGCCAAGAAACGCGTTCTCGGACTCGAACACCGACAGTTCGCTTACGGCCCCACTGGGGGCGACCTGATGGATTTCCACCTCGTCGGTGGTCGTGTCCAGCGTCACGTTGCGATATCCGTCGCCCTCGCGGAAATATCCAACAAGGTCCGGGCTGTTGGGGGCGATGGCATCAACGGTGAGCATCTGCGTGAATGGCGCAGAGACGTTGCCGTTGGTGTCGGTCGCCGTGACCACCACCTGATAGCTCTGATCGGCAAGCGGAATATCCTCGCCGGGGATTGTCCAGTTCCAGTCGCCCGCCGTGTTCGCGGTCGTGAAATAGGTCTCTCCAAAGACCTCGATCTTGACACTCGACCCGCCCTCGGCCCGGCCTGTCAGGGTCACGCCATCGGCTGCCTCCAGCGCGTTGACCACTGCGCCTTCTTCTATATCAGCTGTGTCAAAGGACAGCTCGTTGACCACAAGGTCGACCTGCACCTGCCCTTCGATGCTGTCTGTGTTGTCAGCAGGGTCCTTGACGTCGACAATAAGATCAGTCGGATATTCCGTACCGGTGATATCCCCCGGCAGGAATTCTGCCGTCCATGTCCCGTCCGTGTTGACCGTTGCATCACGCGTCACATCGCCAATGGTGACCTTGACGGTCGAGCCCTGCTCGATCGTGCCCGTCACATCGAAACCTTCTGCCGCGATCTGTGCGTTGATCACGTTGTTTCCATTGGTGCCGACCGCGACATTCAGATCGTCCAGGCTGAGGTTTTCGATCTGGGTGTCGATATTAACCTGGCCCTCGGCCCGTGCCACGTTTTCGGCCACGTCCGTGGTGCTGGCGGTCACATCCGCAAAGTAATCGCCACCCGGCACATCCGCGCGGTTGTACGTCGTGCGCCAGTTGCCATCGGTATCGGCCTCTGCAATTTGAGGCACACCGCCCAGGGTGACCGTAACAATCGCGCCCGGATCAGCCGTGCCAGTTACCAGAACACCTGTCTTGGCCTCGTCCCAATTGACGGTCCCGTCACCGCCGATGAGGTTGGTATTCAGTGTCAGCGCACCTGCTTCGGTGTCGACCGCAAAGTCATGGGTCCGCGTTTCGCTGTTGCCTGCCGCATCCGTCGTCACGGCCGTCAGCGACGCAGGGAACGTCCCCTCGCCGATCTGCGCCCCGGTAAATTCCGCGCTCCAGTTGCCCAATTCATCTACATCCGCTTCGACACGGCTGGTCCCAAGCGTGAGCACAACAGTGCTGCCGATCTCGGTTGTGCCGGTGACGGCAAAACCATCCCCGATTTCATCGCTATTGATGATGTCATCAGCGCCACCCGGATTTGTCTGCATGGTGTAGCCGAGAACTTCTGTATCGACCTCCAGAGTGCTGAAAACCGTCGTTTCGTTACCCGCGATATCAGTTGTGGTGGCGGTCATCTCTGCCGGATATGTGCCGGGGCTCACCTCGCCCGCCTCAAAGGGCACGACCCATTCGCCTTGACCATTGGCAGTGACCGTCCTGGTGATATTGCCAACCTGCAGCGTAACCTCTGCGTTCGCCTCGGTGGTGCCAGTGACCTCAAAGCCGTCCACAGATGCCTCTGCGCCATTGACCACGCCATCGCCTGCGATCAGGGATTCTGTGACAACCAGCTCGTTAAGGATGGTGTCGATCCTGATGTCTTCGATGAGAGTGGAGCTGTTGCCCATGATATCGGTTGCGACAACAACGACCTGCGTGGTGTAGTCGCCGGTCTCCAGTTCGCCGGGTTTAAAGGTGACTTTCCACTCTCCGCTGCCGTTTACGCTGGTTTCGTGGCGCACACCGTCGATGGTCACTGCGATCGACGATCCCGTCTCACCGGTGCCAACAATGTCGAACCCGTCATTGTATTCTTGGGCATTGATGATCTCGCCGGTGTTGACGGTGCCTTCCAGCACGCTCGTATCGGGCGGTGTCGTGTCGATGACGACGCCGGGCCCGGTCAGATCCGTGGCTGTGCCATTCGGCTCTGTGACCGTGGCAGTGACTTCGAATTCGCCATCCTCGG
>CBFHPU010000079.1:0-2851 GCA_965657845.1 Pontimonas sp.
AACAGAATGCCCGAAGTGGCAAACATGCCATAGCCCTCGCGGTAGTTCTTGGTCACCCAGTGCGAATACAACTTCGCCGCACCGTAGGGCGAGCGGGGGTAGAACACAGTGTCTTCATTTTGCGGTGGTGGTGTGGCCCCAAACATTTCCGAGCTGGAGGCTTGATAGAACCGGCACGGCAAATCCAAGATGCGAATGGCTTCGAGCAGTCGAATGGATCCCAAGCCGGTGGTGTTTCCGGTGTGTTCTGGTTCATCGAAACTGACCCGCACGTGGGACTGGGCCGCAAGGTTGTAGACCTCGTCCGGGGCGACCGTTTGGAGCAGTGTGGTCAGCCGTGACGAATCGCTGAGGTCGCCGTAGTGGAGGAACAGTTTGGCGTCTTTCTGATGGAAATCCACGTAGAGGTGCTCGAGCCGCTGCGTGTTAAACGTCGAGGAGCGTCGAATGATGCCGTGGACTTCATAGCCCTTGCCGAGAAGAAACTCGGCCAAATAGCTGCCGTCTTGACCGGTGATTCCGGTGATGAGGGCTTTTTTTGTGGTGGTTGCCATGCGCGTTCGTGTCCTCTACCTGGCGATCTGAGCCGGCGACCACAGCAGTGTCCCACTCTGGCCGTCTGGTGCCCATGTGCCGCATCGGTCGCGACACCCCACAAGGGTAGTGGTTTTATCCTTGTTTTCTTTTCCGATTCAAGGTGTGGGCTGCCCACCTAGACGCCCAACTGACGGGGTATTCCCACAGGGGCTCCAGGATGCGAAGGGCTGTGGGCAGGTGTCGGCGCTTCACCATTCGCGCTTCCCGACTCGATTTCTTCCGGTCGTTCACGGTGAGGGAGTCGGGGTGCCAACCAAATGCGCTCACCACCTGGGTGGTGTGGACAAAAGGGCCCTTTTGCTTGAGCTTTAACAACACATCCAGGTCCATCGCCAGCGACAGGTTCTCGTCGTAACCGCCTACCTGCTCTAATGCGTCCAGCCTCATCAAAGCGGCAGGGTGTGGAACCAAATTGGGTCCTTTACCGATCAGTAGGGAGGCCAGCCGCCCAGCTTTCGATGTCCACAACACGTCGCCTTCGTCATCGACGTAATCACACGCACCGTAAGCGACGACCGCCTGATCATTGGCCAAGAGCATCTCTCGCAGGGTGGCTAACCCTCCGGGTTGGTAGAAGTCGTCATCTCCCAACCAGATGTAAAACCTCTCACCCTTGCGGGTAGCGAGTCCAGCACTAATGGCCGCCGACATCCCGGTACCGGGGTCGGTGACAATGTCGACCTGATGGGCTTTGGCCTGAGCGATGACATCTTTTTTGTCTTCGGGGATGACCAACACAACCCTTACCGACACGTCCGGGCGTTGGGCGTCCACCGACTGAAGGGCCCGCTCCAACTTTTCGGGGCGATCACCCAATGTGGGGAGGACAACGAGAATGTCTGCCTGGTCGGCCATGTGTGCACTCACCCCCGAATCGAGTCTCCACTCTAGACTCGTGTGTGCACGCCACAGAGAATTCGGGGAAATGAGGTTTGTCAATGTCGGCAGATTCGCCGTTTTCTTTGCAGCCGGACACAAAAGTTTTTGTCGCCGGTGGCAGAGGGTTGGTCGGAAGCGCAGTCGTTCGCGAGTTGGAATCTAGGGGCGTCACATCGATTGTTGCCCCCAGGTCTAGTGAACTGAATCTTCTCGACCGGGATGCCGTGGTCGCCTACCTGGCGGAACATACCCCTGACCTGGTGATTGATGCGGCCGCTCGAGTGGGCGGCATTCACGCCAACAACACCTACCCGGCAGAGTTTCTCTCCGAAAACATCCAAATCCAGGTGAATCTGATGGATGCGGCCGCCCAGGCCGGGGTGGATCGCTTCGTATTCCTCGGCTCGTCGTGTATCTATCCAAAGTTTGCCCCACAGCCCATTCCCGAAGACTCTTTGATGACCGGTGAATTAGAAGAGACAAATAGTGCTTACGCGGTCGCAAAAATTGCGGGAATCCAGCAAGTCCAAGCACACCGCAAGCAATACGACCGGCATTGGATTAGCGCCATGCCGACCAACATTTATGGACCGGGCGACAATTTTCACCCCGAAGATTCCCACGTCGTTCCTGCCCTGGTTCGACGCATCCACGAAGCCAAAGAAGCTGGCGCCACAGAAGTGGTTATTTGGGGCTCTGGCACACCGCTTCGCGAATTCCTGTTCGTCGATGACCTGGCAAGAGCGATTGTGTTTCTCGCCGAACACTACGACTCTGGCGAGATCATCAATGTGGGCTCGGGTGAGGAAGTGAGTATTCGCGAACTGGCCGAAACCATTGTCGACGTCGTCGGTTTTGAGGGCCAGCTGGTGTTTGACACGTCAAAACCCGATGGCACACCCAGGAAATTTCTTGACAATTCACGCATTGAAGCCCTCGGCTGGAGCCCCCAAGTGTCGCTGCGTGACGGGCTGATGGAGACCTATCAATGGTTTCTGGAACACGCCGAGTCTTTCCGAGGAAAGTGAGGGCACGTCGTGGCATCTGATTCCTGGGAGCGCTTCGAAGAATCGAAAAAGCGCGTCAGCAATAGCGAGTCGCTTAGTTACTTTGAGCGCTACTCGTCCCCCCACACCCACCCCGGTGGGGCGATTTGGCGCACCGTTCTGCAGAAATTTCGTGTCCTCGCACTGTTTCTCACCAGGCGCATTGCTCAAGGCTCCGGCAAAGCAGAGGCCTTACAAGGAATGCGCCAATTGGAAGGTAGTGCGTCGGGCAAAGAGGTGCTCTTGCTGGCCAGTGGTCCCAGTGCAGACACGATCAACACCCGCGAAGTAGCAAAACGCCAAAAAGACGGCGAATTGATCGTTGTCGC
>CBFHPU010000080.1:0-2835 GCA_965657845.1 Pontimonas sp.
TTTCACCATTGATCTGCGCAGCGAGGGCTACCGAGCCCTCGCACCACTGCCGGAGGGCGCCGGGGTATTTGTTCGGGTGGTGAAGGATGTGGACGGCGGTGCTGCCGTGGGGCATGCAAATAAGGGTGCGAAGGGCCGTCTAGTGCGGGGCCTTGTCACCTCAAGGGCCACACTGAGTGGGGTCGACGACCTGATGGACTGGGCACGACAGCACGGCTGGCGGATGGCTGACGCGCCGGGCGCGCCCGGTGAGGTCCTGCTTGCCGTGTCCTAACCGAGGACTTTTTGAAGTCTGCTCCACTGGTCGACGTTGAGTGAATACCAGACCCACGTTCCCTGTCGATCGCGCTCTAACAGGCCCGCGTCGGTGAGGACTTTCAGGTGGTGGCTGATTGTGGGCTGGCTTAACCCCACCGCTTCAGCCAGGTCACAGACACAAGCTTTTGCCTCTGGTTCAGAGTTTATGAGCGACAACAGTTGCAGACGGGTGGGGTCTGCAATCGCTTTGAGCACACGGGTCAAGTCTTCGGCTTGACTGCGTTCCAAAGGGACAGAGAGGCCTTTGGGGGCACAGACAGCAAGGTCAACGGGAAGACTGATGGGAATCATCACCCCTCCATCGTGAACAATCGGTAAACCCTGGCATTATTAGACAGTCATCTATATAGATAACTGTCACAATAAGAGCCTAGCAATCGAAAAGGATTCCGATGCCTGCCCCACTGCGTCTACTCGCCGAATTTCTCGGCACCGCCGTGTTGGTGATGGCCGTTGTCGGTTCTGGTCTGCTCGGTCAGGCCCTTTCAGCCGACCTCGGTGTGGTGATTCTGATCAATCAGCTGGCGACAGTGATGATTCTGGGTGTGCTCGTGGCGTTGCTGATGCCGGTGAGTGGTGCCCATATCAATCCGGCAGTGACACTGGTGATGGTGATACGCCGTGAAATATCGCTTGGGCTTGGCGTTGGATACGTGCTGGTGCAGCTGGCCGGTGGCGTGTTCGGCACGGTAGTCGCACACGTCATGTTCGAACGCCAGGTCCTGGAGTTCAGCACCAATGATCGACTCAGCCTGGGAACATTTGTGGGGGAGGTTGTGGCGACCGCTGGCCTTCTCGCCCTGATTCTCACCGCGGTCTATCAGCAACGCAGTCATCTTCTGCCCCTGCTTGTACCCGCGTGGATTGGCGCCGCGTTCTTTTTTACATCCTCAACGTCGTTTGCCAACCCCGCGGTTGCCCTCGGTCGAATGTTCACCGACTCTTTTTCCGGAATCGCTCCCGGTTCTGTCACGGGGTTCATTGGGGCGCAAGTTCTTGGTGCCCTTCTGGCCATCGTCCTCGTGTTGCCTTTTTCCCAAGCCCATAACAAGGAGGTCTGATGACTGATAGCAAACCCACCGTATTGTTCGTGTGCGTGCACAATGCTGGTCGCTCACAGATGGCCGCCGGCTATCTTCAGCACCTCGCCGGTGACCGTGTGGAGGTTCTCAGCTCAGGTTCAGCGCCGAAAGACTCTATTAACCCGGTGGCCGTTGAAGTGATGCTCGAAGAGGGTATCGACATCAGTGGCAACGAACCCAAGATTCTCACTGATGACCAAGTACAGGCCAGTGACGTGGTCATCACGATGGGTTGCGGTGATGCCTGCAAGTTCTACCCCGGGAAACGCTACGAAGATTGGGAGCTTGAGGATCCCGCGGGCCAAGGCGCCGACTCTGTTCGGGTCATCCGGGACGACATTAAATCTCGTATTGAGGCGCTGATCGCCGAAATTGCTCCGGAGCAGGGCGCATGAACGCCAACCTTGATGGGGAACGGGGGCTTCCCGGACTGTCCTTTCCTGACGATGCGCTCAAACGCCTCGCCGAGGAACTCGCGGTGCAGTACGCCGGGGTATTTTCGCCGGAAACTGTGGGTCGCTACGTTCTGGAGTCATATACCGGCTTGATGCGTACGGCGAAGTTCAAGACCTACCTGGTGACCCTCACTGCGCGGTTTGTGAAGGAGCGTCTGACCGCCCTCGCACAAACCATGGATGCCTCACTCAAGAGTGTTCCCGAAGTGCTCTTCGTGTGTGTGGAAAACGCTGGACGCTCGCAAATGGCGATGGCTCTTCTCAACAGAGTTGCCGACGGTGCGATCCACGTGCGCTCGGCAGGGTCAGCCCCGGCTGGTTCAATTTCCGAACAGGTTGTGACCGTCATGGAGGAAATTGGACTCGACCTGGGCGAACAGTTCCCCAAACCTCTGACAGACGACGTGGTGCAGGCCGCCGACGTCGTGGTCACGATGGGGTGTGGCGATGCATGCCCGGTGTATCCCGGCAAGCGCTACCTCGATTGGGACTTGCCAGACCCCAGCCTTCTGGACATCGATGGAGTGCGGGCGGTTCGGGACCGAATCGAACAGTTGGTCACTGAACTGGCAGGCGAATTGACTGGTTCGACACCCATCACCGAGTAACCACGCCCCCGCAGCGGGACAGTGCGGGTGATTTCTGGCTTACTTCCGGTTGGGCGCGGCTTGGCGAGCGGAGGTAAGCCGGGGTAGTGCAGCGCACCTGTTCTTGCGAGAAGTCGCCTATTTTACGAAGCGCTAGTGAGTCGGGAAAAAAACCTGCTCTCATTCGCGGCCAGCACGCAGCAGTTGTTCATCAGAACGTCTGCCAGGACTGCCGAGAAAAGAGGCACTGGCCGACGCGTGTCTCGTGGCCAAGCGCTAGTGGGTGCTTTCGTGGGCGAGCAATGCTTTCTTCGTTGCAATTCCATCGCCACCGCTGTAGCCGGTGATTTTGCCGGTTGAGCCCATGACACGGTGGCAGGGGACAATGATGGG
>CBFHPU010000081.1:0-2652 GCA_965657845.1 Pontimonas sp.
TGACGCTGACGATCGATCCGGACTTGGTTTTCATCGACCGTGACGGGATGGACCGCGTGTTCGACTATGATCCTCTCATCCGCGATATCGACGCACTTGGCCGGGATGGGCATTACGATACTCAGGAACGACTGGTGACACGCATTGTGCATGCAGCGGCGCGATATCCTCAAATAACCGAGATTTCTGTCAGCTTAAGCAAGACGCCTGTGTTGCAAAACAGCGGTCATTTAGGTGTGACGCTGGTGCTGGATGCCAAAGACCTTGCCGAATTACGCCAGCAGAAAGTCGCTGCATGAGACCGGTGTTTTTTGCTCTGGCTGCGTTGGGCGCGTTGGTGCTGGCGACAGGTGCCTCGGCGCATGTGCGGTGGTTTGTCGACGGGGCTGCCACTGTTGAGGCGTTTCAGCCGTACAGCATCACCGACATCGAAGTGATCGTCTGGATCGCAATTGCCGTAGGTTTGGTCTTGGCGTCGATTGTTTTGGACATGCGATTGCCAACGGTGCGCATTGTGGACAGCAAAACGAGGCACGACTTCATCGAGCTTTTGCGCGTGTTTGCCGGGATGTCGATGTTGTTGACCGCCTATGAGGGGGCGATCATCGCCCCCCATTTGAGCGCCTTTGGTACCTTTGGCACGGTGTTGCTGTTCACGCAGGCGGTGATTGGCATATTGCTGATTGCGAACCGGTTTGTCCGGCACGCTGCGATTTTGATGATCCTTTTGCACCTTGGGTTGGCGATCAAATTCGGACTTCTGTCCGCTATGGAATACCTGATCATGCCGGCGATTGCGGTCTTCCTTTTAATCAACAACTTGCCGACCGCAGAACTTCGCGAGCGGTTCAAACCGTATTCGGTGGACCTGCTGCGTATCCTGACAGGCATCTCTCTCATCACGCTCGGTGTGTCGGAAAAACTGGTCGGCGCGATGATGGCCGAGAGTTTCCTGGTGCTCTACCAATGGAACTTCATGACCTCGCTCGGGCTTGAGGTCTTTACCGATCGCTTGTTCGTTTTGTCCGCGGGTGTGATCGAGGTGGTCTTCGGCGTGATCATGGTGCTTGGGACCACGACCCGTTTGAATGTGCTCGCGTTTTCGGTCGTGCTTTTTGCGTCAAATGTTCTGTTCATCGTACAGGGCGAGAACGAGGCTGCCATGGTTGAGTTTATTGGCCACATGCCCGTCATCGGCGTCGCGTTGATCCTGTTGCTGCTTGGGGCGGGACAGCGGCTGAAAGTCACGAACTTTTTGCCACAACGGCAAAACAACCAAGCTGTCAAAACTGTAAGGGTGCCAAGCGATGCGTGATGTCTCTCTCCGCTTGCCGTATTTGATCTATCTCAGCGTCGGCTCGTTGCTCATTGGTGTGCTTGTGGCCCCCGCCTTTCGCGATATGCCAGAGCCGGAACAACCGCCTCTGTCGATGATGCCCACGCAGATGGAAGAGGGCATGATCCATCCGACACGCGAGGTTGTTTCTGACACCCCTCCGTCGCTGACCATGACAGTTGAGAAGGACAGAATGGACGGCTGGAACATCACGCTTGCGCCGGAGAATTTTGAATTTACGCCGGATCAGGCCGGTAAGGACGGAGCGCCCAACACAGGCCATGCGCATCTTTACATCGACGGGGCCAAGGTGGCGCGGCTTTACGGGGTTCACTATCACATGCCTGACCTTCCTGCGGGGCAGTATGAGGTTGTTGTCACGCTAAGCAGCAATGATCACGCGTATTACACACTTGATGGCGAACGTATCGAGGCGCGCGCGACCATCACGCAAGGTGAGGCGACCATGACCATGTCGCCCGAGTAGGTCGCTCGTTGTCATGGCTGCACTTATTGTGCGACCTATTTTCCGGATCGGTGGCGACAGCGCGTGTCGGTTCTAGGCTTTTCACTGAAACAGATCTGGGGAAAGACAATGATCCTATCGACCATAGTGAAATTGAAAACGCTCGGCCTCGCCAAACAGGTCGTGGCTGGCGCTTTCATCAACGGAGCGCTGATCGGCGGGGCGGTGGTTGCCGGTGCTGTCATCGCGAGCAAGGCCCGCTCGGGTGATGGGCCTTTGTGCAAAGCGATGAAAACGTCTGCGCCACAGGACCCGTAAGGCGCCCATGACGGCAGGATGTGAGGCAAACACGCGGGTGCGCCGGCACTTGGACCCGGCCGTTCCGATGCGGTTTGGCCGTGCGACACCACGAATTGAGAGGCCAACATGTTCGTCCCACTATCCCTACAGCCACAACCGGTGCGGATGGTTCTGTTTGCCTGCCTTTTCTTCGAGTGCCTTGTGCTGGTTAGCATGCCGTTCGGCGCCGGCGACACCATGCGCAGATTTCTGGTTGTCACGGGCGGCTTTTGGCCAGACCTGTTGAAAGGCGCCACCCCGATATTTGCCGGACAACCGATACTTATGTTTGGCACCTCGGCACTGCTGCACGGAGGGGTTTTGCACCTTTTCATGAATATGGTGGGGCTTTTGTGGTTGGGGCCGATCATTTGCAACCGATTGGGTGCGGCTGCGTTTTGGTACATTGCAGGGCTGTCGGCCTTGGGGGCGGGGGGCCTCTTTGCGGTGCTTTCCGTGACCGGCGCGCCCTCGGTGGGCGCGTCAGGCGTTCTGTTCGGTCTTTTGGGCA
>CBFHPU010000082.1:0-2634 GCA_965657845.1 Pontimonas sp.
TCAAAATCGACCACGCCGTAGCGCTCCGGGTGTGACACGTGGGAGGCGAAAATCAGCCCACCCTCAATGTCGGTATTTTCTCGAAGTGATGAACCAAGCCCTGTGCCGTGGAAAATGTTGTCACCCAACACAAGGGCAACCGAGTCAGAACCAATGAAGTCTTCGCCGATGATGAACGCTTCGGCGAGACCACGGGGTTCATCCTGCACGGCGTAGGAAATGGTCATTCCCAACTGACTGCCATCACCCAGCAAGTCCTTAAAGGACTGGTTGTATTCCGGGGTGGTGATCACCAACACGTCATCAATACCGGCCATCATCAAAGTGGACAGCGGGTAGTAAATCATCGGCTTGTCATAGATGGGCATCAACTGTTTCGAAATGCCCCTGGTGATCGGCCACAGTCTGGTGCCAGAGCCGCCCGCGAGAATGATGCCTTTCATTTGACCGGCTCCTTCGCACTCACGTGGGGCAACAACCCGGCAGCGCGAGCGTCACTGAGTGTAGGGGCGTCCTGATCTTTAGGCGAAAGCAGAAGCTGATCAGCAGGCATCCCAAAATCGATGCCGATTTCTGGATCGAGGGGGAAAATGCCGTGTTCTTTATCCGGGGTGTACACATCAGAGACCAGGTAACACACCGTGGTGTCGTCGTCTAGAGCGACAAAAGCATGCCCCACCCCGTAGGGCAACAACATTGCGTTTCTGGCGGCAGCAGACACCTCGATGGCTTCCCATTGCCCGAATGTGGGCGAATCGACGCGGATATCGACCACGACGTCTCGAATTCGACCACTCATGCAGGTCACCAGTTTGGCTTGCCCTGGGGGCACCTCGGCGTAGTGAATGCCGCGCACCACACCGCGTGATGAGCGAGAGACATTGGCTTGCCTCACCGGAAAGCGATAGCCGGTATTCGCTTCGATGTGATCGAAGCGAAACCATTCGGCAAATTCGCCGCGGTCGTCAGCGTGGACAACGTTTCGTACCTCAAACGCGCCAGCGATCCCAAGGGCAACGAATTCCACCCCCGAACTCTACCAACGCTCTAGCCCCACACTGCGTGGCGCACTCACCAACCAGTAACCGGAATGAGCAGAAGACCAATCCCCACACACGGCCTGGAAAGTCCGCAACTAGACTGGGGGCGCTGTTTAGCCACCACATGTTCCCCCACCTAAGGAGTATCACCGTGAACCTTTTCGTCACCGGTGGTGCCGGCTTTATCGGGTCAAACTTTGTGCGGATGGCACTTGGGGGTCGACTTCCCGGCTTAGAGGACGCAGAAATCACAGTGTTTGACGCCCTGACCTATTCCGGGACGCTTACCAACCTCGAATCGGTGGCACACCACCCGCGTTTCCGTTTCATCCAAGGCGACATTAGGGACATGCCAGCACTGCTAGAGCATGTGCCAGGCCACGACGCAATCGTGCACTTTGCGGCAGAAAGCCACGTCGATCGCAGCGTGTCCGACGCGGGCATCTTTGTCGACACCAACGTTGCGGGCACCCAAAAACTCCTTGAGGTCGCACGTCAGTTGGGCACGGACCGTTTCCTGCACGTGTCAACCGATGAAGTGTATGGCTCGATTGATGAGGGTGAGTGGGATGAGGACGAACCCTTACTTCCCAATTCACCGTATGCGGCCAGTAAGGCCGCATCGGATTTAATGGTTCGCGCCTACCACCAAACCCACGGCTTAGACACCGTGATGACCCGGTGTAGCAACAATTACGGGCCCCACCATTTTCCGGAAAAAGTGATTCCCCTGTTTGTCACCAACCTTCTCGATGGGCATCCCGTCCCCCTTTATGGCGACGGTGGTAACCAGCGCGATTGGTTGCACGTCGACGACCACTGCCGAGGCATCTCACTAGTGCTGCAAAAGGGCACCAGCGGTGAGGTCTACAACATTGGTGGCGGAACAGAATTGACCAATAAAGAACTCACCCACATGCTCTTAGAACTCACCGGTCGGGATGAGTCGTTTATTCGCCACGTGGAAGACCGGTTGGGTCACGACCGTCGCTACTGCGTCAGTATCGACAAGATTTCCCGTGAGCTCGGCTACGCCCCCGAAGTGGATTTCCAGGAAGGCCTTGCCGACGTGGTCCAGTGGTACCGCGACAACCGCAGCTGGTGGGAACCCCTCAAAGCCCGCGCAGCACTCTAAGGGCATCGGGGAACCAGGAGCTTTGATGACTCGCATCCTCCTCACCGGAGCCGGTGGCATGTTGGGCCACGATCTGCAGTCTGTCCTGGCCGACTACGACCTGACGGCGATGACCCGAGCAGACCTGGACATCACCGACCAGGAAGCGGTGAATCATGCCGTCGCCGGGCATGACGTTGTGGTGAACGCTGCGGCGTACACCCAGGTCGACCAGGCGGAATCAGAACCCGAAGACGCACTGCGTATTAACGCAGAAGGACCCGCTACGCTTGCGCGAGCCTGCGCCAAGCCTCGGGCCAGGCTCATTCACGTCTCCACCGACTACGTCTTCGACGGGAGTGCCACCAGCCCCTACCAAGAAGACACCCCCCGCAACCCGCAATCGGTGTATGGGGCAACGAAAGCTGCCGGCGAAGAAGCACTCGAAGAGATCTACCCGGAAGGGTCCATCATCATTCG
>CBFHPU010000083.1:0-2551 GCA_965657845.1 Pontimonas sp.
AAAAGGGCCTCCACGCCCCTCCGACTCGTCGCCGTCAACTCCGACAACTCCTGCAGAATCCGTGTCGTCTCCACCTAACAACCCCAACCTTTCAACAACAATAGGCCGCCAAAATAAAGCCGCCTGGAGGTCACCCCGCAGGATGGCTTGGTTATATGCTTCGAGCACTTCACGAGTTGCCGCCCTCACTATTGCCGAGTTCACTCGCGCGTGCCTCCAATTTCTTCAACGTGTCTTTGTCAGCTCCGGCCTGTTTCGCGTGAGCCCACAAGACCCGGAGTTGCTTAACATCGTCTAGCTTATCTGCCTCAGCCAGCCAGTCTCGATTTTCCATCCGTTCCACTTTCTCCATCTCCGAACGGCTAGGCCCTTTAGACCCGGCGAACGCCCACCTAAGTGCTCTACCGAGCGCCGACGTGCACGCATTCTCCAACGCCGAAGTTTTGTTAGCCATCCCCTCGCCGTCAATCTCAAACGCCCACTCAGTTGCTTTCGGAATATCCGCCGCCTGATCGCCAGCATCCTTATAAACCCGAGCCTCAACGACCCAAGTGTTGCGTTCCCTGTCTGCCGCCGTGGTGTGGTTGTTAATCACAACCCGCAGGTCTGGATGGAGCTCCAGTGCCCTAGCGTGGCGTTCCTCCACAGTCTCGTACTGCGTGAGGTCAAAGCGTGTCATTAGTTCTCTCCCTTAATAAGTGCCGTCAAGTCGTCAATAGCCGTTAGTGCCCCGCCGTAACGCGAACCAACATTGCTGTCGTAGCCGTCGCTTTCTTCAAATAACGTTTCCCAATGGTTACGCTCACGCTCAAGTATCGACGCAATCCGTTCGTGCTCCGCTCGCTCGCCATCTAACGCACCCTGCCAGTAGGCTCGGTCCACCTGATTAGTCGCCTCATTAAAACGCTTCTTCGCCTCACCCATTAGTTGCCTCCTTGGCCCTCTCTTCTTCGACTTCCAACCTGACATTTTCCAGTTGCATCATTAACAGGTCATATTTTGCTTTAGCCGCTACTTTCTGATCATGCTGTGCAAGCCAACGGTGAAACTCAGCTTCGCATCTTCTAACCCCGTCCGAATACTCCTCTCCGGGTCGCCGGTCATCGCTAAAGTCAAGACTGTAAGCTACGTAGATGGCGCTCATGTCGTAATCGTCTGGTGTGTACTCACTCATTAGTCCATTCCCTTCAACCATTTGTTAACCGTCCGACGAGGAACCCCAAACAGCTCCCCGATTTCCAACTTTTCAAAACCCAACATGCGAAGTTTCCGAGCACGCAACATGCACTTAGTCTCTAACCGATTCTCGGCCAACCTGGCTCGCGCATACTCAAGCCCCAACTGGATCACTTCATCCCTGGCCAACTGGATTAGTCTGTCTTGCTCCCACTCAGCTGCTACCTGGTCTAATACGTCAACCGTTATTTCTTCCGGTGTCATCCTGTCCTCTCTCAAAATCCGTTACAGGCGTGCCTTATGTGGCACTGTTTTCGCCGTTCACAAACGCCCACAACCGGTCAGCCACATCCACCAGTTCCGCAATCATGTCCTCATCACGAAACACAATCCCCGCCACCGGAAGAAACGCGGCAGGCACAAACTCGCCATTGACTTCCTCACGCACCAACCACGACACAATGCACGACTGCGCCCCGGTCACATGCAACTGCCACTGAACCTGGCGTTTATACCGAAGTGGGAGTTTGTCTACATGGCCCCAGTCTTTTCCGGTCGTCTTATACTCACCGATAACAGTGTGACTGTCTGAAATGCCGTCAGGGGTTGCCAGGTGTCTCGGATTTTCACCCGCCACCAACCACTCATTCGGCCTCACCTGAAAAGCCTCATCCACATAGTCCGCAATATGCGACTCCCAATCCCGCCCAAACTTCATATACGGGTTATCCGGCTCCCTCCACTCGGTCAGAAAATCGGCAGCAGCCCGTTCGAACCCTGCAGGTGTGGCCGCGTTAGCAACCTGAGTCGCCGTCACACCCGACCTCCGAGCCTCCAACCAACCCTCAAAATCGTTGGCCTTATTTGCCAGGAACCTTTCAGCGGTAATCATTCGGTCGCTCCTTCTGCGGTGTGTACTTACTCATCAGTTGCCTCCTTTAGTAAAGGCTGGTGCAAGTTTGATTCCACAAGTCCCACTCCGCGCCACAACAACACTGTGGACCATAAAGCCGTTCATGTGAACCGCCCAGCATGTAATGCAATCCGTCACTCATCAGTTAACCTCCATCAGTTTGTTTAGTGCAACCGCAATGTCTTCACAAATAAACTCCGGATCGGGGCCACCACTGGACTCCGCAATCTGACCGTATTCCTTAATCTGCCACCACCAACGGTCACGCTCCAACGTTTCCCCAGGGTAAAACTCCACCTTAATTGTCCACTGTTGCATCCGCTTAACCTCCTAGACTGATTGTATGTTTCACGACGGACATCCCCACAGTGACCTCCTGCTCGCCATCGAACGAGTTGGTGAAGTGCCCTGTCAACGGTTGCCCGACATTTTTTTCCCTGAAGACATCCCAGATAGGGAAGT
>CBFHPU010000084.1:0-2523 GCA_965657845.1 Pontimonas sp.
TACTGGATCTCGGTTTACCCGATATGGACGGTGGTGAAATCGTTCGAGTTGTCCGTCAGAGTTCTAACATTCCCATCATTGTGGCCAGCGCCCGCCCGGATGAAGCGGACAGGATTTTGGCCCTCGAACTGGGTGCCGATGATTACCTCGTCAAACCTTTCGGCATACGAGAACTCATTGCCCGAATCCGCGCAGTGCACCGCCGCCACGCCGATTCGGCACCGGGGACCGCCGACGATAGTGCCCTCCAGCTGGGCGCGCTAGTAGTTGATCAACGAACGCGTCAGGTACAACTGGCGGGTCAAGAGATCGAACTCACCCCCAAAGAATTTGACGTATTGGCCTACCTGGCAGCGGAACCGGGAACGGTGTTTCGCCGTGACGCACTGTTAAGCGACGTCTGGGACATCAACTGGTACGGCAGTACCAAAACCCTCGACGCACACGTCGCATCGATTCGGCGAAAACTGGGCGACCCCTCCTGGATTGAATCTGTGCGCGGAGTCGGATTTCGCCTCGTGGAACCCCAATGAGACGGCTGTTTCTTTTCGCTCTGCTTGGTGTGAGCATCGTCGCGCTGTTACTTTCCGATATTCCCTTCGGGCTGTACCTCTACCAGGTCGAGCGCGATCGACTCATCACCCAATTACAGCGCGACGCGTTTATTTTGGGTGGCCGAGCAGAAGACGCCCTGGAAGATTCGAATACGACGGGCCTGGATACCACCAGGGATTTGGCCATTGCTTACCGCGATGAGGGTGGGGCCCGAGTCGTCATTGTGAACACCGCAGGAACCGCGGTGGTCACCAACGACCCCACAGATTCTCGCGAGGGGTTGAACTATGGCACTCGGCCTGAAATTGCCGAAGCTCTCACCGGACGGGTCGCTACCGGGCAGCGGTATTCCGAAACCCTCCAAATCGAACTGGTGTACGTGGCGGTGCCGATCTATAGCGGCGATAGCGTCGTCGGGGCGGTTCGGCTGACCTTTAACGAACAAGCAATCGACGACGCAGTCACCCGCTCATTGTGGGGGGTGTATCTCGTTGCCTTCATCACTTTGGTGTTCGCCATTGGGTTGGCCTTCGTGCTCTCACGGGTGCTTTCGCGCAACCTCGTTCATTTGGGCGACATCGCCACCCGGCTTTCCCACGGTGATCTCAGCGCACGCGCTGACGAACCTGACGGACCAAAAGAGGTGAAGGAGTTAGCTCAAAACGTCAACCAGATGGCCACCCGATTAGAGACCCTCGTCCAGGAGCAAAAATCGTTCGCCGCTGATGCCTCACACCAGTTGCGCACTCCGCTGACCGCGCTGCAACTGCGAATCGAACGCGTCCGGGAAGGCATCACCGACAACCCCGAATTGGTGGAACGTTTTGACGAGATGGACGGCGAACTCTCCCGAATGCGTCGCCTCATCGACGGTCTGCTCGCACTCGGACGCTCCAGCGTGGAGGACGTCACCACAGCACCCCAAGACATTGGGGCGATTGTTCGCGAACGGGTCGAACATTGGCGCAGTTTGGCGGAAGAATCCGACGTCAGCATTCAGGTAGCCTCACCCGAATCGGCCATCGTATGGGCAGTCCCCACCGCGACAGAACAGATCATCGACAATTACATCGACAACGCGCTCTCGGTCATGCCAGACGGCGGAGAACTACACATCGACGTCGCGGTGTCCGATGGGGAAACCGAACTCCGGGTGAGAGATACCGGACCGGGGATTAGTGCTGAGGATGCTGAGCGGGCCTTTGACCGTTTTTGGCGGGGAGGTGCCACTCACGAAGGCACTGGGCTTGGCCTCGCGGTCGTCAAACAGTTGGCGCTCTCCAGCGGGGCTCGGGTATCACTGGAGCCACACCCTGACGGTGGCACGGTTGCCCGCGCAACCTTTTCCCACACCGCGTAACCTTCGCCGCAGGGGTGCCTGGCACCGCCTACATCAAGCCAACGCGGGTGCGAAGCTGCTCATTACGCACTGAAGGGCAGCCACAAGGGCTGCCCTTCAGTCGTGATGTTCCTCTACTTAGAAGTCCATTCCTCCAGTGGGGTCACCGGCGGGAGCTGCCGAAGCAGGCTCAGGCTTCTCAGCAACAACAGCCTCGGTGGTGAGGAACAGTCCTGCGATAGAGGCCGCGTTCAGCAGAGCCGAGCGGGTCACCTTCACGGGGTCAGCGATACCGGCAGCAAGCATGTCGCCGTATTCGCCGGTTGCCGCGTTCAGGCCGTGACCGTCGTTCAGTCCGCGCACGTGCTCGACCACAACGCCGGGCTCGTGGCCAGCGTTGAACGCGATCTGACGCAATGGCTGTTCGATGGCCTGGCGCACAATGTTCACACCAGTGTTTTCTTCACCATCGACCTTGAGCTTGTCCAGCGCCACAAAAGCGGCCTGAATGAGGGCCACGCCACCACCGGCGACGATTCCCTCTTCAACAGCAGCCTTGGCGTTACGCACAGCATCTTCGATGCGGTGCTTGCGCTCTTTCAGCTCAACCTCAGTCGCCGCACCAGCCT
>CBFHPU010000085.1:0-2501 GCA_965657845.1 Pontimonas sp.
TCTTTAATGCCCGAGCGTTGAAGAAGCGGCAGTGCTGCCCCTCCCGCACCGACAAAAACAAAATCTGCTTCGAGGAAACGGGGAGTGTGTCCCAGTTCATCGCGAAGGGTCAACTCCCAGCCTCCGCTGGATGTTCTCTTGATGTCACTGACTCGAGTGTTGAACATGAACTCGGTGCCACGCTCCGCGAGACCGGTCGCAAGACTGTCCGAGAGGACACCGAAATCCACGTCAGAACCACTCACCACCCGGGTGGCGGCAAGCCGCTCACCCTTCATGCGCCCGTCAATCACCAACGGCGCCCACTGGGCGATTTCGTAGGGGTCTTCGCTGTATTCCATCCCCGCAAAAAGCGGGTGGTCCTTTAGGGCCTCAAACCTGGTTTTTAAAAACTCGATGTTCTCTTCGCCAAACACCACAGACATGTGGGGGCTTTGGCGGATGAACATCGAGGGATCTGGAATCCGACCGGATTCGACCAACCAGGACCAAAACTGTCTGGAGAGTTGGAACTGTTCATTAATCACGACCGCTTTATCGATGGTGACTGAACCGTCAGGCTGCTGGGGGGTGTAGTTCAGTTCACACAGCGCCGAATGGCCGGTGCCAGCGTTATTCCACCCGTGACTGGATTCCATGGCCACATCGGGCATCTTTTCGACCACGACGATGCGCCAAGACGGCTCCAACTGGTTAATCAGTGTGGCCAGCGTGGTCGACATAATGCCGGCACCCACCAAGACCACGTCTGCTTTGTTCTCCACGCCCCCATTCTAGGAGGCACTACCTGGTGCCCCACTACGCTGTGGTTGTGACTGAACCCCTCAACAAACCCCCTGTAGTGGCCCTGTTGAGTGTGGGAATCATTGGTGGCCTGTTGGCCGGTTTTTTTGGTGTCGGCGGGGGCGTCGTGATGGTGCCTTTGCTGTTGGTGTGGGCACAAATGGATCAACGCCGTGCGCAAGCCACTTCATTGCTGGCTATCGCACCAGCTGCCCTGGTCGGCACCGCCAGCTACGCCATAGGCGGTGTATTCCCCATCCTTCCCGCTCTGCTCGTTGCCCTAGGCGCCCTTGCCGGGGCCCAAGTGGGTGCCTGGTTACTTCGCAAACTGAGCCTCGGCTGGTTGGAGTGGACGTTCATTGTCTTTGTCGCAACAATCGCAACGATTGTGGTGTTCACTATTCCAAACCGCGGGGTGAGTCTGGAGGTTGACCTCATCACCGCTGCCGGGTTGGCCGGGATTGGCTTGGTGATGGGTATCGCGGCAGGGCTTTTTGGTATCGGCGGCGGCATTATTGCCATTCCCGCCCTGATGATCTTTTTTGGCGTGGGGGATTTGGAAGCCAAAGGGGTCTCGCTCATTGCGATGGCCCCGGCAGCGCTATCGGGCAGTGTGTCTCACCTACGACACAAAGTGGCCACCCTGCGCGATGGCCTGTGGGTGGCACTTGCCGCACTCCTTGCCACACCGCTTGGTTCGTTAGGCGCTTTTGGCCTGCCTGAGCAACTCGCCAACATCGTCTTCGGTGGCTTTGGTCTACTGATCGCCACCACACTGCTCATTCGAGCAATCAGGCGCAGACGAAGCTCCTAACTACTTCTTCACACGCTCCGCGAGAATCTCGGCAATCTGAACGGCATTTAGAGCCGCACCTTTTCTGAGGTTGTCGCCACTCACAAATAACGCCAGACCTCGTCCGTCAGGCACCCCTTCGTCCGCTCTAATGCGACCCACCAGGCTCGGGTCAACACCCGCAGCTTTTAAGGGTGTGGGCACGGCCTCGAGCTGAACTCCCGGGGCCCGAGAGAGCAACTCGGTCGCACGCTCTGGAGAAAGCGGCCGGTCAAACTCTGCGTTGATTTGTAACGAGTGGCCAGTAAATACTGGCACCCTCACACAGGTACCGCTCACCAAGAGCTCCGGGATATCCAGGATTTTCCTGGATTCAAACCGGAGCTTTTGCTCCTCATCGGTTTCGTGCAGGCCGTCATCAACCAAGGCTCCCGCAAACGGCAACACGTTGAAAGCGATCGGGTCAGCAAAAACCTGGGGATCAATCCACTCCACCGCACCACCTGAATAGGTGAGGCCTTCTAAGTCTCCTGAGACAGCGTGGTGTGCCATCCCCGAGAGTTCTCTCACACCGGCAAGCCCTGCACCAGAAACAGCCTGGTAGGTCGACACGATGAGCCGGCGAAGGCCGGCCTCATCGTGGAGGACCTTCAACACCGGCATGGCGGCCATCGTCGTGCAGTTGGGGTTTGCCACGATGCCCAAAGGAATCTCGTCCAGATGGTGGGGGTTAACTTCCGACACCACTAGCGGCACGTGAGGGTCTTTTCGCCACGCACTGGAGTTATCCACCACGGTGACACCGGCTTCAGCGAACCGAGGCGCGTGAGCCTTAGAGGTTCCTGCACCGGCACTAAAAATGGCAATGTCTAAACCGGTCGGGTCAGCCTCATCAAGGTCTTCCACCACCACGGCGTGCTCCCCC
>CBFHPU010000086.1:0-2428 GCA_965657845.1 Pontimonas sp.
ACGTGCTTGGAGTCATACATCCAGTGCTGGCCGATGGCCGAGCCGGTGTAGGGGGCGAGGTATTTGAACCCTGCCGGGTCGGATGCGGGCGACGCGACGATGGTCGTGTATTCCATCGCACCGGCCTCTTCGAGAGCACCACGCACGGCAGCAATTGTGGAGCCTTTTTGTCCCACAGCCACATAAATACAACGCACCTGCTTCTCGGGGTCACCCGAGGCCCAGTTGTCTTTCTGGTTGATGATGGTGTCCACAGCGATGGCGGTCTTACCCGTCTGGCGGTCACCAATGATCAGCTGACGCTGGCCACGACCGATGGGGATCATCGCGTCGATTGCTTTAATACCGGTCTGCATGGGCTCGTGCACTGACTTACGGGCCATCACGCCGGGGGCCTGCAGTTCGAGGACACGGCGAGAATCGGTCGCGATGTCGCCTAAGCCGTCAATGGGGTTACCCAGCGGGTCGACCACGCGCCCGAGGTAACCCTCCCCGACAGGGACGGAGAGAACTTCACCGGTGCGGGTGACTTCACTGCCGGCGACAACGCCGTCGAATTCACCGAGGACGACCACACCGATTTCGTTTTCGTCGAGGTTTTGGGCGATACCGAGTGTTCCATCGGCGAAACGCACCAACTCGTTTGCCATACAGCCGGGGAGGCCTTCAACGTGGGCAATACCGTCTGCGGCATCCACAACGGTCCCGACCTCGGTCGCCTCGGCACTGCCCGGCTCATAACTGGATGCGAACTTTTGTAGTGCATCGCGGATTTCATCCGGGTTGATTGTCAGTTCTGCCATTTGTCCATTCCTTGTTGTTGCCCAATTACGTCTGTTGTCAGCCAGCCAGCTGGAGTCTCATTGCGTTCAATTGCGTATCGACGCTGCCGTCGATCACGACGTCTCCTACTTGGATGCGTGCGCCACCGATAATTTCCGGAGCAATCACCACATCGAGGTAACACTCGGTTCCAAACCGCTTCACCACAGTCTGTTGCACGGTCTTCAACTGCGCAGCGGAAAGTTCTGTCGCGACAGACACTTCGGCGAGGCCTCTACCGTCTTGTGCGCAGACCAGGCGTGCCGCCTCAATCAGTGCGTCACTGGAGCGACGACCGCGGGGCTGTGACGCGACGTGTGCAGCCACTTCAAGCGCCACTTTGTCCATCGATTTCGCACCCAAAGCCGTCACGATGCTGCGCTTGGATTCGACACTCGCGCGCTTATCGGAGAGTGCCAACTGCAGCTCGGCATGACCCCTGATGGTGCGGGAGAGCTGAAGCAGGTGGGAGACCAACACATCGGTGTCGGTCAGTCCGGCGCTTAAGCGAATCCCATACTCTTCGATGCCTTCGAGGAGGTCGCCAGGTGCCGACCAGCCAAGGCCCACCACCTGGTCGAGTAGTGTCCTCGAAGCCTTATCCAATGAGCCCAGTGCGCCATCCAGCAGGGTGCTGCGTTGGCTGGCGTCGTGACCGTGGTCGGCCAGGGCTGCCAGTAGCGAGGGGTGTGCCGCCAGTGCACGGCCTGCTTGAAACAGTCCGGCCACGTGAGCCACGGTGTGGCCCTTGGCGCTCGACGCGTGCTGCGCCACCGCTTCTAGCGATTCCCTCGTTTGTGCACCCATGATTACTTGCTGGCCTTCTTCGCGGTCTTTGTGGTGCCCTTTTCGGCACTGTCCAGGTCGGCCAACATCGAGTCGACTACGGCCTTGGCTTTCTTGTCGGTTCCCAGCTGGTCACGAACAACCGCACCAGCGAGATCCAATGCCAACGAGCCCACCTCTTTACGCAGCGACACGAGTGCGGCTTGACGCTCTGCCTCAATCTGTGTCTGAGCGTTCTGGGCGATGCGGTCGGCTTCAGCCTGTGCCTGCTGTTTCATTTCGGCCAAAATCTTTTGGCCTTCGCTGCGGGCTTCGTCTCGAATATCTGCCGCCTCATCGCGGGCATCCGCGAGGAGCTTCGTGTATTTCTCGAGAGCTTCCTGCGCTTCTTTCTGCGCCGACTGGGCGTCTTCGATTCCGCCTTCAATGGCTTTCGAGCGCTCGTCGAGCACTGTTTGAAGCCTGGGCAGGATCACTCGCCAGAAGAGCAACAGCACCAGGGCGAACGGAATGATCGACCAGATGATGTCGTAAATCGCAGGCAGGAGCGGGTTCTGGGCCTCACCCTCTGCCGCGAGGATCATGGTGTGCGGCAGCATTGGGGCCTCCTAGCCAGTGAAGATGAAGTACGTGGCGATACCGATGAACGCCAGCGCCTCGGTGAAGGCAATACCGATGTACATCAGCACCGTGAGGCGGCCCTGAAGTTCGGGTTGGCGTGCCACCGATTCGATGGTCTTTCCGACGACGATACCCACACCAATGGCGGGGCCAATCGCGGCGAGACCGTAACCGACTGTGGCGATATTTCCGGTGAGTT
>CBFHPU010000087.1:0-2385 GCA_965657845.1 Pontimonas sp.
GGTTTGGTCCTTGGGATCCAATGATTGCCCGAATGTCCCACCTCACAATTGAAATGGGTCGAGAGCAAGACTTACGCTCCGCATGGCCCACAGGAGGGTTGTGGAAAAAATTTATGCGTCGCGTCAAATCAGCTTTCAAGAAACTCATGGCGCTTGGTCGGTGAAAAAGTGACAACGACATCCACTTCCCCTAGGAGTGACCCAGCGAGGCGCGAAACAGCCATAGTTTTCGCTGACGCCCAGGACTTCTTTACATCAGACCGGCGGGGACTCGAACCCGAAAACCACTAATTAGGAGTCAGAAACCGACCCGACCAGCCACCCGGTTTTCCAGCATTTTACTGGGATCGAACGTGCATCGGTGTGTTCTGAAGTATCAGGTTATCCGGGTGTGCTCCTGACATTTCTCCTGACATCCTCAAGCCATCGAACAGGAATGGTGCCCCGATTGGTGCCTATTAGCCAGACACACGACTCGCCGTCTGCTGCACGTCACAGTGGCGAGGAATGTTGCCCCACCAGCCTGGCTGATGAGAGTCCCACCAGACTGGTGTGTAGGGGGTCGCCCTGCAGCGGAGCACGCCCCAGGAGACCTAACTGCGCAACAGCTTGCTACTCGCCGAGGAGCGGCCCCTCGCGACAGTCAACATCACAACGCCCAGCAACAGCAGGGCCAACCCACTCAGCCCACCCAGCATGAAATAGGTGTTCACACCGGTAGCGGCCAACACCGCCGACGTCGAGCCTGCAGTTGCTGACAGTGACGTCACCGCCCCGATCGCATCAACCGTAAAAGGCTGCGCGAGGGTCAACGTTGACCCATCCGGAGCGGTCGCTGTCAGAGTGAGGATGTGAGAACCGGGGGCAAGTGCGGGCATCGGCACGCTCTTTGAGAAGTTCCCCAACGCACTAGCCGTTCCACTATCAACCACCTGCGGAGTGGAGCGAACAACGAGTGTGTATGCCGAGCCGCCCGCAAGACCCTCGCCGCCGATCACAACTGGCGCGCCCAAAATCACATCACCCACCTGAGCCTGAAGATCAAGGTGAATACCTGGAGCGGCAGCGCGCTTCTCTTCCGTAACCGTGGCCGGATTGGAGTCTGAGGTGGATTCACTACTCAGCTGCCTGCTGATCACGACGACCCCATATTCTTCGGGGTCGGATTCATCATCAGCAGAGATCACGTAAACACGACTTCCGTCCGGGCTGATAGTCAGGGATGTCGGCTTCCCGAAAGTAATTGGAATCGTATCGACGACCGCTCGCGGAGAAGCATCGAGATTTAGCACGCTCACGGAGCGACCTGTCTCGTTCGCAACGTAAAGGTAGCTTCCATCGGAGGTGAGTGCGAGACCACTCGGCCCATCACCCACATCCACCTGAAAGGCCGGAGTGGAGGTATCCGAGAGAAGGAAAGCCTGCACACGATCCAAACCGCTATTTCCTACGTACAACATCGTGCTGTCAGGCGAAATTGCTAGTCCACGCGGTCCCTCGCCGACGTCAAAATTAGCGACAGCGTTGTCAGTGACCTGAATTGTGCTAACGCTATCGCTGTCACGGTTCGCAACGTACACGACCGCACCGTCTGGGCTGGCAATAATTGGACCAGGTCCACTCTCGACAGAGACCGTGGTAGCCACTGAGGGGCCACTCGTATCAATCACAGAAACAGAGTCAGCGTCAGAGTTGGAGACATAAACCCGGTCGCCATCGGGGGTCACAGCGACACCAACAGGCCCCTCTTCGACTGTAACCTTCAAAATCGAGTCGGAATCTTCTGTATCGATAATGGCCAACTTGCCTTCACCCCGAAGCGCGACATAAACGTACCGACCGTCCGGGGACACCGCTACCCCGTCAGGATCCGTGCCCACAGTTATTTCGCGGGCGATAACGTTGTCACTGGTCCGAATGACTTTCACTTTTCCCGCGTCAACGTCTGACACATAGAGAACCGCGCCGTCCGGAGAAACAGCAGCCTCAAGCGGGTAACCAAAGTCAGTAATGGTCTCCAGGACTGTGTTCGACTCGCTCGCTACGGCGGAGCCAGGGAATGCGGGCATCATCAAACCGAACGCGAAAGCGGCCGAAAGAAAAACCCTCCACAACCTCGCAAGGCGGAGGTGAGAGATCGGCGAATCGGACTGGGCAGGATTCCTCCTGGCCACCCCTGGCCGACGGACAGCGTTGCGTTGGGCGGATCGCATCTAAACTCCCGACTGAGGAAGAAATATACTTCACTTTTCACCTTACCAGGTGAGCCCCTAACCAAAGTTCCCGACCCGCGACGCACCCAGGGGAGTGTCGTATCGAGCCACGGCCAGTTCATCACCGCCTGATAATGTTTCCTCGGTGGTCACCACCCCGGCTGATCCCACG
>CBFHPU010000088.1:0-2324 GCA_965657845.1 Pontimonas sp.
AAAAACGCGGTGACACCACAGGCTGATCCCCAGAATTCACCACAGGCTCAACCACAGACTTAGGCAGCGCGAATGACGGCTTGGGCTTTTCCGAGAACTTTTTCACCGGCATCAGAGGTCACCGCAAGGTCGCATCTCACCTGGGGTGTTCCGTCCTCTGATTCGATTAGTGCCCCAACGCTCACCTGCACCTCGAGGGTTGCACCGTTTTCTGGGTCCACAACGACAGGTTTGGTAAAGCGCACCTGGTAGCTCACCAGTTCATACTCTGTGCCACACCATTCCAGTAGTGGCGCGATAGCAACCCCCATGGTGAGCATGCCGTGAGCGAGTACTCCCGGTAACCCCACACTTTCCGCGACATCGTCGCGGTAGTGAATGGGGTTGAAATCTCCGGACGCTCCGGCGTAGCGCACCAGCGAATCCCGGGTGAGGGGGAAAGTCTGTGTCGCAAGAACCTGGCCGACTTCGAGTGTGGTGATGTCGTGGTTCATCATTCGCCTCCCCGAACAACCAGTGTGGAGATGGCGGTCACGATGTGATCGCCATCGGCGCCATAAATGCGTGTTTCGCTGGTCACCATGGAGTGACCACCCAAGGACTGGACTTTGGTGACATGGATGGTGGCGTGTAATTCATCGCCGGCGACGACCGGCCGGCTGTAGTCAAAGCGTTGTTCTCCGTGAACGATTCGGGAGTAGTCGATGCCGGAATCCGGATCGGCTAAGAGGAGATGCAGCGCACCTTCTTGAACTACGACCGGGAAAGTCGGTGGTGCCACCACGTCGGTGTAGCCAGCAGCTCTAGCGGCGTCCACATCGTGGTGGATGGGTAATTTCGAGAACACTGCCCTGGCAAATTCGCGAACCTTCTCCCGACCCACCAGGTAAGGCGGAAGCGGCGGATAGTCCCTGCCAATAATGGCTTCGTTTACTGCCATGTCTTCAGTCTAAGTGGCAGGTGTCTGGGGTGGGTGAAAAGCCCCGGGTGAAAAGTGCTGGGTGACAGAAGTGTTGGGCACGCACCGACAGTGCCCGTGTGGTGTTTAGAACAGGGTCGCGCCGGTCGCTTGTTCGACTCGTGACCAGGCGAGCATTCGCTCTTTCTTCGACGCTTTTTTGGCTTGGGGCCCGGTGGTGAGTTGAACCCATGTCGTTAAGGCATCCATGGCGTGTTTGGCACGGAGCAAGACGCCGTCTTGCTCCGTGGGGGTTTTATCGTAACCGCTGAAAAATGCGGATTTAAGCTCCGGTGAGTAGCCCCAGTAGTCGCGCTCTAATACGGCGGTGTCCATAATCCATGGGTCGTATTCGCTGCGGGAAAACGACATCAATTGGACGCCGTAGTCGGCGTCGATCATCCAATGCTCGGGAGACAGGTGTCCGTGGAGGGGCTGAAGGGATAGTTCTCCGAGGTCGAGCAGTTCCATACCCAGTGCGCGAAGTTCCGCGGTGCCCACGGGCCCCAGGTCTTCTTCGCTCTGGTCGATCAGCCTGGAGAGCGCACTGGCCAGTTGGGTGGTGACATCCCGGGAGCGGGTCGCGGGGGCTGATTCGTGGAAGCGTCGGATGATTTGTCCCACCCGGTAGTGCACGACAGGGTCTTGGGCTTGAAGGGTGTCTGCCGGTGCGCCTGGAAGGGTGGTCATCAGGATGGCTTTTAAGCCATCCTGATGGTCGATGAGCCGTGGGGCACTGGTGCCGAGCGGTTTGGTGTAATGGTTTAGCGCATCGAAGGTCTTGAAATAGCTGGATGCATCAGCGCACCATTTGGCGATCACATCATCGCCTGCTCGGGTGCGAAGCTTTGAGACCCGGTGTGGGCTTCCAGGCCGGGAAATGTTCTCGTGGGATTCGATTAACCCGACTGATCTTTCGGCGAAGTCCAACACTTCGGCTTCCGACTGGAGGCCTTTGCGGGGCGCTTGGGTGACTTGTGTCATCTGGTCACCCCCTCCCGAATAAAAGGCAAAGCCCTCGGTGCCTGGCAGGCTCCGAGGGCTTCACAGACGTCTTATGTGGTTACTGGCAGCTGTCGCACTGCAGCATGTCCATCGGATCGACGGGCACGTCGTAGCCACCTACGCGGTCCTGGTCCATATCCGCCTCCTTGCAACTTATTACGGGGACTGGATTAGACACTATATATGAGGAACCACATCGGTGTCATTACCCCAGATATTGTGTTTTCGGGCGTGTCGCCACCTCACGGTGTGATCTTCGTGGTCTGGGCCCTAGGAACCCATGGGTCCTGTGGGCGTAACAACGCGGTCTATGACCTGTTGTGAGGCATCCGAAGGTGATACTTCGTGATGGATGCGAATA
>CBFHPU010000089.1:0-2313 GCA_965657845.1 Pontimonas sp.
TTTTTCGATACAGCTGCTTCTGAACCGGCATCCAGAGCGCTGGTTGCCTCATCGAGAATCACTAAGCGAGGTTTGGGATAGAGCGCTCTTGCCAGACCCAAGCGTTGCAGCTGGCCACCGCTTAGCTGATCGGATTGTTTACCAAGCGACGAGTGGATTCCCCCTGGCATGCCGTGGACGACCTCGTCGAGGGCGGCCAGGCGCAAACACTCCCACACCCACTCTTCGTCGATTTTTTCATCCGGAATACCCAGCGCGATGTTCTGGGCAATCGTGCCCGACACCATGCCGGGTTTCTGTGGCACATAACTAATCAGACCGGGGTGTTTTTCCCGAATTTCTAACGGATTGCGACCGTCAATCAACACGGTGCCCTTTTGGGGAATGTTGAGCCCCAACACCAAGTCGGCCAACGTCGTCTTCCCTGCCCCGGAGGGGCCAATGAAGGCAATGAAGCCACCGGGTTCAGCAGTGAGGTTAATGTCGGTCACCACCGGCTCTTCAGCATCCGGGTAGGTGAATTCGACGTTCTTCATCTCGATCGCGAGACCTTTAACTTCTTCACCGCGCTGTTGACGTAATACGGAATCCAACGGCGGCGCGGCTTCGAGCGCCCGTTTGGTTTCTTCCCGATCGACCAAGCGCGCCGTTCGCTCCTGCTGGAGCTTCTGCGCCATCTCTGCTTTCACGACGGTGGTTTTCAACGTGGAGTAGGAGTTTTGAACGGGCATCACCGCACCAATGATGCGGACACTTCCGACAACGAATACACCCACGGATGCCAAACCACTGGCGACGTCACCACCGAGCACCTGCCAAGTCACGAAGGCCAGCACCCCCAACATCAGACCCTGTTCAATAATGAGTCGGGGAACGCTGCGAAGGACGACTTCGGTTGCTTTGGTTTTGGCCAGCATCCACCGGGCATCACTAAAGCGCTTCAAGAAAAAAGGCTGCTTTTTCAGCACGGCCACTTCGCGGAAGCTCGCGACGGAATCGAGAATCGCCCCGGTGGAGGCGATACTGCCCTGGTTGACGTTTCGTCCGACCTGCTTCAGCTTTTCGCCGATCACCCATTGAATCCCCGTCACCACGACGACCAGGTACACACTGACCAGGAGAGCCGCGACAGGGTTCACCAATACGAATGCGGCGAGGATCATCAGCATCAAGGAAGACTCCACGATGATGTTGGCCACATTGTTCAGCAAACCTCCATACATCGCCCCAGTCGACGTATTCACGGCGTATTGGATGTCTGCTTGGGAGAATCGACGCAAATCGCCCAGCGAACCACTCAACAGGTAGTCGGCAAGTTTTCTCGACGCCCGCACTTCGATGCCCGCCATGAAGCGCACCAGCGCGAGAGACAGGATCAAGTTAAACGTCGCCTTCAACAGGAATGCTCCCGCCGCCACCGCCACCAGAAGCGCAATAAGGGACGGGGGCGTTTCGTCAATCTGAAGGCGGTAAATACCCCCTAAGTCAAAATCGATTTCGCCGGAGGCGACCGCCATCACCAGCAGACCAATTGCGGCAATACCGGCGAGGTCAAAAACGTTGGCGGTCAGACGTCCCGCAATAAGCGCGCCGTAGATGACTTTTTGCCTTCTCTCGAGAAAGCTCCACGTGGTTCGCAGTGCCTCACGCAATAGCTATGCCCCCGAAGTGTTCACAAATGGCCGGTCGGTCCACGACTTACCCTCGTGTTCTAAAATCTGCCGGTCCGCATCGACCATGATCGTGGCGAGCTCGGGGGTGAGCACCTTCGGCTTCCAACCCAGTGCCTTTTCCGCCTTCGACGCATCCCCCACCAGTGCGTCCACTTCCGTGGGACGCAGGTAGCGTTCGTCAAACTTGACGTATTTCTTCCAATCCAAACCGACGTGTTCGAATGAGAAGCGCAAGAAGTCTTCCACCGTGTATTCGGTACCTGTCGCGATCACGAAATCGTCGGGCTGGTCGGCCTGCAACATCATCCACATCGCTTGGACATATTCGGGGGCGTAACCCCAGTCGCGAATGGCATCGAGGTTGCCCAAATACAACTCGTCTTGAACACCGGCAGCAATCCGTGCCACGGCGCGAGTAATTTTCCTAGTGACGAAAGTCTCCCCGCGCCGGGGTGATTCGTGGTTGAACAGGATGCCCGAGGTGGCGAACATGCCATAGCCCTCGCGGTAGTTCTTGGTCACCCAGTGCGAATACAACTTCGCGGCACCGTAGGGCGAGCGGGGGTAAAACACAGTGTCTTCATTTTGCGGTGGTGGTGTGGCCCCAAACATTTCCGAGCTGGAGGCTTGGTAGAACCGA
>CBFHPU010000090.1:0-2279 GCA_965657845.1 Pontimonas sp.
ATAAGAAGCAACGTCGTGGCCCGGACCAGTGTCGGGAGAGCGCGGAGTGTGCCAAGAGGTCGGTGTTTGGTAGCCACCCCACCACTCTAGATAGCTGGCGCGTGCAATAATTCAGCGTGCGCTCAGTAGAAAGACACCCCGATGCAGTCGATGCCACGGTCGAAGATGACCTGGTGGTCATGAACATTCAGTCGTTGGACTACTACCGGTTCAATGCGGTCGCCAAGAGCATCTGGGATCTGTTGGAGTTGGGACCGCTGTCCGAGGACGCTGTGTGTCAGGCGCTGTTGGACGAGTACGAGGTTTCTGAAGAAGAATGCCGCCAATCGGTGGCCGAATTTCTTGATGACGCGCTCGCCAGAGACTTCCTCCGCGCAGTCTGAGCGACCTGGTGGCCTTCACTCACGCGGCCTTTGGCCGGAGCATTCGCTCTGATTTTGAGTTGCCGCTGCTCCAGCCGGTGGAAGAAACCGAAGCGGACGAACCCGCGGCACATCTGGTGTTATCCGAGCTGGCAGTGGAGCCAGAGGGTGAGAAAATTCTCGGTAGCGATGACACCACGATGACCCTTTTTCGCTCGGGCCAAGCTGTACTGATCGTGTTAAACGGCATTGGTTGGATTGCCCGGCTAGACCCCCAATCCACCACAATCACCTTTCACCCTGATGCGAGACGTTCTGATCCTCAAGTCGCCCAGTCGGCACTCAAATCACGAGTGTTAGGCGATCGTGTGGTGACCAGTGTCATTCCCTTTGTTCCCCAGCTATGGGGCTCCATTGCACTGCACGGATCCCTACTGGCCACACCTCACGGACGTGTCATGCTCCTGGGGCCGAGTGGCCGAGGGAAATCAACCCTCAGTCAGGTCCTCCAGAGAGATTCGGGTTGGAAGATTCTTGACGACGACACGTCAATGCTCCTGGATGAGGAAGGCAAACCCTTCCGGGCAGTTCCTATGGGGGCCTACTCAAGGCTGCGGCAAGACGCTGCCCACAGTCTGAGCATCACGATTGAAGCATTGCCTGGTCATGGCGGTGGCAAGGGTGCCGTGATTCAAGGAGGCATCGGTCCGGACGAGGCCTGGCCAGATCAATTAGTGGCCACCTGTTTTCTTGAACCGCGTGAGGCGGAGGCGAGTGACCCCGAAGGGTTATCCGGCGGAGCGTTGGAGGTTGTCGACCTACCGGGCTTCAGAACTTTGCACGTCGTGTTTGAGAGCCTCTTTATGCTTCAGGCGGACCTTCCTGACCACACAAAAACACTGTTTCGCCTAGCGGCAAATGTGTCCTCTCGGTTGACACATTTGCAGGCACAATATGTTCGACACGTCGACACACCGGAGGCCGTAGCAAGCGCAATTGCCGGGAAACTTGATGAACGTCTGGCCGCGGCGGTTCCTTTATAGCCCCCTGACCTCCTCTGAAATGAAATCGCATATAATTTAGAAATACCTGATGGAAGAACTGAAATCTAGGGAAAGAGCAGTTGATGAAGAAAGAGTGGATGAAGCCTGAAGTTGAGTTCGTTGCGAGCGTGGCCGATGCCCGGGTAGGTACCGGAGAACGCGATCCGGAGTAAGCCGTATTGGCCGGGTCGCGCCCGGCGAGGGGCTGGCTCGGATGCCGGAATAAACGGCCCACTGGTTACACGTAGCTCGTAAAAGTGCATATACGTGTGGGTGAGCTACCGTCGGTCAGAAGAACTATTGGAAGCTAGTGAAAGAGCAGGTAATGAAAAAAGAGTGGATTAAGCCTGAAGTTGAGTTCGTGGCCAGCGTTGGACACGCGCAGGGGAGTGACGGAGGCCGCCGGGTCTAACCTCATGAGTGAGACTCTTCCGTATTGTGGTTTCGCCGCCGCGGAAGGGGAAAGGGAGCCTGTGAGGCAGGTGTCGCCTAGTCGTCGCCTGTGGCGTGAGAAGGGGAATCCGCTGTTACCGCACCCGGCTTGTCTAGAATGAAGTTCCGTATCATTTAAAAATACGTGTTGTAAATCAGTCAAAGTTAAGGAAACAGCAGTCCATGAAAAAAGAGTGGATTAAGCCTGAAGTTGAGTTCGTTGCGAGCGTGGAAAACGCTCAAGGAACCAATTTGTTCGATTAGTTGTTTCCAGGGGGACCAGCCGGTCCAGTTGGTTAGCCCGGGGAGTTTCTGGTGGAAAGCCACTCATCCGGTTGAGCCTATGTCGACTCTTGAGGATTCTGGGGATCAAACAGATTTTACGGGCACTTTCTCTCTGAAGGTGCAGGTATCCGGGAAATCACTCATTGGCTGGTTTTCC
>CBFHPU010000091.1:0-2274 GCA_965657845.1 Pontimonas sp.
CAGTAGTTCCGCGGAACACACCAATGTGACGGATAGTGGAGTAGTAAGACGAGTCATCACCCAATTTAGCGTCGGTTTCAGCGACACCACGAATGTTAGCAAGAACAACGAAGTCGCCAGACTCCACGTTCTGGTTCACAACGTAAGCAAGTGACTCCCCATTTGCGTAAACTTCGTTAAGAGCCATGATTAGGCACCAACCTTCACGTTGAGAATGTCAGAAAGGCGAGCAGCCTTCTCCGAGGTGTTAACAATAACAGTCTCCTCAGCGGCAGGAGCAGCCTTAGCTTCCTCCTTGAAATGAGCCTTAACCGACTCCACAAAACCCTTCTGGGCTTCAATAGCAGTCGCCAAGTCATTACCGGCACGAAGAGACTCATACACGGCCTTACGGGAAACCGCAGGCAGGTCAGCCTCAACCATAGCTTCAGCTACAGCCTCAACATCAACCTCATCCTTTTCGGGCTCCTCGGCAGGCGCAAGGGCTTCCGCGACAGCAGCAGCAACCACACTAGGCAGGTTTGCAATCTGGTCGCTCAATTCCTTGAGTTCCATTGAGTTTCCTTCTTTCTTATGTTCGATGGTCGCTGCGGCTGTAGAAGCAGCAGTACCCTTCAACCCGTGCTCAGACTCTCCAAGCTCGGAAATTTTCGTCAAACTAGAAACTTCATGCCCCATCAACAACTCTGTAGGCATCCATTCCCCATCATCTTCCCCTTCCATCCACACACGAATCAACGCAACAGGTGATTCAGGTGTAGCAGTAATCTGCAAAGGGTCACCCTCAAACGGGAAAACCCCTTCAGTCATAATATACGCAACCTGACCATAAGCCATGTCACCACCATGATCCATACGCACCAAGTCACGTTCCCGCAACTCACCAGGTTCAGCCTCAGCAACCATCGCCACCGCAGCCTCATACATTTTGTCAGCCAACTTCGAACCAGGACGCCCAGGGTAGCTCACTAAATCGACAGAGTTTTGTGTGTGAGGAATCAAATTCTCCACAACAACTTCACCCTCATCATTATAATTACCCTCACCCATCGCATAAATCGACAACCCAGTATGCGGAGCAACAGCCTCAACAAAAGACTTCCAATGGTCCATGATTTCAATTTCACCAACAAGCCCCACACCCTCCTCATAGTGAGCATCCTCCGCCAAAACACCAATCAAATTCTTCGGCGAACGAATATCCTCCTCACTACGAGGATGATCCACATAAGAATGCGTACCCTTCTTAAACGCCTTCGGCCCATACTCCCTAAGCATCCCCTCAGTGTAAACACCAGAAGAACCCCTACCAGGAGTAATCAAAACGGCACGCCAATTATTACCCGACTTCACAGGCGCGGAGCTAGACTCCGAAAGCTTAAGGGTCATACCAACGATTTTACCACGATATTAACGAGGATTATTTTGCAAATCCCTATTGCTATTATCCCCATCAGACAAATCATCAACACCAGCACCAGAATTACCCTGCGAACTCGCAACATTATTCGGATTACCAGAACCCACCGTAGAACCAGTAGTCGCAAAAGACCCACTATTATTCGGCACCAACACACCATCAGGCACCACACCAGGAGCCTCAATACCCAACTGGCCCGCCATCTCAGACTGCATCACATCAGACCCAAACAAACCAGTCATCCACGCAGTAGCCAACGACTGCACAGTCCGATACGCAGGGTCAACAATAATATTATTAAACTTCACTGAAGGTTTAGGCACACCAATAAGACGCAACACCCGAACATAAAAATCCTCCCACGTACCCTGCCGAGCATAAGCAGCATTCAACGTAGACTGATCCAACACCTGCGTGCCACCAAAACCCTCAGCACCAGGCCCCGACAACAAAGCATCCACAGAAACCTCCATAGCTGTTGCAGCCATAGAAGCCAACGGGCGACCCGTAGCCAAATCAACACTATTATTACGCGGCATCGCAGACATTTCCACATCCGCACCAGTCACCGCAGTAGCAGCAACATCCTTATTATTAATCAACTTAGACGAAATATTCGCCCCACCCTTAGCCGACTTAGTTTTCACCTGCCACGCAATACCCGACAGGGCCTTCAACATTTTCGACCCATCCTTCAAATATTCAGAATAAGCCCAAGACCACGGCAAAGCAGGCAACGCATCAGGCACACCCCAAAGGCCACCCGTCTCATCATTCGCCTTAATATCAATTATTGCAAAATTCCTATCAACAGGAATGCCGTTAATTTGCGATACCGGATTCTCCACATAATC
>CBFHPU010000092.1:0-2266 GCA_965657845.1 Pontimonas sp.
GTTCGTTCTGTTCCTTCTCACGGCGCTAGGCGTCGGAGTATTTCTCAACCGGACATCGCTGGGGAAAAAACTCCAACTGCTGGGAAGCAACCCGGTAGCGGCCAAATATTCGGGTATTGATACCTCGAGAGTCCTGATGAGGACCTACATCGTGACCGGGCTATTGGGGGGCTTCGCCGGGATTTTGTTCCTCGTACGAAACCCCACCTCCAGTGCCGACTACGGCAGCTCCTACCTCCTCCTGGCCATTGTCATCGCAGTACTGGGGGGAACCAATCCCGCAGGTGGTTTCGCCACAGTCTGGGGCGTAGTGCTTGCGACCTTGACACTGCAGGTCGTCTCCAGTGGCTTTACCGCGGTGCGGTTGTCGGCCTACGAGTACGCCATCACCCAGGGTGTAATCCTCATCGCCGTGATGATCCTGGATTTCTTGAGTTCGCGACGTAAAGCGCGAGCGCCCAAACCCAGCCGTTTCACATTGAAAAGAAAGGACGTGTGAGCGTCATGAGAAAAATCATTAATGACCCCGAAGCTTTCGTCGATGAAATGATCGAGGGCATCGTTCTCGCGCACCCTGAACTGGTGAAAACCCCCACGGACGATCCACGGATTCTCGTGCGCGCGGACGCCCCAGTTTCCGGCAAAGTTGGCATCGTGACTGGTGGCGGGTCTGGGCACCTACCCCTCTTCAAAGGCTACGTAGGAGCTGGATTAGCATCCGGTGTCGCTATCGGAAACGTCTTTTCATCACCCTCGGCCAAGCAATGTTTCGAAGCCACTAAAGCCGTAAACGGCGGCGCAGGAGTGCTCTACCTTTACGGAAACTACGGCGGCGATGTGTTGAACTTTGACCTAGCAGCCGACATGGCTGACCTTGAGGGAATCTCGACAGAGACCGTTCTCGGCTGCGACGATGTGGCCAGCCAGCCTCGTGAGCGTGCTCGCGATCGTCGCGGCGTCGCAGGAATCTTCTTTGCGTTCAAAGCAGCCGGCGCTGCTGCCGAGCGAGGCGACAGCCTTGCGGAGGTTGCGGCTGTGGCCCAAGACGTCGTAGACCACACGGCAACGATGGGAATTGGGCTCTCGCCCACGATTTTCCCGGTCACCGGTCAGGCAAGTTTTGAGCTGCCAGAGGGTGAAATGGAAGTGGGTATCGGAATTCACGGAGAACCCGGAATCCACCGCGGTGAGCTGGAGTCAGCAGACGCCATTGTCGACCGCCTCGTCGATCCGTTGGTGACTGACCTGTCCCTCACCGAGGGCGACCGTGTTGCGGTGTTAGTCAATGGTCTCGGCTCTACCCCACTGGAAGAGCTCTACATCATGTACCGACGGGTGAACCAAGTCTTATCCGAGCGCAAAATCAGTGTTGAAAAGGTTTATGTGGGCGAGTACGCAACCTCACTGGAAATGGCGGGAGCGTCCATTTCGTTACTCGCGCTTAACGATGACCGCAAGGCGCTACTCGATGCACCCGCTCAGTCCCCGTTCTTCCAGGAAGGTTAAGTCCACGACATGGATTCTGCACGGCTAAAAATTGCCATCAAGAACGCTCTCGGGGATTTGATGGACTACGAGAATGAATTGCGGGACCTTGATGCCGCGTTGGGTGACGGCGACCTGGGAATCACGGTTGCTGCGGGATCCAGAGCGATAATCGACGCACTGGACGGGCTGCCGGATACCGCAACACCCACCGACATCGCAAGGACCTGTGCGGCCACTTTCGCCGACGCAAACCCCTCCACGATGGCGGCATTGGTTGCCGGGGGACTTCTGGCGGGTTCGAAGACCTGGGAGGGTAAAGACTCCATCGGTGTCGCTGATGCGGCTGTGTTCGTCGAGACTGCGGCGGATAGCATCGCTAAGCGGGGGCGTTCCCAACTGGGGGATAAGACCATACTTGATGCGATCTACCCGGCAGCCGAAGCGCTCGGCAACGCAGGGGCAGCCGATGAGGCACTTCCCAATGCCGTGGCTGCCGCCGAAAAAGCAGTGCAAGACACCAAGAGCATGCAGTCCATGCGCGGTAGGGCCTCATGGCTCCAGGAGCGCAGTATCGGCCTCCAAGACCCAGGAGCTACCGCCTTTTGGTATCTCCTGCGTTCGTGGCAGAAAACGAACGCCCAGTAGTCATCAGTTTTTGAGAAGAGGAGCAGGAAATGGCACAAATCGGATTTATCGGCATGGGCACAATGGGTCAGGGAATGGCGCTCAATCTCGCCAAGGCTGGCCACACCGTGAAGACCTGGAATCGCACCCCCTT
>CBFHPU010000093.1:0-2250 GCA_965657845.1 Pontimonas sp.
CACATAGTTATCCACAGGGGTGGTTGAGCCCGACCCGGCAGCTGTTTATGGTGAGAGCTCATGACATTCCCGTCGTGGGGGCACTTGGATTGTCGGCCTCACGGGTTTTGTCTGTGGTGGCTGATAGAACTGCCTTATTGGGCATTCGTAGTGTGTGGAAAGGGCGTTGATGTCGATACCTCAGCTCGGTCTCGTGTCGGACCTTCCCGACGAATACCAGCGCTCAGGTGAACGCACACCTCCCCACGATCTCCTGGCCGAGCAGAGCACTCTCGGTGGGATGCTGCTCAGCAAGGACGCCGTCGCAGACGTCATCGAGGTGTTGCGCGGCAAAGATTTCTATCACCCCAAGCACGAAATCATCTTCGACTCGATTTTGTCGTTGTACTCGCACGGGGAGCCCACCGACGTCATTACAGTGACCGAAGAGCTCACCAAAACGGGTCTTCTCCAGCGTGCGGGCGGCGTGGATTACCTGCACAGTGTGGTCTCGCTCGTCCCCACCGCTGCGAGTGCTGGCCACTACGCCCAGATCGTTGCCGACAAAGCTGTGCTTCGTCGTTTAGTGGATGCTGGGACGCGCATCGCCAACATGGGCTACGCCAGTGAAGGCGAAGTTACTGACCTAGTTAACGTCGCCCAAACCGAGATTTATCAGGTGGCCGGTGGGGTAGAGGCCGAAGACTACGTGCCCCTGACAGATGCCGTGGGCGAGGCAGTCGACGAGATCGAAGCGGCTCGGGGTTCAAGTGGCGAAATGATGGGCGTTCCGTCCGGATTTGCTGATCTCGATCAACTCACTAACGGATTCCACCGTGGCCAGTTGGTGCTCATTGCCGCGAGACCTGCGCTCGGTAAGTCGACACTTGCCCTCGATTTCGCTAGGTCTGCGGCAATCAAACACAACCTGCCCTCCATCGTTTTCTCGCTGGAAATGAGTCGATCAGAAATCGCGATGAGGCTGCTCGCGGCAGAGGCGGCCGTCCCCCTTCAGAAAATGCGCAAGGGCATGATCGAGCAGCGGGACTGGACGACGATCGCGCAGACCCGTGGGCGCATCGACCAGGCCCCACTTTTCATCGATGACAGCCCCAATATGAGCCTCGTCGAAATTCGCGCAAAGTGCCGCCGGTTGAAGCAGCGAGTTGGGTTAAAGCTTGTCATCATCGACTACCTGCAACTGATGAGCGCGGGAAAAAAAGTTGAATCCCGCCAACAGGAAGTCAGCGAGTTTTCCAGAGCCCTGAAGCTTCTCGCCAAAGAGCTCGAAGTGCCCGTCATTGCTCTGTCCCAGCTAAACCGTGGACCCGAGCAGCGTGCTGACAAGAAACCTCAACTCTCGGACCTCCGCGAGTCCGGTTCGCTGGAACAGGACGCCGACGTCGTGGTGCTCCTCCACCGCGACAGTGCCTACGAACAAGAAAACCCCCGTGCGGGAGAAGCCGACCTGATTGTGGCAAAGCACCGAAACGGGCCCACCGACACCATTACGGTCGGCTTCCAAGGACACTATTCGCGCTTTGCGGATATGCCTAAGGTTTAGACCGCGTCTACCCCATAAAGCGCGTCTAACTCCTGAAGATATTCCTCACTGGAGAGCCCCACAACTGCCGTTCCCTCCGGATCAAACTCGAGTGCTCCGGCCTCAGCCAAGAGTGACATCAGCGTGTGATGTGCGCTCACATTATGGCTAGAAAAAGACAGGCACCTTTCAAAACGAATTCCGGTGCTGCCTCGCTGGTCGGTGTGTCCACCGCGGTCTTCTTTGAGACGCACATCGTGGGATGTGTATGCCGTACGAGACGCAAAGAATGTCGTACCGGCAACGGTGAGCGTGACGCCGGGAACATGCAGGACATCCCAGGCAATCAGGGGAACCATATTGGTTTTATCGAAAGGCATGGGCATAAGGGCTTTATGGTTTTGCGCGGTTCGACCATTGTCCAGCTCCATCGCCTTCCACGACGATGTCCTAAAGGACACAAAAGTAAATTCGGAAAGGCGGGCGGCTTCCTCGTGGGCGACAAACCACTTCGTCGAGTCACTATTGGCGTAAGCAAGGTCGCACCGCCCCTCCAACGGGTCATCTGACGGCCAGCCGGTAACCCCAGGAGCAATAACCCGTGCGACCAAGGCATCGTCTAGGCCCGCTGCGGAAAGACCCGAAGGAGCAGGACCCATCGCCACGACGGCCCGCCCTTCCAGGGCAGTGCGCCACGAACCGGCACCTACAAAATCTGGCTCGCCCTG
>CBFHPU010000094.1:0-2210 GCA_965657845.1 Pontimonas sp.
CGAGTAAAGCCTCCAGCGCTGATGACATTCAATCCACTGTGACCCACCTTGCCGAGGATAATGATTCGGGCTTCACTACAGGTGCGACTATCGATATCAGCCGTCCGGGTCCTACCCCTTCCACCCCGAGCAACACTCTCGCCCTAGTAACGGGCGGAGCCGGAGGGCTAGGCCGTGCTGCTGCCGAGCGGCTCAGCTCTGAGGGGTATCGCGTAGTGATCTCTGATTTGCCGGGTGATCATCTCGAATTAACGGGGCATGAACTCGGACTGGAGGTAATCGGGGCGAACCTCGGAGATCCAGGTGATCTTGAGCGCCTTCGTAATCATCCTTCTCTCGACGGAGTCAATGCACTGTTTCTTCACCATGGCGTGGGGGCGTCGAGCCGGCTGGACGCCAATTACGACGAGAAAACAGGGCACCGATCAGTGAGTGTCAATGGGACGTCCGTGTGGCGAGCCTTTAGTGAATTTCGTCCGGCCCTTGAGCGGGCGGGAAACTCGACAGCAGTGATGCTGTCATCAGTCGCCGGCCTACAGGCTGAGCCGGGAAACGGAGCCTACGGTGCCGCAAAATTTGCGGTCGTCGGATATGTGAAGGGCAACCAGGATCAACTTGCCACTCAGGGAATTCGCCTGCACTCGTTGTGCCCTGGTCCAATCGATACGCCCCTCATGCGGTCCGTTTTTGCGGGCTTCGCACGCGATCTTGGTGTCACGCCGGAGCAGTTCACTGCCGAGCGCCTCGGCGGGATACCCCTCAAGCGCGCAGGCGATCCGCACCACATCGGAGCGGCCGCCTACTTACTAGCTCGGCTGTCGAGCTCTGGAGTGATTCTCGCCCCAACCGGGGGCGAGGTCTTGACCTAACAGCGAGGAGACACACATGAAATATTTGTTGACGGCAAATGTAGACCCCGTGGTCCAGCACGAGGGCACAGTAAAGAGTTACTTCATGTATGCACAACAGGAATTGAGAAAAGAGACTGAAGGGTCATTCCTTGAGTTCATCAATGAGTTCACGGTAGAACCAGGTGAAACGGTCCACCCCCACTTCCACAACTCGCACGAGTTTTACTACGTTCTGGCTGGGCGGGGTGTGATGAGAGTGGGAGATGAGGTCTTTAAGGTGTCCCCTGGTGATCTGATCCACACACCCCCGAACGTACCCCACAGCCTGGCGGCCGGAAGGAGTGGAGTGCGATCCCTCGCCTTCTCCTGCGGTTTCCAAGAGCCCGGTGAGATGCACACCGACACTGAGTTCGAAAACTGGCCCCCAGCCCTTGAGGAGAGGTAAAGATGGATTTAGGTTTGGTCGGAAAGACCGCTTTAGTAACGGGATCGGCGACCGGAATTGGTCGGGCTATCGTTGAGCTCCTTGTGGCCGAAGGGGTCAGGGTTGCTGCTGTCGACCGGAATGAGAGCGCGCTGTCCGAACTGGCTGCTGAGCTCTCGGGGGTTCACCCTGTGAACGCCGATCTGTCAACCGTAGAGGGTTGTAATGTCGCGGTGTCGTCCGCGCTGGATGAGCTGCAAGGCGTTCCCGACATTCTGATAAACAACGCCGGAATCGGGCGCATTCTAGGTTTTGAGGAAATTGACGACGCATCGTGGGTGGAGATGCTGAGCATCAACTTCCTCTCGGTCGTCCGGATCTCCCGACAGCTACTTCCGCGTATGGCAAAAGGCGCAGGGGGAAGTGTGGTGAATGTGACTTCTGACCTGGCGGGACAACCCGAGGAAGTTTTTGTGGACTACCAGGCCGCAAAGGCAGCCCTGGTGAACTTTTCGAAGACAATGGCGATGACCTACGCACCCTCGGTGCGCGTAAACAATGTGGCGCCGGGCCCTATCTGGACGCCATTGTGGACTCGACCTGGGGGATATCTGGAACACATCGAAAAGGTGTACTCAAAGAAGGGTGACGAGGCGGTTCAGGCCCTCATTGATGACCGGGGCATTCCTCTCGGACGAATGGGGACGCCAGAGGAAGTGGCGAACGCAGCGGTCTTCCTCGCATCCGATCGAGCGGGATATACGACTGGGTCGACGCTATCGGTTAACGGAGGCACGGTCCGCCAGGCGTCCTAGCCTTCCGACGGTGCTCTTCAGTTGGCGCCGCTGGCGCCAACTATCGCTTAGTAGGGGTTGGCGACGAAGAGTTCTTGTGCGGGGAATCGTGTGAGGACTTGGGCTCCGTTTTTGGTGACG
>CBFHPU010000095.1:0-2204 GCA_965657845.1 Pontimonas sp.
GCAGCCGTAAGCGGTGTTCCACTGACCGGAGTTCCCGCCGCTGGCTGTGATGGTGCCGTCAGCCGCTACGTTTCCGCTGCCGTCAACGGTGAGGACGCTGGTCGCTTCCATCGTCGTGCCGTTGTAGCGGACGGTCTGGTTACTGGAGCCGGTCGGTATACCTGGTCCTTCTGGACCGATTGGACCTTGAGGACCGGTGGCTCCAGTGGCTCCGGTAGGACCGGTAGGACCGGCAGGACCGATTGGACCTTGAGGACCAGCGACGGTCGAGTCAGCACCAGTCGGACCTTGTGGACCTTCGGGACCGGTTGGACCGGTTGGACCTTCTGGGCCTGTTGGACCAGTCAGACCGATTGGACCCTGTGGACCTTCAGGACCAGTCAGTCCTTGCGGACCTTGCGGACCAGTAGGACCAGTCAGACCGATTGGTCCCTGTGGACCTTCGGGACCGGTCGGACCTTCTGGGCCTTCGGGACCAGTCAGACCGATTGGACCTTGAGGACCAGTAGGACCAGTCGGACCTTCGGGACCGGTCGGGCCTTGAGGACCAGCCACAGTTGAATCAGCACCAGTCGGGCCTTGTGGACCTTCTGGACCTTGCGGACCCATCGGGCCTACGGGACCGGCAACCGTTGACGCCGGACCGGCTGGACCTTGTGGACCCACCGGACCTTGAGGACCCCGAAGACCACCGACGGTGTCAGCCGAGGGCCATTGAGGACTGGTGGGTCTTGCGGGACTGACGACCAGTGTGGGGTCATCATCTGGTGGACTGGCTGGGGGCCACACTATCTGGTCAGTCATTGAGACCTCCTTCTGTTAATCGGCAGAACCGTTAAGTTCCTTCTGGGTCTTGCGACCGTTCTTGTTCTTCGCTGACGACTTCTCAGCGTGAGTGTCCGGCTGATAACCGTCACTCGGCTTCGGCGGTTCTTCACCAACGGCGTCGGGCTTCAAGTCACCAAAGTCGAACATGACGGCTGCACCCATCTCGGCTGGCTCACGGTCCCACTTCATGTAGGTCGCCAGCAGTTTTCGAGCGGTGTTCTGAGCGGTCGTGTTGAATCGGACATCGCCTTCGCGGGTGTACTCGACCATGCCGAGGCAGACACGCCAGCATTCTTCGATTTCTTCGTATTCACGAATCCGCTCGACGCAGTGCGTAGTCTTCCCGTCACTGGCGTTCTCCCGCTCGAACTCTCGCTGCTCGACCAAGTCGTATTTCGACACGGTCGCTTCCAGCATCAGCCGGTGCGTGATGGAGGCGCGGGACTGCTCGACCGAAGACAGTCGGCGGTCACAGAGTTCTTCGATGGCTTTGACGACTTCTGGGTCACGCGCCAGACGGAAGCCTTGGTTATAGGCCGTGTTCGGTGTGTAACCGGCGTCGAGCGCAGCTTGCTCGTAGTCCATCGTTCTGAGCCACGCCAGGACAAACTTCTGGTGCTGACGTTTCAGCGTGTCGTAGGTCGGTGACTCGTAGCCTTGAGCGGCTTCGCAGTCTTTCAGCTCTGCAATAGGCATTGTGGAGTCCTTGGTGTTGTCGGAGGCATTACGAATGCGTAACGAGGCCTGTTGAGGTTGAGTAAACGGACCGATGTCAAGCGGTTTAGGCCGAAATCGGTGAGAAAAACGGAATGAGTACGGTAGGAGGGCGTTAAGAATTACTTTCGGATTCAGAGAGAATTCGCAAAATGCGAAAAACCCTGAGCAAAATCAGAGAAAAAATACGCAAACGACTACTGCTGTGTACGCCCCCGCCCCTCGTATATAAGGGGGTGGGGGGTGCCGGAATAGCCCTCAGATTGGGCCTTGAGTCCCTGACCGAATGAGTATCAATCATTGTATTCTTTGTTATTTATCAAGGACTTACGGTTGATTTGCCTTGAATACGGCCAGACTTCCAGCGAAATTGGCGACATTCAGCCAGCCAGACGGCCAGCGGACAGAGCACAGAGCGAGGACAGCACGAGGACAGCCAGACCCACATAACGGGCCTTGATTGGTTTGCGCGTCGAAGCGGCCACAGAGAGACGCATAGAGCGACAGAGAGCGCACAGAGCACCGGCAGCACTCCCACAGTCCACCGGCCAGCACAGAGCGACACACGCGGCCTCAGAGCGGACACGTACCGGACACGTCACGAGGACGGCAAGCGGACACGTACCGAACACGTCACGAGGACGGCTTGCATCATCGGTAGG
>CBFHPU010000096.1:0-2182 GCA_965657845.1 Pontimonas sp.
GGTAAGCCACGTCTAGGCCGTAAGTGGTTCAGTGTGCGCATTAAGTGATTGTTGGGCCGAACGGATTCCCCGAACTCCGCCAGAAAGTTCAGGATTGGAACGAGACCCCAGCCTTGCCCAAACTCTTCTTGCAAAGACTGGAGGTGCCCCTCAACCCCCTTGAAGTTTTGCAGAATAACGTCATCGAAAGGATAGGCCGCAATTGCTGCTCGGCTTCGCAAGGCCGATGCTGCAGATTGGATTTTGTAAAGCCGATGTAGGGAAATGCTGCTGGTTTCTCGAATGCGGTCTGCTTGGTCGCCTTCGACCTTAAAGCATTTATTGCCGATCCCAGGGGCAATGTGATGGATCTGAAAAACACTGGGATCAACGCCCCAAGTCCGCCAGGCACCGTTCATAATGGGAGCGAGAATTTCGCGCCACTTTTGTGCGACAGGCTGACTTGCATTGGCACATAGTGGCTGTGGCCATAAAGCCTTCCATATATCATCCGCAGTGGCGCGGGAGATCGGAACGAAGTCTTCGGCACGCGTTAGGGCATCGTGGTACGCCTTGGGGTTTTCGTCGCAAAGCGTAGACTCAAGATGGCGAAATTCGACATGGGCGGGCTTGTTCAAACTGGGTCCTTTCTGTTGATGAGTTAAACATAGATCAAAGGGGTGACACTTATGGTCGTGGCCGCTAGGCTTTAGACTGAACTCCCAAGTTAGGATGGACCGAAAAATGGCGGCTGCTGACCGACAAAGACCAGCCAAAGACATGCTGCGATTGATCCAGCTGCTTGCTTCCGAGAAGGCGTTTGGCTTGTCACTGTCGGACATTCAAGAAAGGATGGAATGGAGCCATCGGACCACGCAGCGGTATATTTCGGCTCTGCAGGATATCGAGCCCGATCTAAGTTATCACATCGATGAAGATACGAATGCGAAGCACTGGTATTTACCATCGCCGCGAACACGGATCCCGTCCGTAAATGCTGAGCAGCTTTCCAGTCTCACTGCGATTGCGGGATTTATGAAGGCTCAGGGTCATGCAAGTTACGCAGAAACCCTTGAAGGCTTGCGAGAAACTTTGCAGGCAGGTTTGGATCGCTCTTCCATGATGCGTTTGGATCCAGATCTTGAGGTCCTTGACGACAGTATCGAAATTGCTTTGCGACCAGGCCCAAAATCGTCGTTTGACCCAGGGACACGAACGAAACTGTTGCAAGCCATTACCACCTCCAGCCAAGTCCGCTTCCAGTACACGGATGTACGTGGTCGCAAGACGTCTCAGAAAACTGTTTCACCCTACGCTTTAACGGTTGGCCCGCGAACATATCTCATCGCGCGCGATGAGGCTGTTGCGCAAACCAGAAACTATGCTTTGACAGGCGTGTCTGATTTGGAAATTTTAAAGGTTCCTGCAGTTGCGGCTGATTTTGATGTCAAGGCGTATGTGTCCCAGTCCTTCGGCGCATTCCATGACGGTATCTTTGAGACATGGGTTTTGCGGTTTCAGCCTGGCATGGATTACGAGTTGTCCAATTATCAGTTTCATCCCACACAAACGATGAAGCACCTCGACACTGGGGAAATTGAAGTCTCTTTCCAGTGCGAAAGCATCCGAGAGGTCGCCTATGAATGTGTAAGGTGGAGTGAGCATTTGACTTGGGTTGGCCCCGAGCGCCTTCGGGGCCTTATGCAAGACATCATATCTGATCTAACGCGGGTGAGTTCACCATCGTCGAGCTAAGTGATTGACGATGGTGAGGAGCATAACGTTATGCCGCATTGAGCATGTAATCAAAATCAACCTGCACATCCGGATCGAACAAATCATGCTCGTCAAGTTCGAACGCTGAAGGCGAAAGAAACTGCTCAATCAGTTGAGTGAAATGTAAGTGCTCCCCCACACCATATTGTTTAAAGTGTTGCTGTATTGTGTTGGCAAACTCAGGGGCTGGCTCCCGGTTTTTCCGCAGCTTTATTTCATCAATCTCCCAATACCCCCGTTTCTTTTTTATCGCTACTACCGCATGTGCACGACCCTTCCACTCGTAAAATTGCGTGTCACCGCGTAACGCCTGCGGCACCAGCGTTGCCAAGCAGTTGTCGTATCGCTTTGCGGCGTCCTCAAGGGCACAGCCGTTTTCTAAAAACTTTACCTTTTCACAGTTCGGAACTGTTTGCTCCGGAAACGG
>CBFHPU010000097.1:0-2150 GCA_965657845.1 Pontimonas sp.
CCCCCCCCCCCCCCCCCCCCCCCCCCCCCCCCCCCCCCCCCCCCGGGGGGTGGGTTGTATTGAGTTTTTCTCATAAAGTTCCAGTCGGGTCGGTCGTATTGCCACGCAACCATAAAGTTCCAGTTGAACGTTAACGTCGGTCGTATTCGCAACCACTCACAAAGTTCCAACCGGGTCGGTCGTATTGCCACAGCCACACAAAGTTCCAACAACCCCTATACGCCATCCTAAGAGCCGCAAATAGTCGCACCCACACTCAGGTACCCAAACGGCACGAGAGGAAGCGAGGGGGGGGGTTTTGTGTGCGTGGTGGGGTTGTATTGCGTTTGGGGGTGGATCGTTGTTGTGTTTTGGGCACGAAGAAGCCCCAACCGGGAAAGGGTAAGTAAACCGGTTGGGGCTGGTGTTGAGTGTAGCAGGTTTTGGGGGTCTATATACACATCGTCTTATATAGTTATTATTTAATTATCAATATATAAACTTCTTTATAAGGAGTATTGGGAGTGCTTATTCTACTTCCTAGTGTTTTTAAGGCTTTTGCGGTTTGTGTTTTTTGCTGTTTTTTGTTTTGCTTGTTTTTCCGTGCATTTTCTTTATGCCACTGGTGAGGTTTTTTTGTTAAGTTACCTTGCACTCTGCTGAGACTTTTGGTAGTGTGGGTGTTGTCCGAAACAAACTGAGGAGGTTGGACATGATTCAGGAATGGGAATTAGAGCAGCGGTTTGAGGCTATGTTGGATGATTGTTATCCGATGGTGCAGATTGGTGATATGGAGTTTGAGCCGTCTCGTGTTCTTAAAGAGGTTGACCCGATTGCGTTTCGTGTTGGCATGTTTGATTATGCTGATTCGCTTATTTCTGATGGTGACATTGAAGGGGTGGAGGGTTTCTGATGGCGACGTTTTACATGTCTGAGACGACGGTGTGGCGTTTTGTTGCTGACGATGAAGAGCAGGCTGGGGCGGTGTTTGACCGGTTCCGTGAGGATGGTGTGGACACTGTGCAGGGTGTGAGTGTTGTTGGTGATGTTCAGGTTAAGTTGGAAGATTATTCGACTGAGAGGGAGTGGTAATGATGGATGAGATGATTCGTATGGTGCGTGTTAATCGTGAGTATGCGGAGGGTCTGCGTCTTAATGTGGTCGCTGATGGTCAGGTGTGGGATGTTGACCATAGTGTCACTCATGCTTACTATGAGGGTCAGGTGGATGCGCTTGACCGTTTGTTGGAGGCGTGGAAGTTTTTGGGTTACAAAGTTGATGGGGAGGTGGAGTGATGGTTTGTCCTGGTGGTTGCGGTTCTAATGTCGGTGTAGATGTTGAGGGCTGTTTGGAGTATTGTCGGGATTGTGCCCAAGTGCAGGATGCGATTAAGAATGCTTATTGGGTGTTGGCTGAAGCGATTGTGAGGAGGAACAATGCGGTTTGAGAGTGAAGTGATGTTGGGGATTGTGCCGGATGATATGCCGGAGGAGGTGGTTGAACTTGAGTCGGTGCAGAAACTGTTACGTAATGTGGATGCGTGGGCTATGGAGTTCGATCGATGGATTGACCCTAATAGTGAGTATTATGCGGAGGATATGTGGGAGGAACGTGTTGAGGGTTATACGCGTGCCAAGGAGGACGTGTTGAGGGTTTTGCGTGATGCTATGTATGATGCGGACTTGTTTGGTAAGAAGTTCAGTGTTGGCGACTTGTATGACACTGTGAACGCTTTGGATGAGAAGGAGAGAGCTAATGGTTAATGTTAAGCAGGAAGTTAAGTTTGCTCAGGGGATGGTGGAGAGGCGTCAACAGACGGTGGACGCTATCGGTTCTGAGAAGACTGTTGGTGAGGCGTTGGGTAATTTGCGGTCAATGTTGGCATGTTTGAAGGAGTGTGAGAAGCATCACAATAATGTGATGGTGAACATTTCTGATGAGACTGCCGGTTTGGGTGTGGAGACGTCTGCGTTGGTTGATTATTCACGTAAGTGGGTTGCGCAAGCGGAACATAATTTGCGGACAATGTGGCAGGTGTCTGAGGTGCGTATTGATGATGTTAAGAGGGGGGTTGGTGTGTTGTGAGTGCACGGTTGAGTGAACAGCAGGCGAAGACTTTGTTGGATTTGGGGTTTAGTCATGGGTTTGCGGGTTTTCCGGTGTTGTTTGCG
>CBFHPU010000098.1:0-2058 GCA_965657845.1 Pontimonas sp.
GAGTTCTGGATGGCTGCCAAACGGGTCGCGACAGTACCTGCTCCTCCTGAGGAGGAAAAGGACAAATGCGCAATGCGTAGTACCACGACTCCACGCTAGTTGCTTCGTGGCACCCACGCCTTGAGGTGGGGAGGCTCTGGCCTGTCTAGGCTTGGGGCGTGAGCGAAACCCCGGTAGGTCAGAAGACTGCACCTGTCGCCCTTCTGCTGTTTAACCGACCAGAGGTGACGCAGAAGGTGGTGGAGCGGGTCCTCGCGGCCAAGCCCCATTCCGTTTACGTCATTGCGGATGGACCGCGTCCTGACCACCCAGACGATGCCCGACTCTGCCAAGAGGTGCGCGACATCGTGACAGGGGCACCGTGGGACTGCCCAGTGCACACTGAGTTTGCCGAGACCAATATGGGCTTGAAGGCACGGGTGTCATCTGGTTTGGACTGGGTGTTTTCTCACGAAGAGTTCGCCATCGTCTTGGAAGATGACTGTTTGGCTGACGACAGTTTCTTCCCTTTCGCCACCGAGTTGCTCAAGAAATACATTGAAGACGAGCGGGTGGGAATTGTCTCGGGAAATAATTTCCTGCGCGGCAGACAACTCAATGACGACTCATATTTCTTCTCACCTGATGTGCGCATTTGGGGTTGGGCCACCTGGAAGCGGGTGTGGCAAGACTTTTCCGAGAACGGGCTTAACCGTCAGTGGAGTGAACCAGAAGGTGACGCTCTGCTTGCTCGACTCACCTCGCCCGCTCGTAGGGCTCAACTCCAGCGGATGATGGCCAAAGCCCACACACTGAACTCCTGGGCGTTGCCTTTCGTCCTCCACGCTCAGCACCGCGGTTATCTAAACGCCGTACCCCGAGAAAACCTCGTGACCAATATTGGTTTTGGTGGGGACTCAACCCATACCCAATTTGAAAGCTTCACCGCTGAAGTGCCCGTCGGCACAGTGAGCTTCCCCCTTCAACACCCAAAGGATGTTGCAGAATCGCCGGAGGCGGGGCGAATCGAATCGGCCGAAGAGAAAAAAATGTGGCTGACGTTCCCTCTTCGACACCCCATCGACTTTTTGGGCCGAGTGTTTCGCTACCTGAAGCGCTAGGGCAGAGGGAATGGGGTCAAACCCCACCCACGTCTTTTTGGTGGTTGCTATCTAAGACGCATTGGTTTTCTTCGCGGTGGATTTCTTTACCAATGGGTGTCCGACCACTTTGGGAAAAGCATCAACGAGCGAGTCGGGGTCCAAGTTGATGATGGGGTGGCCAGAAAAGTGTTGCCGCAGTGACAAGAACTGGTTCGCCGTGGAATACAAGCTGTCGGCAATTCCATTGATGGTGTGGGGGGTGATGTCCTGAATGCCCGAATCGGTTCCTTGCAGGTGGGTGGGTTGTCGAACGACCCGGTTGTCCTGATCGACCCGGAAGCTTTGGAAGTAGCTGAGGTCTAAACCGATCACGAATACTTGACGGGGTTCTAAATGCAGGGCAAAACCGAGAGCTTTCACCCCGGTACTCCCTTGATACCCGCGGGGATACAGGGGGGAGGTGTTAGTCGACCACCCTTCCAGGCTGTCGTTATCGAAATACACCGTGCGATCAGCCACTTCCAGTATTCACCATGCTCTGCCAGGTCCGGGTTGGCCTGTAGTATTTCTTTTTCTGTTGCACCCGCTTCGCGCATCCATTTTACTGTCGCATCTAAATCGAATCTATCAATAGAATCACCCCAATACTTTGCCGCGTTATACCATTCAACAGCCCCCTGTCGCAAGAAGTTGTAAACTTCAATTAAAAAGCCGCCTGTTTTTTCTTTGGCGTTTTGGAAGTCAGACTGTAACTGTTGCAGCTTCGTGTTGGTATCATCAACCAACTCCCCCATTTTTTTAAGCTCATCAGTAGCAACCTTTGCCGCAGCAGCCGTTAACTCTCCAACAGATGCGCCGGCAACCGATGTGCCATCCAACTTTTCAGTTAGTTGGTTCATTGTGATGCCGAGGTTATCAAGGATAAGTGGAGATTTACGACCCAGACCTGTAACAATACTGTCAACTAAATAATCAA
>CBFHPU010000099.1:0-2057 GCA_965657845.1 Pontimonas sp.
CTTGGACCACGCCTGCATGTCTTGGGCGCTGGTAATCACTAACTGGCCTCTGGATTATGTGGGTCTTGGCTTATGGGGCCACTGCCAGGTTCTTGTAAACCGAAGCCATCTATGTCGAGCAGTTCTGCCGCAGTAACACCGTCAGGGTTTTCTGTTGAGTGACTTCGGATGACACCGTCAATGGTGGCGTGAAGGAGGCTCTGAAGCGCCTGTGGTGCGTAATCAACACCGGCATCCAGCAAAGGCTGTAGGGAGGCGTTAACAAAGCGTTGGGTCTGCTCTGTTGCGAGCGCCACGCTCTCGTTAAAAGCTGTTTCCCCCTCGGGGGCAATCACGAGTGCTTCCATGCCCATCTCGAGGGCTAAGGCTTGACCAATGGGCGCTACAGGGCCGTGGGCGACCACACCACACCATGCGCCTCTTAGGCGCCTGATATCTAACGAATGTCCGGTCAGTGGCAGCAGGGGCACAAGACGCAACGTGATGGCCCCTTGGGCCATCACGGGCGTAAGTGCCTCTAGGGAGTCGTGGGCGGAGAGTTGGCAGACAATTTGGCCTGGTTGGCACAGTTTCTTTGTGTCAATGGCCTCCACTACATGGGTGAGGGCATCGCCGTCGGTAGCAAGGATGACCATTTCACTGCGGCGAATAATGTCGTCGATGTCCATGACGGGTACACCGGGTAGGAGTGCTTCGACGTGATCGGCTCGATCTTCAGGTGGTGCACTCCGACCGACTAGTGCGTGACCGGCTCCGGCTAAGGCTTGCGCCATGACGGCTCCCGCCGGTGAGTCACCGACTAACCCGATACCCATCCTGGCGTCGTGAGTCACGATTCGTGACCTATCTGTTGCGTGGTCGCAGTGGTACTTAACGCAGTGGGGCTCACAGTGGCTGGGCGTGGTGAGGTGAGGTATCCGGTGCTTGTTTCACGGTTGTGTTCAATTGCTCGCACTATTCGCGTGGTCAGTGTTTCTAAGAAGGGTCTCGCGTCGTGCTTTTCAAACCCCACCATGCGTGTCACGCCGGGCCCTGGAACGATATTGGATTCCAACCCGTCTAAACCGGTGATGGCATGCCACGGGCCGCGAAAGCGCGCAGCGCTTTGAATGCGACGAAGGGGCACAATGCCCAACTTTCGCACCAGAACGCCGGTGCGAAGCCACAGGGCTCCCTCAATAATCCCAATGCTGTGAATGGGGAAAGACAGAATCAAGCGAAGGCGTGCCAACCTGCCTGGCCTGATAATCACGTCGTCTCGCCCACTGCGTACGGCGGTGTCGTCATCGAGGGTTGGGTTGTCTGCTGAGCGTGTGTCGGCGAGCGAACCGGTCGCCGCGGCCTCAATGGCGGCCAGGCCGCGGTCACCGAGGGCTTCGTGAACAAACAACTTCGCCACGCTTCGGACGTCGTCTAGGCGACCAACGGGGAGAACCATTTGGTGTGAAGGGCCTTGATTAGTTTCGGACTGGCCGGGTGTAATCGCGCGATGTATTTCCACCCGCCACCAACCAAAGAGTCGCCAAGGCCACGGTTGGGAAATGTGGAGGGCGTGAACTTTATCGGGGGGAATACTGGCAGCGGTTGTGGAGAGCAGACCGTAGCTGACTCGAACCGATTCACCCACTGTTTCTAAGCGGAATTGACTGGCCCTAGTCCACCCTCTGGCAATAGCAACCACATAGACCAGGGCAGCAGGAAAAGCCCCAATCCACCACTCCAGATCCCCGGTAATCACGAAACCCACAATGATTACCGCAAAAACGGTGACGAACCAAAAGGTTTCCAAGCTCACAATCAGTGAACCTAAAAGTCGACCAAACGGTACTTCGACGTGGCGAATCACGTCAGGTTCCACATGGACGCCTTCCCCCGACACCACCGCGGCGCGATCGGCAGAGTCGCCCACCAAAGGGTAATTGTCGCCCTCTGTGTCGGTGGCGCCATTCATGTTCTGGCTGTGTTGGCTCTGGTTGGGCTGACTCTGACTTGGCTCCGCGTGGGTGTGCTCTGACTGGACGACAATGCGTCGAAGTTCTGTCGCCACCGGGTAGGCA
>CBFHPU010000100.1:0-1920 GCA_965657845.1 Pontimonas sp.
ACAAATGCGATGAGTGCGGGTGGACAACGCTTAAGTGGGTGGGTCGCTGCGGAGAGTGCCAATCCTGGGGCACAGTGGTGGAGGCGGGCACAAAAGCCAACCGGCCCCGAGTCGAGGCCGCGATTGTCGGCGAAGACAACCGCGCGAAGCCCATCACGGAACACAGTGCCGAGCACACCCGCCACGAACCCACCGGGATTGGCGAATTTGATCGTGTCCTAGGCGGAGGAATTGTCCCGGGTGCGGCCATTTTGCTCTCTGGTGAACCCGGTGTCGGAAAGTCGACGCTTTTGCTCGACGTTGCCGCACGGGTTGCCGCCACCGGGCGCAATGCGCTTTATGTGAGCGCAGAGGAATCAGTGGGGCAGGTGCGCCTTCGCGCACAGCGCACAGGCGCACTGCTTGATTCGCTCTATTTAGCGAGCACCACCGATCTCGCAACAGTCCTCGGTCAGGTTGAACAACTGCGTCCGTCTTTGCTGATTGTCGACTCGGTGCAAACCATTCAGGCCGACAACGTCGACTCTCTTCCCGGTGGGCCTGCCCAAGTGCGAGAGGTAGCCTCTTCGCTGATTCGCCTCGCCAAGTCCGAAAACATCCCGGTCATTCTTGTCGGCCACGTCACCAAAGATGGTCAAGTGGCTGGACCCAGGACACTGGAACACCTAGTCGATGTGGTCTGTCATTTTGAGGGAGACCGCCAAACAGCGCTCCGATTTGTCCGCGCATTGAAAAACCGCTTTGGCCCCACCGACGAGGTGGGCTGTTTTGAAATGTCCGGTGATGGCATTCAAGAAGTACCAGACCCCAGTGCCCTATTTCGATCGGGCAGTGGCCAAGAAGCCAGTGGGACCTGCACCACGATCGCCTTAGAGGGCAGGAGAGCTCTCCCGGTGGAGATCCAAGCCCTCGTGGTGCCCACAACAGCACCGCAGCCTAGGCGGGTAGTAAACGGTGTGGACTCATCCCGGGTGGCTATGGTGCTTGCCGTATTAGAGCGACGCGCGGGCCTGAAGCTCTCCCAAGCAGATGTCTATATTTCTACTGTCGGTGGGATTCGACTCACCGAACCCGCAGCCGACCTTGCCATTGCGCTGGCGGTCGCCAGTGCAATTAAAGACGTCGCACTGCCATCAACCCTTGCCGCGGTGGGGGAGATCTCGTTATCCGGTGAGATTCGCGCCGTGACGTCCGGTGATCAGCGCCAAAGCGAGGGCAAACGCTTGGGCTTCGACACAACCTTAGACAGGCGTAGTGGGTCCATTCGGCAGGCCATTACCGAAGCGTTTGGCACAACGAAAGGCCAGCAGGCCCCCTTTTAGTCTCAAATCCCGGACCAGCGCGAGCCACCTCACCAGTGTTCCTTCTTTGGTGGACAGAAAATCAACCGCTGCAGGAATTGTGCAGTAGTGGCTGCAGAAGTTGTCAACTAAGTCGTGCAGGAATTGTAAGTTAAGTGCTGCAGATATTGTCTAGTAGCAATCGCATGAATCGGACAGTGCACCATTCTCCAGAGGGTAGAAATTCCCTCGGTCTCGCCTAACTACTCGAGAATGAACTGCCTGGTGCCGTCTGACTCGAATGGGCCAAGCTTCACCGAGAGGTGGTAGCTCGCGCCACCCCCTGGCATTTGCGGCCTTGTGTCATCGCAGGTTTCCGGAGTGGATCGGGTGCGATCCCACGCAATCGCTGTGGTGCCACGCTCAGCCCCAGGCTGAAGAGTAATCGTCATGGGTGCCCCACTTTCCTGACAGTGGGTTGATGACCAAATCAGGTCAGGGTTATCTCTCGAACCGGAATCAATCACGAGCTCCTGAACATCGGTGCCCACCTCAAGTTGACACTCAAGAGCTCCGGTGTTCCGCACCGTCAGCCACACCTGCGGTACAGCACCCGGTGCGTAGCGAAGCTCATCGGTTT
>CBFHPU010000101.1:0-1899 GCA_965657845.1 Pontimonas sp.
ATCATCGAAGGCGAAAAATGGTGGCGTCGATCCCGCGGTCACCACTCGTTGTAGGGGGCTGTTGGGCCAGAGTGGCGCTTCTCACAACCCGTTAGCCTGGTGTACACACACAACTGGGGGTCGAGATGGATATTGCCGACAAAGTCTTTGTGGTTACCGGTGCAGGAAACGGAATCGGTCGAGAAGTTGCGTTAGAAATTCTCCGCCGCGGGGGTGTCGTCGCCGGGCTGGATGTGGACTCGGATGGCTTAGCAGACACTGCGGCTCTCGCCGAAGGATTTGACGAGAAATTTCTTCCCCTCACCGTAGACATCACTACACGTCGCTTAGTGGAAGCCCTCCCAAAGAAAATCGAGAAGGCGTTGGGGCCAGTCGATGGCCTCGTCAATGTGGCGGGCATCATTCAGCCTTTTGTGCGAGTTAATGATCTGGATTTCGACGCCATTGAACGGGTAATGGCCGTCAATTTCACCGGACCGCTCACCCTGATTAAGACTTTCCTGCCGGGTTTGCTCACCCGGCCCGAAGCGAACATCACCAACGTGTCGTCAATGGGTTCCTACGCCCCGGTACCGGGGCAAACCATTTATGGTGCGTCCAAAGCAGCCCTCAATCTGCTGTCTGAGGGGCTTCGCAGTGAACTGCGAGAAAGCACCGTTCACGTCACTGTGGTGTACCCGGGAGCCATCGGGACCAACATTGCCGCCAATTCAGGACTGGACATGTCCGGTGTGGACACCGAGTCGAGTGAGCGTCAAACCGTGGAGCCCGCTGAAGCGGGCAAGGCGATTGTGGAGGCCATCGAAGCCAACAAGAAACGCACACTCATCGGTTCAGACGCCAGCACCATGTGGTGGGCTCACCGCGTGAGCCCTGATCTGGCCAGCAACCTGATTTACCAGGGCATGAAAGACCTCCTGCCGCCCAGCCCCGTGAAGGATTAGCAACGGCTTCGCCCACTGGAGCGGTGGGTTGATTCGCGCTATCACGTCACACACGGAGAGGTTTCCAACCTGTGGGACATTGATCCGAACAAGCCAACACAGTCGCGAACAATGAGGGATATCGCTGATTCGGTCGGTGTTGACAGGTCTCGCAGGACCTTTAAGTGTCCCCACAACCAACGCCGACAGAACGATAGCCCGGGAGTCCGGGAGCCAAAAGAATTGGACCTTCGCGGGAGGCTGGTCTCGAGCGCGCCCTCGGCAGGAATCGAACCTGCGGCCAAAAGATTAGAAGTCTTCTGCTCTATCCGCTGAGCTACGAGGGCTCTGGGCAAAAAGCCCGCGAACACAAGTCTACAGCGGCCTTCATCGCCGCCAACGGGCTTGCCCGCAGGGGATGACCAGATGCCCGGTTTTATGCAGTTTTTTGCAGTTTCGTGACTAATGCCGTTGTTTTCTAATCGCACGTAGGTCGCACGGAATGGAAAATAAAGGGTGCCCGTGAGCACGCCGTGTTACGGAACCGCGGGTCATTGATGACTCAATAGCTTGCGCTCACGCCTGCCCAACCACAGCAGCAACGCACCTAGGCCAGCTATAGCCGCCGCGGAGGAACCTACAAGTGCCAACATTGAGGCGTTGGGGCCAGTTGCAGCAAGACGTGACGCATTCCACTGCTCCAACGTCAAACCAGATGCCAAGAAAGCCGAATACTCAGCCTCGGTCAAACCCAACGAAGCAGCAGAGGTCGAGTCTTCCTCATCACGGCCCTCTGAAGACCCTCCAGAACCCGACCCACAGGTTCGCTCCTCCCACACCAGCACGGGATAACCATCGTTCTCATTCGAGCAGATTTCCCACACCCGACCGAGAACTGGGTAGCCAGTCACGGTTGCAACGGAACCTCGTGTTTGGTAGGTCGCGGGAGAAACCGGCTCGGTGTATAGCAACCTCG
>CBFHPU010000102.1:0-1807 GCA_965657845.1 Pontimonas sp.
ATGGCGACCATGGTGATGCCAAAGATGAACATGTTGGGCTCGATGGTGGCGAAAAAGAGGCTCGCTTGAACCGCAACTAACAACCCAGTATTGATGGCCAGTAGTTTTTTGCGTCGCCCGGAACGATCGGCCCTTTGACCGAGGACGGGGGCGAGGATCGCGACCGCGATGCCGGCTATGGCCACAGCAAACCCAAAGTCTCGGGAGAGAACGGATAACGCCAAGTCATATTCCGCGCCACTGCCCAAAGCCCGGATGTCTTCTGGGAGGAACAGTTCCGAGGTGAGGTACACACTGAAGACAAAGGTGGTGATGACCGTGGCGAAGGGTTGGGTGGCCCAATCCCACAAAGCCCAGGCAAATACTCGGCTTTTGGGGATCGCGACACCGTCGTTTGCGGCTAGTCCCATGACCGGCAGGGCATCGTTGTCGATTGCAGGCGGGAGCTTGCGCGGGGGGTGTGCCTCACCACGGGCGTTCATACTCCTAACCGTAGTCAACGCCTGGGTTTTTGGAGCAGTCTGGGGTTGAAATGTCAGTGAACCCCCCGGACACTCGTCCGCTGGTGGCGAAATATGAGCCAACATGACTCATATTTGTCGATTCAGACTTGACGAATGCCCCTTCCCTCTGCAAACTTGATACGTGCCGACTCAAGTTGTCGGCCCCACGACATAAAAGGAGCACAGTAGATGTCCCGTGCAGTAGGAATTGACCTCGGAACCACCAACTCGGTGGTCTCCGTACTAGAAGGTGGCGAACCCACCGTAATTTCCAATGCCGAAGGGTTTAGGACCACCCCCTCAGTGGTGGCCTTCACCAAAGACGGCGAAGTTCTCGTCGGAGAAACCGCCAAACGTCAAGCCGTCACCAACGTCGAGCGCACCATGTCCTCGGTGAAACGCCACATGGGAACCGACTGGACCACCCAAATTGACGACAAGAAATACACTCCGCAGGAAATTTCCGCCCGTATTTTGCAAAAACTGAAGCGTGACGCCGAACAGTACCTCGGCGAAGCCGTCACCGACGCGGTCATTACCGTGCCCGCCTACTTCAATGACGCCGAGCGTCAAGCAACCAAAGAAGCCGGCGAAATCGCTGGACTAAACGTCCTGCGCATCATCAACGAACCCACCGCCGCAGCCCTCGCCTACGGCCTCGACAAAGGTAAAGAAGACGAACTGATCTTGGTCTTCGACCTCGGTGGCGGAACCTTCGACGTCAGCCTGCTCGAAGTGGGCAAAGACGACGACTTCTCCACCATTCAGGTGCGCTCCACCGCCGGTGACAACCGCCTCGGTGGTGACGACTGGGACCACCGCGTCATGGACTACCTTGCCGAACGGTTTAAGGACACCACCGGTGTCGACATCTCGAACGACAAAATTGCCAAACAGCGCCTGAAGGAAGCCGCAGAGCAAGCCAAGAAGGAACTCTCCGGATCCAGCCAAGCCCAAATTCAGTTGCCCTACCTGTCACTGACCGAATCAGGTCCGGCAAACCTCGACGAAACGCTCTCACGCTCCAAATTTGAAGAGCTGACAGCCGATCTGCTCGAGCGCACCCGCAAGCCCTTCCAAGACGTCATCAAAGAAGCCGGTGTGAAAGTCGGCGACATTGCCCACGTCGTCTTGGTCGGTGGCTCCACCCGTATGCCGGCAGTAACCAAGCTGGTGACCGAGCTCACCGGGGGTAAAGAACCCAACAAGTCGGTGAACCCCGATGAGGTAGTCGCTGTGGGGGCCGCCCTGCAGGCTGGTGTGTTGAAGGGTGAGCGAAAAGATGTGTTGCTCATCGATGTCAC
>CBFHPU010000103.1:0-1798 GCA_965657845.1 Pontimonas sp.
GGTGGTAGTCAGATGAACTCAGTAGTGAAAGTCACGGGCGAAATACCCGGCGATGTGGTGTTCAACGCTGACGGGTTGGTCCCCGTGGTGGTACAAGACGACCAGACCCTGCAGGTATTGATGCTGGCGTGGATGGACGCCGAAGCGATTCGCCGCACCGTGTCAGAAGGCCGAGTGACGTATTTTTCTCGCTCCCGCAAGGAATATTGGCGAAAGGGCGACACCAGCGGTCACGTCCAATGGGCACAGTCACTTTCTCTCGACTGCGACGGTGACACGATCTTGCTCCGGGTCGATCAGACCGGCCCCGCCTGCCACACCGGGTCAACCAGTTGTTTTGAGGCCCGATCGTGACCCAGTCAGACCAGCCGATTAGCCACCTGGGAGACACCACACTGGAGGCCTTTCTTGAGGCGGGCAACGATGCGCCGGTCGTGGCAGTAATGCGCACACTCTTTGCAGATAGTGAAACCCCGATGGGGCTTTATCGAAAACTCTCCGGGGGGCCAGGGTCTTTTCTGCTGGAATCGGCCGATCAGGCCGGCAAATGGTCGAGGTATTCGTTTATTGGTGCCTCCAGCCACGGTGTGTTGACGGAATCAGATGGTCATGCGCAGTGGGACTCTTTGGGGATGAGCGCCAGTGAGGCTTTCGGGGGACCTGTCCCCGAGAAAGCCCTCGACGCCCTCGAAGCACTAGACCTGCGCTGGGCAAGCAATGCGTTGCCCGCCGTGCCACCGTTTTCCGGCGGTCTTGTCGGCTATATCGGGTGGGATGCGGTGCGGGAGTTGGAACACCTGCCACACCCACCACGCAGTGTTCACCCGGTGCCACGGGTCGCGATGGCACTGACAAAAGATTTGGTGGTCTTTGACCACCACTCGTCGGATGTGATTTTGCTGGCCTTGGTCTACTCCCAGGAGCCCGTCACAAAGAACCACTACACCGACGCTGTGGCGCGGTTGGATTCGCTTCACGACGCCTTGCGAGCACCGACAGCCTCAACGCTGTCCACCCGCCACGAGGGTGAGGCCTCGGGGGCAACAGCCAACATGACCCGGGAGCAATTCCACGACATGGTCGCCCGAGCCAAGCAACACATTGTCGACGGGGATGTCTTTCAGGTGGTCGTCGGGCAACGCTTTGATGCCGAAGTGACCGCGAGCGCCCTTGAGGTGTATCGCGTGTTGCGTTCGCTGAACCCCAGCCCTTATATGTATCTACTGGAATCACGGGGGGCTGATGGGGTCCCCTTCCACGTCGTCGGGTCATCGCCCGAAGCGCTGGTGAGTGTGAAAAATAACCGCGTCTACTCCCACCCCATTGCCGGTTCACGGCCCCGAGGGGACACCCCGGAGCGCGATGCGGAAATTGCCCACGAGTTGGCCGCAGATCAGAAAGAACAGGCTGAGCACCTCATGCTGGTTGATTTGGCCAGAAATGACCTCTCCAGGGTCTGTGTCTCGGGCAGTGTTGACGTCACCGAATTCATGGAAGTGGAACGATTTAGCCACATCATGCATTTGGTGAGTTCCGTCGAAGGCCACAAGCGACCCGACGCAAGCCTCATCGACGTGTTACGCGCAACATTTCCCGCAGGAACCCTCAGCGGTGCACCGAAACCTCGGGCGCTGGAAATTATCGACGAGTTGGAACCCGATCGGCGCGGCGTCTATGGGGGAGTGGTGGGCTACTTTGCCCACCGCGGTGACGCCGATGTCGCGATTGCGATTCGAACCGTGTGGATGCGCGAAGGTGTGGCCACCGTCCAGGCAGGAGCGGGCATTGTTGCCGATTC
>CBFHPU010000104.1:0-1798 GCA_965657845.1 Pontimonas sp.
GGTGGTAGTCAGATGAACTCAGTAGTGAAAGTCACGGGCGAAATACCCGGCGATGTGGTGTTCAACGCTGACGGGTTAGTCCCCGTGGTGGTACAAGACGACCAGACCCTGCAGGTATTAATGCTGGCGTGGATGGACGCAGAAGCGATTCGCCGCACCGTGTCCGAAGGCCGAGTGACGTATTTTTCTCGCTCTCGCAAGGAATATTGGCGAAAGGGCGACACTAGCGGTCACGTCCAATGGGCAAAAACGTTGTCTCTCGACTGTGACGGTGACACGATCCTGCTCCGGGTTGATCAGACCGGCCCCGCCTGCCACACCGGGTCAACCAGTTGTTTTGAGGCCCGATCGTGACCCAGTCAGATAAGCCGATTAGCCACCTGGGAGACACCACGCTGGAGGCCTTTCTTGAGGCGGGCAACGATGCGCCTGTGGTGGCAGTAATGCGCACACTCTTTGCTGACAGTGAAACCCCGATGGGGCTTTATCGAAAACTCTCCGGGGGCCCAGGGTCCTTTTTACTGGAATCTGCCGATCAGGCCGGTAAATGGTCGAGGTATTCGTTTATTGGCGCCTCCAGCCATGGTGTGTTGACCGAATCAGATGGTCATGCGCAGTGGGATTCGCTGGGAATGAGTGCCAGTGAGGCTTTCGGGGGACCTGTCCCCGAGAAAGCACTCGATGCCCTCGAAGCACTAGACCTGCGCTGGGCAAGCAACGCCTTGCCTGCCGTGCCACCGTTTTCCGGCGGTCTGGTCGGCTATATCGGCTGGGATGCGGTGCGGGAGTTGGAACACCTGCCACACCCGCCACGCAGTGTTCACCCGGTGCCACGGGTCGCGATGGCACTCACAAGAGATTTGGTGGTCTTTGACCACCACTCGTCGGATGTGATTTTGCTGGCCTTGGTCTACTCTCAGGAGCCCGTCACAAAGAGCCACTACACCGAAGCTGTGGCGCGGCTGGACTCACTTCACGACGCCCTTCGAGCACCGACAGCCTCAACGCTGTCCACCCGCCACGAAGGTGAGGCCTCGGGGGCAACACCCAACATGACCCGGGAGCAATTCCACGACATGGTCGCCCGAGCCAAGCAACACATTGTTGATGGGGACGTGTTTCAAGTGGTCGTCGGGCAACGCTTTGATGCCGAGGTCACCGCAAGCGCCCTTGAGGTGTATCGCGTGTTGCGTTCACTGAACCCCAGCCCTTACATGTATTTACTGGAATCACGGGGGGCTGATGGGGTTCCCTTCCACGTCGTCGGGTCATCGCCCGAAGCGCTTGTGAGCGTAAAAAACAATCGCGTGTACTCCCACCCGATCGCGGGTTCACGGCCCCGAGGGGACACCCCGGAGCGCGATGCGGAAATTGCCCAAGAGTTGGCGGCAGATCAGAAAGAACAGGCTGAGCACCTCATGCTGGTTGATTTAGCCAGAAATGACCTCTCCCGCGTCTGTGTGTCGGGCAGTGTTGACGTCACCGAATTCATGGAAGTGGAACGTTTTAGCCACATCATGCATTTGGTGAGTTCCGTCGAAGGCCAGAAGCGCCCGGACGCGAGTCTCATCGACGTTTTACGCGCAACATTTCCCGCAGGGACCCTCAGTGGTGCACCGAAACCTCGGGCGCTGGAAATCATCGATGATCTGGAACCCGATCGGCGGGGCGTCTATGGGGGAGTGGTGGGCTACTTTGCCCACCGCGGTGACGCCGATGTGGCGATTGCGATTCGAACCGTGTGGATGCGCGAAGGTGTGGCCACCGTCCAGGCAGGAGCGGGCATTGTTGCCGATTC
>CBFHPU010000105.1:0-1768 GCA_965657845.1 Pontimonas sp.
ATTGGCTTTGTCGTCAAAGAAAACTACGACCTGTTCTTTGAAGACATTGCGGAGAGTATTCGTGCCTTTGGAGAAGGGCGCAGCGTGAGGGACATCGAACGCTGAGCAGGAAACTGTGGCCAGAGTCTTAACGTCGGGAATTCCTGGCCCGCGAGATCTGGCGTAGTTGTGATGCAGTATCCGACCAATCTGTTCGCGTGTCTAAGAGAAACGCCACTCCCGGTAAGGATTTTGTGGTTAAGCGAGAGGCGCCAGCCTGCAATATTTAGAGGGTTGCTGGGTCTGGTGGAGCCCTGAGATCTCTGCTAGTTTACATATGTGCAGGACAGAACAAACGTTCCAACATGTGGGTTAGTTGCCGAGCGCACAGAGCGATTGCCCCGGCAGTCGTCTCGGAACGAAACGTCCACCCGCTGGGGACACTTGTTCCCACAACTTGGCACTGAGTGGGTAACCTGATGGGCGCTTCCCAGAAAGTGGTGCTCGCGCTTGATTGCGGTAGCCACGCTGTCCGGTTGATTGGATACCCCGAAGGTGGGGGTCATGAACTAGACCTCGGAGCACTGGATATCACTTCGCTCTACCCCCATCCCGGTCATGTGGAAGTGGACGCCCAGTCGCTCGTCAATCACAGCGTCACGCTCCTGAGAAACGGGCTCAAGGTTTTGGCCGACCAGGGCAAACACGCAGTGTGTGTGGGGATCACCAACATGCGCGAAACCGCTATCGCCTGGGATCGGCGCAGTGGAAAAGCCATCCACAACGGGATTCACTGGATGTCCACACAAAGCCAGGTCCAAGTGGATCGTTGGGAAAAAGACGGCACCGCTGAGATCATTCGAGAAAAGACCGGACTGTCTAACCAGACGTTCTTCTTTGGAAGTAAAGTGCGCTGGCTCCTGGAGCACAGTGAGCACGCCAGTGCTCTCGCGGCGTCGGGAAATCTGCAACTGGGCACGGTGGAATCGTGGCTGGCCTACTCGCTCAGTGGAGGGAGTGTCCACGTCAGTGACACGGCGAACGCGTCGAGATACCAACTGCTCAATATCCACACCGTCTCCTGGGATGACGAGTTAACCCGCGCGTTAGGCGTTCCCCTGGATGCCCTGCCGGCGGTGAGTTCAACCCATGGGATTGTGGGGTTTACCGACCCTGAACTTGTCGGTCAGCGCATTCCCATCACTGGGCTCATCGGTGACCAGCAGGCATCGCTGTTGGGCCACGGTGCACTTCAGGGAAGAGATGTGAAAGCCACCTTTGGCACCTCAGGGGTGGTGTGTGCGAACATCGGCCACGACGTGGTGATGGCAGATGGTTTGGTCACCTCGATCGCATGGTCGGAACATTCCGTCACAGACGTCGTCTACGAGATGGAAGCCTCTGCCTTTCACTCAGCATCCACAATGAAGTGGTTATCCGAGCGGCTCTCCGGTGTAGATCTCAGTGAAACGTTTGCTGTCGCCACGGGTGTCCCCGCTGAATACCGCCCCTATGTGATTCCTGCGTTTTCGCAACTGGGTGCGCCCCGGTGGCCAAGGCGCACCGGCGGAGCGGTAGTGGGACTCCAGTTGGATTCCACCAACCACGACATTATGCGTGCGGGTTTGGAATCCATGGCATTCCAAACCTTCGACACGTTGAGGTATCTGGGTATGAATCCGGCAACCATTTCCGTCGATGGTGGGGGCTCTGCCAGCGACTACCTGTGTCAAAGCCTTGCGAATCTCACTAACGCCCAAGTATCGAGGCCAGTCAGTGCCGAAATTAC
>CBFHPU010000106.1:0-1762 GCA_965657845.1 Pontimonas sp.
ATATTCCACTGGAGCACCCGACAGTGTCACACCAAATTCCCCAGCTAACGCAATAAGCGACCCTGTCTTATCGGCTAACACCCCCAGGTAGTGCTCAATGGGGTCTTCGCCTTCCTTTGGACCCACTGTTTCTCGCATCTGCCCAACGACCAGTCGCTCAAAGGTGTCGGTTTGGCGACGCATTGCGTCGCCACCCAAGCCCACACCGAGCGATCCGGCCCTCGCGAACAACAAATCGCCGGCGAGGATGGCAATCGAGTTGGTCCACACCTTTTGGGCTGCGGTAACACCACGGCGCTTGACCGCTTCATCCATGACGTCATCGTGATAGAGGGTTGCGAGATGTGTTAATTCGATGACCTGTGCGGCGGTGATCACCTGATCGGTGACGCCCTCACCCCATTGGGCAGTCAACAACGTGAGCAGTGGCCTGATTCTCTTGCCACCGGCGTCAAAAAGGTAACGAGAGACAGCGTCAGCAATCTCGTGGGTGTAGCTGAGCTCTGATCGCAAACCCGATTCAATGGCGTCCAAGCCTTCATCGAGGGCGCGGGCCACATCTTTTTGTTCACTAGAGGCAAAGAGTGCTTGGCCACCGGAAAGGAATTTTGAGCCGCGACCGCGCGGAGCGCCATCTAACTCGCTGGCTGGAGTTGCAGTCACCACGTGTCCCTTGCGGTCGGGGTCGACCGACTACCTGTGGGAGCCGGTCACGGTCTGGTTGGCCTGAGTGGAGGGCGACGCGGGGCGCGCACGGCGCTCTGCGACAGATCCTCGGACTTTCTTACTCTCTGGTGCACGGGCACGATGCAACGCAACGATGCCCCCGGTCAGGTTACGGTATGCCACCCGGGTAAACCCTGCCGCCCGTAACCACTGGGCCAACACATCTTGGGTGGGCCATTCGCGAATGGAGTCCATCAGGTAGGTGTAGGCCTCAGGGTTCGAACTTGTCACCTTGGCAATGGCGGGCATCACGTATTTGAGGTAGGCCTTGTAGGAGCCTTTCACCACTGCACGATCTGGGTGGGAAAACTCACAAATGACCAGCCGACCACCAGGTTTCAACACCCGATACATCTCGCCGATGGCGAGCTGCGGGTTGTTGACGTTTCGAAGACCGAAACTAATCGTCACGGCGTCAAAAGATTGTGGCGGAAACGGCAACGCTTCAGCGTCACCCTCCACAAAAGTCAGATCGGGGTGTCGTTTCCTGCCCTCTTCGACCATTCCGGCAGAAAAATCTAGGGCGACCACTTCCGCACCGGACCTTGCAATCGCAACCGACGAGGTTCCCGTGCCCGCAGCAATATCCAGAATCCGCTCACCAGGCTGTGGGTCCAAAGCTTTCACTGTGGCGATTCGCCACAGTGTCGCGTTTCCCCCGGAGAGCACCGTGTTGGTGCGATCGTAGCCTTTGGCTACTTCGGTGAACATGGCAGCGACCTGCTCTGGGTCTTTACCCAAATCCGCTGCGGTCATAGTGATTAGCTTAATTGGCCAAAGCCTGGAGTAGTCAGAGTGTCGCCTTGGAATTCAGGCAACCCGGTTAGCCTTTCCGGGTGACCGAGCGACCTCTAACACCTCACGCAGTTCCTGCGCTTCGTGTCACCACAGTGGCCAACGCCACGTCAGAGCCCCCACTCGCCGCCGCCGAGTCCGACAACCCACTGTTGTTCCAGCGCCTCGGAAAGGGCATCGCAGGCTCCGGTGTCGCACTCCGGGCGGAATTTTCCGGTCCTAACCGCTTTCACGACGCCAC
>CBFHPU010000107.1:0-1719 GCA_965657845.1 Pontimonas sp.
GCTGATTCAATCCCCTCATCGAACGGAGGATTGGCCGATGTTAGGACCGAGGCAAGAAGCGCAAGCGGCACTGTTCTACGAGTTCTCACTGGAAGATCATGTCCCGCAAGATCACCTGCTGCGTTCGATTGACCGGTTCGTTGACTTAAGCAGTGTCCGCGCGCACTTGGCGGATTTCTACAGCCATACGGGACGCCCGTCCGTCGATCCAGAGCTGCTGATCCGCATGCTTCTGGTGGGCTATTGTTTTGGCATTCGATCCGAGCGGCGGCTGTGTGAAGAGGTGCATCTGAACCTTGCCTATCGCTGGTTCTGTTGTCTCGATTTGAATGACCGTATCCCTGACCATTCGACCTTTTCCAAGAACCGGCACGGCCGTTTCCGTGAGAGCGAGTTGCTGCGTCATCTGTTTGAGACGACCGTTGCACGTTGCATCGCAGAAGGTCTGGTGAGCGGCCAACGCATGGCGATTGATGCCAGCCTGATCGAAGCGGACGCCAACAAACAGTTCTCTGCATCAAAGGAAGAATGGGACCCTGACCGAATTGATGTGGCCGCCGCGCCGCGTGCTGTGCGCGAATATCTCGATACACTGGATGAGGCAGCTTTTGGTGCTGCGAGCGAGGTGCAACCAAAGTTCACGTCGTTCTCTGATCCCGCCAGCCAGTGGACTGCCGCCCGCAAAGGGCCTGCATTCTTTAGCTATTCTGACAACTACCTGATCGATACGGATCACGGTGTCATCGTCGACGTCGAAGCGACCAGATCAATCCGGCAAGCTGAAGTCGGCTCCACAAAGACCATGCTGAACCGGGTCAAAGACAAGTTCGAACTGCACCCAGAGCGCCTCATTGCAGACACCGCCTACGGTTCTGGCCCGATGCTGAACTGGTTGGTGAAGCATGAGATCGCACCGCACATCCCGGTGATTGATAAGGCGGGGCGTACAGACGGCACGTGGTCCCGCGCAGACTTCGAGTGGGATGCCGAGAACAACCAATACATCTGTCCCGAAGGCGAAGCACTCAAGCAATTCCGCCGTAACTACTCTGATCCGAACCGTGGCCCGACGGGCAAAGGTGTCGCCAAATATCAGGCGCTCAAACATACCTGTCAGGCATGCCCATCAAAGATGAAGTGCTGTCCAAAGGCAGATGCCCGGAAGATCACCCGCGAAGAACACGAAGACGCCAGAGATGTTGCCCGCGCCATCAAAAAGACGCCCCAGTACAAGGTCTCGTCCAAACTTCGCAAGAAGGTCGAAATGCTCTTCGCTCACCTCAAACGCATCCTTGGCCTGGGCAGGCTGCGATTACGCGGCCCATGCGGCGCAAATGACGAATTCCTACTCGCCGCCACCGCCCAAAACCTCCGCAAACTGGCCAAAATCTTTCCTGCACCGCGGCAAGCGCGCAAAGCCTGATTACAAAGGCGCTCGTGGCCAGTTCAGAACGTTACTTTCTGCGCCAGCAACACGTTGTTTTTCCACAGAATCGGCTCAAACCTGCCATTCGCCGCACTGACTTTCCAAAGTCCGATACTGTCCAATCGCGTCGACCCGACCCGACGTTCCGACCGGTCCGCTGGCCCGACCTGCGCGCCACCTCCCCCGTGAGGCCAAAGCCTACAGCCCCAACTTGTCGCGCATAAAGGCCAGGGCCACGGACAGCCCGTCTTGGGCGATACCGTGCGCGGTGCCCTTCATCACGTGGGCGTAGA
>CBFHPU010000108.1:0-1710 GCA_965657845.1 Pontimonas sp.
CCACGGCGCGGATGTAGAGCACTTTTGCCCCAGATGCCGCTAGTTCCAACATTTCTTCATAGGACACGTGATCGAGCTTCTTGGCTTTAGGCGCAATGCGCGGATCGGCACTAAACACGCCATCGACGTCGGTGTAAATCTCACACACTTCAGCACCCAACACCGCAGCCAACGCCACAGCGGTGGTGTCCGACCCTCCTCGACCCAGTGTGGTGATGTCCTTCGAGTCGGTATTAAACCCTTGGAAACCCGCCACAATCGCGATCGCACCCTCATCGAGGGCTTGGCGCACACGAGTCGGCGTCACATCAACGATGCGTGCCCGACCGTGGTCGGCGTTGGTCTTCATACCCGCTTGGCTTCCGGTAAACGAGCGGGCATCCAAACCGAGATCCCTGATCGCCATGGCCAACAGGGCCATGGCGATGCGCTCACCGGTGGTGAGCAGCATGTCCATTTCCCGTGAATGGGGTTTCTCAGCGACCTGGTGGGCCAAATCGATCAACTCATCGGTGGTGTCACCCATGGCAGAGACGGCCACGACCACGTCGTGGCCTGCTTTTTTTGTCCGCGCAATGCGCGCAGCGACGCGCTTAATACTGGTCGCGTCGGCAACCGACGAACCACCATATTTTTGGACGACGAGACTCACTCGTGAACACTCCGGAGCTGTGATGTGCGCGGGGCAGGGGGAACAACCCTCTTAGTCTAATTGGCCGACTGCTGGCAGCTAATCCCAGGAGAGCGAATCACACCTGTCTACGTCCCAAAAACGCCCGCCCCAGCGTGACCTCATCGGCGTATTCCAAGTCGCCGCCGACCGGCAAGCCGCTGGCGAGGCGTGACACGGTGAGGCCGGGCTGTTCCAACATTCGGGAGAGGTAACTAGCGGTCGCTTCACCCTCCAAGTTGGGGTCAGTGGCGATAATCACTTCGTTAATGGCGCTGTTTCCTAGACGCGCCATCAATTCGCGAATACGCAGCTGGTCTGGACCAATTCCATCGATGGGACTAAGCGCACCACCCAGTACGTGGTATCGACCCCGGTATTCCCTGGTGCGCTCAATAGCCCAGACATCTTTGGCTTCTTCTACGACACACAACACTGTTTCGTCGCGCCGGACGTCTTGGCAAATGTCACATTCGGTGTCGGTAGCCAACATCCCGCAAGTGTCACAAAAGCGCACCCGCTCACGGATACTCGCCAACACATCAGCGAGATCGCGAGGGTCGTAGTTGGGGTTTTGGAGGACAAAGAAAGCGATTCGCTGTGCAGACTTCGGTCCTACACCGGGTAGCCGACCAAGTTGTTCAATCAGTTCGCCGATGGCGCCATCAAACATCGGCTTCGCCCTGGCCAGACATTTCGCTGAGGATTTCCTCGCCGATTAGTTCGCCACCTAACACTTGGCGCAACACCGGTTCACCGCGGGTCGCCAAAGGTGGCCCGGAAGATGCCTTCGAGTTGTTCGACGAGGGCGCTTCAGATGCTGTCGTGTTCGAATTCGAATCAACCTCGGGGTTCTCTGCACCAAGGTCCTCAGGAGGAACCTCCTCCGAGTCCACCGGTCCTACATTTCCCGGCACAGGTTCAGCAGCCTCGACCGTCTTGGCCGAATCATCTGGCGAGTCGACAGAGACACTGTCTTCGGGAGGCTCCGCGTCAGAAGCAGTGGAACCGACCGTTTCCTGACTTTCACCCGCGGCCTC
>CBFHPU010000109.1:0-1675 GCA_965657845.1 Pontimonas sp.
AGCGCCAAGGGGAACTCGACTCCTTGAACTCACAGCGCAACTACTTAAGCGACCAAGTGCAATACGCCTCCATCGGCGTCGATATTCGATCACCCGAAGTGGCACCAGAGCGTGACCCGGATGGTTTTGTTGAAGGAATCGTCACCGGCTGGCAGTCAATGCTCGCCTTCTTCGCCGGAACCATCGTCTTCTTTGGAGTCATCGTGCCCTGGTTTGGCCTCTTCGTCATTGTCAGTCTTGTTATCTGGCTGATTGCCAGACTTCGCCGTAACAGCACAACGCGCCGCGGCGGGGAATAACCCCCGCCCACGGCGCGTGTCCCCCAAGAGGGGGATTACTCGCTAGGCCAGCAGTGCGGCGGCGTCAACTCCCGGGGGAAGAATCACTGCGTCGATGACGTGGATGACACCGTTTGAGGCCAACACGTCGGTAGCGGTCACCGTGGCAGAACCATTGAGGGTGACCGTGTCGCCAACACTCACGGCAATCGTGGAACCTTCAACACTTGCCACATCACCAGTGGCAACATCGGCGGCCATGACCTTGCCGGGGACCACATGGTAGGTGAGGACCTTGGTCAAGACCTCGCGGTTATCCTCAACCAACAGGGCGTCGACGAGACCATCGGGTAGTGCCGCAAACGCGTCATCGCTGGGTGCGAACACCGTGAAGGGGCCTTCACCTTGGAGGGTGTCGACCAAGCCAGCGGCACTCACTGCCGCGACAAGGGTGCTAAATGTTCCCGCACCGGTGGCGACAGCGACAATGTCGCCTAGTTCGTTGGGTGATTCGTTGTGCGAATCAGTCATGGTGATCTCCTTTATGGGGATGGCCCGCCAGGTGTGAACGTGCACAACCTCGCGCGACGGGCCGAAGCGCGGTGATGTCTTCACGCTAGGACCCCAACATGGCCAGGAGCCACCTAACAGATGTGGGCCACCCCCCAATACCGATACCCACGGCTAGCCCACAGGCTGTGAGCCCGTCCGGGCGTGTTGGCGTGAGGAGTTCACGCCGAGTTGAGGCACTGGTGCAGTAAAGCGGACAGTCTGCTTAGACTCCGCCGGCATCAACTCCTTTAGGGTTCGGGCCGTACTGGTTGTCTCCCGGTGTGGAATCCAACACGTAGAAAACAAACAACACGATGGAACCAATAAGCGGGATAAACCCCAATAACACCCACCAACCACTGCGGTTCGTGTCGTGAAGGCGACGCACACCTAACGCGATCACCGGAACAATGATGGCCAAACCAAACACAATCGAAATCGGCCCGGACCCTTGGTCGAGGAGGTCTTGCGGCCACAGACCTGCGAATAGCTGAAGGTCAACAAACCACAACACAGCTGAGATGACCACGAGGAAGAGCACTACCCACCAATAACCACTGCGCCTCGTGCGGCCCTGAAAGTTCGCGTAATTAGAGAAAAATGACGACACTGCTTGACCAAATGACATTGGAGGCTCCTTCACCCTTGGTGTCTCCCGAGCCTACGCCCGTATTGCCGCGCCACGCCAGAGGAGGCGGGGCCCACACAGACACACATCAGCCAGCCGGATACATCTCGAGGCGCGTGGCCGGGCGAGCCAACAGCGGTGTGAGGTCTCGCTTCAGCCGAACAATCGCGGGCTCGTCGAAATGGGCCTGCCAGTGTTCCCTGGTCGACCACCGCTC
>CBFHPU010000110.1:0-1638 GCA_965657845.1 Pontimonas sp.
GTCATGCCCGGCGACACCACCGACATGAAGGTGGAGCTGATTCAGCCCATCGCCATGGAGGAAGGTCTCTCCTTCGCTATTCGTGAAGGTGGACGTACCGTCGGTGCGGGAACGGTGACCAAGGTCATCAAGTAGTTTCCGCTTCACACGAAGGCCCCGGGGAAACCCCGGGGCCTTCGTCGTTTCCGAAGCCTCAACATGTTGCATTATTGCTACGTAGCATTTATGCTATTAGCTGTGAGCAGGCCATCTAAAGACGAAGCTGCTCCGGTGGTGAACCGGATCGAACAGGCCAGAGTTGACCAAGGCCTTTCCCGGAGCGAGCTCGCCGACGTTGTCGGGGTTCACTACCAGACCATGGGCTACCTCGAGCGAGGCGAATACAACCCCAGTCTGGAGCTGGCGCTCAAGATTGCAGGAGCCCTTGAGGTTGGCGTGGAGGACGTCTTTTGGCTGGACCGGTCCGCCTCGGGTTCAGCGTTCCCCCGCGGTGCAAAGGAGAAAAGATTGTGACGGGAAAACCACAGCACTCCTCCAAAGCTGCACCAGGCGGTGATTTTGCCTATCGCCACCACATTGCCAAGGGGCTTGCCGATACACGGTGGGATGGATTGCGCACGCCGCTTGGCCTCGGGCTTGTCATCGCGTTATCGGTGGTTGTGTTGTTCGTTGCCCCCGTCATCGTGTGGTTCGTCGAAGACCCTATTGGGCTCATTCCTGTGGGGTTCGTGGGCAGTGTGTACTTGACGTGGTTTCTGTTGCGTCGAGTGGTGAGGCTCGTCACCGTTGCGCCCGATGGAGCGCTTGACGAGCGCCTGATTGCGATCAGGAACCGAACCTACCTCTTGGCCTATCGCGCAATGGCCGGAGTGTTCGGGTTGCTTGCGGGAGCGTTGCTTGTCTGGTCGATTGTGGAGATTCGCTCAGGCGCCCCCGCGGCGAGCTTCAGCATCAGTTGGCCGCAGGTCAACGCCCTTATCTGGTTCGTACTCGCCCAGATTCTCCTGATGCCGTCATTAACTCTCGCCCTGGGAATTCGCCGACGAAAGGTTCAACTATGAGTCAGAAAACGCGCGACATTGGCCCTGATGTCCTTCGAGGTTTTGCCCTGTGGGGAATCATCCTGGTCAATGTGGCCTATTTTTCCCACTCGGTAGATTCTGGGCCGACTGCCTCCACCCTCTTGTCCACCGGGGACTCTATTGCGGCCTTTCTGGTTTTTGTGTTGGCCCAGGGCAAGTTCTACCTCATCTTTTCTTTCCTGTTTGGCTACAGCGCCCACTACGTATTGCGAAACCTCGAGACTGGCCGTCGCCGTTGGTGGTGGCGAAGCGCGGGGCTAATAATCCTGGGTGTTGCCCACGCAAGTTTCCTCTTCATCGGTGACATCCTCTTCCTCTATGGCCTACTGGGCATAGTGTTGCTGGCTTTCTATGGCCGAAGCGAAAAGGTCATCAGGCGGTGGATGGCATGGATTTATGGGGCGTTCGCCTTCTTCTCTGTTGCTGTTGTGGCCCTGGTCTGGTCAGTCGAGGCAAAGGGAATCAGTGCGGCGGGTGAGACCTCACAAGCGGCCAGAGACTATGAATCTGCGGTGCTGACAGGTGACTACCTCGCGTCGATTCCCGCCCGTTTTGA
>CBFHPU010000111.1:0-1578 GCA_965657845.1 Pontimonas sp.
CCAGGCTTAGCCGTATTCACCCTAGAACGCGGCACAGACTTCACCGGCACAGTCCACAAAATATAGAGAAAGGTAAAACCATGTCAGACAATGAAGCAATGCTCGTCCGCCTAGCACAACACCGTGAACGCATGGCAGAAGCCGGCAACCTCACCACAGCCCGCTTCGACAAATCCGAACACAACCTGCTCACACAAGAAATCGTGGACTATTGGCGCGATATGTCCGCTTATTATGACCGCGAGCATGACGGGTAGATTCAACCGACCCTGCCTCAAGTGTGGTGTGTTGACACGCGGCGACTCCTACTGTGCAGAACATGCACCGGTGAAAATCCGAAACGAAACACCAGAACGAATCGCTAAGAAACGTACCCGTTACGACTCAACCTATAAACGTATAGCCAAGTTCGTCCGCACTCACACTGAAGTGTGTCACATATGTGGGGAGGGTTGGCGTGCAGACGATCCGTGGGAAGCCGACCACCTGTACCCTGACGACCCGTCACGCAAATATGAACTGGCAGGGGCACACCGGTCGTGCAATCAGAAACGCGGAAACAAACCCACAACACCCCCAGGGGGGACACCTAACACGCCCCGGAGGCAGCCTCCCACCTCCGCCTGAAAAGCCGAAACAAGGCGCACCAAAAATAATCTTCCAACCACCGGGGGGCAAAAAAAGACGGGGGGGGATAGGGGGGAGTGGGTCACCCACAAAACCGAAACCAATCCACCGCTCGGTCAAACCAAAACCAAACAGCACCCAGGGGCAGGGGGAGGAGGAGACACCCCACCCCCACAGGGGAGGGACGGGGAGGGCAGGGGTGCCCACGTCACACTTAAAACAAAACGTTCAAAATAAAAACTTTACAGAACGTCAAGCGGATTACACACACGACTACTAAGCCCCGGGGGACAACCTGTGGAGTGGGAAAAAAGATTTAAGACCTTCGAAATGTACCCGGCGCCCCCATCCCTTTTTATACACCCGCAGTTGAGAGCTTTTTAGGGGGGTACACTTGAACCATGGTAAACCATCCAGTCCCTATTGAAAAGAAAAGACTTTTAGGTAATCCGGGTAAGCGTGCGATGCCTGGTGATGACGCTGTGATTTTGGAGGGTGGGCAGGTGGATCCGCCGGAGGGTTTAGGTAAGGCTGGGCTTCGCCTTTGGGGTGCGGTGTTTGGTGAGGGTGAGTTGTGGATTAGTCCGCGCCTTGATGTGGATTTGTTGGAGCGCACTTGCCGTTCACTTGACCGCCTAGTGGTGCTCGATAGTTTGTTTGAGGATGACCCTGCTAACCGGCAGACAGTGATGTCTATTAATGAGACCGAGAAGGTGTTGGCGTCCCAGTTGGGGTTGCTTGGGTTTACGCCGTCGGATCGTGCCAGGTTGGGGTTGGCTGAAATTAAGCGCCAGTCAAAACTTGAAGAGTTGATGGCTCGGAATGAGGCGCGGTGACGTGGCCGCCACGGTGGCTAACCCACGACGTTGAAACTACGTCGCATAAGGCTCAGTTAGCTATCGACTTTGTGGAGGTCTTTGGTGTTATCACTAAGGATTCTGTTTCGGGTCG
>CBFHPU010000112.1:0-1548 GCA_965657845.1 Pontimonas sp.
TGGACATTAGTACCTCGCGCACGGTGTCTGAGGGCATGAAATAGTGCCCACGGACGAAATACCCGCCGTTCACTGGCCACACCTGCACGAGGGCCGTCATGTCGGAAATGGAAGCCAAATCAAGCCCCGCCCAACATTTGCCGCGGGTGTCAAATTCCGCTAAATCACGCTCGCCCTTCACCCAAATTTCGTCGGGAATCCACGTTTTAGCGGCGTACACCTGCAAATTCAGGCGTTTGGTTTTGAATTCGACCTCCTTGCTGCCTCCTTGGTTCACGGCCTGCGTAAACTCGCGCCGCATCTCGTCCAAATTCATGGCATCATGAAGGGACGGGTTCGCCTTAATCCAAACGCTTTCATCCTTCCAGTCGTCGCCCTCGTCAAGCTCGTAAAGCAACGCGAATTGGGCGTCGTCCGTGATCGTCCCGTCGAGCACCTTGCGGCAGTAGGTTTTCAGTTCGGTCAGCGGCCCGTTTAGGTTGAATCCCTCGGTCGTGATGGTCAGGTGCAGCGCGTTGGGGCGTTGTCCTTGCGACGATTTCAGGACGTTGAACACGTGGTCGTTGGGGTGCGCGTGGTACTCGTCGATGACCGCAAGATGCGTGTTCAGGCCGTCGAGCGAATCGTGGTTTGCACCGAGGTACGTGAGTTGTCCGCCGCCTTTGCGGGGTTGAATCTCGCTTGCGCCAACTTTCAGGTACTGCTTCAAGATGCCGGAGGCGTTCCCCATGTTGGCGGCATCACGGAAGGCAATTCGGGACTGGTCGCGCTTGGTGGCGGCGAAGTACACCTCGGGTGAGGGTTCGCGGTCGAACACCATCATTAGCAGCCCAGTGCCCGCACCGAACGTGGTTTTGCCGTTTTTTCGGGGAACAAGGATGAGCGCGTAATGGAAGCGGCGGGTGCTGTCCGCGTTGAACCACCCGAACAAATTCCAGATAGCAAACTGCTGCCACGGCAAAAGCTCGAACGGCTGCCCTGCGAAACTCGATTTATAGTGCTTTAGGGCCGTTGGGAAGAATTGGCAGTAGGCCGCCGCGGTTTTCGGGCGGAACTCAAGCCCCGTGTCGTCGGCGCGGTCGAGGTCGTCCAAATAACGGTGGCACGCCTTCACCACGTAAACAGGCGCGACGATTTTGCCCAGGGTGACGTCCACCGCGTAACGATGGGCAGGGTGGTTAGTCCAATTCGGCATGTAGCGCAGCTAGCGGGTCGTGTTCGACCGGGTCTAAACTCATTCGGCCCTCCAATTTGCCCACGATGGCAGTCTTTCGTTGGCGGTCATCCCGCAGCTGCTGCCATTCGGGCCGTTGCTTAATGATGCCAGTGCTAGTCGTGTAAATCGTGCCGTGCTTGTCGACTTCCTTTTGCAGTTGCTCCTCTTCAAGCTCGATGCAAGCAAGCGAAAAAATAAGCGAGCGAATGCCCGGGGTGATGTCAATGCGCTGCTCGTAGTCAGCGAGGTGGGCGTCGTAACGCCGTTTTTGTGCTCGTGTCATATAAGGATTCTATTTGAAACGTTTTTAGTTGGTCACAGTCGCTGCGGCT
>CBFHPU010000113.1:0-1520 GCA_965657845.1 Pontimonas sp.
CGGCCCAAAAGCTTTTGGTTGATTCCTGCGGGAATCGTGTTGGGTGTGAGCGCCGTAGTGGCTGTGGTGGGCATCATTCTGGTTGATCAAGCGGATAACTATTTAGAGCTCGACCCAGAAGAAATCGCCATCGCCGAGCAGGAACCAGAACCCGAACCGGAACCCGAGCCAGAGCCAGAACCGGAGCCGGAACCGGTCGAGCCGATTGTGAACCCCTCGGCCGATGAGATCGAAGGCATTACCCTCACGGTGTTGAACGGGACCGATACGGCAGGTTTGGCCTCCGGCGCGGGCGAGCGTTTAAGTGATGAGGGCTGGCCGGACCAGACACTCACGAACGCAGATTCGCAAGATGTCGAGACCAGCCTGGTCGCCTACCAGCAAGAAGACGACGAAGCGTTAGCCCTTGGGGTGGCACAAATTCTGGGTATCGATGAGGTAGTCCTCACCGACAACTACCCGGGTGCCAGTATCACCGTGTTGTTGGGTGCCGACTATTCCACGGATTAACACCCTTCGGGCGTTAGTCTGAATACGACGGGGGAGGGCAGTATGAGAGTGATGCGAGCGGCCACTTCAGTTCTCGCGGTGACCCTGCTACTGGCGGGTTGCCAAAGCGGTGCGGGTTCAGACGGTGGCGATGCCACCGATGAGTCGGCGCCGATTGACAGCTCGGAATCGCCATCGATCGAAATCGATGCCGACCTCTGGCCACTGACCGGTCTTCCCTTGGATGGCGGCGATTCGAGCCTGCCTTCGCTTGCCGCAAAGATTGATAATGCTCCAGCGGCGAGGCCCCAAGTGGGTCTGGATCAGGCCGACATTGTTTTTGAGGAATTGGTCGAAGGCGGCCTCACGCGCTACGTGGCCGTGTGGCACTCGACGCTTCCCGCCGAGGTCGGCCCGGTGCGCTCAGTCCGACCCATGGATCCCGACATTGTGAGCCCCTTTGGCGGAATCATTGCCTACTCGGGCGGTCAACAGCGGTTTGTGGAGGCGATGCTTGATGCGCCAGTCGCCAGTGCCATCAATGGCCAAAGCGATGTAGAGGACTTTTTTTACCGCAGTAGCGACAAAATCGCTCCGCATAATGTGATTGTTCGGGCCCCCGAACTGGTGTCCTATTTCCAGGACCGTTCGGGACCCCCACCGCAGTTCAACTATTCGACCCAAGTGGACGAGTCGAGTGCGGCAACTGATGGAGTGGCGGCTAACCTGGTGCGCGTCTTCTTCAGCGGTTCGTCTTTTCCCACTTGGGAGTATGACGCGGAGCTGGAGTCTTACCTGCGTCACCAAACCAACGGTGCACCAGACAATGCCCTCTCGGGGGAACAGATTTCCGCGGAAAACGTCGTCGTGCTTGAAGTCGATATTCAAGTGATTCAAGACATTCCGACCACTCGAATGGTCGACTCCGGAGAGGGCGTTGTTGCCACCGGCGGAGGTGTCTTAGAGGTGCGCTGGTCGAAGGCTGCCCCCGAGGCACCGATTGAGTTGACCGACACGTCTGGCGCTCGAGT
>CBFHPU010000114.1:0-1505 GCA_965657845.1 Pontimonas sp.
TACGTTGTGTGCCGAAGTCCTCTTCGACCACGATGACACCCGAGGACTCGACCCAGCGTGTGAGGTTGCGAACAGGGCCAATAGGCATCCTCCAGCTCGCCCGGAGCATGGCTGCCGCATGGTGGGGCGGGTGTTCTTCGGGGTCGAGATGAATGACCTGGTGTTGGGGCTCTAGCGGAGCGCGCTCCAACAGATATGACGAGTGCATCAGCAACACATTGAGTCGAGCTTCAACACGTTTCCAATCCGAAGCCGTCGCGGTGTTGGGACGGCGCATATGCCAGTCCACGCCGATACCGCCTCGCATGGTGAACTCAGCGAGCAGGAAATCTGATGTGACGCCCAAGACTTCACCGAGCTTTTCGAGCATTGCGCTATCAGGCTGGCGCAAGCCATTTTCATACCTGATGAGTACAGCCTCGGTGATGCCAAGACGCGCTGAAAGCTCCGTCTGGGTTAGGTTTGCGGCACGGCGGAGGGCAAGAATGGCATCCCCGACTCCGCGGCTCATGACCCGGCCTCCCCCTTGGTCTTCCGAATAATACCGCTCAGGTCAATCTCGGGAAGGTCCGGAGCAACAGGAACCCAGCTGAAGCCGGCTGCGTCGGCTGGATCACGGCGCAGTTCGACGGCCCAAATCGGATTGTCCTTACCGTCCCGGAAGGAAAGGATTGCCTCACCCATCACGCGCCGATTGGCGTCCCAGTAGTAACCCAGCGCTAGGCCAAACGACTCCAGCCCTTCCAGAGTGAGAATACTGTTCGACCAGAAAGCGCTTGACTCTTCCGTCGGGTAGGCAGAAATCCGATCGCCAGGGCGGTGTCTCTTAATTCGAATCAGGTAGGTAGTGCCACTGCGTAGCTCTCGGATGGGCTCCCGGTCGTTGACCTGAATTCCCTCCATGCCATCAGACGAGCGGACCAAGCGATCCCAGATTCGCTCGTGCAGAAAGTTGGCAATGAAGCGGCTCGTGAAACTTGGAACCCACCCTGGTTGCCACGCCTTTAAGGCTGCGTAGTCGTCACGGGCTCCATCAATGGCGTCAATAAATGCGTGGACAAAGCCCTCCCCTAAGTCGTGGAGGACCTGATCACTGTCCGGGTAATCACTGGGAACCATGTAGGAAAACGTGCCACCTGTCGTGTGCCGGGTCTTGTTCCGGTGCCGCGTTCGGTACCGGGAACACAAGAAGACCACACACGAACCTTGGCGCCCCAAGGTTTTCCACAAGGCCTAGTTCCGCCAAGCTGAGGCAGGGCTACCAATCAGCGGACACACTTGGTTGCACTCGTGCACCCGCTAACCCTGGCCCGGTCGGGGACGCCTCACTCACAGCACGCCCAGGGGGCGCCCTGGCTCAGCTGAAGTCAGGGTCGGGACCAGGCAACTGCGGATCGACCGTCCGCTGATGGGCACTGGCTAGACGGCCGCCACTTTCTTGGAGATAACACTGCCCACACAGCGATTCGTAGCCGACATCGACACCGTCGATGGCGACTTGGTCG
>CBFHPU010000115.1:0-1503 GCA_965657845.1 Pontimonas sp.
TAAGGGTCGCTTTAGCGGCTCGGCAAGGTGGTTTGCCTTGCGCGCTCTAACTAGGCTGTCCCCTAACGTTTGTGCTCCAACGCTCTGGAGCAACTCGGCCGTCCCCGGCTTTAGGAGAACCAAGAGCGTCGGGGTTGTTTCGTATTTGGTGCGATTTGGTGTTGTGTTCCGACTCCCGATAGATTTAGCACAGCCAAAGACCGCCGGTCGTGGGGCGTGAAAAGTCACAAACCACCGAAGCACAGGGCGAAAGCCCTCGGCCCGCGTAGGCGTAACGAGAACATTTAATGCTCCGTGCGCATGCGCCCGGAGCATTTTTTATGCCTGGTGGTCTGCGGTGACAACAACAACCAAGGAGACCCATGGCGACAAAGGAAGCAACGGTCGCAGAGCTCACGACAAATTTTCGTGAATCTGCTGCGGTGTGGCTGACTGACTATCGGGGACTGAGTGTCTCGGAGTTGAAAGAACTCCGCAGTGCTCTGCGTGCCGATGCCAGCTATGCCGTGGTGAAGAACACGCTGACAAAGATTGCGGCCAAAGAAGCGGGCATCGACGTTCTCGATGACCTCCTCATTGGCCCTTCCGCTTTGACTTTCGTTCACGGGGATCCCGTGAACGCTGCCAAAGCCCTGCGCAACTTCGCTAAAGACCACCCCGCCCTGGTCATTAAGGGCGGCTACTTCGAAGGTGCACCACTGAGTGCTGAAGAAGTCGACGCATTCGCGAAGCTCGAATCCCGCGAGGTGCTACTTGGCAAACTCGCCGGTGCCGTCAAGGCTTCGCTGTTTGCTGCCGCGTATCTGTTTACTGCCCCACAGGCATCCGCCGTTCGGGCAATCGACCAGTTGCGTCAGAAAAAAGAATCTCAGGGCGCGTAAGCACCCGAACCCCTACCTACAACACAAGGAGAAATCATGGCCAAAATGTCCACCGACGACCTCATTGAGGCGTTCAAGGAACTCTCGCTCATTGAACTGAGCGAATTCGTCAAGAAGTTCGAAGAAGTCTTCGAAGTCACCGCAGCCGCTCCGGTTGCTGTCGCAGCTGCCGGTGCACCGGCCGCAGGCGACGGTGGCGCCGAGGTTGAAGAGAAAGACTCGTTCGACGTCATTCTCGAAGCCGCTGGCGACAAGAAAATCCAGGTCATCAAAGAGGTGCGTGCCCTCACCAGCCTCGGCCTGGGTGAAGCCAAAGCCCTCGTTGACGGAGCCCCCAGTGCCGTTCTGGAAGGCGCCAACAAAGAGACCGCTGAGAAAGCCAAAGAGCAGATCGAAGCTGCTGGCGGAACAGTCACGCTCAAGTAGTTCAGAGCGCAGAAGTCCACTGCAACGCGGCGCCCGATTTTCTCGGGCGCCGCGTTCTTTTTCCTCGGGCCTCACCGAGCGTGGCGTTCGAGAGCCTGATGCAAGGCCTATTACCGGCTACGGCGGCCCAACACCGTTGAACAACCTTCAACGCTCTTGAGCTCCATTGAGCGCTGGCCGACGTGACCGTGGCTCG
>CBFHPU010000116.1:0-1436 GCA_965657845.1 Pontimonas sp.
TTGGAAAAGACCTAGTAGAAAAGTGGCTCTAGAAAATGATGACCAGAAAAGACTATGTGGCTGTGTCCGAGATTCTCTCAGAATATCAAGAGGTAGTAGATGCTGAAGAATATCTAGACTTGTGCCGTGACTTTGCCAAGTATATGGCTCAGGATAATGACCGATTCGATTCCCGCCGATTCCTTGAGGCTTGTGGGATTGTATTCCAGCCTGAAGATATTCCAGCACCCAAGTCCGCTATGGAGCATATGTCACTTAGGTGATGTATGCCCCTAGGGGTATGGGGGACCCCCCCGATTTTTCATTTACTCCATAAACAGCTTACGAAGATGTTTAAGAAGATCGTGAAAAAATCATGAATCTACTACGCTACCATTTTTACAGTCACTACGCTACCGTTTTGCATGTCAAAACTATACCGTTTTCGGTACAGTTATGACATACCTGTGACAGTTTCTGCAGGACTTACTATACAATTTCTGTTATACATTTACGCACCTTTCTATTATACATTTATGCAATTTTCGATCTATCGGCGTGTCGTCTTCCCAATGTCAGTGGTGTGTGGTAAGTTTATTATTAACGAAAGGGAGACAAATGACTGAACTGGAACTTGAAGAACGATTTGACGAAATGCTTGATGAGACTAACGAGGTTATTAAGATTGGTACCCTCGAATACTTGCCCAGCCAGGTATTGAAAAATGTAGACCCCATTGCCTACCGCATTGGCAAATACGACTATGCGGACATGGAACTCTAAGTGACACTTAGGTGCTAGTTAAGTGTCACTTATTAACCAACAAGAAAGGATAACTATGTACAACTTCGAACTTTGCTTCGTTTGCCGTTTCCCTACCACCGACTGGTCGCCCAATGACTCTGGCGAACCCATTTGTGGCCTTTGCTGGTCTGAGGAGGAGGAATCCCGAGAGGCTGTTTATTTCGCCCTTGCTGAGCACTGGGAAGAAGAAATGAAAGACATGCTAGCTCACCACTAGGGGGCCGGGCCGCCGTTATCAATCTGTTACAAAATAGTTTACGACACACCGCATTAAGACTTGAGAATGTCAGTGGTATGGACTAGGTTGTAAGTATGAAGAAAAAGAAGGGAATCGAGAACAAGCCTTACATCGAGGCTATGCGTGAAATCAGGCGTAGCAACGCCAGTGCCCCCCACGAGGACAGTCGCACCAAGCGTGCTCGCACTCGCAAGGCAAGTAAGAATAAATCCATCGAGGAAAGCAAGGAGAGCGAATAATGTATATGGACAAAGAGCAAGTGCTAGAAGTCAAAGAAGATTATGAGGCTGGTTTAGTATCGGCTTGGGAATTCTATGAAGCAATTGAAAACTGGGACGGCGACCCTATCGAGGTGATTGGATAATGGGAAGAATGCAAGCAGAAGCATTAGCAGCAGAAGACTTTTTACCACTGG
>CBFHPU010000117.1:0-1435 GCA_965657845.1 Pontimonas sp.
TGGTTGCTGCCCGTAGTGCAAGTAGCTTTTGACCTGATTGGCGTGTGATCGAATGCAGTCTTCTGTAAGGCCTTTCATCGCGGCGCTATCAGAAGCCGCTGGCCGATATGGTGATCCGCGGAACGGGTCCAAATCTGTAGAGCGAGCTTTGAGCTCGTAGGCCCTATCTGGTTTTCCCATTCCAGATCTTTCGATCGTTGTGCCCATTCAGGTCATCGACTTTTCACACCCCCATGGCACCGACCCCGGACGACTACGACATAATTTTCATGTCGTGGCCGCCAGTGCCGGATCTCGGTAATCCTCATTCTTCGTCATCATCGCCCAGAGTTGCCGGGCCATCTTGTTCGCCAGCGCAATCGCGACCAACATCTTCGGCTTCCGTGCCAGCATCCTTGCGAGCCACGAGCCCTCCGGAATCGATCGGCGCCCGAGCCAGTTCAATCGCGACATTGCACCGACGACCAGAAGCCGTCGGATGTCCCTCTGACCGGCCTTCGATATCCGACCAAGGCGCTCCTTGCCGCCGGAAGAATACTGCCGCGGCACGAGCCCGAGCCAAGCCGCGAAGTCCCGGCCACACTTGAACTGCGCCATGTCAGGCGCGAAGGCCTCGACCGCTAGCGCCGTCAGAGGACCCACCCCTGGCATGGTTTGCAGGCGCCGCGCCGTATCGGTCGCCGCCGCCAGCTCTTTCAGGGCCTTGGTCTTCGCGTCGATCCTGTCTGACTTCTCGGTAATCTGTGCCAGCAAATCGCGGCACTCCGCGATGATCAGGGCTGGCAGGTCGCAGGCGGGGTCTTCGACCAGCGCCACGATCCGCTTGAGATGGCCGATGCCGGCAGGAAACACATGCCCATACTCGTAGAGCAATGCCCGCAGCGCGTTCACCAGTTCGGTGCGCTGATGGACGAGGCGCTCACGGCCGCGGAACAGCGTTGCCTTAGCCTGCTGATCTTCGGTCTTGGGGGAGACGAACCGCATCTCGGGTTGTCGAGCGGCGATCACGATCGCCTCGGCATCGGCCGCATCATTCTTTTGGCGCTTGACGAAAGGCCGGACATATTGCGGCGCAATGAGCTTGGCGTCATGACCGAGCTTCGCCATCTCGCGCGCCCAGTAGCTGGCGCTGCCGCAGGCTTCAAAAACGACAAGGCAGGATGGATGTTCAGCCATGAACCGCCGGAATTGATCGCGCGTCAGCTTCTTGCGAAACGTCACATGGCCCGTCGTCGTTGCACCATGGAGCTGGAAAACACGTTTTGCCAAGTCCACCCCGATTATCGTATCCTTCATCTTGCCGTCCTCCTCGCTTAGTGGCTTTCAACACCACCACCTTGGCACATTGCGATGCCGTCTGGGGAGGGCGGCAACCACCCCATCTGTAGAGGACACGATAGAGGTTTAGTGCCTTGTAGGAGCCCTCGGCCGTTTG
>CBFHPU010000118.1:0-1338 GCA_965657845.1 Pontimonas sp.
GAAGCGGGAATCGGTTCGGTGGCGACCATTTGGGGTGCAAGAACGGCGGTCTGGATCGCCGTCGCCCTGTATGCCATTGCGGGCGGGCTCATGCTGTTGGCTCCTTGGCCGATTGCTCTGACCGCCATTATTGCTGTGCCCTACTTGGCGGCAGTGCTTCCGTTTGTCACCATCACTGATGAGAGTGCCACTAAAGCCCATGGCGGTTGGCGCTGGTTTCTAGGCATTAACTTTTTTGCGGGGGCTGTGGTCACCCTGGTGGGAATTAATGCCGGGTATCTACCCGGCTAAATACCCCACACGTGTTTAGCGCCCAGGTGTTTAGCCCACACGTCTTCAGCGCACGTGGGCGGGGAGTTTCACCAGAATCATGAGGACCAGGCCGATGGCCAGGACCACCATGATTCCTAGGATTCCCCAATACTGGGCACCACCAATGGCGATAAACAGTGACCACAGGGTCGGAGTGAGGAAACTCACCGCTCTTCCAGTGGTGGCGTAAAGGCCGAAGATTTGGCCTTCTTGACCGGCGGGAGTGACCCGGGCAAGAAATGACCTACCGGCTGCTTGAGCGGGGCCGACCGACGCCCCGAGGACAAGCCCCCCAATCCAGAACGCTAACGCTCCGGCATCCCGCAGGAAAAACAGCGCCAGACCGGAGGCGAGCAGCAGGGTCAAGGATCCGATGATGACCGACCGGGGTCCGAACCAGTCGTCTAGTTTCCCGGCAGCCATGGTGGAGATGCCGGCAACAAGGTTGGCCACAATGCCGAAGATGAGTACTTCTGTGGCAGAAAACCCGAAGGTAATTGCGGCGAGGACACCACCAAAGGTGAACACACCTGCGAGGCCGTCGCGGAAGACGGCGCTCGCCAGCAGAAACCAGAAGGTGGTGCGGGCGGTGCGGTAAAGGTGGGCGATGTCCTGAAAGAGCACACGGTAGCTGGTGAAGAAACCGGTTTTGGGTAGCCCCTCGGCTGAGTGCACTTCGGGCACAGAGATCAAGATGGGGATCGCAAATATGACTGTCCATGCCGCACAGGCGACAGCGATTGATCGAATGTCGATTCCGTTGTCAGAGCCCAACCCGAATATGTCGAATTGGATGAACCCGAAGTAGGACACCAGCAGCATGCTGATGCCGCCGAGGTACCCAAAACCCCACCCCAGCCCGCTCACTCGACCCACGGTGTGGGGTGTGGCTACTTGGGTGATGAGAGCGTTGTAGTTGACGTTGGCAATTTCGGCAAAAATGTTCCCGATGGCGACCATGGTGATGCCAAAGATGAACATGTTGGGCTCGATGGTGGCGAAAAAGAGGCTCGCTTGAACCGCAAC
>CBFHPU010000119.1:0-1338 GCA_965657845.1 Pontimonas sp.
GAAGCGGGAATCGGTTCGGTGGCAACCATTTGGGGGGCGAGAACAGCGGTCTGGATCGCCGTCGCCCTCTACGCCATTGCGGGCGGGCTCATGCTGTTGGCTCCCTGGCCGATTGCTTTGACCGCCATTATTGCTGTGCCCTACTTAGCGGCAGTTCTTCCGTTTGTCACCATCACTGATGAGACTGCGACTAAAGCCCATGGCGGGTGGCGCTGGTTTTTGGGTATCAACTTTTTTGCGGGGGCTGTGGTCACCTTGGTGGGAATTAATGCCGGGTATTTGCCCGGCTAATTACTCAAGCCGTGGTTAGCCGATAGCTGTTTAGCCCACACGTCTTCAGCGCACGTGGGCGGGGAGTTTCACCAGAATCATGAGGACCAGGCCGATGGCTAAGACCACGACGATGCCGAGGATGCCCCAATACTGCGCACCACCAATGGCGATGAACAGTGACCACAGGGTGGGAGTGAGGAAACTCACCGCTCTTCCAGTGGTGGCATAAAGGCCAAAGATTTGCCCTTCTTGTCCGGCCGGGGTGACCCGGGCGAGAAACGACCTACCGGCGGCTTGAGCGGGGCCGACCGATGCTCCGAGGACCAGCCCCCCAATCCAAAACGCTAACGCTCCAGCATCGCGCAGGAAAAACAGTGCCAGACCGGAGGCGAGCAGCAGAATCAGTGACCCAATGATGACCGAACGCGGTCCGAACCAGTCGTCTAGTTTCCCGGCAGCCATCGTGGAGATGCCGGCAACCAGGTTGGCCACAATGCCGAAGATGAGTACGTCGGTGGCAGAAAACCCGAAGGTAATTGCGGCGAGGACACCACCAAAAGTGAACACACCCGCGAGGCCGTCGCGGAAAATGGCGCTCGCCAGCAGAAACCAGAAGGTGGTGCGGGCGGTGCGGTAGAGCTGGGCGATGTCCTGAAAAAGCACACGGTAGCTGGCGAAGAAACCGGTCTTGGGTAACCCCTCGGCTGAGTGCACTTCGGGAACAGAGGTCAAGATGGGGATGGCAAAAACGACTGTCCACGCGGCACAGGCGACAGCGATTGCTCGAATGTCGATTCCGTTGTCAGAGCCCAACCCGAATACGTCGAATTGGATGAAGCCGAAGTAGGACACCAGCAGCATGCTGATGCCACCGAGGTAACCAAAACCCCACCCCAGCCCGCTCACTCGACCCACGGTGCGGGGTGTGGCCACTTGGGTGATGAGTGCGTTGTAGTTGACGTTGGCAATTTCGGAAAAAATGTTGCCAATGGCGACCATGGTGATGCCAAAGATGAACATGTTGGGTTCGATGGTGGCGAAAAAGAGGCTCGCTTGAACCGCAAC
>CBFHPU010000120.1:0-1320 GCA_965657845.1 Pontimonas sp.
TGGGGCGATGGGTTCTGGCGTGTGCTCAGACTGGCAGATTAGGGTTCAGGGGTGAATCTTCGCTGGGAAAACAAGGCTCTTGAGCAGTGCACCCCCGGGGAAGTGTTGGAGTTTTCGAAGCTGCGCACTGATGTGTTTTTCCTGGAGCAACACATCACGGAAGAAGAAATTGACCGTTTTGATTTTGACCCCCAGACTCGGCACATCTGGTGTGTCGAGGATGACCGGGTAATTGGTTATGTCCGTGTGGTTCACAATGACGAACCTGCCACCGAAGATTTGGGTGTGACGACCAGCATTGGTCGCCTTGTGGTGGATGCCCACTACCGTGGTGCCGGTATCGCCCGTGGGCTCATGACTCGAGCAATCGACCATGTTGACCCCTCCCCGGTGGTCCTCCACGCCCAGACCTATATTCAAGACTTTTACGCCTCACTCGGGTTCGAGCCTTTCGGTGACGTGTTTGATGAGGCAGGCATCGACCACGTTCGAATGATTCGACCAGCTAGGCAAACCCCCCAATGATCAGGCGCCTGGGGGTGTTGCTGGGCGCGGTGTTACTCACTGGCCTCATCTCCCCGTTGAGCCCGGCACATGCGCAGGGCGGAGGCGCCGAAGTCACAACGCTTGATTCGGCGTCTTCGTGCGAGGTGCGCTCCTGGGAGGTGTTGTGGGGGGTGAAGGAATCTTTCCGCTCGTATCTTTCGGGGTCGTTAGCCAACGGCGAGTGGAATGTGAGTGGTGATGTGACCTACAGCACACCGTTGTTTACGATTCGCGGCTCAGACGGTGTCCTTGCACCCGACGTGAGCTCGGGTGAATTGGCCACCACCGGTTCGATTGGATTTTTTGGTCACGAAGGCCTGCTCGATCAAACCCTTTCCACACCACGATTGGTGATTAACGGCGACCAGGTGGACGTTGTGTTTGACATCAGCGGCGACACTCAAGAGGGGCGCACGGTCAGTGCGCACAATGTGTCGTTTGTCAGCGTTGATGCCGCGGGTGCTGTTGTGGATTCGGAGGCTGGCACCTGGAGTGTTAATTCGGCACCCACGGTATTGACCACCGAGGGTGCTGAAGCGTTTGGCACCTACCCCGCCGGCGAAGCGTTTGACCCCATTGACATTCGAGTACAGGTCGATCCAGGGTGTCTGCAACCGCCATTATCGACACCGTGGTTTTTTGGTTTAGCCCTCGGCTCCGTGGTTACCGTGTCGCTGGCGATTGTGCTGGTGCGTAGATGGCGCGGGCGAGAGCGTCCAACACCAGAGGCGTCCTAGGCCCAAAACCTAAGACGAGATTGTCGGCCATGTCGAC
>CBFHPU010000121.1:0-1278 GCA_965657845.1 Pontimonas sp.
TGTTGTTGCGTGCCGTCATTGACGCCACGCAACAACCGACGTTGGCTGAAATACGAGCAGCCGTCGAGGATATCTTTGATGTCCGCGCCGTTGAAGCGCGAGACCTCGGCACCCCGTCCCGAGCGTGGCCGGTGAGGAGTGTTGTTCATCCGCATTGGGGTAAAAGCTTCTCAAACGCGGCCTGCTCTGCTGGTCTTTCACTGAGCCTCGAGGACGCGATTGGGCAACTGAACGACTGGCTAAGCCTCATTGAATATGCAGGTTCTGAAGCATAGATTGCCCAGCGGTGGCATTAAATTAGGTTTAGGCCAACCGGCAACACTTAGCAGCATTAGTCCACCGGCATCACAGCTGAGGCAATTAGGCCCCAGGAGATGCCGAGTAGGTTCACCGTTTCTGGTCGTCAGGGAGGCCGTCGAGCCACCCATCAATGACAGCCATCGGCACTGGGGCGAAGGCGTTTCCGTCGGCACCAACATGGAACATCCGACCGTGCGGCCCGTTACCGGTGTCATGCGTATGCCCGTGCAGGAGCGGGAGTCCTTCATCTACCGGGCGGGCCTCGACGTGTCGCTCTTCCGAGTGGGAGTCGCCACGGTAGGGGTAGTGCGACGCGAGCAGTTGCCGCCCGTTCCGGGTTCCAATCAGCCTCTCCGGCAGTACTTCCCAGTTGAACTGGTCGAGCAGGTCGCGGGTCTGCTTCTTGTGTGCCTCTGAGCATCGGTACACGGACGAGATCGTGTCGTGGTTGCCCGGCACCAATAGCTTCCAGCCGTTTAGCGCGCCCGTGAGGGCGATTGACTCCTCACGGTTACCCAGAGCGAGGTCACCGAGGTGAAGCACGACATCTTCAGGGCGGACGAGGCGGTTCCAGGCGGCGATGAGTTCCCCGTGCATCTCACCAAGCGACGTGAAGGGACGCTCGGCGAGCTCAATGATGCGGGCGTGTCCGAAGTGGTGGTCTGAGGTGACGAACATCACCTGGTCAAAGTCGAAGACTGTCGGAGTCGCCGCATCGCTCAGCGTAGTCATGGTTACCTCACCACCTCATCGGTCGGGAACGAAAAGCCTTCCAGCTCAGACCACCCCGTGCAGGGCTTTATCCCCCGAGTGAGCGTCGTCTCCTCAGCGAGCGAGGGCCGAGTAATCCCGGGCGAGCTGCTCTGCGGCGTTAACGAGGTGTCTATCTGGGTCCCGAATAGCGTCTTCAGCGGAGGGCGCACGGTCGACCAATCGGGAAATACTCCAACCCTCTAAGACCGTGTCATCTGAGGTGCC
>CBFHPU010000122.1:0-287 GCA_965657845.1 Pontimonas sp.
TTGGGCACTCTTTTGTCCCTAAATCAAAATAAGAGGCCGGGGATTCGAAGGACTTGGAAATGCCACCATTCTTCCGCGCTTTCCTAACCGTGTTTCAACCTCTCACCCAACTGGTACTCGAATTCCGGGCTGAAACGAGATCCCGCTGACCCTTAACGTTAGGGCTGATCAGCTGGGTGGGCAATAGGTTGCCCGCACGTGGTCCGGAGGTCCGCTCCACCGCCACTATCGCAGCCGGCCCTACCCCCTGGTTGGCTTTGGCGCACCTTGCCGGCGTAGACTAGGTA
>CBFHPU010000122.1:297-1220 GCA_965657845.1 Pontimonas sp.
TTTCCCGTCTGGAAGTTCTCGCCTACGTTTACAGATCTAACCGCTTCAACTACAGGGTAACGTGGTGACAGTTTGGAGTCGTTCTCGCCCAATACTAGACTCTTTACACCTAAGGGCGGTGGCTCAATTGGTAGAGCAGCGGTCTCCAAAACCGCAGGTTGCAGGTTCGAGTCCTGTCCGCCCTGCGAAGCCAGTGTGCTGGTGAAGTATCAATCAAACGAAAGTGTGTGAGTAGTGGCAACAAATTTGCCTGACCCAACACCGGATAATCCGGTCGCAAAAGATAAAGCGGAGCGGGAAACCCGCTCCGGTGTTTTTGCGCGCCTGATGTTGTTTATCCGTCAGGTCATTGACGAACTGCGGAAAGTGGTGACCCCCACCAGGAGTGAACTGGTCAACTACACCTTGGTGGTGTTGGTGTTCGTGCTGATCATGATGGGAATCATTGTCGCGTTTGACCTGATCTTCGGGTGGGCGATCTCGTGGGTGTTTGGTGACGGGTCCTCGCTGTTCTAGAGGCGAGTGGTTATGGGGTTAGTGGTGGAACTAATCAAGACGCTTGGCGGGCAAAGCGAACTAATTAAACACTGATTCGAGAATGGCCAAGAACACGCAACACGGGCAATTTGTGACCGGTAGGTAGAGACTTTAGGAAGTACAAGGAAGGTAAGTGGATAAGTCGTGAGTGAAGACCACTTGAAAGACATTGATTCGGCAACAGCCGCCGAGCAGTCCTCGGAAGAAGATGAAGCCCAAGAGGGCAACATCTTGAACGAGGAGCTACACGGCTCGGATGCTGCCGAGACCACAGCGATGCACGTCGTCGATGACGACGCCACCAACTATGACGAATCGACGGCATCGCTGGATGCGGCCAATGACGTCGAGGCGGATGCTGTTGTCGAAGACGCGTTGGATATTGA
>CBFHPU010000123.1:0-1190 GCA_965657845.1 Pontimonas sp.
GCGATAGGCTGGTGTCGACGTCATCGCTACCCGTAGGAGAAACTCATGCCGGTTGTCAGCACCGAACAGTACGCCCAAATCATCGACCAGGCGAAAGACCGTGGGTTTGCACTTCCCGCCATCAACGTCAGTTCTTCCCAAACCATCAACGCCGCACTCCAAGGATTCGCCGAAGCAGAATCTGACGGCATCATCCAGGTGTCAACCGGTGGCGCTGACTACTTCTCCGGCCACAGCATCAAAGCGCGAGTCTCGGGCGCGATTGCCTTTGCCCAATACGTCACCGAGGTGGCAAAGAATTATCCCATCCACGTCGCTGTGCACACCGACCACTGCCCCAAAGACGCCCTCGATGGGTTTGTGCGCCCGCTGATTAGTTACTCCGAAGCAGAAGTGAAAGCGGGCCGCGCGCCCCTGTTCCAGTCCCACATGTGGGACGGGTCAGCAGTGCCGCTTGCGGAAAACCTTCAGATTGCGCAGGAATTGCTCGAGCGCACCAGCGCAATCGGACAAATCCTTGAAGTCGAAATTGGTGTTGTTGGCGGAGAAGAAGACGGCGTCAGCCATGAAATTAATGACAAGCTCTACACCACCCTCGAAGACGCCGTCGCGACCGTCGAAGCGCTGGGCCTCGGCGAAAAGGGTCGTTACCTCACCGCGTTGACCTTCGGAAACGTTCACGGTGTCTATAAGCCAGGAAACGTCACCCTGAAGCCCGAACTCTTAGCCGAAATTCAAGAAGGCTTGGCCGCCAAATTCTCCACCGGAGCAAAGCCGATGGACCTGGTCTTCCACGGTGGGTCAGGCTCAACCGAAGAAGAAATCGCCGCCGCGGTGTCAAACGGTGTCATCAAGATGAATGTCGACACCGACACGCAGTATGCGTTTACCCGCAACATCGCCCACACGATGCTCACCAAATACGACCAGGTACTGCGCATTGATGGTGAAGTGGGAAATAAGAAGGTGTACGACCCGCGTTCGTGGGGTAAAGAGGCCGAAACCGCCATGGCGGCTCGGGTAGTTTCCGCCGCCCAGCAGCTGGGCTCTGCGGGTAACGCCCTCAAATAGAGGGCCTGACGAGACGCCTAAGTGCGCCGAAGGCGCACTGCGCGACTTAGCGGGTGCGACCACCCAGAGCGCGCTCGTCGGTTTTTCCTTGAGCGTCTTTGCGCAGTTCTTTCGGAAGT
>CBFHPU010000124.1:0-1171 GCA_965657845.1 Pontimonas sp.
ACCACCAGGCCGATTGCGGTCGCAATCGCCGGTTCCACTGCCATCAGCGTGCCAAAGGCACGCTTATTCATGCGCTTTAGCGCAAGCATTTCCAGTGCGAACGGAAACACTGGGGTGAGTATGGCCAAAAGGACACCCAGGGCCAACACCTCGAGGGTGATGTTGCCCCACGCCTGCGGGAGACCGACGGTGGTGGCGGTGAGGGCCGCCACGGGGGTGGCAAGGGCAAGGCCTTGGATGCCACTGAATTGGTCGCCCACCTGCTGGGTGAACACAATGTAGAGCGCCCAGCCCAAGGCGGCCACTAAGGCAAACCCGACACCCACCAAATCGACGGTGCCGGTCCACGGCCTGGTCAACGACACCACACCCACAAGCGCTACTGCCGGCCAGAGTGCTGCTCTGGCATTTTTGCCCGACAGCGCGGCAACGGTCAGTGGGCCCAGGAACTCAATGGCCACTGTGGTGCCCAGTGGAATGCGATCCAACGCGGAGAGGAACGCTGAGGTCATCACCCCGGTAGCGACCCCAAGGCCCAGCAGTCCAGGAAGGTTTTTTCGGGTGATTACCCGCCACGAGGGGCGAACGAGCGCGATAAGAATCAGCGCACCGAGGACGAGTCGAAGCCATGCCGTGCCGGCAGGCCCCACGGCAGGAAACAGGGAAATCGATAGTGCAGAGCCCATTTGGATGCTGAGCATCGCCACGACGGCGAGACTCCAGGCGGGCAGTTTCTCCGCGAACTGTTCACCCCTCACAGGGCGAGCCCACTCTGGATGGTCCTGCGTTGGATGTCTTCTGCACCAAGGCGGGCTAACCAGGAGGTGAGGTCGTCGGCGACCTGGTTCCGTTGCTGATCGGAAAGCGGGTCAAGAGTGTCAATGATGAACAGTGCATTAGTGGTGTCGTCGGTCAACTGGGTGCGACGGCACTGGCGCCAGTTCCACCGCCGACAGGTCACCCCCTGGTCGTCTTGCCACACCACTTCCCCCACGTTGGGGTGTTCGACCACGTCTTCACCGCCTGAGACTGTGTCAAACAATTCGTCGCCGACTGCGCGGGTGAGGCGCGGGGGCCCCACGTAGGCGTCGACGTTTTCTCCCCCAAGGGGTGTCTGGTGAAGGACCGACAGGGCGTTATACATGTCGGTTAACGCATTGATGCGCGGCAG
>CBFHPU010000125.1:0-1171 GCA_965657845.1 Pontimonas sp.
ACCACCAGGCCGATTGCGGTCGCAATCGCCGGTTCCACTGCCATCAGCGTGCCAAAGGCACGCTTATTCATGCGCTTCAGCGCAAGCATTTCCAACGCGAACGGAAACACTGGGGTGAGTACGGCCAAGAGCACCCCCAGCGCCAACACCTCGAGGGTGATGTTGCCCCACGCCTGCGGGAGACCGACGGTGGTGGCGGTGAGGGCCGCCACCGGGGTGGCAAGCGCAAGGCCTTGGATGCCGCTGAATTGGTCGCCCACCTGCTGCGTAAACACAATGTAGAGCGCCCAGCCCAAGGCGGCCACTAAGGCAAACCCGACACCCACCAAATCGACGGTGCCCGTCCACGGCCTGGTCAACGACACCACTCCCACAAGCGCTACTGCCGGCCAGAGTGCTGCCCTGGCATTTTTGCCCGACAGCGCGGCAACGGTCAGTGGGCCCAGGAACTCAATGGCCACGGTGGTGCCCAGTGGAATGCGATCCAACGCGGAGAGGAACGCCGAGGTCATCACCCCGGTAGCGACTCCAAGACCCAGCAGTCCAGGAAGGTTTTTGCGGGTGATTACCCGCCACGAGGGGCGAACGAGCGCGATAAGAATCAGCGCGCCGAGGATCAGTCGAAGCCATGCCGTGCCGGCAGGCCCCACGGCAGGAAACAGGGAGATCGATAGTGCGGAGCCCATTTGGATGCTGAGCATCGCCACGACGGCGAGACTCCAAGCGGGCAGTTTCTCCGCGAACTGTTCGCCCCTCACAGGGCGAGCCCACTGTGTATGGTCCTGCGTTGAATGTCTTCTGCTCCAAAACGCGCCAACCAGGAGGTGAGGTCGTCGGCGACCTGGTTCCTTTGCTGCTCGGACAGCGGGTCAAGAGTGTCAATGATGAACAGTGCATTAGTGGTGTCGTCGGTCAACTGGGTGCGCCGGCACTGGCGCCAGTTCCACCGCCGACAGGTCACCCCCTGGTCATCTCTCCACACCACTTCCCCCACGCCGGGGTGCTCGACCACGTCTTCACCGCCAGCCACCGTGTCAAACGATTCGTCGCCGACGGCGCGCGTGAGGCGCGGTGGCCCCACATAGGCGTCGACATTTTCTCCCCCAAGGGGTGTCTGGTGAAGGACCGACAGCGCGTTATACATGTCGGTTAACGCATTGATGCGCGGCAG
>CBFHPU010000126.1:0-1168 GCA_965657845.1 Pontimonas sp.
GAGCCACTTCGGCGAGGGTGACGGCACCAGCGTCGGCGACGACCACCACGTCGAAGCTTTGGCTAGCCGGTAACTTCCACACGTCGTAGGGGCTTGCCAACCACACCGGTGCGAGGGCTCGAGCAAGGTGTGGTGCCTTCTCGTGAAGATCTGTGGGGGTGACACCACCGGACTTCAGGGCCGATTTTAACCAGGCCGATTCTTCTGGCCAGTCCATCAAGCCCACCGACCAACGCTCTGCTAACTGCCAGGCCAAACGCTTCGCGTTGGATGACGCATGTGCTTCATCCACCAAGCGGTAGTCCGATTCGAGCCGGTGCAACAAAGTGGCATCCTGGCCCAACAGGTCCTGGTTGTGGCTCAAGATGTGCTCGAGTGCACCTCGCCACCAGGCGAGTTCCAATTCGTTTTCCACATCGCCTGCGTTGACGTGTCGGTTGGCCAGATCATCGACCAGGGGACCCAAGTCCCACTCCTGCAGGGTGGACGTGACCTGTGCACGGTCTTCGAGGGTGCGAAGAACGTCTGATTCTTCACCCAGAGACGCCATCAACTCGATCAGCTCATCGACCGACGAGCGGGTCAACGACTGCTCGGGTTCACGACCCAAAGTCTCGGAGAGTGTGCGGAGGTCTTGCTCTGCTTCCTGAAGGAGCGGCTGCAAATCCGCGAGACCCGGGGGGACACTGGGCGGGTGGCCACTTTCCACGAAGCGTTGCCAGGTGTGGCGCTGTTCGTTGATTTTGACCAAGGAGCCGTGGAGGTCGCCGACGTGCATTCCGGGGCGAACATACTCTTTAGCGAGCGCTTTCAGCCGCCGGCGTTGAATGCGGGTGAGTTGGCTGGCCTGCTCAGTACTGCCGGTGGCGGCAATGAGGTCCGTCAGGGGCCGATCAAACACTCCCGGTTGAAAACGGTCCAAGCTTTCTCGAATATCCACCAACAGGTGCACAAAGAGAGCGAGCTGACCGAAATCTTTTGGCGCCGGAAGTGCGGTGTGTTCCAGCACCTGCTGGGCCATGGTCTTCAGCCTGGGCAACACTTCGGCGGCTAAACGTTTGGCCAGTTGTTGTGAGCGAAGCGCGTGCTCATGGTCAGAAAATTCCACCCCGTACCAGGGCGAATCATCTGGGCCGAATCGGAATTGGCCAAGCTCCGCTGCTTCACG
>CBFHPU010000127.1:0-1168 GCA_965657845.1 Pontimonas sp.
GAGCCACTTCGGCGAGGGTGACGGCACCAGCGTCGGCGACGACCACCACGTCGAAGCTTTGGCTAGCCGGTAACTTCGGTACGTCGTAGGGGCTTGCCAACCACACCGGTGCCAGCGCACGAGAGAGGTGTGGTGCTTTTTCATGAAGATCTGTGGGGGTGACACCCCCGGACTTCAGGGCCGATTTTAACCAAGCCGATTCTTCTGGCCAGTCCATCAAACCCACCGACCAACGCTCCGCTAACTGCCAGGCCAAACGCTTCGCGTTGGATGAGGCGTGTGCTTCATCGACTAGGCGGTAATCCGATTCCAGGCGGTGCAACAAAGTGGCATCCTGGCCCAACAGGTCCTGGTTGTGGTTCAAGATGTGCTCGAGTGCACCACGCCACCAGGCGAGTTCCAATTCGTTTTCCACGTCGCCTACGGCGACGTGTCGGTTGGCCAAATCATCGACCAGGGGACCCAATTCCCACTCCTGCAAGGTGGACGTGACTTGTGCACGATCTTCGAGGGTGCGAAGAACATCCGATTCTTCACCCAGCGACGCCATCAACTCGATGAGGTCATCGACCGACGAGCGGGTCAACGACTGCTCGGGTTCACGACCCAGAGTCTCGGACAGGGTGCGGATATCGTGTTCTGCTTCCTGAAGGAGCGGCTGCAAATCTGCGAGACCCGGGGGCACACTGGGTGGGTGGCCACTTTCCACGAAGCGTTGCCAGGTGTGGCGCTGTTCGTTGATCTTGACCAACGAGCCGTGAAGGTCACCGACGTGCATTCCGGGGCGGACATACTCCTTAGCGAGCGCTTTCAGCCGCCGGCGCTGAATGCGCGTGAGTTGGCTGGCCTGCTCAGTACTGCCGGTGGCGGCAATGAGGTCCGTCAGGGGTCGATCAAACACTCCCGGTTGGAAACGGTCCAAGCTTTCTCGAATGTCCACCAACAGGTGCACAAAGAGGGCTAGTTGACCGAAATCTTTTGGCGCCGGAAGTGCAGTGTGTTCTAACACCTGGTGGGCCATGGTCTTCAGACTGGGCAACACCTCATCGGCTAAGCGCTTGGCCAGTTGTTGGGAGCGAAGCGCGTGCTCGTGGTCAGAAAATTCCACCCCGTACCAGGGCGAATCATCTGGGCCGAATCGGAATTGGCCAAGCTCCGCTGCTTCACG
>CBFHPU010000128.1:0-1149 GCA_965657845.1 Pontimonas sp.
AGCGCCAAGGAGAACTCGACTCCTTGAACTCACAGCGCAACTACCTAAGCGACCAAGTGCAATACGCCTCCATCGGCATCGATATTCGATCACCCGAAGTGGCACCAGAGCGTGACCCGGATGGTTTTGTCGATGGAATCGTGACCGGCTGGCAGGCAATGCTGGCCTTCTTTGCCGGAACCATCGTCTTCTTCGGAGTCATCGTGCCCTGGTTTGGCCTGCTCGTCATTGTCAGTCTCGTCATTTGGCTGATCACCAAACTTCGGCGGAATAGCACTGCGCGCCGCGGCGAATAATCCCACCCAGCACAGCGCCTACAGGCACTCCCTGGAGGACAGACCAGGCCGCAGGCTGTGAGCCCGTCCGGGGGTGTGAGGCAAAGGCGTTATCGAGCGGCCTTCAAGGCCTCGCATTCCGCATCGGTCCTGCAGTAGATAACGACACGGCGTTTGACGTGGTGGGCACGAAAGGACCGGATTCTTTGCCGCGTGCCCTCTCCTGTGCAGTCTCTGACTTCAGGCTCAGAGCTGGGCCCCACCCGGTTGCACACCTTTGGGGTTCGGGCCGTATTGGTTATCTCCTGGTGTGGAATCCAACACGTAGAAGACGAACAGCACGATGGAACCAATCAGCGGGATAAACCCCAGTAACACCCACCAGCCACTGCGGTTCGTGTCGTGAAGCCGGCGCACACCTAACGCGATCACCGGAACAATGATGGCCAAACCAAACACAATCGAAATTGGGCCGGACCCTTGGTCGAGTAGGTCTTGCGACCACACACCAGCGAAGAGCTGAAGGTCAACAAACCACAGCACAAACGACACCAACACGAGGAAAAGAACAACCCACCAGTAACCACTGCGCTGGGTGCGACCCTGGAAATTCGCGTAGTTCGAGAAAAATGACGACACTGCTTGACCAAATGACATGGGAGGCTCCTTCACCCTTGGTGTAGCCCGAGCCTACGCCCCCCTCGCCGCGCCACGCCAGAGGCGGCGGGACCCACACAGGCACACCTCAGCCAGCCGGATACGTCTCGAGGCGTGTGGCCGGGCGAGCCAACAGCGGCGTGAGGTCTCGCTTCAGCCGAACAATCGCGGGCTCGTCGAAATGGGCCTGCCAGTGTTCCCTGGTCGACCACCGCTC
>CBFHPU010000129.1:0-1134 GCA_965657845.1 Pontimonas sp.
TGGCGGTATTGGTGAAACCATTAACTCTGGTCTGAAACTCAACCGTGGTCCGGCGATCTTTATTGGTGCGGTGATGGTGGCAATCCTCGCCATGGTCTTCGACTTCCTGAGCGCATTGGCCCAGAAGTACTTGAAGCCCAAGGGCATCTAGTCGCTATCTGCAGTTAATACTCACGGCCGACCCGATAAAGTGCTCGCTGTGTGGAGCTACGGGCAGCAGCGGTTCAGTCTGCGTCGAAGAGCACCACAGTGAGTGTTTTCTCGCTAGCCAATATTCGAGACTTAGCTAAGGTCCGCCTACACAGTGGTGCTTTGCGGGAAAAACAGCTGTATCGATCCGACGATGTCAGCACCATCGACTCCAGGGCAGCACACGCGCTTCACGCTGAGGGGATCCGGCACGTTTTCGATCTGCGGGGTGCTCCCGAACAACAGATGACCGGTCGTGGACCCCTGGAAACACTAACCGGTTACCACCACCTTCCTTTCGTTCTCTCGCCAACCCACGATCCCGCCAGGACGGACAGTACCGGCGAGATGGGCAATCCGGAGGCTCCAAGCCCTGCCATCTCCCCTGCGCTCACACCTGAGGCGGTGGGCCACTGGTATCTCACCGTCACGCTGGATTCGTCGGAAGTGATTATTTCCGGGCTGGATACCCTGAGCCGCCTCGAGGGTGCAGCGGTCTTTCACTGCGCAGCGGGGAAAGACCGAACTGGGATTTTTGCCGCATCGGTCCTCTCCATTGTGGGCGCCCCCGATGACGAAATTGTGGACGACTACCACGCGAGTGAGCAACATTTAGAGCGAGTGTTTGACCGGCTCCGCGCCGCACCGTATGGGTTCTTTCTCGAAAATCTCCCCCACGCCGGTGCACTATTGCGAGCCCAGAAGGAGACCATGCGCGCATTTCTTCACAAGGCCGCTGTTGACCACGGCGGGCTCACCGAACTCCTCATCGCTCGAGGGCTTAAGAAAACCACAATCAATCAACTGCGCGGACGGCTCGTGGATTAGGACAGTGCTGTGACCCAGACGACGAAGTATGACGACGCACTGACTCACCTCAGCGCCCACTGTGACGTGATGGCCGGCCTCATCGAAATACACCGCCCACCAGGCTTCGCGCCGGTG
>CBFHPU010000130.1:0-1134 GCA_965657845.1 Pontimonas sp.
TACATCGATGGGGCCAACCTCAACGCCCTGGTCGGTTTCTCCCGCTACGGCGACATCGGGGGCGACGTGTCGCACCTGAACCTGCACAAAACCTTCTGCATCCCACACGGTGGGGGAGGCCCCGGGGTGGGACCGGTGGGTGCAAAAGCACACCTTGCTCCCTTCCTCCCCGGTCACCCCTTCGCCCAAACCACCGCCCACCCGCCCTTTGATGAACACAGTGGCCAGGCAGGATCGTTTGTCCACCAAGGCCCAGCCGTATCGGCCGCGCCCTATGGCAGCCCCAGCATCCTGCCCATTAGTTGGGCTTATGTGCGGATGATGGGGCCAGAGGGCCTGCGAAAAGCCACCGCCCGAGCCGTGCTGGCCGCCAACTACGTCGCCAATCGACTGGCAGAGCACTACCCCGTGCTCTATGTCGGCGAAAACGGCCTCGTGGCCCACGAAGTGGTCCTCGATATCAGGCCCATCACCGCCGAGACCGGTGTGAGTGTGGATGATGTCGCCAAGCGCTTGATGGACTACGGCTTCCACGCCCCCACCATGTCCTTTCCGGTCCCCGGAACACTCATGGTAGAGCCCACAGAGAGTGAAGACCTCGGCGAGCTCGATCGGTTCATCGACGCGATGATTCGCATCCGCGAAGAATCGCGTGCGGTGAAAGACGGTGTGTGGCCACCAGAGGACAACCCGCTGACTAACGCCCCCCACCCCGCAGCGGAAGCGATCAGCGACCTGTGGTCACACCCCTACTCGCGCACCCTGGCGACCTATCCCGCCATCGGGGGAGTGGATAGTTCCCAACACGGTGCTGACCCGCGGGTGGCGGGTAAGTATTGGCCACCGGTCGGTCGAGTCGACCAGGCCTACGGCGATCGAAACCTGGTGTGTGCCTGTCCGCCCATTGAAGCTTTTGCCAGCACCGGAGTGTCCTCCGGCTAAATAATGCCCAGTGTGCGGGCTGTTTCCACAGCGGCAGTCCGCTTCTGGACACCCAATTTGTCAAAAACGCGGGAGAGCGAAGTTTTCACCGTGCTCGCGCTCAAGCGCAACTGGCCGGCGATTTCTTTATTGCTAAACCCTCTCGCGGCAAGGCGCAAGCAGGTGAGCTCCCGATCGGTGAAGAGTGGCAGG
>CBFHPU010000131.1:0-1114 GCA_965657845.1 Pontimonas sp.
ATCGCCACCCCAGCGTTTAGTTCATCGTTGGCCTACTACGACCAGATTCGCCGCGAGCGCCTCCCCGCCAGCCTGATTCAGGGCCAACGCGACTTCTTTGGTGCACACACCTACAAGCGCGTTGATGCAGAGGGCGCTTTTCACACGGACTGGTCCGCAGACCGTAGCGAATCCCGGGTGGATTAGAACATCACCGGCCCCACACCCGAACGGCTGAGGGATCTCAGCTGTGCGGGACGTTTTTTCTTCGGCGAATACTGCGGGCAATCACAAACCACAACACTCCGATCAGCACCCAGATCACTCCGGCAATGAGTGACGCGACGGGAAGGCTCGCCACCAACACCAGGCACAACACCAACCCCAGCATCGGCACCACCGGGGGGAGGAATCGTTCTGCTGGGGGTTGGGCGAGGGCGCTGTAGTGACCGATGGCGTAGTAGCTGAGCACACCTGTTCCTGACAGGCCCACCAACCACAGCGGGTCAGTCACCAACACCAGCGTGATGGCTCCCGCAGCCACGGCAAGTTCAGAAAACAGCGGTCCTTTCGTCGCAGGTGAAAGGTGAGCGAGCACTCCTGGGAGGTCTCGATGCCTCGCCATTTGCAAACTGGTGCGACTGAGCCCCGCCAGGATGGCCAGCAGTGAACCGAGAGAAGCCACCAAAGCCAGTAGCCCCACCAGCCACATCGCATCACCGGACACCAACGCGGTGAGCGGTGCGTCGCTCACGCCGTTTTCGGCAAAGGCGGGAATGAGGGCAAAAGCCAACAGGGCGTATAGGGCGAGGACGATGACTAGCGCTCCGATGATTGCCCGGGGCAACGTGCGCACGGGGTCGCGCACCTCTTCACCGAGAGTGGCCATCCTCGCGTAGCCGGCAAAGGAAAAAAACATCAACCCGGCGGCGCTCAACACACCCCAACCGGGTAGTGCCCCGAAAGTAATCGACACCCCCTCGGAGGCGATTGCGGGCACAGCGAGAAACACCAGACCTCCCACCACCACGGCAACAATGCCGATACTGAGGGTGGCAGTGGCGCGAATACCGCTGATCACGACCGCGCTGAAGGCCACAATGAATGCCACAGCCAACCCACGGGGCTGGTCAGG
>CBFHPU010000132.1:0-1114 GCA_965657845.1 Pontimonas sp.
ATCGCCACCCCAGCGTTTAGTTCATCGTTGGCCTACTACGACCAGATTCGCCGCGAGCGCCTCCCCGCCAGCCTGATCCAAGGCCAACGCGACTTCTTTGGTGCCCACACCTACAAGCGTGTTGATGCCGAGGGCGCTTTTCACACCGACTGGTCCGCAGACCGTAGCGAATCCCGGGTGGATTAGAACATCACCGGCCCCACACCCGAACGGCAGAACGATGTCAGCCTTGTGGGAGGTTTTTTCGTCGGCGAATACTGCGGGCAATCACAAACCACAACACCCCCAGAAGAGTCCAGCTGACTCCGGCGATGAGTGACGCCACCGGCAGACTCACCACTAACACCAGGCACAACACCAACCCCAGTATCGGCACCACAGGGGGAAGGAATCGTTCTGCTCGGGGCTGGGCCAGAGCGCTGTAATGACCGATGGCGTAGTAGCTGAGCACACCTGTTCCGGAAAGGCCCACCAACCACAGCGGGTCGGTCACCAACACCAGGGTGATGGCTCCCGCTGCCACGGCAAGTTCAGAAAACAGCGGTCCTTTCGTTGCAGGCGAGAGGTGAGCGAGTGCTCCTGGGAGGTCTCGATGCCTCGCCATTTGCAAACTGGTTCGACTGAGCCCCGCGAGGATGGCCAGCAGTGAACCGAGAGAAGCCACCAAAGCCAGTAGCCCCACCAACCACATTGCATCACCGGAGACCAACGCGGTGAGAGGTGCTGGGCTCACGCCGTTTGCGGCGAAGGTGGGAATTAATGCAAAAGCCAACAGTGCGTAAAGGGCGAGGACGATGACTAGCGCACCAACGATGGCCCGGGGCAACGTGCGCACGGGGTCGCGCACCTCTTCACCGAGAGTGGCCATCCTGGCGTAGCCGGCAAAGGAAAAAAACATCAACCCGGCGGCGCTCAACACACCCCAACCGGGTAGTGACCCGAAAGTAATCGACACCCCTTCGGAGGCGATTGCGGGCACAGCGAGAAACACCAGACCTCCCACCACCACGGCGACAATGCCGATACTGAGGGTGGCGGTGGCGCGAATACCGCTGATCACGACCGCGCTGAAGGCCACAATGAATGCCACAGCCAACCCACGGGGCTGGTCAGG
>CBFHPU010000133.1:0-1112 GCA_965657845.1 Pontimonas sp.
GCTACGACATCGACGGCGAGCCATTCGTCGGTGTATTGACCCACAAGGCATTCACCAGCAAAGGCGACCGCCACACTAACCGAATCTGCTGGCAGGGCGACTCGAGAATTTTCTGGAGTCATTTCGATATCAGCGGCCCGAAAGCCCGCGCCGATCAGGGCCTGGGTGATGTCCTCAGGCGACACCGGAAGCACGCCGGCACCGCTCTCGGCGAGAGTGTGTTCAAAATACGGAAGATTGGTTGCGGCTGGAAGGTTGGGGTAAAACTCTGGCGGGCCCTCGGGCTGGGACGACTCATCCGGGTTGGGCTGTACCTCATCGATCCCGGCACTGGTCTCAGCTGGCGGGTTGGTGTCCGTGAGTCCTGTGCAGCCAGCGAGGACGCTCAGGGTGGTCACCGCAGCCAACATGCCGGCACACCGTTTCACCCTTAGCGTCCTCTCTTAGCGGAAGACCCCAGTCTAGAAGCAGTCGGCGCAGGCTGGGCCTGAGCGCTAAGCCACCTCCGGATCGTCCTCGGATTCCAGCTGCTCAACAAGACGGGTGTTCTTGGTGTACTCGGTGGTGCCCCAGAGGAGATCGTGCCCCAGTGATTCGGCTTCGATCTCGACTGCGGTCCCCGTGGAGCTGTCGTTTTCCCATTCCCGCACGCGAACCCTTCCGGCAACGACTACGCGGTCACCCTTGTGAATGCTGTCGTGGGTGTTTTGCGCCAGTTGGCGAAAAGCGACCACGGTAAACCAGTTGGTGTCGAGATCGACCCATTTGTTTTCCCTGGTGTCAAAACGTCGGCGGTTGGAGGCTAGCCGAAAACTGGTGATGGCAAGGCCCTCCGCGGTGGTGACGTGGCGTGGCGTGGTGGCCACAATTCCTGCAGTGCTCATGGTGCTCATGGTGTGATTCCCCTTCTGCGTCGGTGTGATGCCCGTGCGGGCAGGCATACCGTGGCAAAAACCACTGAGCCGCAGACAGAGCACCCGCGTTTTCGGGGAGAGCTCAAACGCCACAGCTGACTGTGGACAAAGCGCCTCTATGGGGAATTAACTCTGCAGGTAGGGCTGGAAGCTTTGGCGTACTTTTTTGACCTTCGGGGCCGCAACAGCCAAACAGTA
>CBFHPU010000134.1:0-1097 GCA_965657845.1 Pontimonas sp.
TCTACCCGACCGGCAGTAAACGCTTCCGGCTGGAGCCACCCCGCGTCGAGTGCCTCGTGCAGAATGGCCCCAGCCCGCGGGTAGGGGCCAGTCAGTGAATCAATCGCCAGTCCCTGCCGGGTGCGAAGGCCCAGCATCACCATTTCCACCCAACGTGTGTGGTCATCCAACACTTCGCGGCCCAGGGCCGGCGAATAGCCAGCCTGTAGACGATCGGCATAGGCCCTCGGGTGTTTTACATTCCACCAGCGCACTCCACCGATGTGGGAGTGAGCGCCGGGTCCGATACCCCACCAGTCAGAGCCCAACCAGTAGCTGAGGTTATGGCGAGACACCCCATCAGAAGTGTGTGACCAGTTGCTCACCTCGTACCACTCGTAGCCGGCGTCGCGAAAGGTCTCATCGGCTTGTTCATAAAAACTCGCCTGAGTGTCCTCATCAATCGCTTCCAGCTCCCCCCTACGGATGCGTCTGGCCAACGCGGTCCCTGGTTCCACAATGAGTGAATAGGCGGAAATGTGGTCGGGTTCAAGCTCCAACGCACGATCAAGGCTCTCCTGCCAATCGGCGGAGGACTCTCCCGGTGTTCCATAAATCAAATCCAAAGACACCTGTAGCCCGGCGTCTGCCGCTGCCCTGATCACGTGGGGGACACTGTCCGGATTGTGCGTTCGATCCAGTGTGGACAACACCTGCGGGACAAAAGACTGCACCCCCACCGACACCCGCGTAACCCCCTGTGCCGCGAGGTCCACAAGGCGTTGAGCATTTAACGTGTCCGGGTTTGCCTCCACGGTGACCTCTGCGCGGGGTGACAGTCCCCAGAGTGCGTCCACTCTCCGGAGCATCTGTCCCAACCGAGACGGTGCCAACAACGTGGGAGTACCGCCACCGATGAACACGGTCTGCACGTCACGCTTTGGCACACCCGAGGCATCGAGTACACCGGCAGCAAAGTCCAATTCCTCGAACACCCGAGCGGGGTAATCCTCCGGACTCACCTCCGGAAGTTCCCCGGGGGTGTAGGTATTGAAATCGCAGTAACCACAGCGCACGGTACAAAAAGGCACGTGAATGTAAACCCCAAAATCTTTGGC
>CBFHPU010000135.1:0-1097 GCA_965657845.1 Pontimonas sp.
TCTACCCGACCGGTAGTAAACGCTTCCGGCTGCAGCCAACCCGCGTCGAGTGCCTCGTGCAGAATGGCTCCAGCCGGTGGGTAGTGGCCTGTCAGTGAATCAATCGCCAGTCCCTGTCGGGTGCGAAGGCCCAGCATCACCATTTCCACCCAACGTGTGTGTTCATCCAACACTTCGCGGCCCAGGGCCGGCGAATAGCCAGCCTGCAGACGATCGGCATAGGCCCGTGGGTGTTTTACATTCCACCAGCGCACCCCACCGATGTGGGAGTGGGCGCCGGGACCGATGCCCCACCAGTCGGAGCCCAACCAGTAGCTGAGGTTATGGCGAGACACCCCATCAGCAGTGTGTGACCAGTTGCTCACCTCGTACCACTGGTAGCCGGCGTCTCGAAAGGCCGCATCGGCTTGTTCATAAAAACTCGCCTGAGTGTCCTCATCAATCGGTTCCAGCTCACCGCGGCGAATGCGCCTAGCCAACGCGGTCCCAGGTTCCACAATGAGCGAATAGGCAGAAATGTGGTCGGGTTCAAGCTCCAACGCACGATCGAGGCTCTCCTGCCAATCGGAGGCGGACTCCCCCGGTGTGCCATAAATCAAATCCAAGGACACCTGCAGGCCGGCGTCTGACGCCGCCCTGATCACCTCGGGAACACTGCCCGGATTGTGGGTTCGATCCAGTGTGGACAACACGTGCGGGACAAAAGACTGCACCCCCACCGACACCCGCGTAACCCCCTGTGCCGCGAGGTCCACAAGGCGTTGAGCATCCAACGTGTCCGGGTTTGCTTCCACGGTGACTTCTGCGCGAGGTGACATTCCCCACAGTGTGTCCACCCTCCTGAGCATTTGCCCCAACCGGGACGGTGCCAACAGAGTGGGAGTACCGCCACCGATGAACACGGTCTGCACTTCACGCTTTGGCACACCCGAGGCATCGAGTACACCAGCAGCAAAGTCCAACTCCTGGAACACCCGCTCGGGGTAATCCTCCGGGCTCACCTCAGGAAGTTCCCCGGGCGTGTAGGTATTGAAATCGCAGTAACCACAGCGCACGGTACAAAAAGGCACGTGAATGTAAACCCCAAAATCTTTGGC
>CBFHPU010000136.1:0-1087 GCA_965657845.1 Pontimonas sp.
CTCTTCACATCACGCAAATAAGCCATAAACCGAGTCGCCGCAGCCCTCTGAGACTGAGCCTGAAACTCATCAAACTCAATCCACGTCTCATGCCAATCCCAACCCACAACACCAACCAAACACGCCCGACCAACACCCAACACATCCATATAATGTTGAACCTGCGCATTGTAATGAGGAGGCACCTCACGCCAACTAGCACGCGACGTCTTCACCTCAACAACAACCCACTCACCCGACTCACGATGCTTAGCCAACCCATCAGGATTAGCAATCAACACACCAGCAGCATCCACATACGTTCCAGTCTTAAACACTTCAAACTCAGGATGCTCATCAGCCCACAAACCAAGAATCGGGTCCTCAAAAGCCTTCCCGAACCGAATCGACCAACCAGTCAACTCAGGATCAGGAATCTGCCCAGTCCTCTTCGCCCACAAAGCAAACGCAGACTCCCAAGGATTCAACCCACAAATAGTCCCAATCTGGGACCCACCCACACCCTCAGTGCGAGCCTCCAACCACTCCTCAGAACCATCCTCAAACACCCCCAACAAGCGAGCATCATTAAACTGTTCCGGCGCAAAAGTTGTAAAAACCCGTTTATTCGTCATAAGCTCACTATATGAGCAACCGCCGACAACCTCAAATGGATTTACTACACGCACTCGAAAAAGAAGGCGCAGTCGCCTGCGAACAACTCCCAGACGTCTTCTTCCCCGAAGACTTCGCAGACCCCAAAATGCGCAACCAAGCAATCCGAGTAGCCAAAAACCTTTGCAACGAATGCCCCGTCAAATGGTTATGTTTAGAAGCAGCCCTCGCCAACAAAGAAGGTTACGGCATTTGGGGCGGCCTGACCGCAAAAGAACGCGGCACAGCAGGCAGGTAAAGCAAAACCCCGGTGACTTCAATCAGGAGCCATCCGGGGTCTTAAGTTGCTTACTCTACTGACACGACTCGCAGTTCGTAGCTTCAGCAGGATCAACAGGCACTTGGTAAGAACAGGAACCAGACATTACACTCCCAGAAGGTCAAACGAAAAAAGGATGAACTTCCATTGTAAGAGTTACCTGGAACCCTCAAC
>CBFHPU010000137.1:0-1076 GCA_965657845.1 Pontimonas sp.
TCGGGTTCCGGCTTGGCCGCGAGTACCACTCGTGCGAGTACACGTATCCAGGACGTGCTGCCGTAACCGCGAAAGGGGATTACTTGCGGGACAAAGCCTCGCTTTATCCCGGAGCGGACGCGCCTTTGCTGGAACCAGTCTTCGATGCGAGCTGCGCGATGGATGGGGTCTGCCGGGCTTGCCTTATGGTCGGTCGATCGGTCTTCCGGTCTGGCCACCCTCCCCACTGTAGTTGGGAAAGTGGTTTTCGGGAATGATCTAATAAATTACAACGCGTTTCGATATTCGGCTCGTAGGTTTGTTAAGCTGAGGGGTAATTCTGAAGAGAGCGCCGTCGTCGTTGGTGAGTCTTGCTGGATAACATCTAATTTGACTCCCAGAGTTCTTTTAAGAAAACACCAGCTGGTACACAGCTATCTAATCGCTCGAGACGCCGAGCACGCGTCCACAAGACGGGAAACATTAAGGGTGAACACGAAAAAGACGGAAGACAACATCATTGCCGGCTACGGTCCGGTACGGGTTGCCCCTGTGCAATTGCGCAGCACCAAAAGGGTGTCCAACATTTTGGACGCTGCGGCCGCCTATGTGTCCCAAAACGGCTACGAAACCCTCACCACGGCGGCCATCGCCGAAACCAGTGGGGCATCAATTGGCACCATCTACCGCTATTTTCCCGACCGTTTGGCGATGCTCCAAACCTTGGCTGGGAGAAATCAGCAGCGCGCTCTTGACGCACTGCGAGACGCCATTCGCAGTGCAAAGCCCACCACGCTCACCGAGGGTCTCGATGTTGTCTTCGACTGTATGGAGGCACTGTTTCGACAAGAACCCGGCTACCGTTCGATTAGAGCCGGAGACCCCATTGATATTCGGCCGGTGAGTGAAGCTCGAATGGGAAATCAGGAGCTGTCACAGCTGATGATTGAAGAGTTTTCGACCACCATGGGAATGTCGTTTGACTCCAAAGGACGCCTCGCCCTGGAAACTGGTTTCGACGCCCTCGATGCGCTTCTCGTGCGAGCTTTTTTGCGGGTAGAGCGCGGAGACAAAGCAATCCTCGCTGAGGCAAGGCG
>CBFHPU010000138.1:0-1076 GCA_965657845.1 Pontimonas sp.
TCGGGTTCCGGCTTGGCCGCGAGTACCACTCGTGCGAGTACCCGTATCCAGGACGTGCTGCCGTAACCGCGAAAGGGAATTACTTGCGGGACAAGGCCTCGCTTTATCCCAGAGCGGACGCGCCTTTGCTGGAAAAAGTCTTCGATGCGAGCGGCTCGATGGATGGGTCCTGCCGGGCTTTCGTGATGGTCGGTCGATCGGTCTTCCGGTCTGGCCACCCTCCCCACTGTAGTTGGGAAAGTAGTTTTCGGGAATGGCCTAATAAATTACAACGCGTTTCGATATTCGGCTTCTGTGTTTGTTAGGGTGGAGGGTACTCCTGAAGAGAGCGCCGTCGTCGTCGGTGAGTCTCGCTAGATAACACCTAGTTGGGCTCCCAGAGTTCTTTTGGGAGAACACCAGCTGGCACACAGCTATCTAATCGCTCGAGACGCCGAGCATGCGTCCACAAGACGGGAAACATTAAGGGTGAACACGAAAAAGTCGGAAGACAATATCATCGCGGGCTACGGCCCTGTACGCGTTGCCCCAGTGCAGTTGCGCAGCACCAAAAGGGTGTCGAACATTTTGGATGCCGCGGCAGCCTACGTGTCGCAAAACGGCTACGAAACCCTCACCACGGCGGCAATCGCCGAAACCAGTGGTGCCTCAATTGGCACCATCTACCGCTACTTTCCCGACCGTTTGGCGATGCTCCAAACCTTGGCTGGGAGAAATCAGCAGCGTGCTCTTGACGCACTGCGGGACGCCATTCGCTCCGCAAAACCCACCACACTCACCGAGGGTCTCGATGTTGTCTTCGATTGCATGGAGGGACTGTTTCGACAGGAACCGGGCTACCGCTCGATTAGAGCCGGTGACCCCATCGATATTCGGCCGGTGAGTGAAGCCCGAATGGGAAATCAGGAGCTGTCCCAGCTCATGATTGAAGAGTTTTCGACCACCATGGGAATGTCCTTTGACTCCAAAGGACGCCTCGCCTTGGAAACTGGTTTCGAAGCCCTCGACGCGCTTCTCGTGCGAGCTTTTTTGCGGGTTGAGCGCGGAGACAAAGCAATCCTCGCTGAGGCGAGGCG
>CBFHPU010000139.1:0-1070 GCA_965657845.1 Pontimonas sp.
TCGAGAATTGACACACCGGGCCACGGCCCGACAAAGGAGAGAGTAGTAATGGCTGACAATCAGCAAATGGCCGCCGAAACGCGAGCCCAGTTTGGAAAAGGCGCCGCCCGGAAACTCCGCGTGGCCGGCAAAGTTCCCGCTGTGGTCTACGGCCACGGCGAACAGCCCCTGCACGTGTCACTGCCCGCCCACGAAATGATGCTCGTCGCGCGTCGCGCCAACGCATTGTTGGAGTTGAACCTCGAAGACGGTAAAAAGCTTGTCTTGGTCAAAGACGTGCAGCGCGACCCCGTACGCCAGATCATTGAACACGTCGACATGGTCGTCGTGCGAAAGGGTGAAAAAGTCACCGTTGATATCGGTGTCCACGTCGAAGGCGAACCCTTCAGCGGCACCATGGTGCAGTACGAAAACTTGACCATTACTGCCGAGGCGGAAGCGACCAACATTCCCGAATGGGTCACCATTTCCATCGACGGTTTGACCGAGGGCACGCAAATTCACGCCGGAGAGTTGCCGTTGCCTGAAGGCTCCACCTTGATCAGTGACCCTGAAGCACTCATCCTCTCCATCTACGTTCCTCGCGCTTCTTCTGAAGAAGATGACACGACTACTGAGGCAGCTGCTGAGGGCGACGCGGGCGGCGCCAGCGGTGGCGCTGACTCGTCGGGTGATTCTTCCAGCGAGGAGTAAGCACTGTTTTTTCGACGCAGCCAGGGGGACGAATCTGATTCGTCCCCCTGGCTCGTTGTGGGGCTAGGTAACCCGGGGGATAAATACGCCCACACCAGACACAACATCGGTCAAGACGTGGTCACCGACTGGGCCAAGGCCCAAGGCTTGGCGCTAAAGCGGCTGAAATCGTTCGGAGATGTGGTCAAGGTTCCCGCCCAGCCGATCGTGTTGGCGGTTCCCTCCGGATACATGAACACTTCTGGTGGTCCCGTGTCATCCCTGGTGCGCTACTTCTCGACCACGCCTGAGCGGGTCATTGTCATTCACGACGATTTGGATCTTCCCGTGGGCACCATTCGATTGAAGCGTGGTGGTGGCCACGGTGGTCACAACGG
>CBFHPU010000140.1:0-1056 GCA_965657845.1 Pontimonas sp.
TGCTTCCCACCGCTGGATAGCCACCGCCCGCTATCTGACGCTGGATAGGCACTGTTGGCGGACCTAGCCGGCTGCCTGGCGACAGGGTAAGAAAAGGCCACCTCTTGGGCTATGCCCCCACGGGCCAAGCCAATTAGGACTGTGGTGGTGAGCTTTTTCGCCTACGACGCCGCGGCGGACGCGGTGAACCATCAGACGCCGTCTGAGAAGAACCACTGGTGGTGTTTGTCGCGCGGGCGGGCTGGTTACCCGCTGATTGGCCACCACGGTTACCGCCACGGTTACCGCCCGATCGTGACTCACCGGCACGCTTTTCCCGGTTGGGAATAGGTGTTGCCGTCAGGCGGCCCTTCGTCCCCGGGGTGATGTTCATATCGGTGAAGAGATGATCAGAGGACGAATAGGTTTCCTGAGGCTCAGGGATACCCATTTCGAGGGCACGGTTAATCAGTGCCCATTTGTGAAGGTCGTCCCAGTCGACAAAGGTCACCGCGATGCCGGTCTTGTTCGCCCGACCGGTGCGCCCCACCCGGTGGAGGTAGGCCTTTTCATCCTCGGGGATGGTGTGGTTAATCACGTGGGTCACGTCATCCACATCGACACCGCGCGCCGCGACATCGGTGGCAATCAGAATGTCTTTCTTGCCGGTGCGAAACGCCACCATGGCGCGCTCGCGGGCGTCTTGGCTTAAATCACCGTGGACTGCCGCCGCGGGAAAACCCCGGTCGGTGAGTTCTTCTACCAGGCGCGCGGCACCGCGCTTTGTGCGGGTGAAAATGATGGTTTTCCCGCGACCTTCCGCCTGGAGGATGCGGCCGATAATTTCGTCCTTATCCAACTGGTGCGCGCGGTAGACAAAGTGTTTGATGTTCGCCTGCGCCAGTGTTTCCTCGGGATCGTGGGCGCGGATGTGAAGCGGTTTGGTCATGAAACGCCTGGCCAGTGTCAACACCGGTCCTGGCATCGTGGCCGAAAACAGCATGGTGTGGCGAAGGGCGGGAGTGTGTGAAAAGAGGCGCTCCACATCGGGGAGGAAGCCCAAGTCCAACATTTTGT
>CBFHPU010000141.1:0-1022 GCA_965657845.1 Pontimonas sp.
ACCGGGGTGCGCACTGACGTGTTACTCATGTCGCTCTCGGGTTACGCCTGGGATAAGGCGTGGATGTATAGCAGGGGCCGCATGAGGGCGGGCACCGTGGTGGCAATGACGCCTAAAGCGAGAACCTTTTTCGGCATTGACCTCAAACATCTCATTCCGGTGTACCCGGTGGAATGGCACCGAGAACTTCACGAGTTATTGGGTGCGAGGCCCTCAACGGGCGCGATGGCAGTCGACCTACTGCGCCGAACCGTCGCCGACGTGTCACAAATTAGTGTGTACGGGTTCGATTTTTGGGGTTCACCGACGACCTATACCGGGATTATCAAAGCGGCACCCCACGACCCGGTTGCTGAAGAAGAATTTGTCCGATCGGCCGTGGCACCCGGTCGAGTGTTCCAGGTCGCCACCGGAGGCGATGATGGCTAACCCGGGTGTGTTTCCGTGGCACGAGAAAACTGTGGCCCTCGTGGGTAGTGCCGAGAGCCTGTTGAGTTCCGATTTCGGGCCCGATATTGATTCCCACGACATTGTGGTGCGCATCAATCAGGGCGCCTTCGCCGCCCTGCAACCAGAGAGCACAGGGCTACGCACCGACTTCGTGTTTCTCACTCTGACCGGTGGAACCATTCGCGCAAAGGCCATGTTTTTATGGAAGGCGAAGAGGTCCGCACGCCGCGGTGTGGTCTTGATGTCTCAAAAAGGGCGCAGCCTTTTTGGTATCGATCTCGCGGGCTTCTTTTTGCATTACCCGGCGTCCTGGCAGGATGCGCTCATTACACAGTTGGGCCACCGCCCCTCGACCGGGGCGATGGCCGTCGATCTTCTGACTAGGACGTTGGCGTCACCAGAGCAGCTCGATCTGTATGGCTTTGATTTTTTTCGAACCCCGGATATCGCCCACGGGCGAAACCGGGTGGTGGCACACGACCCTGATGTTGAGAGGTCTTACATTCTGGGCCAGGTTCCACCCGAGCACTTTCACGCCTCACCCGAGGTGACCTGAGCCACTAGCGTGGTGG
>CBFHPU010000142.1:0-1021 GCA_965657845.1 Pontimonas sp.
TGGCGTAAACAACGTGGTGTGACCGCATTTGAGACAGTGGCGTTTGACTTCGCCCAATCGGTTTGGGTCTACCCCATCGTGATGCTGCTGTCCGCCGCAGACGCCTTCACCATTGTGTTGCCCAGTGAAACGGTAGTGGCGGGACTGGCGAGTACGGCACTCAGCCTGGGCGCCCCCAACCTGGTGGGTTTAGGTCTAGTCGCAGCACTCGGTGCTCACCTAGGTGACGTGGGCGTGTTTTTTCTCGGCCGTGGTCTGGCGCGAACCCGCTTGGTTCGCGATGGATCGCGAATTGACAGGGCGTTACGGTGGACCAGGTCACAACTTGATACACAGGGTCCGCTCTACATCATGTCGGCCCGCTATATCCCTTACGGCCGCATTCTCGTCAACGCTGCAGCGGGTTCCAGTGGTTACCCGGTCTGGCGATTTGTTGCTCTTTCCGCTGTGGGGTGTGTGGTCTGGGCCAGCGCGTATGTCGGTATTGGCGCCGGGGCAGGATCGTGGTTTGGCGATCAGTGGTGGGTGGCACTCATTGTTGCGGTGGTGCTGGCGATCATCCTCGGTTTCATTGTGGACCGCCTGATTCGGCGGTCACGCCGACGGTCCTGATCCAGCCCAGTGATTACTCAGCGGGGGTGATGATGCGGCCCTGGAGTTGGTCGGAGTGTTCCCACAGGTACCAGGCGGCCACTGAACGATAAGGCTTCCACCGTTCAGCGATTGCGGGGGTGGCCTCACCAAAGAAGTGCTCCATTGACCGGCGAAGGCCCAGGTCACCTTGGGACCACACGTCGAGCCTGCCAAGACCAAACATCATGAACATTTCTGCCGTCCAAGGGCCGATGCCCTTCAGGGCGGTCAGCGTCGAGATGACCGTGTCGTCCGGTGCGTCGGTCAAAAGGTGAGGGGTGATGGTGTTGTTCAGAAAAGCTTCGGCTAGCCCGTGGCTGTAGGCGACTTTGGAGCGTGAAAACCCTGCGGCGCGAAGGTCTTCTTCGCGTGCCGCGAGGAGACGCTC
>CBFHPU010000143.1:0-1021 GCA_965657845.1 Pontimonas sp.
GAGCGTCTCCTCGCCGCACGCGAAGAAGACCTTCGCGCCGTGGGGTTTTCACGCTCCAAAGTCGCCTACAGCCACGGCTTAGCCGAAGCTTTTCTGAACAACACCATCACTCCCCACCTTCTCACCGACGCACCGGATGACGCCGTCATCTCGACGCTGACCGCCTTGAAGGGAATCGGCCCCTGGACGGCAGAAATGTTCATGATGTTTGGCCTTGGCAGGCTCGACGTGTGGTCCCAAGGTGACCTGGGCCTTCGCCGGTCAATGGAGTATTTCTTTGGTGAGGCCACTCCCGCAATCGCTGAACGGTGGAAGCCTTATCGTTCAGTGGCCGCCTGGTACCTATGGGAGCACTCCGACCAACTCCAGGGCCGCATCATCACCCCCGCTGAGTAACCACCGGGCTGGATCAGGGCCGTTGGTGTGACCGCCGAATCAGGCGGTCCACAATGAACCCGAGGATGATGGCTAGCACCACAGCAACAATGAGTGCCACCCACCATTGATCGCCAAACCACGACCCTGCCCCGGCTCCAATACCGACATACGCACCTGCCCACACCACACACCCCACAGCAGAGAGGGCCACAAATCGCCACACCGGGTAACCACTGGAACCCGCTGCAGCGTTGACGAGTATGCGGCCGTAAGGAATGTAGCGGGCCGACATGATGTAAAGCGGACCCTGTGTGTCCAGCTGTGACCTGGTCCACCGTAACGCCCTGTCAATTCGCGACCCATCGCGAACCCACCGGGTTCGCGCCAGACCACGGCCGACCAAAAACACACCCAGGTCACCCAGGTGAGCACCGAGTGCTGCCATTAGACCTAAACCCACGAGGTTCGGAGCACCAAGGCTCATTGCCGTACTCGCCAGTCCCGCCACAACGGTTTCACTGGGCAACACAATGGTGAAGGCGTCTGCGGCGGAGAGCAGCATCACAATGGGGTAGACCCAAACCGATTGGGCGAAGTCAAACGCCACTGTCTCAAATGCGGTCACACCACGTTGTTTACGCCA